>NZ_JBIVBS010000017.1:0-213479 GCF_044746205.1 Streptomyces sp. NPDC086549 | reverse complement strand
CCGGACAACGAGGCCCACATCCTCGTCCACGACGCCCACACGGCATCCCCCACCACCGCCTTCGCCCTCTCCCGCCTCGCCGACCCCGACACCCTCCGGCACACGCCGATCGGGGTCTTCCGGTCGGTGGAGCGGCCGGTCTACGACACCCAGATGGCCGACCAACTGGACGCGGCGGTCGAGCAGAACGGCAAGGGGGACCTGGCGGCGCTGCTGGCCGGCGGGGACACCTGGACGGTCGTCGGCTGAGACCGCCGACGTCCAGACCGCCGACGTCCGGCATCCGTCCGTTCACGAGGCCCGGGACTGGAGTTCCCGGGCCTCGTCGTATGCCTTGCGGGCCTTCTCCACGTCGTCCATCCGCTCGTGGGTCCACAGCGCCAGCGCCCGCACCTGTTCCGCCGCCTCGCGGCCCAGGTCGGTGAGGGAGTAGTCGACGCGGGGCGGGATGACCGGCTTGGCGTCACGATGGACGAGGCCGTCGCGTTCCAGGGTCTGGAGGGTCTGGGTGAGCATCTTCTCGCTGACCCGGCCGATCGCCCGGCGCAGTTCGCTGAACCGGTACGGCCGGTCGAGGAGCTCGATCAGGATCAGAACGCCCCAGCGACTGGTGACGTGTTCGAGGACGAGGCGGTAGGGGCACATCGCCTCGCCGATCTCGTACTTGGACTGCTTGGACTGCTTGGACTGCTCCTCGACACTTACTCCCATCCCAGTACCTTACTTCAAAGTGGGTACTTTCGAAGAGTTAGTGCACCTCCTAGGGTTAGTGACAGACGCACCCCACAAGGAGATCCCAGATCATGAGCATCGTCGTCACCGGAGCCACCGGACACCTCGGCCGCCACGTCGTGGAGCAGTTGCTGGAGAAGGTCCCGGCCGAGCAGATCACCGCCGTCGTACGCGATGAGGCCAAGGCCGCCGACTTCGCCGCCCGCGGCGTGAAGATCGCCGTCGCGAACTACAACCAGCCCGAGACCTTCGACGGGCTGTTCGCGGCCGGCGACAAGGTGCTGCTGATCTCCGGCAACGAGTTCGACAAGGGCCGTGTCCAGCAGCACAAGGTCGTCATCGACGCCGCCAAGGCGGCCGGCGCGGCGCTGCTCGCGTACACCAGCGCTCCCGGCAGCCTGACGGCCGCGCTCGCCGACGACCACCGCGCCACCGAGGAGGTCCTGCTCGCCTCCGGCCTGCCCTACGCGCTGCTGCGCAACGGCTGGTACCACGAGAACTACACCGAGAACCTCGCCCCGGTGCTGGAGCACAGCGCCGTCGTCACGTCCGCCGGTGACGGCCGCGTCTCCTCCGCCTCGCGTGCCGACTACGCGGCCGCCGCCGTCGCCGTGCTCACCGGCGAGGGCCACGAGAACAAGGCGTACGAGCTGGGCGGCGACGTGGCGTGGGGCTTCGCCGAGTACGCGGCCGAGCTGAGCAAGCAGACGGGCAAGGAGATCGCCTACAACTCCGTCCCCGGCGAGGTCCTCCAGGGCATCCTCACCGGTGCCGGGCTGCCGGAGCCGTTCGCCGTGATCCTGGTCGGCGTGGACGCGTCCATCACGAAGGGCGAGCTGGTCGTCTCCACCGGCGACCTGTCCCGACTGATCGGCCGCCCGACCACCCCGCTCGCCGAGGCCGTCACCGCCGCACTCAAGGGCTGAACGCTCTCGCCGGCTCCCTGAGCGCACTCCACCCCCGTCTGTCATGACCGTATAGCGATACGGGCATGACAGACGGGGGTGCTCGGCGCTACCTTCGTCCAGGCGGGCAGGACCGAGGAATGAGCAGGAGGGGCCCATGGCCGACGTGTCGAAGAGTGAGCGGCGGACAGGTCTGCTGAACGGCTTCGCGGCCTACGGGATGTGGGGGCTCGTACCGCTCTTCTGGCCCCTGCTGAAGCCCGCGGGCTCGGTGGAGATCCTCGCTCACCGGATGGTGTGGTCCCTCGCCTTCGTGGCCGTCGCGCTCGTCGTCGTACGGCGCTGGGCCTGGGCCGGAGAGCTGCTGCGGCAGCCGCGCCGACTGGCCCTCGTCACGTTCGCGGCCGCCGTGATCACGGTCAACTGGGGCGTCTACATCTGGGCCGTGAACGCCGGGCACGTCGTGGAGACCTCGCTCGGGTACTTCATCAACCCGCTGGTCACCATCGCCATGGGCGTGCTGATCCTGAAGGAGCGGCTGCGGCCCGTGCAGTGGGCGGCGGTGGGGATCGGGTTCGCCGCCGTACTGGTCCTGACCATCGGGTACGGGCAGCCTCCGTGGATCTCCCTCTGTCTCGCCTTCTCCTTCGCCACCTACGGGCTGGTGAAGAAGAAGGTCAACCTCGGCGGCATCGAGTCACTGGCCGCCGAGACCGCGATCCAGTTCCTGCCCGCACTCGGCTATCTGCTGTGGCTCACCGCGCACGGCGACTCCACGTTCACCACCGGCGGCACCGGGCACGCGGCCCTGCTCGCCTCGACGGGGATCGTCACCGCCGTCCCGCTCGTCTGCTTCGGCGCGGCCGCGATACGCGTCCCGCTGTCCACGCTCGGACTGCTCCAGTACCTGGCCCCCGTCTTCCAGTTCCTGCTCGGCATCCTCTACTTCCACGAGGCCATGCCGGCCGAGCGCTGGGCCGGCTTCGGGCTGGTCTGGCTGGCCCTGTCGATGCTCACCTGGGACGCACTGCGCACCGCCCGCCGCACCTCGCGCGCCCTCACCGAACTCCGTGGCAGCCAGATCCCCGCTTCCCGTGAGGAGAACGCCCGCGTCGGCTATAAGTGAGCGGCATGACACCGACGCCGGACGCCACGCCCGCCCCGCTGCACTGGAAGCTCGTCATCGATGCCGCCGACCCGCACGCGCAGGCCGACTTCTGGGCCGCCGCGCTGCACTACGAGGTCGAGGACAACAGTGCGCTCGTCGAGCGGCTGCTGGAGCTCGGCGCGCTCCCGGGTGCCGCGACCGTCGAGTTCCACGGCCGCCCCGCCTTCCGGGACCTGATCGCCGTACGGCACCCGGATGACCCGTACGACAAGGAGCGCGGCACCGGGCTGGGGCGGCGGCTGCTGTTCCAGCGCGTGCCGGAGGCCAAGACCGTCAAGAACCGGCTCCATCTCGACCTGCACCCGGGTGAGGGCAGGCGGGCGGACGAGGTCGAGCGGCTGGAGAGGCTGGGGGCACGCGTGCTGCGGGAGGTGCGGGAGCCCTCCGGGGAGTGGGTGGTGATGGCGGACCCGGAGGGCAACGAGTTCTGCGTCGCCTAGGAGTTTCGCCTGGGAGTTTCGCCTAGGAGTTACGGGGGTTCGCGGCCCTGCGGGCGCGTTCCGTCAGGCGGCCCATGCGGTTGTGCGCGGACCGGAGCTGCTCCATGTCGTCGGCAGCCGGCCCCTCCTCGGTGGTGAGCTCCGTCCACAGCGCGATCAGCTCGCGGCCCAGGCTCAGACCCTGCTCGGGGTCGCGGACGGCGCGCCAGGCCGCGGCCGCGCTCTGCACGTTGCCGTACGCCCCCTCCGCGTCCCGGGCGTGGCGGCGCAGCCGGGCGAGGTCGATCGAGAGCCGGAACGAGCGGAGCGGGTCGCCGGCCAGGTAGGCGATGTAGGCGGTCAGTTCACGCAGGTGGAGCACCTCGGGATGGTCCGGGCCCAGCAGGGCCGAGGCCTCCGCGACCGTGCGCTGCGCCAGTGCGGCCGCCGCCTCGATCCGGCCCTCCTTGACGGCCTCGTTGATCCGCGTCATCGGCTCGGTGAGGAGCGCGGCGCCCTCCTCGGTGGTGGTCACCGGCCCGTCACCGAGCACCTCTTCGGCCACGGCGTCGAAACCCCGGGCGGGGGTGGGCTTGGGGTCGGGGTCGGGGCCGGGTTCGGTGACGTACTCGGGGGCGGGCTGCCGGACGGCCGGGGATTCGACGACCGCCTTCGGTTCGGCGCCCGGCTCGGGTACGGCGATCGACTCGGGTACGGCGACAGGCTCCGGTACGGCAACCGGCTCCGGTACGGCAACCGGCTCCGGTAGGGCGACCGGTCCCGGCTCGGTGCTCATGACGGGCGGCGGCCCGAACACCCCGGTGGGCATCTGGACTGTCCCGGGTGCCACGGGCTCTCCGGGCGCCACGGGCTCCCCGGCCGCCGCCTCCGGCACGGCCCGCAACGGAAACGTCGGAACGGCGTCCCGCACCGGCTCACCGGCCGGCCGCAGCAGGTGGGTGGGCTTCTCCAGAGCCACCCGCTCGGCCGGCGGAGCCATCCGCAACGGCTCCCCCGCGAAACGGCTGGAACCGTCCGCCTCGACGTGGAGCGGGACGACGTAACCGATGCGGGCGTCGTGGACCGAGGCGAGTATGGGGCGGCCGGCCGCGAGGACGAGGCGGTGGAGGTGGTTCAGGACGGCGTGCTGGATCTCCTCGCCGGGTCCTGCCACGACCGGTACGCCGGCGACCGACGCGCCGCCCGTGCCCGAAACGCGGACGTCCACCGGTTCCGCCGGGAAGGCGGCCCGCTGCTGTTCCCGCTTCTTCTCGCGGCTGAGTCGAGACATCGGTCCCCTCACTCCCCCGGCGTCACGATCCGGTCGTACACGTGCGTACTGTCGAGTGTCTCCTCTCGCTACGGTTCCCACGTCACCGCGATGTCACAGACTCGCACCAGGCACTGAAACGCCGACAGAACGGGAGCAGCGCGGAAATGCAGCCAGGCGGGCAGCAGGGGCCGGAGATCTGGATCCGTGGGCCGGTCACCGAACCGGAACAGGAGCGGCATCCGGAGCCGGACGGGATGTGGGGGACGACCGCTCACGGGCCCTTTCCCACCCGGCACTTCTCCTGGGTCGGCGTGCACGGCGGGGCGGGCACCAGCACGCTCGCGGCCGTGTACGGCGGCCGGGACTGCGGGCGCGAGTGGCCGGAGCCCGATGCCCCGCCGTCGGTGCTGCTCGTGGCACGGACCCACGCGACCGGGCTGGACCGTGCCACGCACGCCGTCGAGATGTTCCGGCGGGGCGCCGCACCGGCCGGTCTCGACCTGGACGCCGTGGTACTCGTCGCGGACGCGCCGGGGCGGCTGCCGCGCCGGCTGGACCGGCAGGTCAAGGTGATCGAGTCGGTCATCGACGTGTACCGGGTGCCCTGGGTGGAGGACTGGCGCCTGGGCGATCTGAGCGGCGGGGCGCCGCGGGGGACCGATGCGCTGGTGCGGTTGACCGGGGCAGCGGGCGCCGGGCGGTAGTCGTGCCGGAGTTCCCCTTCAGAAACTGCTTGCGTGTGCATATGATGCACGTGCTTGCATTGGCCGTACGCCGATCATCCTGGGGGAAACCATGACCCGCCGCTTCCTCTTCGTGCTGGGCAGCGCCCGCGCCGACGGGAACTCCGAACTGCTGGCCCGCAAGGCCGCCGAGCAACTGCCCGCCGACGTGGAGCAGCAGTGGATCAGTCTCGCCGAGCACCCGCTGCCCGACTTCGTGGACCGGCGGCACGACAGCGACCACGTGCGGCCCCCCGCCGACAGCACCACCGGCCTGCTCCTGGACGCCACGCTCGCGGCCACGGACATCGTGATCGTCTCGCCGCTGTACTGGTACTCGGTGTCCGCCCACACCAAGCGCTACCTGGACTACTGGTCCGGCTGGCTGCGCACCCCCGGCCTCGACTTCAAGGCGACCCTGGCCGGGCGCACGCTCTGGGGCGTCACCGCGCTCGCGCACAAGGAGCCGGAGGTGGCCGATCCGCTGGTCGGCCTGCTCAACAACTCGGCCGCGTACCTGCGGATGCGTTTCGGCGGGGTGCTGCTGGGCAACGGCAGCGCGCCCGGGAACGTACTGCGGGACGCGGAGGCGCTGGCGCGTGCGAAGACGTTCTTCGCGCGGGAGGCGCCGCTCGCGCGGTTCCCCTACGAGACGGCAGCCGCTTGAAACCCGTGCGGTGCCGGTCGCGCTACACGCTGATGTCCTTCGTGGTGAACCGCGCCCAGGCCGCCGAGCCGAACACGGCCGCGTAGAGGGCCTGCAGGCCGAGGTTCTTGACCAGGTCGTCCCAGTAGACGGGGTCGCGCATCAGGTCGGCGAAGGACAGCCAGTAGTGGGAGAAGAAGTACGGCTGGAGCGCGTGCAGCTGGGGTATCTGGTCGAGGATCTGGACGGTGATCAGCAGGCCCACCGTGGTCGCCATCGCCGCGATCCCGCTGTTGGTCAGGGTCGAGATGAAGAGGCCGAGTGCCGCGATCCCGGTCAGTGACGCGGCGACGACCAGGGCGATCAGCAGGGCCCGGCCCAGGCCCTCGCCAAAGCCGATCCGGGTGCCGGAGATGGTCGTCAGGTCGCCGAGCGGGAACAGCAGCGCGCCGACGGCCAGCGCGGAGACCGCGACCACGAGGGTGGCCAGCAGGCAGAAGGCCATCGTCGTCGCGTACTTGGTGAGCAGGAGGCGGGTACGGCCGGCGGGGGCGACCAGGAGATAGCGAAGGGTCCCCGCGTTGGCCTCGCCCGCGATCGCGTCGCCCGCGACGACGCCGATCGCCATCGGCAGGAAGAACGGGAGTGTCGCCGCCAGTGCGGTGAAGACGAGGAACAGGCCGTTGTTGGTGATCTGCGCGATGAAGGCGGGCCCTGCTCCGCCGCCGCGGCCGGCCTGACCATCGCCCCGCGTCTCGATCTTCACCGCGACACCGACCAGGATCGGCACTCCCGCCAGCACGCCCAGCAGCGCGAGCGTGCGCCAGCGCCGGAAGGTGGTGAGCAGTTCGCTGCGGAGGAGACCGAAGGTCCACAGCGGATTCGGGGCGCGTACGACCCCTGCCTCGGCCTGCGACAGCCCGCGTTCAGACTGCGACAGCCCGAGTTCAGCCTGCGACATCGAAGCCCTCTCCGGTCAGTGCCACGAATGCGTCCTCCAGCGAGGCCCGTTCCACCGCGAAGCCCCGGACGCGCACCCCGGCCGTCACCAACGCGGCGTTCAGATCGGCGAGTTCACCCTGCGGGGGCTCCGAGGTCACCCGGTCCTCGGCGACGACGACGTCCCCGACGCCCTGCTCCTTCAGTATCCGGGCCGCGTCCGCGGTGTCCGGCGTGGTCACGACCAGCCGGCCGCGCGCTCCCGCCGCCAGGTCGGCCACCGCGCCCTGGGTGACGAGCCGTCCCTGCGCCATCACCGCCGCGTGGGTGCACACCTGCTCGATCTCGTCGAGGAGGTGGGAGGAGAGGAAGACGGTGGTGCCGTCGGAGGCCAGCTCCCGTACCAGGGACCGGATTTCGCGCATGCCCTGCGGGTCGAGCCCGTTGGTCGGCTCGTCGAGGACGAGCAGTCGGCGCGGCTGGAGCAGCGCGGCCGCGAGCCCCAGGCGCTGCTTCATGCCCAGGGAGTACGCCTTCGCCTTCTTGCCCGCGGCGGCCGTCAGGCCCACCCGGTCCAAGGCGGTCGCGACGCGGGTGCGCCGGGTGCGCGGGTCGGCGGTCGGGTCGGCGGCGTCGTACCGCAGGAGGTTGTCCCGGCCGGAGAGGAAGCCGTACAGGGCGGGCCCCTCGATGAGCGCGCCGACATGCGGCAGCACGGCGCGGGAGGACCGGGGCATGGGGCGCCCCAGCACCCGCGCCGTGCCGGAGGTGGGCTCGATGAGCCCCATCAGCATGCGGATGGTGGTGGTCTTGCCGGAGCCGTTCGGACCGAGGAAACCGAAGACGCTGCCCGCCGGGACGGTCAGGTCGAGACCGTCCACGGCGAGCTGTCCGCCGCGGTAGCGCTTGGTGAGGCCGCGGGTGTCGATGACGCTCGGCGCGTCCCGCCCCTCGTCCTCCGCCCCCGTGTCCTGCTCCGTGGCGGACGGTTCGTCCATCGGCTCCCTCGATCCGTCGTGCCCGCAGGGTACTTACTTCGCCGCGTTCGCCGCCTTGACCAGGGCGTCCTTGGTCACGGCACCGGCGTACACCTTGCCGTCGTCCGTGATCAGGGCGTTGACCAGGCGGGTGGAGAAGACCATGCCCTTGCCGAACTTGCCGGTCACCCGGTCGCCGAGCGAGCCGAGGAAGCCGCCCAGGTCGCCGCCGGCGGAGCCGGACGGCACGCCGCCCTTGCTGCCGGTGTCGAAGGTGGCGATGGTGTTCCAGCCCTTGCCGAGGACGGTGAAGCCGTCACCGCCCTCGAAGCCCTTGGCGAAGTCGTCCCCCCCGAGGCCCTTGGCGAAGTCGCCGCCGGGCTTGAGGGAGTCCTTGCCGGGCTTGAGGGAGTCCTTGCCGGGAGCCTTCTGCGCCTGGTCGTCCTCCTCGGTGACCTTCGCGCCCTTGGGCGGGGTGAAGGCGAAGGTCGAGGCGGCCGGCTTGGCGAAGCTGACCTGGGTGAAGCCCGCGTCGATCACGGCCGCGCCGCCGCTCGACGGCGTGAGGGTGAACTTCAGCGGCATCCCGGTCTTGGCGTCCACGGCGATACTGATCGCGCCGACCGTGCTGCCGGACTGCTTGGGCTTGATGAGCAGCTTGTAGGCGTCCCGCCCCGCGACGTGGACGGTGCCGTCGACGGTCACGGACGTGGTGTCGTCTACGGACTTCAGGGCCTCGTCGGCGAAGTCCTTCGGGGTGGCGGGCAGTTCCTCCTTGTGACCCTTCCGGTCCTTGCCGCCCT
The DNA here is from genome assembly GCF_044746205.1 of Streptomyces sp. NPDC086549. Classification (NCBI taxonomy): domain Bacteria; kingdom Bacillati; phylum Actinomycetota; class Actinomycetes; order Kitasatosporales; family Streptomycetaceae; genus Streptomyces; species Streptomyces sp. NPDC086549. The sequence continues at coordinate 204,895 of NZ_JBIVBS010000017.1, read as the reverse complement.
TGCCGTCCTGGTCCGAGGTGCCGTGGTACACCTCGTTGGACTTGCTGTCGTAGCCCCACACGTCCTTGCCGTCGTGGATGAGGCTGTACTCGGCCGCGCTCTCGATCAGCGAGAGCTTCTGCCGGTCCGGGCCGTCCGCGGCGACGCGCAGGGTGTGCGTGCCGGTGAGGAGTTCGGTCAGCTTGGCGGACGGGTCGGCCGACGATCCGTCACCCGACCGGGTGGCGCCGGAGAGCAGGCTGTTCTCCAGGCCGCCGAGGTCGGGCAGGCCCAGGTCCGTGCTGAACTTCACCGTGCCGGACAGCTGCTGTACGTCCGACTTGGCGATCTTCTCTATGAGCTGCTGCGCGGTGATCTTCGGCAGGTCGGGGTCTCCGGAGTCGGCGAGTGCCGGGACCAGCCCGATGGTCGCCGCCGCCACCCCCACCACCGCGACCGGGACTACGTACCTGGCGGCCTTGCGCCGCCCTGTCGGCAGGTCGTCGACCTCCGCGGCGCCCGTGTTGTCGCCGGATTCGTACGGTGCCATGTGTGCCTTACCTCCGTCGTCGGCGGCGGCTGTCCTCGCACTCTGTCCCACCCTGAGCCGCCATTCTCACCCGAATCGGTGAGGAGTGGTGATGTCCGTGGTTTCCAGTTGACCAAATCGGCCGTGCGGAAGCGTCAGCCCCCGGACTCAACTCCGTGTACGCCTGGGGTATGACACACGGAGACGGCGCCTCCCCCGACCCGTAGGGGTCGGTTGTCCGGGAGGCGCCGCCGTGGCTCAGTGCTGCTGAACGAAGACGTAGTCCGCCTGGTAGGGCACGCCGACGATCGTGCCCGGTGTGCAGGAGCCGGTCGGGGCGACTCCGCCGACGGTGTTCAGCCGCAGGATCTCGCCGGTGCCGGCGAGCAGGCCGCGGTGCTTGCCGGACTGGGTGGCCTTCAGGTCCAGCTCGGGGATGTTGCCGTCGCCGTTGGGCGTCTTTGCGATCAGCGCACCCGTGACGGCGCTTCCGTCCGGGGCGACCCACTGCGGGGTGCCGGAGTTGGGCTTCACGAAGGAGTGCCGGATGCCGCCGCCCAGCAGGGCGCTGACGTCGCGCTGCCCGAAGGCGTACCCGCCCCCGTCCACCGCCTTGCACTCGTAGATCTGCCTGCCCTTGACGACGGAGGCCTGGAAGTTGCCGAGCGCGTGCCGGAAGTCGACGGCGGTGGTGACCTTGTGGAGCTGCCCGCGGACGGCTCCGCCCGGGAACTCGGCGGTGTGGAGGTTGGCGTAGAAGGAGCCGGGGTCGGTGGTGAGCTGCTTGAGCAGGGCGGGGTCGTTCACCTTGACGGACCCGGTGACCGAGTGCCGCCCCTTGCGCGCCCCCTCCAGCACCTTGCCGAAGTCGATCTTGACGCCGCCGTTGGTGCCCTTGGCGCCCTGGTGGATGTGCAGGTTGGTCGGCTTGCCGGTACCGCGCCAGGTCACGGCGACGGACACCTTGTCCCCCTTGACCTTGATGAACTCCAGCGCCGCGCCGTCCTTGTCCCCCACGGCGGGGCCGCCCGCCACGGGCACCTCGTTGGCCCCGCGCAGACTGGCGACGAGGACGGTCCCGCCCTGGTCTCCGTGACGCGCGGCGGCGGAGGCCGGGATCACCGCGGCGGCGACCCCGCCGGCGGCGGCCACCGCGACAGCGGCGGTGACGAGGCTCTTGCGGCGCGCGAAGAACGTTCCGTTCATACCCATGATTCTTTTTACTCCCCGTACGTCCGCCGACGCCCCCTGCGTCGGCTTCTGGCAATGGGTACGGAAGGGATCTTAGATTAGACTCAGTCCAGAAATGAGACGTGCGTCACGCCGTCGGCCGGGAACCGACCGGCCCAACGGCCAGGCAACGCTCGATCCGGCGCACGGACACCACCCGGTCCGGCGCACGGGCACCACCCGGCCTTCCGCTCGGGAACTACCCGGGCCTTCGCACGGGCACCACCCGGCCTTCCGCTCGGGCACCACACGGCCCTCGCCCGGGAACTACCCGGCCCGGTGCACCACCGCGTCGCACAGCTCGACCAGCGCGGCCTTCGAGTCGCACTCCGGCAGCGGGGCCAGTGCCGCCCGCGCGTCCTCCGCGTAGCGCACGGTGTCGCGCCGGGCCTGCTCCAGCGCCGGATGCGCCCGCAGGCCGGCCAGCGCCTCGGCGTGGCGGGCGTCGTCGGTCAGGTCGGAGTCGAGGAGCTCGCAGAGCGCGATGTCCTCGGCCAGCCCCAGCCGCGCCGCCCGCTCCCGCAGCCGCAGCACCGGAAGCGTCGGGATGCCCTCCCGCAGATCGGTGCCCGGCGTCTTCCCGGACTCGTGCGAGTCGGACGCGATGTCGAGCACGTCGTCCGCCAGCTGGAAGGCGACGCCGAGCCGTTCGCCGTACTGGGTCAGCACGTCGACGACCGTCTCGTCGGCCCCCGACATCATCGCCCCGAACCGGCACGACACGGCCACCAGCGACCCCGTCTTGCCGCCCAGCACGTCCAGGTAGTGCTCGACCGGATCCCGGCCGTCCGACGGCCCCGCCGTCTCCAGGATCTGTCCGGTGACCAGCCGCTCGAACGCGAGGGCCTGGACCCGCACCGCCTCGGGGCCGAGGTCGGCGAGGATCTGCGAGGCGCGGGCGAACAGGAAGTCACCCGTGAGGACGGCGACCGAGTTGCCCCAACGGGTGTTCGCGCTGTCCACCCCGCGGCGTACCGCCGCCTCGTCCATCACGTCGTCGTGGTACAGCGTCGCGAGGTGCGTCAGCTCGACGACCACGGCCGAGGGCACGACACCCGGCGCGTACGGGTCACCGAACTGCGCCGCGAGCATCACGAGCAGCGGCCGGAACCGCTTCCCGCCCGCCCTCACGAGGTGCTGCGCGGCCTCCGTGATGAACGGGACCTCGCTCTTGGTGGCTTCGAGCAAGCCTTCCTCGACAGCGGCCATTCCGGCCTGGACATCGGCTTCCAGAGCCTGGTCCCGCACGCTCAGCCCGAACGGCCCGACGACGGTCACGTGGGGTCTCCTGTCTGCTGGTGTCTGCTGGCGATTACACGGTTTGTCGATAGGTCGCTGCCATCACTCAAGTCAGCGTATCCGGTCAGGTTTCGATCACCGATAGCGCCCACGGTTACAGCCCAGGCGGTATCGGATCACGACCGGTATGTTCATGATCAGGAGATATGGTTCGATATTTATAGATTCACCACGATGTGACACTTTTCGTTCCTATATACCCGGTCTCCATGTACCCGGTGCCCACACCTGATCCACGTACCCGATCCATCGGACACGGTCCTCCGTCTGGCCGAACGAGGGCCGCCCCGACCACGGCCCACCACCCGATCCGGCGGTCGACCTCCCGGAACCGACCGGATCCGCCGTGACCTGCATGTCCGTTTCGCCGCGATTGTTATTCCGTGAGTTGGGTCACGTGGCCCCGATGGCGCACCGCACCCCCGACACCCGTTCCACCCTTTGCCCGTAAGTCAGTTGAGGCTTGGCACCCGCAAAGGATCAAGTACCTCATACGTATCAGACCAAGGTCAAATGGTGCGTTCTGTGAATCAGGTACTTGTTCCCGACATGTGCTCTCGCATAGCTTCCGAGCCTGTCAGGCGGACGCCTAATCCTGCCGCCGCCCGACGTAACCCATCGACGAACTCATTCGCGTAGGCAGGAGCGGGGGAACCAGGTAAGTCGCCGGGCCGGACGACACACGTCGCACGGAACGGCTAGGGGTGAAGTCGTGCCGCCTCACGGAGGCACGGCCGGGCACCTCCCCGCCCGAACCCGACAGCTCACCTCGCAGGCGACGGAGAGGAACTTCGCCATGCCTGCTGCCGCTCAGCACATCAGCACCCGCACGTCCCGCCTCATCCGCAAGCTCGCCTTCGCCGGCACCGGTGTCACGGTGCTCGCCGTCCCGCTGGTCTGCGCGACCACCGCCTCGGCCGCCCCGACGGCCACCACGGCCACCACGCCCGCCACGACCTTGGCCGGGTACCCGAACAACCTCGACGGCTGGATCCGCGAGTCCCTCGCGATCATGGCGGAGAAGCACATTCCGGGCACCTACAACGGCATCTACCGCAACATCATGCGTGAGTCCTCGGGCAACCCGCGGGCCATCAACCTGTGGGACTCCAACGCGGTCAAGGGCATCCCGTCCAAGGGCCTGCTCCAGGTCATCGACCCGACGTTCAACGCGTACCACGTGGCCGGAACGTCCTTCGACATCTACGACCCGGTCGCGAACATCACGGCCGCGTGCAACTACGCGGCCGCGCGGTACGGCTCCATGGACAACGTCAACAGCGCCTACTGACAGGCCCTGACTGACGCGGGTCAGGCGAAGAGTCTCTCGAGGACGACGGCGATGCCGTCGTCCTCGTTCGACAAGGTGACCTCGTCGGCGACCGCCCTCAGTTCGGGGTGGGCGTTGGCCATCGCCACTCCGTGGGCGGCCCACCGGAACATCGGGATGTCGTTGGGCATGTCCCCGAAGGCGAGGGCCTGTTCACGGCTCAGACCGAGGTGTTCGGCGGCCAGCGCCAGGCCCGTGGCCTTGGTGATGCCGCACGGCTGGAGCTCGACGGTCCCTGGCCCCGACATGGTGACCGTCGCCAGCGAACCCACGACTCCGCGCGCCGCGTCCGCCAACTCGTCGTCGGACAAGGACTGATGGCGGAGCAGGACCTTGCTGATGGGTTCGCACCAGAGGTCGTCGCGCCGCCGGACCCGTACGGCGGGCAGGGTCGGATGGGGCATCAGGTACCCGGGCTCGATGAGCGTGAGCCCATCCACTCCGTCCTGGTCGACGGCCGCGAACACCTGTCCCACCTCGGCCTCGATCTTGCCGAGCGCGGTCTCGGCGAGCTCCCGGTCCAAAGTGACCGACCACAGCAGACGGTCCGCGCCGGCGTCGTACAACTGCGCGCCCTGCCCGCACACCGCGAGCCCCTTGCCGCCGAGGTCCTCCAGCAGCGGCCGCACTCTCGGCGCCGGGCGCCCCGTCACCACGAGGTGCTGCGCGCCGGCCTCCACCGCCCGCGCGAGCGCCGCGCGGGACCGGTCGGAGAGGGTGTCGTCACCGCGCAGCAGCGTCCCGTCCAGGTCGGTGGCGATGAGTGTATAAGCGGGGGGAGCGGCCATGATCAGAGAATACGGACACCACGCCGCTCCGACTCACCCCCGTCCGGCCGCCTCACTCAGCCCCAAGTGGTGCCCGCGGGCTCCTTCCCTCCCCGTCTTCCCTCCCCATCGTGGTCTTCGCCATGATCAAGCCCCGCGGCTGTCGACAACGCTCGTGATCAATACACCCAGGGCCTGGGCCGGCGGCCCGGACGGATGTCAGCCGTGTGCCGCCACCAGGTGCTTCGCCAGCCGCGGGGAGGCGAACTCCGTGCCGCAGACGAAGCGCATCACCGGGCCGTAGGACGCGGCGGCCGGGAGGCCGGTGAAGTAGAGGCCGGGGACCGAGGAGACGTAGCCGGCGCCGAGCTTCGCGGCGCCGCGGCTCACCGTGAGCTGGGTGCGCAGTCCGTGGCCCAGGAAATCCATGGCCGCGATGTTCACGCGGTAGCCGGTGGCCGCGATGATGTGGTCGGCGGAGAGCCGGGTGGTACCGCCCGCGTGGGTGCGGACCGTGAGGACCGGGCTGCCGTCGGAGGCGTCCGCGCCCACCACCGCGCCGACCTCCTCGACCTGCACCTTGCCCTCGAAGCGGTCGCGCAGCCACCAGGCGCCGAGCGGGCCGAGGACCCGGCGTACCAGGTAGTGGCGGACCTGGGCCGGAAGGTAGCGGTAGGGGTGGGGGTAGTAGCTGAGGGCCCACAGGGACCAGGCCCGGCCGAAGGGAGATACCGGGCACAGCTTCGGCTGGTTCCAGGGCGGGGCGCCGAAGGCGACCTTGCCGTGACCGCGCGAGACCACGCGCACCTGTGCGCCCGCCTCCGCCGCCAGTGCCGCCGTCTCCAGCGCCGACTGGCCGGCGCCGATGACGATCAGTTCCTTGCCGGAGAAGCGTGTGAGGTCGTGGTGCTGGGAGCTGTGGGAGACCGGGCCCGTGGGGGTGGGTCCATCCGCCGCCGCCTTGGCGAGCTCCGCCGGGAGGTGGGCCAGGCCCGACAGGCCCGTCGCGACCACGACCGCGCGGGCCGTGAACAGCTCTCCCGAGTCCAGCTTGAGTTCGAACCCGGCGCTCTTGCCGCGGTCGACGGACACCACGCGCACCTGCTCCAGCTCGGGCACGAGCTTCTGCTGGAACCACTCGCCGTAGGCGATGAAGGTCTCGACCGGGATGATGTCCTCGTCGGTCACCAGCCGGCGGATGCCCGCCGCGTCGCAGTAGTCGGCGAGCGTGTGGCCGCGCTGCGGGCAGTCGAGGTTGGAGGCCGCCGGGGTCGACTTGAGGATCATTCCGGCGGGCATGTGGTCGCGCCAGCTCACCATGGGATCGCCGAAGACGCGGACGGGGATGCCGCGCGCCCGAAGGTGTGCGGCGGTGGACAGGCCGAATGGGCCCGCGCCGATGACTGCTACCGGTTGAATCACGAAGTCCCTCCCCAGGACGTCATTTACGTCACTTCGTGGTCCGGCTCGGGCGATCGGACTGACTAACCGCCCGAACTGGTCGTGCTGCCGCGGCGGTTCGTCCGCCACAGCTGATAGAGGTGCTTCGCGCCCGGACGCACGAAGCGGGCGAGCATCGTGAAGAAGGGCAGCGGGTCGTCACCCGCGAGCCAGGCCAGCTCCGTCCCGCTCGCCCGGGCCGGCGCGTGCGGCGTCGTATAGCCGCTGCGGCGGTAGGCGAGGAGAGCGGGGAGGTCGATGTTCTCCACGATGTACCGGTGGCCGGCGCGCTGTTCCCCCTCCGGAACGGTGCGCCCGGTCAGGTCCAGATGCATGGCGCGTACGACGTCCACCCCCGACTCGTTCTCGAAGAGGCGGAACTGGGCGCCCATGCGGGGGTTGAAGTCGAGGAGCTTGTACTGTCCGTCGCGCCGGTCGTAGCGCAGGTCGAGGTCGATGATGCCGCTGAAGCCGATCTGTTTGATGAAACGCGCGGCGAGGTCCGCGAGTTCCGGGTTGTCGACGACGTACGCGTTCGCCGTCATGCCCGCGTGCGGCGGCCACGAGCGCACCTTGACGCCCGTGAACATGGCGAGCGGAGCGGAGTCGGCGTCGAAGCAGGCGTGCACGATCCAGTCCTCGGCCTCCTCCCTCGGCAGGTACTCCTGGAGGATCACACCTGGGCGCTCGCCCCAGTCGCGGGCGAGCGTGAGCAGGCCCTCGGGGGTGGCGATCCTCGTGGTGCCGTTCACGGCCGGCCGTTTGCGCCGTACGAAGGCCTCGCGGTTCTTGGCCACCACCGGGAAACGGGCCTTCTCGGCGAAGTCCACGATCTCGTCGTACGACTGCGGGAAGGCCGCGGACGGGCTGGGGATGCCGTGTTCCAGGCACAGTTCGTGCAGGCCCTGCTTGCTGGCCAGGCGGCGCGGCAGGCCGGGGTCGACAGGCGGGAAGAGGAACCGGCCCTTGAGTGCGTCCTGGTGTTCGGCGATCAGGACGGCGGCCTCTTCGTCGGTGGGGATGAGCACGGTGGGGCGGTCGATGCGGTTGCCGATGCGGAGCAGTCCCTCCACCAGGAACTCCGGATCCTCGGCACCGGTCGTCGGCCAGACGAACGCGCGCGTGAGGTAACGGGAGGATGCCGCGGGCGTGTAACGGTCCTCGGTGATCGCATACATCGGGACACCGAGGCGGCCCAGGCTGCGGATCGCGCCGACGCCGCCGTGGTGCAGCGGGTAGTCGCCGAACTTGACGATCAGGCCCGGCACGTCACGGTCCGCCTCGAAAGGCACGCTGACGGCATTCCTGGCCACGGGTCCCCCCACGCGTCCCCCCTACGGACCGGATCCACCCCGTCCGTGTCCCCAAAGGACGCTAAGCCGGAATTGACCCCTCCGACAAGACCTATTCGGACATTGCGAACTCTTTAGACACTGCCCAAGACGCGCAACTCACCCGTAACGTGTGGCGCGACCACATGGAACGCATAGCCATGCATGGCACGGATGAGAGTGAGGCAGCACCCCATGCCCCCCTTCGACGTCCCCGAGGGCGACCCCTTCGGCCCGCACAACCTTCCGTATGGCGTGTTCTCGCCCCCCGGCAGCCAGGAGCGGACCGTCGGCGTCCGCCTCGGCGACCATGTACTCGACGCGGGCGCGGCGGCGCACGCGCTCGGTTCCCCGTACGCCTCCCTGCTCGCCCGCCCGACCCTCAACCCGCTGCTGTCCGCGGGCCGCACGGCATGGTCGGACGTCCGGCGCGCGCTGACGGCGTGGGTGACGGTGCCCTCGCACCGCGAGACGATCGAACCACTGTTCCACCCCCTGTCGTCGGTGACCCTGCACCTTCCCTTCGAGGTCGCCGACTACGTCGACTTCTACTCCTCCGAGAACCACGCCAGGAACGTCGGGCAGATCTTCCGCCCCGACGCCGAGGACTCTCTGACCCCCAACTGGAAGCACCTGCCGATCGGTTACCACGGGCGTTCCGGCACGGTCGTGGTGTCGGGGACGGACGTCGTACGGCCGTCCGGACAGCGCAAGGGGCCGAACGACCCGGCGCCCGTCTTCGGCCCGTCCGTCCGGCTGGACATCGAGGCCGAGGTCGGCTTCGTGGTGGGCGTGCCGTCGGAGATGGGCGGGCCGGTGGCGCTGGGCGACTTCCGGGAGCACGTCTTCGGGCTGTGCCTGCTGAACGACTGGTCGGCCCGGGACATCCAGGCCTGGGAGTACGTTCCCCTCGGCCCGTTCCTCGGAAAGTCCTTCGCCACCTCGGTGTCGGCGTGGATCACCCCGCTGGAGGCCCTGGAGGGGGCGCGGGTGGCACCGCCCGAGCGGACGCACCCGCTGCTGCCGTATCTGGACGACTCCGGCTCCGGGGACGAGCCGGACGGCTACGACCTGCGGATCTCCGTGGCGATCAACGGTCACGTGGTGTCCGAGCCGCCGTTCTCCACCATGTACTGGACCGCGGCGCAGCAACTGGCGCACATGACGGTGAACGGGGCCTCGCTGCGGACCGGGGACCTGTACGGGTCGGGAACCGTGAGCGGGCCGGCGGAACACGAGCGCGGCTCACTCCTTGAGCTGACCTGGAACGGGCGGGATCCGCTCGAACTGCCGGACGGCAAGCGGACCTTCCTGGAGGACGGGGACGTGGTGACGCTGTCGGCGTGGGCGCCGGGGGCGGCCGGGGTCCGGGTGGGGCTGGGAGAGGTCAGCGGCCGGGTTGTGGCAAGCAGCTGACACAGGTTCCCCGCGGACCGCATCTGGTACTTACCGCTTGATACAAGCGGTAAGTACCAAGCGGACGAGGAGGAGGTTCTGGGCGCTGTCCGAGGGGCGTTGCGCGAGGGGCGTTGCGGGAGTAGGGGCGGACGGACGGGGCCGGGGTGGAGATCCGGGGTGCCGGATAACCGTTGACCCCTGACTCCCGGGGTCCGTCGCCGTCATACTGGCGGGACGCAGCACGACCCGGCGTACGACCGCTGTACGACCGCCGCACGACCGCTTCACGAGCCGCCGCACCACCGACGTACGGCCACCGCCTCCGCCGTACGAGCCGCCGCACCACCCCGGCCACCCGCCACCCGCCCCTGCTTCCGACCAGGAACCGGAGCCCCCGGCATGACCGTCTGCCTGCTCCTGCTGAGTGTCGTCGCCCTGACGGCCGCCGTGCCGGCGCCGCGCGCGCTGACCCGGGCCGCGTGGCCCGAGCGGGAACCCGTGGTCGCGCTGTGGGTGTGGCAGTGCCTGGTCGCCACCGTGCTGCTGTGCTGTCTGGCCGCGCTGGTCCTGGATGCCGCGGCCGTCTTCCACACCGTGCGCGACCGGGTCTTCGCACCGGCACCGCCCGCCGTCACCGCCGCGTACGACCTCTCCGTCGCCCCTGTCTGGGCCGTCGCGCTCACCGCGCTGCTGGCCTGCGGTGCCGCGTGGACCACGGCGATGCTCGCCCGTGAGCTCGCCGAGGCGCGCCGTCGCCGCGGACAGACCCGTGCGCACCTGCGCGAGCGCGCCCCCGACCTGCCCGCCGGGCTGCCGGCCGCGCGCGGACCCATGCTGGTGCTGGAGGACGAGTACCCGGACGCCTGGTGGATGCCGGGCCACCCGCCCCAGCTGGTGGTCACCACCGGCGCCCTGCTTCGCCTGACCGACCATCAGCTGGACGCCGTCCTCACCCACGAGCGCGGTCACGCGCGCGCCCACCACGACTGGCTGCTGCACCTCTCCACGGCGCTGGCCACCGGCTTCCCACGCGTCCCCCTCTTCGCCCACTTCTGCGACCAGACCCACCGCCTGGTCGAACTGGCCGCAGACGACACGGCGTCCCGCCGCTGCGGCCACCTCACGACGGCACTCGCCCTCATCGAGCTGAACCAGCACCGCGGAGTCCTCTCCTGCGCCTCCAGCCGCCGCCTGCTCGGCGAACGCGTCGACCGCCTCCTGGAGCCCCCGCCACGGCTGCTGCGCAGGCAGCGGGCACTCACGACGACGGTGGCCGCGCTGGTCCCGCTCCTGCCGCTGCTGATCACGTTCGCTCCGGGGCTGACGGCACTGTCCTGACCGCCGGGGGCCGGACGGTCCGGGTGGTGCGACCGGTGGCAGATCTTTCACGACCTCGGAAGAAACCCCAGCTCAACGGCCCGACCGGCAGAGCCTCAGGTGGCGCAACAATCCAGCAACACCACTTTTCCTACCGCGTCAGTATGGTTCGAGGCATGCCACCCACCGACCGCATCCGAGACCACGCCGGTCAGGGCGCCGCGACCACCGTCGCCGCCCACCGCGCGCGGCGCCGGCTGCGCGCGGACCAGGCCAGGCAGCTCGCCGATCTCCTCCGGCACCAGATCCTCGCCGACGCCTTCCCTGACGGCACGCTGCCCCACGAGACCACCCTGGCCGACGACTACCGCGCCACCCGCAACACCGTCCGCCAGGCTCTTGACCTGCTCCGTGCCGAGGGACTGGTGGAACGCCTCCCCGGCGTGGGCACAGTGGTCGTCGCCCAGAAGTACCCACACGGACTCGACCGCCTGATGGGCCTCGCGGAAACCCTCCGCGAACACGGCCGCGTCACCAACGAGGTCCGCACGATGGGCCCTGTTCCCGCACCCGCCCCGGTGGCCGAACGCCTCCGCGTGCCGGCCGGCGCCGACGTGCTCTACATCGAACGCCTACGCCGTCTCCATGGACTGCCCCTCTCCCTCGACCTCACCTACATCCCGCTCGACATCGGCACCGCCCTGCTGGGCGCCGACCTGGAGAACACCGACGTCTTCCGCCTCCTGGAAGCCACCACCGGCCGTCGCCTCGGCCACGCCGAGATCACCCTGGAGGCGGTGAACGCTGACGCCCACTCCGCCGCCGTGCTGGAGGCCCCGCGCGGCGCGGCGGTCCTGATGCTGGAACGCCTCACTCACCTCTCCGACGGCCGCCCCGTGGACCTGGAGTTCATCCGCTTCCGCGGCGACCGCATCACCATGAGCGGCCTGCTGCACCGCTCCCTCTGACCCCACCCCCTCAACCGGTTCGACCTTCCTGGAGACAGCCATGCCCTTGGCGCCCCAGCGGGCCGACGTGCCCGTGACCATCGACGAGTCGAAGTGCATCGACGGCTGCACCCTCTGCGTGGACATGTGCCCGCTGGACTCCCTCGCCATCGACGAGAGCAGCGGCAAGGCGTACATGCACGTCGACGAGTGCTGGTACTGCGGCCCGTGCGCGGCCCGCTGCCCCACCGGAGCCGTCACGGTCAACATGCCCTATTTGCTCCGCTGACCTCCTTCGACCTGTCCATGCTCCGGCGAGAGGCCCGAACACCCATGAAACGCACGGCCGTTGCCCTGTCCGCCGTCACCCTGCTGATCCCCCTGTCCGCCTGCGGCGGCAGCGCCGAGGCCGGCAGCGGCTCCACGGTCACCGTGACCGTCGGCTACCAGTCCAAGACCATCAACACCGTCACCGCGGGAACCCTGCTCCGCTCCCTCGGCTATTTCGAGCGGGAGCTCGACGCCCTCCACGACGGCCACACCTACAAGGTCGACTGGCAGGACTACGCGACCGGCGCCCCGATCACCGCGCAGATGACCGCGGGGAAGATCGACATCGGCTCGATGGGCGACTTCCCGCTGCTGCTCAACGCGGCCCGCGGCAGACAGCTCGGCCGCCCGACCCACCTGGTCTCGGTGACCGGCTACAACCTCCGTGGCGGCCTCAACACCGTCGTCACCGCCCCGGACTCCAAGCTCACCTCCCTCAAGGACCTCAAGGGCAAGAAGGTCTCCACGAGCATCGGCTCCGCCGCCGACGGCACCCTCGTCCGAGCCCTGCAGCGGGCCGGGATCGACCCGGACAAGGGCATCTCCAAGCTCAACCAGCAGCCAGCGGTGGGCGCTTCGGCCCTGTCGGCGGGCAGCGTGGACGCGCTGTCGCAGTTCGTCGCCTGGCCGGGCCTGCTCACCTTCCAGGGCAAGGCGAAGGCGCTGTACGACGGCGCCCAGCTGAACCTCCCCACCTTCCACGGCGTCACCGCCCGCGAGGACTTCGCCAAGAAGCGTCCCGCCGTCCTGGAGGCCTTCCTCAAGGCCCAGGCCGAGGCGACCGACTACCTCAACAGCCACCCGGTGGCGGCCGCCGAGAAGGTCGCCGAGGCCACCGGCCTGCCCGCCGAGGTCGTCTACCTCTACAACGGCGCCCACGGCATCTCCGCCTTCGACCCCGCCGTCAAGCCCCGGCTTGTCTCGGCTCTGAAGCAGGACGTGTCGGTTCTCAAGGCCGCCGAGCTGACCGGCGACGTGGACGTGGACGCCTTCGTCGACGACCGGTACGTGAAGACGGCCCTCGGGACCGGCTATGCGAAGCGGCTCGCCGCGACGCCCCCACCGGCCGCGAGCGAGGTGTGGGCCAAGGGGACCGAGAAGACCACCGTCTTCACCTCCCCCGAGGAGCTCCTGGCCTACGTTGCCGCGCACAGGAACGGCATCCGCGCCGCCTACGTCCCCGACGCCACCACCGGCACCCTGTGGTTCGCCGACAAGGCGGTGTGGGTGGCCGACGGCGACCGGCTCCTCCCGTTCGTCGCCCCGGCGACCGCGCGGGCCTACGTGTCGGCCCGCGGCGGCGCCCGCACGGTCACATACGCCGACGCACTCGGACGGGCATCGTGACCCGGCGCCCCCTGGCCCGGTATGCGCTGCGGGCGGCGTCCCTGGCCGCCGCCCTCGGCCTCTGGCAGCTGCTGACCAGCCTGGACGTCGACCTGTGGCTGCGCTTCTCGCAGTTCCCCACGGTCACCGACGTGGCCCGCGCCTTCGCCGAACGGCTCTCCGGCGGCGACTACTGGACGGACCTCACCGACAGCCTCACCCGGATCCTCACCGGCTTCGCGCTGGCGGCCGTGCTGGGCGTGGCGACGGGCGTGCTCATGGCCCGCTCGCGCCTCGCCGAGGACCTGCTCGGACCGGTCCTCGAAGTGATCCGCCCGATCCCGGCGATCGCCCTCGTCCCGGTCGCGATCCTCCTCTTCCCCTCCAACGAACAGGGCATCGTCTTCATCACCTGCACCGCCGCCTTCTTCCCCGTGCTGGTCTCGACCCGGCACGCGGTCCGCGCGCTGACCCCCGTCTGGGAGGAGGGGGTGCGGACCATGGGCGGCGGCCGGTGGCGGATCCTCGGCTCGGTCGTCCTGCCGGGCGCGCTGCCCAGCATCTTCGGCGGCCTGTCCGTCGGCATCGGCGTCTCGTGGATCTGCGTGATCTCCGCCGAGATGATCTCCGGCCAGTACGGCGTCGGCTACCGCACCTGGCAGGACTACACGGTCGTCGACTACCCCGGCGTCTTCGTCGGCATGGTCACGATCGGCGTGCTCGGCTGGGTCACCTCCACGGTCGTGGAACTCCTGGGCCGCCGGCTGACCCGCTGGCTGCCGCGCACGTCGTACGTCCCCAGCGGGCGGTCCCGGGCACCCCGGACCACCGCTCCGGTGTCGCCCGCCTCCGTCCGCAGGAAGACCGAGACCGAGGAGGCGCGTGATGAGCACCTCGTCTGACACCGTGACCGATACGGAGGTTACGGAGGCCACCGCACCGAAGGCCGTGCGCGGCACCCGGCTCACCCTCACCGACGCCACCCTCGGGCACCCCGGCACCCCGGTCCTGTACGGCGTCGACCTGGACGTCGCCCCCGGCGAGATCCTCACCGTGGTCGGCCCTTCGGGCTGCGGCAAGTCGACACTGCTGCGCACCCTCGCCGGGCTGCTGCCCGCGCCGGCCGGGTCGGTGGAGCAGGACCGGCACCCGTTGCCCGGCCCGTCCGCCGACCGCGCGCTGATCTTCCAGGAGGACGCCCTTCTGCCCTGGCGCAGCCTGCGGGCCAACGTCGAACTCCCCCTCACCGTCAAGGGGTTGCCGCGCAAAGAACGCCGCGCACAGTCCGAGGCCTGGCTCGACCGGGTCGGACTCGCCACGCAGGCAGAGCAGTTGCCGCACCGCGTCTCCGGCGGGCAGCGCCAGCGCGCCCAGTTGGCCCGCGCCCTGGCCGGCAGCCCGCGTGCCGTCCTGATGGACGAGCCCTTCGGAGCCCTCGACGCCCAGACCCGCGCCGGCATGCAGGACCTGCTGGTGGAGGTGTTGCGGGGCACCGGCGCGACCGTCGTCTTCGTCACCCACGACGTGGACGAGGCCCTCTTCCTCGGCGACCGTGTGGCGCTCCTCGGCGACGGCCGGCTGTCCGCCGTACGGGACGTACCGCGTCCCCGCGACCGTACGGCCCACGACGATCCGGCGCGCATGGCCCTGCGCCGCGAAGTCCTCACCTCGCTCGGTTCCTGAAAGGCACCCCGGTGACCACCCCCGCGAACACCCCTGTGGAGATCCCCGCGCTCACCGACGCCGAGGAGATCAGCTGTGACGTCCTCGTCATCGGCGGCGGCACCGCCGGCACCATGGCCGCGCTGACCGCCGCCGAGCGCGGCGCGGACGTGCTGCTGCTGGAGAAGGCCCACGTCCGCCACTCCGGCGCGCTCGCCATGGGCATGGACGGCGTCAACAACGCGGTCGTCCCGGGCCGCGCCGAGCCCGACGACTACGTCGCCGAGATCACCCGCGCCAACGACGGCATCGTCGACCAGTCCACCGTCCGCCGAACCGCGACCCGCGGCTTCGCGATGGTGCGGCGACTGGAGTCCTACGGCGTGAAGTTCGAGAAGGACGAGCACGGCGAGTACGCCGTCCGCCAGGTCCACCGGTCGGGCTCGTACGTGCTGCCCATGCCGGAGGGCAAGGACGTGAAGAAGGTCCTGTACCGACAGCTGCGGCGGCGCGAGATGCGTGAGCGGATCCGGATCGAGAACCGGGTGATGCCGGTGCGCGTGCTCACCGCGCAGGGGCGGGCCGTCGGCGCCGTCGGCTTCCACACGCGCACGGGCGCCTTCGTCACCGTCCGCGCGGGCGCGGTGATCCTGGCGACCGGCGCCTGCGGCCGCCTCGGCCTGCCTGCCTCCGGCTACCTGTACGGCACCTACGAGAACCCCACCAACGCGGGCGACGGCTACGCCATGGCGTACCATGCGGGCGCCGAGCTCACCGGCATCGAGTGCTTCCAGATCAACCCGCTGATCAAGGACTACAACGGACCCGCCTGCGCCTACGTCGCCAACCCCTTCGGCGGCTACCAGGTCAACCGGCACGGCGAACGCTTCGTCGACTCCGACTACTGGTCCGGGCAGATGATGGCCGAGTTCGCGGCGGAGGTCGCCTCCGACCGGGGCCCGGTGTACCTGAAGCTGAGCCATCTGCCCGAGGAGTCGGTCTCCGCCCTGGAGTCCATCCTGCACTCCACCGAGCGGCCCACTCGCGGCACCTTCCACGCCGGCCGCGGGCACGACTACCGCACCCACGACGTCGAGATGCACATCTCCGAGATCGGCCTGTGCGGCGGCCACTCGGCCTCCGGCGTACGGGTCGACGACCACGCCCGCACGACCGTCCCCCGCCTGTACGCGGCCGGCGATCTGGCCTGCGTCCCGCACAACTACATGATCGGCGCGTTCGTCTTCGGCGACCTGGCGGGCGCGGACGCCTCCCAGTACACGGCGTACGAAGGAGATCTTCCCGCGCACCAGTTGCGGGAGGCGCACGAACTGATCTACCGCCCGCTGCGCAACCCGGACGGCCCGCCGCAGCCCCAGGTCGAGTACAAGCTGCGCCGCTTCGTGAACGACTACGTGGCCCCGCCGAAGTCCGGCGCCCGGCTGTCGCTCGCCCTGGAGACATTCGAGCGGATGCGCGAGGACATCGCGTCGATGGGCGCCCGCACGCCGCACGAACTGATGCGGTGCGCCGAGGTCACCTTCATCCGCGACTGCGCGGAAATGGCCGCGCGCGCTTCCCTGGCCCGCACGGAGTCCCGTTGGGGCCTCTACCACGACCGCATCGACCACCCCCGGCGCGACGACGCCTCCTGGTTCCACCATCTCGATCTGCACAAGTCCCCCTCTGGTGCGATGGAGTTCACGGCCCGTCCCGTGGCTCCGTATCTGGTTCCGGTCGAGGAGTTCACCCCGGTGGGCGGCCCCTCCCGACGGCTCGGCGAGGTACACCCGCTGGACGTGGCCACGGCGAGGGCACGCGATGTGCCGCCGGTGGCCACGGGGCCGGTGACCGCCGGAGCTGCCCGCCCCGTGGAGCCCGGCCGGACCGAGGCGGGCTCACCCCGGCTCCTGGAGCTCCTGACCCTCGCCGAGGAGGAGCCCGAACTCGCTCTCGTCGAGCCCTACTTGTCGGACCTGGATCCGTCGGTCCGCCGGACGGCCGTTTCGGTCCTCACCGAGACCGTGCCGCCCGGAACCGGGCAGGCGCTGGCCGGCGCCCTCTCCGACCCCGACGCCGCAGTCCGTTCGACCGCGGCGGCCTCGCTGCGCGAGTTGGTCGAGACGCTCCCGCCCGAACCCGGCCTGCGGGACGCACTCGCCGGTGCCCTCGCGGAGGGCGATCCGGTCGTCCGCTCGGCCGCCCTCGATGTGCTCCGCGCCCTGCGCCTGGGCGACACCGCTCTGTTCACCACGGCACTGTCCGACTCCGACACGGCCGTCCGTGTCGAGGCCGTCCGCGCCCTTGTCTCCGTCGACGCCGTCACCCCGCTGGCTCGGGCCATCGCCGACCCGTCCCGCGAGGTCCGGGTGACCGTGGCGAAGGCGCTGGGGACGGTATCGGCCGGGAGCCGGGAAGCGAGCCGAGGTGGAGCAGAGCCCGGAGCCGATGGCGCCCTGGACGCCCTCGCCGCACTGACCGACGACCCCGACGTCCTGGTCCGGGCGGCGTCCTACGAGGCCCTGGCAGCCGTCGGCTGCACCGCGCCGCTGGCCGAACGGGCAGTCGCCGCCCTGGCCGAACCGGCATGGCAGGTGCGCGCCGGTGCCGCCAAGGCACTCGCCGCCGCCGACCCCAACGTGGCGGTGCCTGCCCTGTCCAAGGCCCTCGCCGACCCGAACGCCGACGTGCGCAAGGCGGCCGTCCTGGCACTGACCCGGCACCGGGACACCGAAGAGGCCCGGGCGGCCCTCGCCACGGTCACGGCCGACTCGGACGCGGACGTCAGGGCGTACGCGGCGCGGGGGCTGTGAGGCGGCCCGGCCGTCGGGCCAGGTGCCTCGGGACAGGGGCGCGGGGCCAGGGCGTGGGGCCAGGAGCGTCGGGCTATATCCAGTCGTCCGGCTCCGGCTCCATGTCCATCTCGGGCCAGTCGTCGTCCGGTGCGTGGGCGGTCACCCGTGCGTCACCGGTCGCCTGTGCGGCTGAGGCCGTGGCGGGGGTTGCGGCAGTGGCTTCGGCTGCGGCCGGGCCATCCATGGAGGTCAGCACCTCGAGCACGCCCTCCCCGTACGTCGCCAGCTTCTTCTCTCCGACGCCGCTCACCGTGCCCAGCTCGGCCACCGAGCCGGGCCACCGGCTGACGATCTCCCGGAGCGTGGCGTCGTGGAAGATGACGTATGCCGGAACACCCTGCTCGCGGGCCTGTTCGGCGCGCCAGGAGCGCAGGGCCTCGAAGGCGGGGAGCAGGTCGTCGGGCAGCTCGGCCGCGGCAGCCTTGGGCTTGCGGTCGCCTCGGCCGGGCGAGGAGGACGTCGTGCGCGCGGCCGCCGGCTTCTCGGGCTCCTTGCGCAGCGGCACCTCCCGCTCCCGCCGCAGCACCGAACCGCTCGCCTCGGTGAGTGCCAGCGTGCCGTACTCCCCCTCGACCGCGAGCAGTCCCTGGGCCAGCAGCTGCCGGACGACTCCCCGCCATTCGCCCTCGGTCAGATCCTCGCCGATGCCGAACACGGACAACTGGTCATGGTCGAACTGGATCACCTTGGCGGTGCGCTTCCCGAGCAGGATGTCGACGATCTGCACGGCACCGAACTTCTGCCCACGCTCCCGCTGCAGCCGGACCACCGTCGACAGCACCTTCTGCGCGGCGATCGTGCCGTCCCAGGTCTCCGGGGGCGTGAGGCAGGTGTCGCAGTTGCCGCAGCCCGCCGGATCGGGGTCCTGGCCGAAGTAGGCGAGCAGCTGGCCGCGGCGGCACCGGGCCGTCTCGCAGAGCGCGAGCATCGAGTCGAGGTGGGCGGCGGACCGGCGGCGGAAGGCCTCGTCGCCCTCGCCGGACTGGATCAGCTTGCGCTGCTGTATGACGTCGTTCAGCCCGTAGGCCATCCAGGCCGTGGAGGACGAGCCGTCACGGCCCGCACGGCCGGTCTCCTGGTAGTAGCCCTCGATCGACTTGGGCAGGTCGAGGTGGGCGACGAAGCGTACGTCCGGCTTGTCGATGCCCATGCCGAAGGCGATGGTCGCCACCACGACCAGGCCGTCCTCGCGCAGGAACCGGGACTGGTGCGCGGCGCGTGTGCCCGCGTCCAGACCTGCGTGATAGGGCACCGCCTCGACGCCATTGCGGCTCAGATACTCGGCGGTCTTCTCCACCGAGTTCCGCGACAGGCAGTACACGATGCCCGCGTCGCCCGCGTGCTCCTGCCGCAGGAAGGCGAGCAGCTGCTTCTTGGGGTCGGCCTTGGGCACGATGCGGTACTGGATGTTGGGCCGGTCGAAGCTCGCCACGAAGTGGCGGGCCGTCGGCATGTTCAGCCGCTGTGTGATCTCCTGGTGCGTCGCCCGGGTGGCCGTCGCCGTGAGCGCGATCCGCGGGACGTCGGGCCAGCGCTCGCCCAGGAGGGAGAGGGACAGGTAGTCGGGGCGGAAGTCGTGGCCCCACTGGGACACGCAGTGCGCCTCGTCGATCGCGAACACCGAGATCTTGCCCCGGGACAGCAGATCAAGGGTGGAGTCCAGGCGCAGCCGCTCCGGGGCCAGGTACAGCAGGTCCAGCTCGCCCGCCAGGAACTCCGCCTCGACCACGCGCCGCTCGTCGAAGTCCTGCGTGGAGTTGACGAACCCCGCGTTCACACCGAGCGCCCGCAGCGCGTCGACCTGGTCCTGCATCAGTGCGATGAGCGGGGAGACCACGACTCCCGTACCGGGTCTGACCAGGGCGGGGATCTGGTAGCACAGTGACTTTCCGCCGCCGGTCGGCATGAGGACGACGGCGTCGCCACCGGCCACCACATGCTCGATGACCGCTTCCTGCTCACCGCGGAAGGCCTCGTACCCGAAGACCCGGTGCAGTGTGGCCAGCGCCTCGCTCTCGGTCGCCCCTGACATCTCGCTGATCCCGCCCGTCCCGCCCATCGCTGTGCCCCCGTACGTCGTCCCTCGACCACTGCGTCCACGATAGGGCTCCGCACCGACAGCGCCGGAGTTATCCACAGGTTCCGTCCGCTCCGTTGTGCGGTCGTCCAGTGGCACGGGGTGACCGTGGCGCACGGCAGGAGGCCCGGCACCCGTGAGGGGTGCCGGGCCGTTCCTGTTCCGACCGGGGTGGCTCAGCGCACGAACACGCTCGCCTGGCTCGCCAGGTTCAGGAAGTACTGCGGGGCCACACCGAGTACCAGGGTGACCGCCACGCCGACCCCGATCGCCGCCATGGTGAACGGCGACGGCACGGCGACCGTCGGCCCCTCCGGGCTCGGCTCGCTGAAGAACATCAGCACGATCACACGGATGTAGAAGAACGCCGCGATCGCCGAGGAGATCACACCGACCACGACCAGCGGGGCCGCGCCGCCCTCGGCCGCCGCCTTGAACACGGCGAACTTACCGGCGAAGCCCGAGGTCAGCGGGATACCCGCGAAGGCCAGCAGGAACACCGCGAACACGGCCGCGACCAGCGGCGAGCGCCGGCCGAGACCGGCCCACTTCGACAGGTGCGTCGCCTCGCCGCCCGCGTCGCGCACCAGGGTGACCACCGCGAACGCGCCGATCGTCACGAAGGAGTACGCGGCCAGGTAGAAGAGGACGGACGAGACGCCGTTCTGCGAGGTCGCGATGACACCCGCGAGGATGAATCCCGCGTGCGCGATCGACGAGTAGGCCAGGAGCCGCTTGATGTCGGTCTGGGTGATCGCGACGATCGCACCGCCCAGCATGGTCAGGACCGCGACGGCCCACATGACCGGCCGCCAGTCCCAGCGCAGGCCGGGCAGGACGACGTACAGCAGCCGGAGCAGCGCGCCGAACGCCGCCACCTTCGTCGCCGCCGCCATGAAGCCGGTCACCGGCGTCGGGGCGCCCTGGTAGACGTCGGGCGTCCACATGTGGAACGGCACCGCGCCCACCTTGAACAGCAGGCCCATCACCACCAGGCCGGTACCGATCAGCAGCAGCGCGTCGTTGCCCATGGTGTTGGCGAGCGCCGGGTCGACATTGGTGACCGTGCCGTCCACGACCTGCGCGATCGCCGCGTACGACACCGAGCCCGCGTAGCCGTACAGCAGCGCGATGCCGAACAGCGTGAACGCCGAGGCGAACGCGCCGAGCAGGAAGTACTTGACCGCGGCCTCCTGCGACATCAGCCGCTTGCGGCGGGCCAGCGCGCACATCAGGTACAGCGGAAGGGAGAAGACCTCCAGGGCCACGAACAGCGTCAGCAGGTCGTTGGCCGAGGGGAACACCAGCATGCCGGCGACCGCGAAGAGGAGGAGCGGGAAGACCTCGGTGGTGGTGAAGCCGGCCTTCACCGCCGCCTTCTCGCTGTCACTGCCGGGCACGGAGGCGGCCTGCGCGGCGAACGAGTCGACCCGGTTGCCGTGCGCCGCCGGGTCCAGGCGCCGCTCGGCGAAGGTGAACAGAGCCACCAGAGCGGCCAGCAGGATCGTGCCCTGCAGGAACAGGGACGGCCCGTCGACCGCGATCGCCCCCATGGCCGCGATGTGCGCCTTGGTCGTGCCGTATCCGTCGGACGCGAGCGCGACGACCGCCGCGAAGGCGGCGCAGAGCGCGACGACGGACACGAACACCTGGGCGTAGTACCGCGACCTGCGCGGTACGAACGCCTCGATCAGCACCCCGACGACGGCCGCGCCGACGACGATCAGGGTGGGCGACAATTGCCCATATTCGATCTTCGGCGTCTCGATCTTCGAGATCGGTTCGGCCGCGGTTGTCCACAGGCTGTGGACAGCTGCTGTGCTCACTTGGCCGCCTCCACCTCGGGCTTGGGGTCGGTCTTGTGTACGTCCGACAGGGTCTGTTTGACCGCCGGGTTGACGATGTCCGTAACGGGCTTCGGGTAGACGCCCAGGAAGATCAGCAGCACCACCAGCGGAGCCACGACCACGAGTTCACGTGCCCTCAGGTCGGGCATCGCGGAGACCTCCGGCTTCACCGGGCCCGTCATCGTCCGCTGGTAGAGGACGAGGGTGTAGAGCGCGGCGAGGACGATGCCGAAGGTGGCGATGATGCCGATCGCCGGGTACCGCGTGAACGTGCCGACCAGGACCAGGAACTCGCTCACGAACGGCGCCAGCCCCGGCAGGGACAGCGTCGCGAGGCCGCCGATCAGGAACGTGCCGGCGAGCACCGGCGCGACCTTCTGCACCCCGCCGTAGTCGGCGATGAGCCGCGAGCCGCGCCGGGAGATCAGGAAGCCGGCGACCAGCATCAGCGCGGCCGTCGAGATCCCGTGGTTGACCATGTAGAGCGTGGCTCCGGACTGGCCCTGGGTGGTCATCGCGAAGATGCCCATGATGATGAAACCGAAGTGCGAGATCGACGCGTATGCCACCAGCCGCTTGATGTCCCGCTGGCCGACCGCGAGCAGTGCCCCGTAGACGATGCTGATCAGCGACAGTACGAGGATCGCGGGCGTCGCCCACTTGCTCGCCTCCGGGAACAGCTGGAGGCAGAAGCGGAG
This sequence comes from Streptomyces sp. NPDC086549, assembly GCF_044746205.1. Classification (NCBI taxonomy): domain Bacteria; kingdom Bacillati; phylum Actinomycetota; class Actinomycetes; order Kitasatosporales; family Streptomycetaceae; genus Streptomyces; species Streptomyces sp. NPDC086549. Next base: position 182,533 of record NZ_JBIVBS010000017.1, on the reverse strand, counting down.
CATCGCGAAGGTGCCCACCTTGTCGACGACCGCCGTGATGAGGACGGCGACCGGGGTGGTGGCCTCCCCCATCGCGTTGGGCAGCCAGGTGTGCAGCGGCCACAGGGGCGCCTTCACCGCGAAGGCGAAGAAGAAGCCCAGGAACAGCCAGCGCTCCGTGTTCGTCGCCATGTGCAGCGAGCCGTTGGCGCGCGCCTGCGCGATCTCCGGGAGGCTGAAGTTCCCGGCGACCACATACAGGCCGATCACCGCGGCCAGCATGATCAGACCGCCGACCAGGTTGTACAGCAGGAACTTCACGGCCGCGTACGACCGCTGCGTCGAGGCCACCTCCTCGCCGTGCTCGTGGGCACGGTCCCCGAAGCCGCCGATGAGGAAGTACATCGGGATGAGCATGGCTTCGAAGAAGATGTAGAAGAGGAAGACGTCGGTGGCCTCGAAGGAGATGATCACCATCGCCTCGACGGCCAGGATCAGGGCGAAGAAGCCCTGCGTCGGCCGCCAACGGTGGCTTCCGGTCTCCAACGGGTCGGCGTCGTGCCAGCCCGCGAGGACGATGAACGGGATCAGCAGGGCGGTCAGCGCGACGAGGGCGACCCCGATGCCGTCCACCCCCAGCTCGTACCTGACCCCGAAGTCCTTGATCCAGGCATGGGATTCGGTGAGCTGGTAGCGGGCGCCGTCCGGGTCGAAGCGGACCAGGACGACGATCGCCAGGGCGAGCGTGGCGAGCGAGACCAGCAGCGCCAGCCACTTCGCGGCGGTGCGCTGCGCGGCCGGTACGGCGGCCGTGGCGACCGCCCCGACGGCCGGGAGCGCCGCTGTCGCTGTCAGCAGAGGAAAGGACATCGGTATCAGACCGCCCTCATCAGCAGGGTCGCGGCGATCAGGAGTGCCGCACCTCCGAACATCGAGACCGCGTAGGAGCGCGCGAAGCCGTTCTGGACCTTGCGCAGCCGTCCGGACAGGCCGCCGAAACCGGCCGCCGTGCCGTTGACGACCCCGTCGACCAGGGTGTGGTCGACATACACCAGGGAGCGGGTGAGGTGCTCGCCGCCGCGGACCAGGACGACATGGTTGAAGTCGTCCTGGAGCAGGTCGCGCCGGGCCGCCCGGGTGAGCAGCGAACCGCGTGGGGCGACGACCGGGACGGGCTTGCGGCCGTACTGCGCGTAGGCGATGCCGACACCGACGACCAGGCACACGAGGGTGGCACCGGTGACCGTCCAGGCGCTGACCGGCGAGTTCCCCTCGCTGTGTCCGGTGACCGGCTCCAGCCAGTGCAGGAATCGGTCGCCGAGGTTGAAGTAGAAACCGCCGAAGACGGAGCCGACGGCCAGCACGATCATCGGGATCGTCATGACCTTCGGCGACTCGTGCGGGTGCGGCTCGTGGCCGTTCTCGTCGGGCTGCCAGCGCTTCTCGCCGAAGAACGTCATCAGCATCACGCGCGTCATGTAGAACGCGGTGATGGCCGCGCCCAGCAGGGCCACGCTGCCGAGGATCCAGCCCTGGGTGCCGCCCTTCGCGAAGGCCGCCTCGATGATCGCGTCCTTGGAGTAGAAGCCGGACAGGAACGGGAAGCCGATGATGGCGAGGTAGCCGAGGCCGAAGGTGATGAAGGTGACCGGCATGTACTTCCGCAGGCCGCCGTACTTCCTCATGTCGACCTCGTCGTTCATGCCGTGCATGACCGAGCCGGCGCCGAGGAACAGTCCGGCCTTGAAGAAGCCGTGCGTGACCAGGTGCATGATCGCGAAGACGTAGCCGACGGGGCCGAGGCCCGCGGCCAGCACCATGTAGCCAATCTGCGACATGGTCGAGCCGGCCAGCGCCTTCTTGATGTCGTCCTTAGCGCAACCGACGATCGCACCGAACAGGAGCGTGACCGCGCCGACCACGGTGACCGCCAGTTGCGCGTCGGGGGCTGCATTGAAGATCGCGGCGGAGCGGACGATCAGGTAGACGCCCGCGGTCACCATCGTCGCGGCGTGGATGAGGGCCGAGACCGGGGTCGGGCCCTCCATCGCGTCCCCGAGCCAGGACTGCAGCGGCACCTGGGCGGACTTGCCGCAGGCGGCGAGCAGCAGCATCAGACCGATGGCGGTGAGCTTGCCCTCGGAGGTGTCACCGACGTGGCTGAAGACCGGCCCGAAGGCGAAGGACCCGAACGTCGTGAACATCAGCATGATCGCGATCGACAGGCCCATGTCGCCGACGCGGTTGACGAGGAAGGCCTTCTTCGCGGCCGTCGCGGCACTCGGCTTGTGCTGCCAGAAGCCGATCAGCAGGTACGAGGCGAGACCGACGCCCTCCCAGCCGACGTACAGCAACAGGTAGTTGTCGGCGAGTACGAGCAGCAGCATCGCCGCGAGGAACAGGTTCAGATAGCCGAAGAAGCGGCGGCGCCGCCCGTCGTGCTCCATGTACCCGACCGAGTACAGATGGATCAGCGAGCCCACACCGGTGATCAGCAGGACGAACGTCATCGACAGCTGGTCGAGGCGGAAGGTGACGTCCGCCTGGAAGCTGCCGACCGAGATCCACGTCCACAGGTGCTGGGTGAGCGTGCGGTGATCGGCGCCCTTGCCCAGCAGGTCGGCGAAGAGGATCACGCCGAACGCGAAGGAGGTGAAGGACAGGAGCGTGCCGATCCAGTGGCCGACGGCGTCCAGGCGCCGGCCGCCGACCAGCAGCACGGCCGCTCCGAGCAGGGGCGCCGCGATCAGCAGCGCAATCAGGTTCTCTGCGTTCATTCGGTCCAGCGCCCCTTACAGCTTCATCAGGCTGGCGTCGTCGACCGAGGCCGAGTGGCGGGTACGGAACAGCAACACGATGATCGCGAGCCCGACCACGACCTCCGCGGCGGCGACGACCATCGTGAAGAAGGCGATGATCTGGCCGTCGAGATTGCCGTGCATACGGGAGAAGACGACGAACGCGAGATTGCACGCGTTGAGCATCAGCTCGATGCACATGAAGACGACGATCGCGTTCCGCCTGATCAGCACGCCGGTGGCGCCGATCGTGAACAGCAGGGCGGCGAGGTAGAGGTAGTTGACGGGGTTCACTTCGACGCCTCCTCGGCCCGCTTGAAGTTCTCCGGCTCGATCTCGGTCCGCTCCAGCCGCTCCTCGGCGCGCTGCTCCAGGGCCCGCAGGTCGTTGAGCGCCTGAGCCGACACGTCACGGATCTGGCCGCGCTCGCGCAGCGTCTTGCTGACCGTGAGCTCGGACGGGGTTCCGTCGGGCAGCAGGCCCGCGATGTCCACGGCGTTGTGCCGCGCGTACACGCCGGGCGCCGGCAGCGGCGGTAGGTGCTTGCCCTCCCGCACCCGCTGCTCGGCCAGTTCGCGCTGTGTCTTTGCCCGCTCGGTGCGCTCGCGGTGCGTGAGCACCATGGCGCCGACGGCAGCCGTGATGAGCAGGGCGCCGGTGATTTCGAAGGCGAAGACGTACTTGGTGAAGATGAGGGACGCGAGGCCCTCCACGTTGCCGTTGGCGTTCGCCTGGCCGGTGCCGTCGAACTCCTTCAGGGAGGCGTTCGCGATGCCCGCGAGGAGCAGGACGCCGAAACCGACCCCGCAGAGAAGGGCCAGCCAGCGCTGACCCTTGATGGTCTCCTTCAGCGAATCCGCCGCGGTCACGCCGACGAGCATCACCACGAACAGGAACAGCATCATGATCGCGCCCGTGTAGACGACGATCTGCACGATGCCCAGGAAATAGGCGCCGTTGGCGAGGTAGAACACCGCCAGGATGATCATGGTCCCGGCGAGAGAGAGCGCGCTGTGCACGGCCTTCTTCATGAAGACGGTGCCCAGGGCCCCGATCACGGCGACGGTGCCGAGGACCCAGAACTGGAAGGCCTCTCCGGTGGAGGTGGAGTAGGCGGCGAGCTGGGCGCTCATGCGTCGGCCCCCTGTTCTTCCGGCCGCTCGCCCTTGGAGACGGCGACCTGGCGCACCGTGCCGGGCGCCGCCTCGGTGACGAGACCCCGGTAGTAGTCCTGCTCGTCCATCCCCGGGAAAATCGAGTGGGGCGTGTCGACCATGCCCTCGTCGAGGCCGGCGAGCAGCTGCTCCTTGGTGTAGATGAGGTTGGCGCGGCTGGAGTCCGCCAGCTCGAACTCGTTGGTCATCGTCAACGCGCGCGTGGGGCACGCCTCGATGCACAGGCCGCACAGGATGCAGCGTGCGTAGTTGATCTGGTAGACGCGGCCGTACCGCTCACCGGGCGAGTAGCGTTCCTCGTCCGTGTTGTCGGCACCCTCCACGTAGATGGCGTCTGCGGGGCACGCCCAGGCGCACAGCTCGCAGCCGACGCACTTCTCCAGGCCGTCCGGATGGCGGTTGAGCTGGTGCCGTCCGTGGAACCGCGGAGCAGTGGTCTTCTTCTGCTCCGGGTACTGCTCGGTCAGCCGCTTCTTGAACATGGCCTTGAAGGTCACGCCGAAGCCGGCCACGGGGTTCTGGAAGCCAGGCTTCGCCTGTGCGGCCTCCTTGGGCTCCTCAGCCATCGGACGCCTCCTTTCCATCCGAAGATCCGTCACTGACAGTGTCCGACCCACCACTGACAATCAGCTCCCGCTCGCGGCGGGGACGGCGCCTGGGCACCGGCGGCAGTTCCTGCCCGGGCAGCGGCGGTACGGGGAATCCGCCGGCCGTCGGGTCGAACCCGGCCGGCTCCGCGGGCGGCTCGGCCGCCTTCGCCTTGTCACGGAACATGTCCGCGACGAAGGACAGGAGCAGCAGGGCCAGGACACCGCCGCCGACGTAGAGGGCGATGTCGGCGAAGTCGTAGTGCTCGTTGCGCAGGGTCCGCACGGTCGCGACGAGCATCAGCCAGGTCACCGAGACCGGGATGAGGACCTTCCAGCCGAGCTTCATCAGCTGGTCGTAGCGGACGCGGGGAAGCGTGCCGCGCAGCCAGATGAAGAAGAACAGCAGCAACTGGACCTTGATGACGAACCAGAGCAGCGGCCACCAGCCGTGGTTCGCGCCCTCCCAGAAGCCGCTGATCGGCCACGGGGCCCGCCAGCCGCCGAGGAAGAGCGTGGTCGACACGGCCGACACCGTCACCATGTTCACGTACTCGGCGAGCATGAACATCGCGAACTTGATCGACGAGTACTCGGTGTTGAAGCCGCCGACGAGGTCGCCCTCGGACTCCGGCATGTCGAAGGGGGCGCGGTTGGTCTCACCGACCATCGTGACGATGTAGAGGATGAAGGAGACCGGCAGCAGCAGGATGTACCAGCGGTCCTGCTGCTGCTCGACGATCGTCGACGTCGACATCGACCCCGAGTAGAGGAACACGGAGGCGAACGAGGCGCCCATGGCGATCTCGTACGAGATCATCTGCGCGCAGGACCGGAGACCGCCGAGCAGCGGGTAGGTGGATCCGGAACTCCAACCCGCCAGCACGATGCCGTAGATGCCGACCGAGGCGACCGCGAGGATGTAGAGCATCGCGATCGGCAGGTCGGTGAGCTGCATCGTGGTGCGCGTACCGAAGATCGAGATCTCGTTGTCGGCCGGACCGAAGGGGATCACCGCGATCGCCATGAAGGCCGGGATGGCCGCGACGATCGGCGCGAGGATGTAGACCGCCTTGTCCGCGCGCCTGACGATGAGGTCTTCCTTGAGCATCAGCTTGATGCCGTCGGCGAGCGACTGGAGCATGCCCCAGGGGCCGTGCCGGTTCGGGCCGATGCGCAGCTGCATCCAGGCGACGACCTTGCGCTCCCAGACGATGGAGAACAGTACGGTCACCATCAGGAAGGCGAAGCAGAACACCGCCTTGATGACGACCAGCCACCAGGGGTCGCGGCCGAACATCGAGAGGTCTTCAGCGGCGAAGTACGGGCTCATGCCTCCACCTCCTTGGGGGCCTCACCGGCGGTGGCCGCCGGGCCGATGCGGACGAGGGAGCCGGGCAGCGCCCCGGTGTCGGAGGCGACACCCCGGCCGGCGGAGTTCAGCGGGAGCCAGACCACGCGGTCGGGCATCTCCGTGATCTGCAGCGGGAGTTCGGTCACCCCGGAGGGGCCGGTCACGGCGATGACGTCGCCGTCCTCGATCCCCGCCTCGGCGGCCGTCGCGGGCGACACACGCGCGCGTGCCGCGTGCCGGGTTCCGGCGAGCGCCTCGTCGCCCTCCTGAAGGGCGCCCTGGTCGAGCAGCAGCCGGTGCCCGGCGAGCACGGCCTCTCCGGCGGCCGGACGCGGCAGCGCGGTCCCCGTCTCCAGCGGGTCCGAGGCCCGCGGGCCGTCCCATGCGCCGAGCCGGTCCAGCTCCGCGCGCACGGTGCGCAGATCCGGCAGACCCAGGTGTACGTCCATGGCGTCGGCCAGCATCTGCAGGACACGCGCGTCGGCCGGCGACAGGCGGCGGGTCATCTGGTCGGGCTTGAGCGCGGCCTCGAAGAAGCGGACCCGGCCCTCCCAGTTGAGGAAGCTGCCCGCCTTCTCGGCGACCGCGGCGACGGGGAGGACGACGTCGGCGAGCTCGGTGACCTCACCGGGCCGCAGCTCCAGCGACACCAGGAAACCGACCTCGGCGAGGGCCTCACGCACGCGTGCCGGATCGGGCAGGTCGGTGACCTCCACACCCGCCACCAGCAACGCCTGGAGCTCGCCGCTCGCGGCGGCCTCGACGATCTGGCCGGTGTCCCGGCCGTAGCGGAGCGGGAGTTCGGCGAGGCCCCAGGCCGCGGCGACCTCCTCACGCGCGCGGGGGTCGGTGGCCGGACGTCCGCCCGGCAGCAGCGACGGCAGTGCGCCCGCCTCGACCGCGCCGCGCTCCCCGGCCCGGCGCGGGATCCACACCAACTGGGCGCCGGTCGCGGACGCGGCCCGTACGGCGGCGGTGAGGCCACCGGAGACCGCGGCCAGCCGCTCGCCGACGACGATCACCGCGCCGTCGGCGCGCAGCGCCTCGGCCGCCTTCGTCCCGGGCTCCTCCAGGCCGACCCCGCTCGCGAGCGCGTCCAGCCACTCGGTCTCGGTGCCGGGAGCGGTCGGCAGCAGTGTGCCGCCCGCCTTCTCCAGGCCCCGGGTGGCGTGCGTGGCCAGCGAGAACACCTTCTGCTTGCGCTTGCGCCAGGCCTTGCGCAGCCGCAGGAAGACGCCGGGCGCCTCCTCCTCGGACTCGAACCCGACCAGCAGAACGGCGGGCGCCTTCTCCAGCGACGCGTACGTGACGCCCGTACCGTCGAGGTCCCGGCCGTGTCCGGCGACCCGGGCGGCCAGGAAGTCGGCCTCTTCGCTGCTGTGCACGCGCGCGCGGAAGTCGATGTCGTTCGTGGCGAGGGCCACCCGCGCGAACTTGCTGTAGGCGTAGGCGTCCTCGATGGTGAGCCGCCCGCCGGTCAGGACACCGGTCCTGCCGCGCGACGCCAGGAGACCCTGGGCGGCGATCTGCAACGCCTCGGGCCAGGAAGCCGGTTCGAGCTCACCCTCCGCGTTGCGCACCAGGGGCGTCTCCAGCCGGTCCTTCAGCTGCGCGTACCGGAACGCGAAGCGCCCCTTGTCGCAGATCCACTCCTCGTTGACCTCGGGGTCGTTGGCGGCGAGCCGCCGCATGACCTTGCCGCGCCGGTGGTCGGTGCGGGTGGCGCAGCCGCCGGAGCAGTGCTCGCACACCGAGGGCGAGGAGACGAGGTCGAAGGGACGGGAACGGAAACGGTACGCCGCCGAGGTCAGCGCGCCGACCGGGCAGATCTGGATGGTGTTCCCGGAGAAGTACGACTCGAAGGGGTCGCCCTCACCGGTGCCGACCTGCTGGAGCGCGCCCCGCTCCAGCAGCTCGATCATCGGGTCGCCCGCGACCTGGCTTGAGAAGCGGGTGCAGCGGGCGCACAGCACGCAGCGCTCGCGGTCGAGCAGCACCTGTGTGGAGATCGGGACGGGCTTCTCGTACGTCCGCTTGCGGCCCTCGAAGCGGGATTCGGCGTTGCCGTGCGACATGGCCTGGTTCTGCAGCGGGCACTCGCCACCCTTGTCGCAGACCGGGCAGTCCAGCGGGTGGTTGATGAGGAGCAGCTCCATCACACCGTGCTGGGCCTTCTCGGCGACCGGCGAGGTGAGCTGAGTCTTCACCACCATTCCGTCCGTACAGGTGATCGTGCAGGACGCCATGGGCTTGCGCTGGCCCTCGACCTCGACGATGCACTGGCGGCAGGCGCCGACCGGGTCGAGGAGCGGGTGGTCGCAGAAGCGGGGGATCTCGATGCCGAGCTGTTCGGCGGCCCGGATGACCAGGGTGCCCTTGGGCACGCTGATCTCCACGCCGTCGATCGTCAGCGTGACGAGGTCCTCCGGCGGGACCGCCGCCTCTCCCCCTCCGGAGGGAGCGCTGGTGGTCACGGTCATGCGTTCACCTCCGGGCGGTCGGCCCAGGCCGTCGACTTTGCCGGGTCGAAGGGGCAGCCCCGGCCCGTGATGTGCTGCTCGTACTCCTCGCGGAAGTACTTGAGCGAGGAGAAGATCGGCGAGGCGGCGCCGTCGCCGAGGGCGCAGAAGGACTTGCCGTTGATGTTGTCGGCGATGTCGTTGAGCTTGTCGAGGTCGGCCATGGCGCCCTTGCCGGCCTCGATGTCACGCAGCAACTGGACGAGCCAGTACGTGCCTTCGCGGCAGGGCGTGCACTTGCCGCAGGACTCGTGGGCGTAGAACTCGGTCCAGCGGGTCACGGCACGCACGACGCAGGTGGTCTCGTCGAAGCACTGCAGGGCTTTTGTGCCGAGCATGGAACCCGCGGCACCCACTCCTTCGTAATCAAGGGGGACGTCGAGGTGCTCGTCGGTGAACATCGGAGTGGAGGAACCGCCCGGCGTCCAGAACTTGAGGCGATGCCCGGGACGCATGCCGCCGCTCATGTCGAGGAGCTGGCGGAGCGTGATGCCGAGCGGCGCCTCGTACTGGCCGGGGCTCGCGACGTGGCCGCTGAGCGAGTAGAGCGTGAAGCCTGGAGACTTCTCGCTTCCCATCGACCTGAACCATTCCTTGCCGTTCTGCAGGATGGCGGGAACCGACGCGATCGACTCGACGTTGTTCACAACAGTCGGGCAGGCATAGAGCCCTTCGACAGCAGGGAAGGGGGGACGGAGCCGCGGTTGACCACGGCGGCCTTCGAGCGAGTCGAGCAGTGCGGTCTCCTCACCGCAGATGTACGCGCCGGCGCCGGCGTGCACGGTGAGCTGGAGGTCGAGTCCGCTGCCCAGGATGTTCTCGCCGAGGTAGCCCGCCGCGTAGGCCTCGCGCACGGCCTCGTGCAACCGCCGCAGAACGGGGACGACTTCACCACGCAGATAGATGAAGGCATGCGACGACCTGATGGCATAGCACGCGATCACAATGCCCTCGATGAGGCTGTGCGGGTTCGCGAAGAGGAGCGGGATGTCCTTGCAGGTTCCGGGCTCCGATTCGTCGGCGTTGACAACTAGATAGTGCGGTTTTCCATCACCCTGCGGAATGAACTGCCATTTCATTCCCGTCGGGAATCCCGCGCCTCCGCGCCCGCGCAGACCGGAGTCCTTGACGTACGCGATCAGGTCGTCCGGCGACATGGCGAGCGCCTTGCGCAGCCCCTCGTACCCTTCGTGCCTCCGGTAGACGTCCAGCGTCCAGGACCTGTCCTCGTCCCAGAAGGCCGACAGCACGGGTGCGAGCAGCTTCTCGGGGCTGGTGTCCTTGAGGTCGGCTGCCACGGTCATCACTCCCCCTCCTCGGCGGTAGGCCCTGCCGCATCAAGGCTGCGGGGCGAAGCCCCTCCATCACGGGTGGTGGTGGGCGACGGGTGGGACGGGTCGGAGGCCGATGTGTCCTGCGGCGCGTCGTGCGAGCTGAGGTGCTCGGCCGGTGACGGCTCGTGCACCGCCCGGTCCTGCGGCTCGTCGTGCGGTCCGCCGTCCCGCGGATGCACCACCCGCGCGGGTGCGGTCTCTCCCCTTGCCAGGCGAAGACCCACCAGCGAAGCGGGGCCGGCGCTGCCGCTCTCCTCGACGGCCCCGGGCCGCTCGTCGGGGAAGCCGGCCAGGATGCGGGCGGTCTCCTTGAAGGTGCACAGGCGCGCCCCGCGCGTGGGCTCGACGGGGCGTCCCTCGCGGAGGTCGTCGACCAGGCGCCGCGCGCTCGCGGGGCTCTGGTTGTCGAAGAACTCCCAGTTGACCATCACGACCGGCGCGAAGTCGCAGGCCGCGTTGCACTCGATGTGCTCCAGGGTGACCTTGCCGTCGTCGGTGGTCCCGCCGTTGCCGACGCCCAGGTGTTCCTGGAGGGACTCGAAGATCGCGTCGCCGCCCATCACCGCGCACAGCGTGTTGGTGCAGACGCCCACCTGGTAGTCGCCGCTCGGCCTGCGCCGGTACATGGTGTAGAAGGTGGCGACCGCGGTGACCTCCGCCGTGGTCAGGTCCAGCATGTCCGCGCAGAACTGCATCCCGGTGCGCGTGACGTGTCCCTCCTCCGACTGCACGAGGTGCAGCAACGGCAGGAGCGCGGACCGGGAGTCGGGGTACCGCGCGATGACCTCGCGCGCGTCCGCCTCCAGCCGGGCTCGGACGTCGTCCGGATAGCCGGGCGCGGGCAGCTCGGGCATGCCCAGGCTGACGCCCCGCTCCGAAGAACTCGTGCTCACCGGTCGACGCCTCCCATCACGGGGTCGATGGACGCGACGGCGACGATGACGTCGGCGACCTGGCCGCCTTCGCACATCGCCGCCATGGCCTGCAGGTTGGTGAAGGACGGGTCCCGGAAGTGGACCCGGTAGGGGCGGGTGCCGCCGTCGGACACGACGTGCACCCCGAGTTCGCCCTTGGGCGACTCGACGGCCGCGTACGCCTGTCCCGGCGGTACGCGGAAGCCCTCCGTGACCAGCTTGAAGTGGTGGATCAGGGCCTCCATGGAGGTGCCCATGATCTTCTTGATGTGGTCGAGGGAGTTGCCCAGTCCGTCCGGTCCCAGGGCGAGCTGGGCGGGCCAGGCGATCTTCTTGTCGGCGACCATGACCGGTCCGGGCTGCAGCCGGTCCAGGCACTGCTCGACGATCCTGAGCGACTGGCGCATCTCCTCCAGGCGGACCAGGAAGCGGCCATAGGCGTCGCAGGAGTCGGCGGTCGGGACGTCGAAGTCGTAGGTCTCGTAGTCGCAGTACGGCTGCGCCTTGCGCAGGTCGTGCGGCAGACCGGTGGAGCGCAGGATCGGGCCGGTGGCGCCGAGGGCCATGCAGCCGGCCAGGTCGAGGTAGCCGATGTTCTGCATGCGGGCCTTGAAGATGGGGTTCCCGGTGGCGAGCTTGTCGTACTCCGGGAGGTTCTTCTTCATCTTCTTCACGAACTCGCGGATGTGGTCCACCGCGCCGGGCGGCAGGTCCTGGGCGAGTCCGCCGGGGCGGATGTACGCGTGGTTCATCCTGAGGCCCGTGATGAGCTCGTAGATGTCGAGAATCATTTCACGATCACGGAATCCGTAGATCATGATCGTGGTGGCGCCGAGCTCCATGCCGCCGGTGGCGATGCACACCAGGTGGGAGGACATCCGGTTCAGCTCCATCAGGAGCACCCGGATGATCTTGGCTCGCTCGGTGATGTCGTCCTCGATGCCGAGGAGCTTCTCGACGGCGAGACAGTAGGCGGTCTCGTTGAAGAAGGACGTCAGGTAGTCCATGCGCGTCACGAACGTGGTCCCCTGCGTCCACGTGCGGAACTCGAGGTTCTTCTCGATGCCCGTGTGGAGGTAGCCGATGCCGCAGCGGGCCTCGGTGACCGTCTCGCCCTCGATCTCCAGGATCAGACGGAGCACTCCATGGGTGGACGGGTGCTGGGGACCCATGTTGACGACGATGCGCTCGTCGTCGGCGCGGGCCGCGGACTGGACGATCTCGTCCCAGTCGCCACCGGTGACCGTATATACGGTGCCCTCGGTGGTCTCGCGCGCCGAGGCGGCCGCGGATGCTGACTGCGTGCTCACGAGTACGACCTCCGCTGGTCCGGAGCCGGGATCTGGGCGCCCTTGTACTCGACGGGGATGCCGCCGAGGGGGTAGTCCTTGCGCTGCGGGTGGCCCTGCCAGTCGTCCGGCATCATGATCCGCGTGAGGGCCGGGTGACCGTCGAAGACGATCCCGAAGAAGTCGTAGGTCTCGCGCTCGTGCCAGTCGTTGGTCGGGTACACGGAGACCAGGGACGGGATGTGCGGGTCGCCGTCCGGGGCACTGACCTCCAGGCGGACCAGCCGGTTGTGGGTGATCGAGCGCAGGTGATAGACGGCGTGCAGCTCGCGGCCCTTGTCGTGCGGGTAGTGGACGCCGCTGACGCCGGTGCAGAGCTCGAAGCGCAGGGCCGGGTCGTCGCGCAGGGTCTGGGCGACCCGGACGAGGTGCTCGCGCTCGATGTGCAAGGTCAGCTCGCCGCGGTCGACGACCGTCTTCTCGATGGCGTTCTCGGGGAGGAGTCCCTGTTCCTCCAGAGCGCCCTCCAGTTCGTCGGCGACCTCGTCGAACCATCCGCCGTAAGGACGGGTCGCCGGTCCCGGGAGACGGACCGAGCGGACGAGGCCGCCGTAGCCGGAGGTGTCGCCGCCGTTGTTGGCGCCGAACATGCCGCGCTGGACGCGGATCTCCTCGCCGCCCTCGCCGCGCTGGCCGGGGAGGTTGGAGGCGGCGAGGTCCTTCTCGGGGTTCACCCCGTTCGCGGACCCGTTCGCGCCGTTGGTGCTGTTCGCGTCGCTCACCGCAGCAGCCCCTTCATCTCGATCAAGGGCAGGGCCTTGAGAGCGGCCTCCTCGGCCTCCCGCGCCGCTTCCTCGGCGTTCACGCCGAGCTTGGAGGACTGGATCTTCTGGTGGAGCTTGAGGATCGCGTCCATCAGCATCTCGGGCCGGGGCGGGCAGCCTGGCAGATAGATGTCGACCGGGACGATGTGGTCGACGCCCTGGACGATTGCGTAGTTGTTGAACATGCCGCCGGAGGAGGCGCAGACGCCCATGGAGATGACCCATTTCGGGTTGGGCATCTGGTCGTAGACCTGTCGCAGCACCGGCGCCATCTTCTGGCTGACCCGGCCCGCGACGATCATCAGGTCCGCCTGCCGCGGCGAGCCGCGGAAGACCTCCATGCCGAAGCGCGCCAGGTCGTAGCGGCCGGCACCGGTCGTCATCATCTCGATGGCGCAGCAGGCGAGGCCGAATGTGGCGGGGAAGACGGACGCCTTGCGCACCCAGCCCGCGGCCTGCTCGACGGTGGTCAGCAGGAAACCGCTCGGCAGCTTTTCTTCGAGTCCCATGTCCTTAGGCCCCTCAGTCCCATTCCAGGCCGCCGCGCCGCCATACGTACGCGTATGCGACGAAGACGGTGAGCACGAAGAGCAGCATCTCCACGAGCCCGAAAACACCCAGGGCGTCGAAGGTGACGGCCCAGGGGTAGAGGAAGACGATCTCGATGTCGAAGACGATGAAGAGCATCGCCGTCAGGTAGTACTTGATCGGGAAGCGCCCGCCGCCGGCCGGCGTGGGGGTCGGCTCGATACCGCACTCGTAGGCTTCGAGCTTGGCGCGGTTGTACCGCTTCGGACCGATCAGCGTGGCCATGACCACGGAGAAGATCGCAAAGCCTGCCCCGAGGGCTCCCAGTACGAGGATGGGCGCATACGCGTTCACCGCTCCTCGCTCCTCTCAGTCGGCACTGACTGCTGGCGGGTTGCCGTGGGCCCACTTCCGCCCCACCTGTTCCATGAGCCCCGCTCGTCCCGGGCGAAGATCGAGAACATGTGAAGCAGGTCACAAGCCCAACTGCCTCGCATCTTATGCCCGCAGCTCTGTGATCTGCGACACGGGGTATTACACAAGCTTTGTGATCTCCACCACCTGGCGAACGATCATGAAGTCGGATGATCGGTGATCTTCGCACGCGAAGCGTTCAACTGATCACCAGAAGTGACATTTTCGCTCGTCATCGCAGGCCGGCGGGGTCGTCTCAATATCAAGAGAGTTCCCCTGCATGCAAATTGGTGTTGGACGAGACGTCCTGCTAGAGGATCCCGTTCACACGTCAGAGGGAGGCCCGGGGGCAGGTGTGGACGCGTGCACGCGTTCACGAGCTCGACGGTGCGCGAACCGCGCGCGAGACGCGGCCCTTCCGGTGACCGTTCCGTGACCTGCGCCACATTCGTGAGAGCCGCCTGGGAACCGGGCTTGGCCATCGACCCAAAGCGATGGTAGGTGCTGGGCAATTCGGGCGTAATGACGAAAGAGCGTGATCACGGGCTTGATCACGGACGTCCGCAATGTCCGTTACGGCGTCAATAAAGAACGACACGCCCGGCATTCGAGGTCTCGATTGAACAACTGTGGCGCAGCACACGTTTCTTGAAGATATGAAGGAGCCCCTGGTACCCGTTATTCCCATGTCCCACACCGCTCACATACGCAGCCACCGGAAGCCCCGCAACCGCAGTGCGTCGACGATCGCGATGCGGGCCGGAGTTGCGGGTGGCGTCCTCAGCCTGGCCGCCGCCGGCGCGTCGGCGTCGGCCTACGCCGACGAGCCTGTGACGCAGACCCTCGAACTGCCCACCCTGACGGCCGACATGGCCACCCAGGTCGCCCAGTCCGCTGACGCCACGCAGCAGGCCGCCGCGAACTACCAACTGCAGGCCGAGCGCGACACAGCCGCCGCAAACGCCGCAAAGCAGGCAAAGGCGGACCTCGCCGACGCCAAGCAGAAGGCCGAGGCCAGGAAGAAGGCCGCCGAGGACGCCCGCAAGGCCGCCGCCGCGCGCGCCTCGCGCAGCGCCGAGCGGACCACGCTCTCCACCACGGCGAGCACCGGCACCAGCACCTCCACGAGCACGTCCACGGCCACCGGTTCGGCCGCGGCGGTCATCTCCTTCGTGAAGGCGCAGATCGGCAAGTCCTACGTCCTGGGCGCCACCGGCCCCAGCGCCTACGACTGCTCCGGGCTCGTGCAGGCTGCCTTCAAGCAGGTCGGCATCAGCCTGCCGCGCGTCTCGCAGTCCCAGTCGACCGCCGGCACCCAGGTCTCGCTGAGCAACCTGCAGCCGGGCGACATCCTCTACTGGGGCAGCGCGGGCAGCGCGTACCACGTGGCGGTGTACGTGGGCGACGGCATGTTCGTCGGCGCGCAGAACCCGTCCACCGGCATCGTGGAGAAGCCGCTGTCGTACGACCCGCCGACCGGCGCGGTTCGGGTGCTCTAGGGGCACGAACGGCGCGCACGACGCCGTACAGCCGTACACACGTGAAGGGCCGCAGCCGCTCGGGGGCAGCGGCCCTTCAGGCTCTCCTGGCACGCTCGGCCGAGACCGGCCAAGTCGGTGTCGATCTGCTTTTCTTCGTGTACGACTGCCCCATTGGCGATGGTGTCCGACATATCGGACACGCCATCAACCCTGTGCTGGCTGTACCCCGCCCGGACCGCGTCGTCGTACGAGAGCAGGACAAGGACGGCGAGCCGCTCGTCACTACCTGGACCGGCTCTCCGGGCGGGAGCGCAGGGAGGCGCTGCGGCAGGTGGCGGACCGGCGGGACGAGGTGTCCGCCCGCCGGGCCGCCAGGACCGAGGCGCCGGCCGAGCGTGGACCTGAGTGCTGACCGGCCGTGGACCTGAGCGCTGACCGGCCGGGTCAGGCCTTCGGTGCCACCTTGCTCAGACCGTTGATGATCCGGTCCATCGCGTCGCCGCCCGTCGGGTCGGTGAGGTTGGCCAGGAGCTTCAGGGTGAACTTCATCAGGAGCGGGTGGGTCAGGCCGCGCTGGGCCGCGATCTGCATGACCTTCGGGTTGCCGATGAGCTTCACGAAGGCGCGGCCCAGCGTGTAGTAGCCGCCGTAGGTGTCCTTGAGGACACGCGGGTAGCGCTGCAGCGCCAGTTCGCGCTGGCCCGGCGTCGCCCGCGCATGCGCCTGGACGATGACGTCGGCGGCGAGCTGGCCGGACTCCATGGCGTAGGCGATGCCCTCGCCGTTGAAGGGGTTCACCAGGCCGCCGGCGTCACCGACGAGCAGCAAACCCTTGGTGTAGTGCGGCTGGCGGTTGAAGGCCATCGGGAGCGCCGCCCCGCGGATGGGGCCGGTCATGTTCTCCGGGGTGTAGCCCCAGTCCTCCGGCATGGACGCGCACCACGCCTTCAGGACCTCCCGCCAGTCCAGCTCCTTGAAGGAGTCGGAGGTGTTGAGGACGCCCAGGCCGACGTTCGACGTGCCGTCGCCCATGCCGAAGATCCAGCCGTAGCCCGGCAGCAGGCGGTCCTGCGGGCCGCGGCGGTCCCACAGCTCCAGCCAGGACTCCAGGTAGTCGTCGTCGTGGCGCGGGGAGGTGAAGTACGTACGGACCGCGACGCCCATCGGGCGGTCCTCGCGGCGGTGCAGGCCCATCGCCAGGGACAGGCGGGTGGAGTTGCCGTCGGCGGCCACCACCAGTGGCGCGTGGAAGGTGACTTCCCGCTTCTCCTCGCCGAGCTTGGCCGTCACACCGGTGATGCGGCCGGTGCGGTCGTCGACGATCGGGCCGGAGACGTTGCAGCGCTCGTACAGACGCGCCCCCGCCTTCTGGGCGTTGCGGGCCAGCTGCTCGTCGAAGTCGTCGCGCTTGCGGACGAGTCCGTAGTTGGGGAAGGAGGCGAGATCCGGCCAGTCGAGCTGGAGCCGGGAGCCGCCGCCGATGATCCTCAGGCCCTTGTTGCGCAGCCAGCCGGCCTCCTCGGAGATGTCGATGCCCATCGACACCAGCTGCTTGACGGCACGGGGGGTGAGGCCGTCGCCGCAGACCTTCTCGCGCGGGAACTCGGTCTTCTCCAGCAGAAGCACGTCGAGGCCGGCCCGGGCGAGGTGGTAGGCGGTCGTGGAGCCGGCTGGCCCCGCGCCCACGACGATCACATCGGCGGTGTGGTCGGAGAGGGGCTCGGTCACGACGGGATCTCCCCAAGGTTCGAAATCTGCGTGCCGACCGGCACTGGACATGGGCAGTCTATTCAGCACGATTGATCACCGGCTGAAGGGCTGCCCCCGTGAACCGAGCTCTCCCCGCAGTACGGCTGCGCGTGCCCACCCACGAGGACGCGTTTGTCTGGCACCGGGTCTTCGCCGACCCGGACGTCATGGAGTTCCACGGCGGCAGGGCCGCGGAACTGTACGTCTACGAGGAGCTCACCGCCCGCCAGCGCCGGCACGACGCCGAGCGCGGTTTCTGCCTGTGGTCCCTGCTCGACGAGTCCGGCGAGGTCATCGGATTCACGGGCGCCCAGCCGTGGGAGCGGGAGTGGGGGCCGACGGGCGAGACCGAGATCGGCTGGCGGCTCGGACGGGCGCACTGGGGCAAGGGGTACGTCACCGCGGCGGCGCGGGAGACCCTGGAGCGGCTGCGGGCTGCGGGCACGCCGAGCGTGGTGGCGATGGTGGACGCCGGCAACGAGCGCTCCATCGCGGTCACCCGGCGGCTGGGCATGCGCCGGGCGGAGGCGTACGCGAGGCCGGAAACGCAGGGGCGGAAGTCGCGTGAGGTGCTCTGCTACCGACTCGACTTGTGACTAAGGGTAGTTGACTGTCACAGAAAGACACCAAACGCTTCCGGGTGGAGCATGCCGGAGTTACCCTTCGGATACCGCTGGGGGTGACATCTGTGCGTATAACACCCAAAACGCCTGAAACGCGTGTGCCACGGCTCGTCGGCCTGATGGCCGTGGACGCGCGCCAGACGGCCCAGGCGTGGGGCCTGTCCCTCAACGCGCCGGACCGGCCCGACTTCCACCTCACCGTCGTCGACTACGTCGTACGCCAGTACCCACAGCCCGGCGCCGAAGTGCCGCGGGACTCGATGGTGTACGTGTGGTTCGACCTCGGCGACGGCGAGGGTGGCGGAGGCGTGCGCGAGCCGCGTATCCCGAAGCCGCCCCGGAGCGGGCTGCAGCGCGAGCTCGACGAACCCGGGAACGCCTTCGAGGTGATCAGCTCTCCTTGAAGCCCCGGTGCAGGGCCACCACGCCACCGGTGAGGTTCCGCCACGCCACCTTCGACCAGCCCGCCTTGCGCAGCCGCTCGGCCAGCGCGGGCTGGTCGGGCCAGGCGCGGATGGACTCGGCGAGGTAGACGTAGGCGTCCGGGTTGGAGGAGACCGCCCGGGCGACCGGGGGCAGGGCGCGCATCAGGTATTCGGTGTAGACCGTCCGGAAGGGCGCCCATGTCGGGTGCGAGAACTCGCAGATCACGACGCGCCCGCCGGGCCGGGTCACCCGGTACATCTCGCGCAGCGCGGCATCGGTGTCCTGCACGTTGCGGAGCCCGAAGGAGATCGTCACCGCGTCGAAGGTGTCGTCCTTGAAGGGCAGCCGCGTCGCATCCCCCGCCGTGAAGGGCAGCCAGGGGTTGCGCCTCTTGCCGACCTGGAGCATGCCGAGGGAAAAGTCGCAGGGGACGACGTACGCGCCCGTCTGCGCGAAGGGCAGCGACGAGGTGGCCGTGCCCGCCGCCAGGTCCAGCACCTTCTGCGCGGGGCGGGCGTCGACCGCCGTCGCGACCTCCTTGCGCCATCGCCGGTCCTGGCCGAGTGACAGCACGTCGTTCGTCAGGTCGTACCGTTCCGCCACGTTGTCGAACATCGAGGCGACTTCGTGCGGCTGCTTGTCCAGGGATGCGCGGGTCACGGCCCCATTGTGGCAGCAGGGGGTGCGACGCCACGGCAGCGGCCCACGCATCCTGACGCAACCGGTCCACGCGTCATCACGGCAGCGGCCCACGCATCCTCATGGCACCGGCCCACGCGTCATCACGGCAGCAGCCTCGGCTTCTTCTTCGCCGCCACGTCCTCCACCCAGCCGCACAGCAGGACGAAGACCGCGATCAGGACCCAGCCGATGCCGAACATGAACCACTGGCTGTCCAGCGGCAGGTACTTCTCGAAGGCGGGGACGTTCCAGAACTGGTCGATCAGCGGGACGGCCAGAATCAGGGCGATCTCGTGCCAGAGGTAGATCGTCACGGCGCGCGCGTTGAAGACCGTGACCGTCCGGTCCAGCCGCCGCAGCCGGGTGAGCCAGGCGAAGTCGATCCGGAAGTACGCCTTGGCCCACATCAGGAGCATGACGAAGCCGGCCGACCAGAAGGCCTGCGCGAGCGGGTTCTCGTCCAGGTCGTAGGTCCCGAAGTCGGCCTGGTGCGAGAAGGCGTACCAGCCGCCGTACCCGATCGCGGTGAGCGAGAGCACGACCACCAGGGCCGGCCTCATCCTCCGCAGCACGCCGTCCCGGTGGGCGAAGCCCAGGATCCAGCAGAAGAGGTACGTCGACAGGTCCCACAGGGCGCTGCCCAGCCGGTTGTCCGGTCCCGACCAGACGAAGTTCAGGACCAGGATCGGCGCGAGGGACAGCACCAGCACCGGGACCGGCGCCTTGCGGAAGATCCACAGCAGGGCCGGGGAGAGGAGGACGAACCAGAGGTACGTCCGCAGGTACCAGAGGATCTCCCAGGCCTGCTCGCCCCAGGCGTTGCCCGGCGGGTCGCCGAGCGGCACGACCCAGTAGACGATCTGCCAGCCCGGTATCCAGTCGTGGATCAGCATCGCCAGGACGACGAAGAAGCCCCAGAACCAGAAGGGGGGCAGGAGCCGCCGCAGCCGGCTCTTCACCACCTTGAGCGCCGGGCGCTCCAGGGACTTCGCCATCAGCGTGCCCGCCAGGCCGAACATGATCCCCATGGAGGGGAAGACCATGCCGCACCAGGCCCACCCGAAGGTGTGATAGGTGACGACGCGGATGAGGGCGACGGCCCGCAGGGTGTCGAAGTAGCGGTCGCGTCCTGCCGGCCCCGGCTGCGAGGGTGCTTCCGCCTGAGGCAGCCGGGCGGTGTCCGAGAGGGCCTCCGGCGCTGAGGGCACGGCGGTAGCGGTAGCGACCGCCACACCGTCCGCGGCGATCCGCGCAGACCCGCCCTTGCGATGCGAACCCATCTCAGCTCACCCCCGCCGGTGTCCCGACCTCGCCGGTCCGCTTCAGTTTCTGCCAGCGCAGGCGGCCGCCGGTGAGGGCGGTGATGGTGGAGTGGATGAGGACGAGGTACATCATCTGGCGGTAGGCCAGCTGCTGCAGCGGCATCATCAGCAGGTACCGGTACTTCTCCCGGTCCAGGCGGAAGGCGTACGCCGCGCACACCAGCTGGATACCCAGGACCGCGAGCCAGGCCAGCAGCGCGGCCTGGAAGTCGATGAAGACCATCGAGTAGACGGTGAACACGTCGATGAGCGGGGCGAAGACCGGCGTGACGATCTGGAAGACGACCACCAGCGGCATGCCCACGCGGCCGAATCGACCCGAAGGCCCCTTGTCCGTGAGGGACTTGCGGTGCTTCCAGAGCGCCTGCATGGTGCCGTACGACCAGCGGTAGCGCTGGGACCACAGCTGCTTGAGCGAACCGGGCGCCTCCGTCCAGGCCTTGGCGTGCTCCTGGTACACGACCCGCCAGCCCGCGCGGTGCATGGCGATGGTGATGTCGGTGTCCTCGGCGAGGGTGTCCTCGCTCATCCCGCCGACCTCCAGCACCGCTTCGCGGCGGAACGCGCCGATCGCGCCCGGGATGGTCGGCATGCAGCGCAGCAGGTCGTACATGCGCCGGTCGAGGTTGAAGCCCATCACGTACTCGATGTGCTGCCAGGCGCCGATGACCGTGTTGCGGTTGCCGACCTTGGCGTTGCCCGCGACCGCGCCGACTTCCGGATCGGCGAACGGCTGCACCAGCTGCCGTACGGTGTCCGGCTCGAAGACGGTGTCTCCGTCCATCATCACGACGATGTCATAACTGGCGTTGCGCACACCGTTGTTGAGGGCGGCCGGCTTGCCCGCGTTCTCCTGACGGATGACGCGGACGTTCGTCATGCCGAGGGACCAGGCCGCCTCGTTCGCGATCTCGGAGGTGTTGTCCGTGGAGCCGTCGTCGACGACGATGATCTCGATCGGATGGGTGCTCTGCGCCAGCGAGGCAAGGGTGTTGGCGATGCACTCCTTCTCGTTGTACGCCGGGACGATCACGCTCACCGGCCGGGTGACCGGCGGCCCCCAGCTGAACCGACGCTTGTTGCGCTGTCCGTAGTGGCGCCGGGCGAGAATCAGCATCATCCCGAAGCGGCCCATGACCGCGATGCCCACGACCAACAGCCCGACCGACAGGGCGGGCACCGTCCACTCGGCGACGGCGACGGCGACGATGAGGGCCTTGCCCTCGTACAGGGTCGCGCCGGTGGCCGTGCGATGGGCCGCCTGGAGACGGGACTTGGCGGAGTTGCCGTTCGGGCCGCTCTGACCGCTCCGGCCGCTCTGACTGTTCTGGCTGCCTTCGCCGTTCGGCGCGGTGCCGCCCGGTCGGCTGCCGGTCGCGCCCGCCGCGCCGGCCTCGGCGGCACCCGTCCCAACGGCACCCGCTCCAACTGCGCCCGTCCCAGCGGCACCCGCCCCAGCCGCGCCGGCCTCGGCGGCACCCGCGGACTGGCTGCCCGTACCCGTGGCGGCCTGCCGGGCCGCCACGCTCTGCTTCTGTATGACACCGCTGATGGTGGTGAAGGTGTAGCCCTTCGCCTTCATCCTCTTGATGTACTGCGGCAGCGCCTTGATGGTCTGCGAGCGCTCGCCGCCCGCGTCGTGGAAGAGGACCGCCGCGCCCTTGGTCCCGCTGGGCGTGGCCCACTTGACGATCTTCGAGACGCCCGGCTTCTTCCAGTCGTCGCTGTCGGTGTCGACGAAGACGCTGGTGTAGCCGTCCTTGCCGAGCTTCTTGTAGACGGGCCAGCTGTAGTTGTCGATGGCGTCCGTCTCGGAGGAGTACGGCGCGCGGAACAGGGTCGTCGTGATGCCCGCCGCGCCGGCGAGGGCGAGCTGCGTCTGCTGCATCTCACGGTTGACGCGGGCGCTGCTCTGGTACGACAGGTCGACGTGCGTGAAGGTGTGGACGCCGACCTCGTTGCCCTGGTCGACCATGGTCTTCACGATGTCCGGGTAGCGCGACACCATCGAGCCGACCAGGAAGAACGT
Organism: Streptomyces sp. NPDC086549; assembly: GCF_044746205.1. NCBI lineage: Bacteria > Bacillati > Actinomycetota > Actinomycetes > Kitasatosporales > Streptomycetaceae > Streptomyces > Streptomyces sp. NPDC086549. Next base: position 160,507 of record NZ_JBIVBS010000017.1, on the reverse strand, counting down.
GCCGGGCACGTCGTACTCCTGGAGGATCTTGAGGACCTGGGGCGTCCAGGTCGGGTTGGGACCGTCGTCGAAGGTGAGCGCGATGGTCTTGGCCGGCACGGAGACGGTGCTCGCCCGGCCGCCGCGGAACCTGAGAATCGGGCCGCCGTTGAGGATCTTCTTCGGCACGTTGCTGGAGCTGGCTCCGGTGCGCACCCGCTGGTCGCCGCCGACCTCGGCGCGCAGATAGCCGTCGAGCAGCATCACGCAGGTCAGCGCCAGCAGGAGCAGCAGGGCGAGGATGACACGTGGTTTCTGCAGCGCCGCGGCCTTGCCCGCCGCCCGCTCCATGCGGGTGGGGGCACGCCGGCGGCCGCGTGAGGACGTCGGTGTAGTCATGAAGGTGGCCTGCGTTCCGGTCAGTTGGCGTCCGCGGACGCGGACGCGGACGAGGACGGAGACAGGGAGGCGGTGCCCGTGGGCCGCGCCGACGGGACGCCGCTCGGCAGGCCGGCCTGGCGGCCGACGCCGCCCTGCGGCCGGAGGCCGGGTGCGTTGCCGCGCCCGCCGTTGCCGAAGGGAATCAGCGAGGACGGGGTGAGCGAGGTGCCCCAGCCCATGAAGGCCGCGCCCAGCACCCCCGCGTAAGCGATGCAGACCACACCAATGAGCAGTCCGAGGCGGCGCAGCACCTTCGACCGGCGTCCGGAGGAGTCAACGAACACGGGCCCCTCGGCGGACCCGTTGCCATATTTGCGCTGGCGACCGCGCCCGGCGGCGCGACTTTCGATGGCGGGTTCGGATTGCATTCCTCGGATATTAGAGAGTCTCCATGTGCCCGTGTGCGGTGTTCTTGTGAGAGACCCATGAGAGACGCCTTAACCTGTCCTTTCCCTTAGAGATTCTATGAATACCTGCGCTGCTCCCCGGAGAGCGGAAACAACCGAAAATCCCTTTTCGCTCCGCCCGGTTGGCCGGAATTGCGACACACTCCCCGTGGATTCCCTGTGTATTCGTCGAATGAATGAACATCGCGTCCGCATGAGACGTTTTCCTTTTGAATCAGGCTTTGTTTCGGACCTGAGACACAAATCACGAGAGCGGGTGCATGCGCAATGAGGAGTTTCCTGAGGCCGGTGACCGGGCTTACCTGCCTGTTTGCCATGGCAGTGACGGGATGCTCCGCGAACTCCGACGCCATGTCGGACGCGGCGCCCGCGGCCCCGGAACGGACGGCCTCCGGGACCCCGCAGGCAGTGGAGGCGGCCACCTCGTACGCCCCCTACGTCAGCGCCACGGAGGCCGCCGACACCGATTCCGCGGGCTCGCCGACGACGTACAACCTGGCCTTCGTGATCTCCGGCGGCAGCAGGTGCACGCCGAAGTGGAACGGCACCGAGGCGATCACGGACTCGTCGGTCAAGTCCCGTATCACGAAGCTGAAACAGGACGGCGGCACGGCCCGCGTCTCCTTCGGCGGAGCGTCCGGGAAGGAGCTGGCGACGACCTGCTCCAGCGCGTCGAAGCTCGCCGCCGCCTACGCCGACGCGCTCGACGCGGCCGGCTCCTCGCAGGCCGACTTCGACATCGAGGGCGACACGCTGACCGACTCCGACTCGGTCGCCCTGCGGTCGGAGGCGATCGCCCTGCTCCAGAAGGAGCGGCCGGACCTGGAGGTCACCTTCACGCTCCCGGTGATGCCCGACGGACTCGATTCGGACGGACTCGCACTGCTGGAGTCCGCCAACGACCACGACGTCCAGGTCTCCAGCGTCAACATCATGACGATGAACTACAGCGAGTCGTACGACGGCGACATGGGCGACTACGCCCTCACCTCGGCCAAGGCCGTCCACACCCAGCTGAAGAAGGTATTCGGGCTGTCCGACGCGGACGCCTGGCGGGGCATGGCGCTCACCTCGATGATCGGCGTCAACGACGTCGCGGGCGAGACGTTCACGCTCTCCGACGCGGCCCAGGTACGGAAGTTCGCCGAGGAGAAGGAGATCGCCTGGGTGTCGATGTGGTCGACGTTCCGGGACCAGCAGTGCGCGGACGACGACTCCTCGTCCGACGACTCTTCGTCCGACGACGCGGCGACCGACTGCAGCGGGGTGAAGCAGAGTTCGGGGGCGTTCGCGAAGGCGTTCGCGGGCTGAGCCGGCGTTCCCCGGACGAGTGGTGGCACATGCCGGGATCAGCGGCCGCGGTACACCAGCCGCCCTCCGATCACGGTCGCCACGCAAGTCCCGGCGCCGCGCCGGACCAGTTCGGCGCGGTCCGAGACGTCGAACACGGCGAATCGGGCGGGACCGCCCGGCACCAGCCGCGGCAGCAGGATCAGCGGGGTGGGCGACAGCGCCGCCGGGCCCGGGAGCCGGTCCGGCCGCTGTCCCACCGCGAGTCCGGCCCTGCGCACCGCGTCGACCACGGCCCGCGACCGCAGCTCACCGGCCACCGCCACCGTGCCGTGCGCCAGCATCCGTTGCACCCCGCGCCGCGCGCTCGCGCCGAGGCGGGCGGGGTCGGTGCGGAAGATCTCCCACGCCCGCTCCCCGCCGATGGGCTCGGTACCGAGGGCATCGGCCTCGCGCGGGTCCGGATGGTAGGTGGCCTCCAGCAGCTCCGGGCCGTACGGGTTCAGCAGTCCCGGCGTGAGGATGCCGGGCCAGCGCCGCACCCGCGCCCGCGGGTGGGCGGCGGCCAGTTCCTGGTACGGGCCGACGGCGGCGACGGACGCCCCATCGACCAGTACCGCCGCCTCGGGCGACTGCTCGGCGACGTGAAGTGTCAGCACGGAACCCCTGATCGGTCGGCTCTGGTCGGCTCTAGTCGGCTCTGGTCGGCTCTAGTTGGACGCGAGCAGCTTCAGCTCGGGATGTGCCGTGCCGCCCTCGATCGCCGTCGACGAGATGTGCGACATCACCCGCTCGTCGACGGGGTCGTTCGCCGGGTCGTCGTGGACGACGAGGTGCTCGTACGTTGTCGAGCGCTGCGCCGGGACACGCCCCGCCTTGCGGATCAGGTCGATGATCTCCAGGCGGTTGGAGCGGTGCTTGGCACCGGCCGAGGAGACGACGTTCTCCTCCAGCATGATCGAGCCGAGGTCGTCGGCGCCGTAGTGCAGGGACAGCTGGCCGACCTCCTTGCCCGTGGTCAGCCAGGAGCCCTGGATGTGCCGGACGTTGTCGAGGAAGAGGCGGGCGATCGCGATCATCCGCAGGTACTCGAAGAGCGTGGCCTGCGTGCGGCCCTTCAGGTGGTTGTTCTCGGGCTGGTAGGTGTACGGGATGAAGGCCCGGAAGCCGCCCGTGCGGTCCTGCACGTCCCGGATCATCCGCAGGTGCTCGATGCGCTCGGCGTTGGTCTCGCCGGTGCCCATGAGCATCGTCGACGTCGACTCCACGCCCAGCTTGTGCGCGGTCTCCATGATCTCCAGCCAGCGCTCGCCGCTCTCCTTCAGCGGGGCGATGGCCTTGCGCGGCCGCTCCGGCAGCAACTCGGCACCGGCGCCTGCGAAGGAGTCGAGACCGGCCTCGTTGATCCGGGTGATGGCCTCCTCGACCGACACCTTCGAGATCCGGGCCATGTGCTCGACCTCGCTCGCCCCCAGGCTGTGGATGACGAGCTGCGGGAACTCCTTCTTGATGGCGGCGAAGTGCTTCTCGTAGTACTCGACGCCGTAGTCCGGGTGGTGCCCGCCCTGGAACATGATCTGCGTGCCGCCCAGCTCCACGGTCTCCGCGCACCGGCGCAGGATGTCGTCGAGGTCGCGGGTCCAGCCCTTGGCGGTGTCCTTGGGGGCGGCGTAGAAGGCGCAGAACTTGCACGCCGTGACGCACACGTTCGTGTAGTTGATGTTGCGCTCGATGATGTACGTCGCGATGTGCTCGACGCCCGCGTAGTTGCGGCGGCGCACGGCGTCGGCGGCGGCGCCGAGCGCGTGCAGCGGGGCGTCGCGGTAGAGGACGAGCGCCTCCTCGGGCGTGATGCGTCCGCCCGCTGCGGCACGGTCGAGGACGGCTGTGACATCAAAAGACGTGAGGTCGGCCTTCTCGGTCACCGGAGCGTCCCTTTCGTCAAGGGTTAAAGATGGACAGTGCGCGAAGCGCTCGAAACAAGGGTGGTGGTGGGAGACGGGTGGGCGGACCGAACCAGCCTACGCCAGGGCTTTCATCCGCCTGACCTCAGGCCGCGTACGCGCCGATCAGTACCCCCGCGAGGGCCCCCGCGATCAGGAACGGCCCGAACGCTATCGCCGTCTTGCGCCCCGCCCGCCCCGCGACGACCAGGGCACCGCCGTAGAGCGCCCCGAGCAGGAATCCGGCGAAGGTGCCCAGCATCACGGTCGGCCACCCGTACCAGCCCAGTACGGCCCCCGCCCCGAGCGCCAGTTTCACGTCCCCGAAGCCCATGCCCCCGGGATTGATGAGCCAGAGCACGAGGTAGCCGGCGCCGAGGGCGAGGGCGCCGTACAGCGCGGTGAGCCAGTGGCCGGCGTGCTCGGGCAACAGGGAGACCAGGCCCAGCAGAACCAGGGCGGCGCCCGCGAGCGGCAGCGTCAGCGGGTCCGGCAGCCGCCGCACCCGGAAGTCGATGACCGCCAGCAGCACCCAGAACGGCGCGAGCAGCAGCCAGACACCGAGCTCGGGCCGGGTGCCGGTGGCCGCGGCCAGGGCCGCACACACGAGGGCGGAGACCGTGGCTAGGACGAGAGCGCCGGGGCCGTACGAGGGCTCCGCGCACTCCGGGCATCGGCCCCGGCCGATCCACCCCCGTACCGGATGTCCGCCCGGACACAGGGTCCGCCACTCCTCCCCCTCGGGGGCGGAGAAGCGGTAGGCCGCCCGGGGCAGCAACGTCCCCGCCGCCGCACCCCACAGCGCTGCGGCGGCGATCAGCAGGAGGTCGCTCATCCCGCCGCGGCGGCGCCGTCGCGCCAGGTCGGGAGGAGTTCGTCGAGGAGCGCCTCCGTGCGCGGCGGCAGGCCGCGGGCGCCGCTGCGGCCGAGGAGGTCGACGGCGAGCGAGCGGACGCGGGCGGTGTCGCCGGTGGCGTGGGTGGCGCGCAGGAGCTCGTTCCACAGGCGCTCGTCGTCCGGGGCCGAGTTCAGGGCGGCGTTCAGCGCCTCGATCGCCTTCCCCGCGCGGTCCTTCTCCAGGTGGAACGCCGACAGGGCGAGGCCGATGTCGGCCACCAGCAGCGGGAGTTGGGCGTCGATGATCTCGTGGGTGAGCCAGCGGTAGCGGCCCTCGGCACGGTCGGCGAGGAGCGGTCCGCGGACCAGGACCAGCGCGTCGGTGAGCAGCCGTCCGCGTACGGCGCGGCTGTCGACGCCCTTGCCCTGGGTGGCCTCGTGGTACAGGGAGCGCAGCACGTCCAGGTCGGAGACGACGGACTTGGCGAGCGTGAGCCGCCCGGTCGCGTCGACGCCGAGCCGGGGCGTGCCGTCGGGGTCCGTGCCGAGCCAGGCGCGCAACCGCTCGACGAGCGCGTCCCGTACGTCCTCGGTGACCCCGCGCGGCCACAACGCGGAGGCGAGCACGCGCGGGTGCACGCCCTCGCGGTGCAGGAGCAGCAGGGCGAGCGCCTCGTGGAGCAGCACACTGCGCTCTCCGTCCGGGGTGCCGAGACCGATGATCTCGTACGGCCCGACGAGCCGCGCGTACACCGCGGGCCGCCCCTGCTCGCTGACGTCGACGAGGAACGGCGGGGTGGTGGTCGGCCCGTCCGGGTCGCGCTCGGGGTCGGCCTCGACGAACAGCTCGACGACCGCGCGCTGCTGGACGGCGGGCAGGAGCTGGGCGTCGAGCTCCAGCCCGAGCAGCGGCGCGAGCAGCTTGCCCTCGGTCGTGATCTCCATCTCCCAGGCGGCGCCGGGCAGATCGCCGGTCTCGGCGCCGACGAGGTAGCCGATGCCGAGACGGCTGGCGTCGGCGGCGAGTTCGGCGAGCTTGACGGCGTCCTCGGCGGACGGCTGGGCGGCGAGCAGGACGAGGTGCGGGGCCCAACGGGTGTGCTGGGCGGGCCCGGAGCGGCCGGTGAGCACGGAGTCGTGCCCGGCGGCGCCGAGGGCGCCGCGCCGCTGCCGGGTCTCGGCCTCCATCGTCTCGATGAGGGCCTCGATGCCGTCGAGGTGGCGCAGCCGGTTGGGGGCGAGCGCGGTGAGGTCCTCGCCGAAGCCGACGAGGGTGATGGTCATCCGGTCCGACCAGCCGTTGGTGGCGAGTTCGGCGGCGACGGAGGCGAACACGGCGGCCCGGTCGGCCTCGCGGCCGCTCAGGGAGACGATGCCGGGCACGGCCTCCAGGTTGAGCAGGAGACGGGAGTCGTCCATGGTGCCGAGGCTGACGAGACCTGGGTACGGCGCCGCGGTGTCGACGTCCTCGTACCTCGCGGCGTCCGTCCGGGACAGCATCCAGAACGTCTGGTCCTGCCCGACCTGCCAGGGCGCCGGGGGCTTTCCGGCCGGCTGGGCGAGCTGGAGGTGCAGGTCGCCGTTGCTGAGCCAGGCGGCGTAGACGACGGGCAGCGCGCGCGACTCGGCGGCGAGGGAGGCGGCCAGGCCCCGCAACGACCGGTCGAGCAGCCGTACGCCTTCCGGATCGGCCCCGACGAGCAGCGCGTCCTGGACGTCCTGGGCGTCCCCGGTCGGCGTCGGCGGCTCCATGCCGCGCCGCCCGCCGAGGGTCCCGAGCGCCGACTGCCACAGCGCCTGCCGACGCCGGCGACCAAGGGCGCCGAGGAGGCCGGCCGCGAGGAGGGGGGCACCGATGAGGGCTTCGGGGAGGCCGAAGGAGTGGCTGCCGGAGCTGCTGTCGGCGGCGGGGGTGGCGGGGGTGACGTGCTGCTGTCCCTCTCCCCCGTCGGAGGCGGGCCGCTGCGCGGGCACGGAGACCTGGGAGGCGCCGGAGCCCTGGGTCCCGTCCGCCTGCTGCCCGTGCCCCTGTTCCTGAGCGTGGTCGCCGGTCTTGGCGTAGTCGGCGATCTGCTGCCGCACGTCGTGGGAGACGTGGGCGTCGGGGTTCTCGACGAGTTCGCCGCCGTGAGCGTCGCCCGGCATCTCCATGATCCAGCCGGGACGGATGAGGCTGGCCTCGGAGAGGCGCGAACCGTCGGGCTGGATCCGGTCCTTGTTGAGCTCGTAGATCTCCTTGTACCGGCGGCCGTCGCCGAGGTGCCGCTGCGCTATCTCCCAGAGGGAGTCGTGGTGGCGCCCCTCGGGCGGCTGGATCCGGTAGTACTTCGTGTCGCCGTGCTTGGCGGTGCCACCCCCGGCGTCGGCCTGGGCGGCGGCGTGCGAGGCCTGCTCGGCGAGGGCGGCCGCGGTGCTCGCGGCCTGCTCCTGCTGCTGCGCGAACAGCCCCGGGGTCTGCTGGGCCGCGGCGACCGTCCCCTTCTGGTTCCCCTCCAGGCTGTGGCCGAGCTGCGAGAGCCCCGGCGTGAGGCTGGCCGCGGTGGCACCGACGAGCAGCAGCGCGGCGACGAGCTGCCGGGCGAGCAGCTGGCTGGGGCCGGAGCCGGGTACCCGCCCCGGGATCCCCACGCCGGACAGCGCGGCCTTGACCTCCACCAGCACGCAGGCCGTGAACTGGGCCCAGGCGAGCCACACGATCACGGTGAGGACGTGCAGGAAGGTCGTGACGGTGATCTCCTGCTGCAACCAGTCGAGCGACGGCGCTCCGTGCGGCAGCGGCCACCCGACGCTCATGGCCAGCGCGCCGGGCACGCCGACGACAAGCACGAGCAGGGCGACGAACGCGAAGAAGGCCTTGACGAAGTCCCCGAACGAACGCCGCCGGATACGCACCGGCTGCGGTGTCCGGTTCCGCGGGCCCGTCGGGCTTCCCGTCGAGCTTGATGTCCTGCGTCGCGCCATGGCGGGTGTCCTGGGTCGTGTGTGGGAGGAGTTGGTTCGGGGGGTGGGTCGAGCCTACAGAGATCCTATTGAGTGGGACCGACAGCGTCGAAGAGGTGGATGGGGATCGGAAGGCCGATCGCCACCCTATTCACCCCGAAATATCCAATTGATTTACTTCTGAGGGAAGTTGGCCTCAGGACGGTCACGCACCACCCCTTCACAATCCCCGCACGATCCCCCACGGCCACTCAAGTCACCGTCATACGCCCCTGATAGCTTCGTTCTCAGCTGCACACGCCGAACTCCGGGGGAGACTCAACCGTGGCCCGCCGCATCCTGACCCTGACCACTTTGACAACCACCGCGGCACTGCTGCTGACCGCCTGTGGAGGCGGAGGCGGAGGCGGCAAGACGGACGACATCAAGGGGGCGGACACGGGGTCGAAGAGCCCGTCGGCCTCCGCCTCGGCGTCGTCGTCGGCAGTGTCGGACGTCAAGCGCCCGGTGATCAGCCTGCCGAGCAGTTTCCAGCTCACGTTCGAGAACTGGACGAGCAGCGACGCGATGAAGCAGGCGGTGCTCAACGACGCCAGGGAAGAACTCAAGGCGGGGTACGCGGCGATCACCGCGAACAACCCCGACGGCGGTGCGGCTCTGGCCTTCTACGACACCGACACCGCCATCCTGCAGTCACAGCAGTGGATCAAGACATACACGAGCAAGAACCTCACCGTGTTCGGGAAGCTGCCCGCGTACGACGCCAAGGTCATCTTCTCCGCCGACAAGAAAGCCGCATCTCTCTCGTACTGCACCAACGAGAACAAGGCCTACACGAGGAACCGGAAGACCAAGGAAGTGGAGGGCAATCCCGCAGGAACGAACCCGCACGTCCTCTACGTCGTCAGCCTGGGCAAGAACAAGCAGGGCGTCTGGCAGAACGTGTCGACCAAGGGCACGAGGGGCGGCTGCTCGTGATGAGGTTCCACGGCTGGGCATCGCTGATCACCGCCGCGCTCATGTCGACCGCTCTCGCGTCGTCACCGGCTCATGCCGTGGGAGGCGGTGGTGTCAAAGGGGGGTCGAACGGCCAGGGCACCATCTCGGCGTCGGCATCCCAGTCCCGCATCAAGGTCACTCAGATCAGCGGCCCCACCAGCGGTAAGCGGGGCACCCTCTCCTCCACGGACGTGAACTGGAAGCCTCCGCCGTGCTGGTACGAGCCCGTCTTCTCCCCCGCGCAGCTGAAGGACTTCGCCGAGAACAACGGCAATGGCGACGCCGGCCTGCGAGACGGGTGGTACGGATCGAAGCTCTGGACCGACCACTTCAAGGACGAGAAGGACGCGATCACCATCTTCACCTCCCCGTCCACCGTGAAGGGCTACAAGAACTACAACCTCGGCAAGGACGGCTACTTCTGGCGCGGAGTCGCCCCGGACGTCGTCTCCATCGACGACACCTCGCTGTGCAGCCGGCTGATGTTCTGGGTCCCTGCCGGCCAGATCCCCAAGGTGGAGAACGCCCCCACCCCCGAGACCCTCGCCGACTACGCCTACAACAAGATCAAGGTACCCACCACCTCGGTCGAGTTGAAGCCGACGGCCAAGTCCACGGTCAAGATCCCGACCTGGGTGTGGCTGGACAAGGGCACCTTCAGGGAGGTCAAGGTCCGCGCGGAGCTCCCCGACACCGGCCTCTGGGCGGAGACGACCGCCAAGCCGGTGGCCCTCCACCTCGACCCGGGCACGCCGGACGCCGAGACCATCCCTGCCTCCGGTGACTGCACCATCAACGACGACGGTTCGATCGGCGAGCCGTACGAGAAGGCCGACGCGGACAAGACCCCGCCCTGCGGCATCACCTACCTGCACGCCTCCAACGGCACCCCGTACCAACTGAAGGCGAGCATCACCTGGCAGATCAGCTGGAAGGGCTCCGACGGCAGCGGCGGCGACCTGCCCGACGGCACGTTCGAGACCACACAGGACATGAACGTCCAGGAGATCCAGTCGGTCAACCACTGACCCCATGGCGAGCCGCTACGCGGCGGACAATTCGCACCACACGTATTTTCCCCAGTGACCGTTTCTGGACAGCGGGTTCCATCCCCACAGATCCGCGCACGCCCGGACGAGACCAAGGCCCCGCCCCTCCTCCGCTTCCGCCAAGTCGGCCGGCGGCAGCGGAGGTTCCGGCGGTCGGGGGTCGGCGTCCCAGGCGCCGATGCGCAGCACACCGTCCTTCCAGACCAGCCTGAGCGCGGCCGGTCCCTTCGTGTGCCGTACGGCGTTGGAGACCAGCTCCGTCGCGAGAAGCTCGGCGATGTCCGTCAGGCGGATCAAGCCGTGGATCGTCAGGATCAGCCGGAGGGTACGGCGGCAGACGGTGACCGCTCTGACGTCGTGGGGGATGTGGAGGACGTACTCCCAGGGCTCGGTATCCATATGCATGGTGATCTCCGATTCGGTGGTGGGGATTCGGGCGGGGCGGTGGCATTGCCTCAGCCGTCACGGCATGACGGAGTGGTGCGCTTCCGGGGTCCCGGCGATTTCGCAGCGTGTGCGTCGCGTCACCGAAGGTAGGGCCACAATTTGGGACATCGCAAGTCGTTGCCGTAATCTTCCCCTCGAACGAGTCGCTGCCATCAGGCAGTTCGGGGCGAGGAGGAAGCGATGCCGCGTAGGCAGCAACCCACCGCACGTCAGGAGCGTCTGGGCTCCGAGCTGCGAAAGCTTCGTGAAGCCGCCGGGCTCAAGGGGCGCGACGCTGCCGCGTTGCTCGGCACGGATTCGGCTCAGATCAGCCAGATCGAGTTCGGCACGGCTGGGGTGAGCGAGGCGCGCGTACGCCAACTCGCCGCCCATTACGCGTGCACTGACGATGCACTGATCGCAGGACTGGTGGCGATGGCCGCCGACCGTACACGCGGGTGGTGGGAGGAATTCCGCGGTCTGCTGCCGACCTCGTTCCTGGATCTCGCCGAGCTGGAGCACCACGCCGCCTACCGGCATGACATCGAGTTCCTGACCATCCCAGGCCTTCTCCAGACGGAGGACTACGCCCGCGCTGTCTTCTCCTACCGGGTTCCGGAACTCCCCGGGGAGGACACGGAGCTGCGCGTCAGGCACCGGATGCAACGGAGGACCGTTCTAGAAGGTGCCGATCCGATCCCGTACGAAGCAGTGATCCACGAGGCCGCGCTACGTATCAGGGTCGGCGACCGCGCCGCCGCGCGAGCTCAGCTCACCCAGGTCCTGCTGCTCTCCGAAGCGGATCACATCGCGGTCCGCGTCATCCCCTTCGACCTGGACGGCTTCGGCGGAGCCGGGAGCGCCATGATGTACGTGGGTGGACCTGTGACCAAGCTGGACACCGCCGTGCGCGACGCGCCTCATGGAACGGCACTGATCGATTCCGAAGCCCAACTCCGCTCCTTTCGAACCCTTTTCCGTAAGGTGGAGGCTGTGTCACTCGAACCCGCCCGTTCGCGTGACTTCATCCACAAGCTGACGAAGGAGCTGTGAGGCGCGCCATGACCATCACCGTCAACTGGCAGAAGTCGTCCTACTCCGGTGGCGGCGACGGCAACAACTGCCTCGAACTCGCGACCTCGGACAACATCCTCCTCCTCCGCGAGAGCGACTCCCCCACCACCGTCCTCGAAACCTCCCGCCCCCAACTCGCGGCACTCATAGGCCACCTCCGCCAAGGGTGACCGTCACACCGTCGACGTCCCCCAGGCCGAAGACGGAGTCGGCCACGTCTCAGCCGACCTCGTTCTCCGCCTCCGCCCGGCCGTGGACGACGACGTTCCCGCCGTAGAACATGCCGGTGAAGACGGGCTCGTAGGTGAGCTGGACCTCGACCTCCACCTGGTCGGCGTCGGCCGCCACGCAGTGGGTCGCGGCGATGTCGGCGCCGGACATGTCCATCTCGCGGGCGAAGGCCTTCACCCGCGCGTCGCAGTTCTGGAAGTTGATCGGGGCCGCGCCGCCCTGGTTCTCGTAGAGGGCTGCCTTGTCGATGTCCTGGGCGGCGTAGCGGGCCGCCTGTTCCGCGATGTCGGCGGCCCGTTCGCGCTTGGAGATGGACAGGCCGCCGTCGATCACGAACGCGGCCAGGGACAGGAAGACCAGGGCGAAGATGATCACCGCCCCGGCGCCCGAGCCCCGGTCGTCCAGCCTGCTGCGACGAGTGGACCACCAGGTCCGTACGGCATCCCTCACGCCGACCTCCGGAACGGGTCCAGCGACGAGGAGAAGCTGGCGGACAGATGGGTGGGGACGTCCAGGCCGAGCATCGCCAGGCCACGGACCTGGCAGCTCACCTCCACCGTGAAGAACGGGTCCACATCCGGGTCGAAACCCGCGCTCTTCTGCACGACGGACACCGGACCGGAGCAGACGTCCGCGAGGTCCGCCTCGGCGGCCTTGCGGGCCTCCGCCATCGCCGTGGCGTGGTCCTTCTGGATGGAGCCCGCGCGGGCCGCGTCGCGCGCGGCTCCGTCCAGCGCGCCCCGGCCGTCGACCAGCTGGCCGAAGGCCACCAGGACCAGGATGAACATGATCATCACCGGGGCGAGGATCACGACCTCGACGGTCGACAGGCCCCGGTCGTCATCGGTGATCCGCTCCCGCACGGAGGCGAAGTCCATCTAGTTCCCCCCGTCCTTCACGAACCGCTCCACCGGACCCGACGACTGCGCGTGCACCGTCAGGTCCAGTCCGGGGAACACCGTCGGCACCCGCGCCGAGATCTCCACGCCCACCGTGTTCTGCTCCGGCTGGAGCATCGTCACGTCCGGCGACAGGACCAGCTGCGGCCCGAGTTGCCGGATGTACGCGTCGACGACGTCCCGCGCCTCGCCACGCCACGCGCCCGGCTGTTCGTCGGCCGTGGCGCGGGCCTTGCGGGCGCCCGCCTGGGCCGCCGCCTGGGCCACGTGGTCGGCGAAGAAGTACAGGGCGAACTGGACCGTCGCGAAGATCATGAAGAACAGGACGGGAGTGAGCAGCACGAACTCGATCGCGGTCATGCCGGAGTCACCGGCCTCGCCGCGCGCGGCATCGGCGCGGCGGCGCGCCCATCTGCCCAGGCCCGTAAACAACCCCGTCATCCCCGTCGTCGTGTCGTCCGTGCGGTCAGCAGGTCTTGCTCGCGCTGGCGCCCTTGATGCAGTCGCCGACCTTGTTGGCGCCGTCGCTCAGCGCCGTGTTGATGATCGCGGCCACCACGCCGACGATCGCCACGACGACCGCGGAGATGATGACCCACTCGACCGCGGAGGCGCCGCGGTCCAGTTCACCGGAGCGGGCCCGCTCCACGCGGGCCTGAAGGAAGGTGACGAGGAAGTCCACCGCCGGGATTCCGGTGCGGACGGTACGGACAGTGCGGTCGGTCATGGGAGTTGTCCTCTCGGCTCAGCTCAACTCGGTCGGTTGTCTGGGCAGTGGATGGAGCGGATACGGGACGTAGGACGATTCGTACGAGTCGAACGGTTCACACCTGGAACACCCGCATCGCCGCCGGGAAGATCAGGAACACCAGGAAGCCGGCGCACAGCAGCAGCTGGGCCACGAGCATCGACTGCGACTTCTCGCCCGCGCTGCCCTCGATCTCGGCGAGTTCGCGGTGCCGCATGGTCTCGGCGCGGGAGGCGAGCGACTCGCGGACCTTGGCGCCGTCGTCGGCGACCAGGGCCAGCGAGGCGGAGAGGTCCTTCAGCTCCTCCACACCCAGCTCTTCGCCGAGCGCGCCGAGCGCCTGCCACTGGCTGACTCCGGTGATACGGGCGTCGGAAAGGGCGTTGCGGATGCGCTGGTTGGCCCAGCCGTCGGAGACCTCGGCCGCCGCCATGAGGGCCTCGGGGAGACCGCGGCCGCCCGCCAGGCTCATCGACACCAGGTCCAGGTACGCCCCGATCACACGCCGCAGGTCGCGCCGCTTGTCGGCCGCGTCCCGCCGTACCTCCAGGTCGGGCAGGAAGAAGAACAGCGCCGCGAAGAGCAGGGCCAGCCAGACCGGGATGGCCGGGCTGGAGCCGAAGCCCAGCGTCCAGACCACCGCGAACAGGAACGGGCCGAAGAACAGACCGGCCGTGGCCAGCAGGACCTTCGTCGCCAGGAACTTCTCCCAGCTGCGGTCCAGGACGGCCAGATCCGCGCGCAGCGAGCGCTGTTCCCACCCCTGTTGGAGGTAGAACTCGGAGACACGGGCGCCGATCTCGGCCCGCAGCGAACCGAATCGTCCGGTGTCCTTGGTCTGCCGGACCGACTCGTACGCCGTGCCGCGCGCCCGCATCGCGTCGATCCGGGCGACCTGCGCGACCGCGCTGCGCTTGGTCGGCATGAGGGCGCGGACGAGCGCGTAGACGCCCAGTCCGAAGGCCACGCCGACCATGATCGGCATCGTCAGGTTCACCGGCGTACGCCTTCTTCCGGCTGGAACGGCTGGGGCTGGGCGCCCTGTTGGGCCGGGGTGTGGGGCCGTACGAACTGCACCGAGGACTCGTCGCGGACCAGGAAGCGCTCGGGCGTCTCGATCGTCGACAGCTTGCGCAGCCACCAGAAGCCCAGGGCGAACAGGGCGCAGACCAGGGCGAGCACGAGCTGGCCGACCGCGGTGCCGTACGGCTTCACGAAGTCGCGGTTGAAGACGGCGAGGCCGAGGACGAACGCGATCGACACCGCGACCACGATCTGCACCGAGCGCCGGGTCGAGGCGCGCTGGGCCATCACGCGCTGGCGCATGTCGACCTCCTCGCGGGCCGACTTGGCCAGCGCGCCCAGGACCTGGCGCAGACCCGGGCCGCGGAGACGGGCGTTGAGGATCAGTGCCGCCACGATGATGTCCGCGGACGCGTCGTCGATCTCGTCGGCGAGCATCTGGAGCGCGTCCGGCAGCGGGGTGCGGGCGCGCAACTTGTCCACGAGGGCGTCGAGATGGGGGCGCAGGACCGGGGCTGCGGCGCGGGCGGAGGCCGGGATGGCCTGCTCCAGGCCGACGGCACCGGCGATCGTGTCGCGCAGGGACTCCGTCCAGGAGGCGAGGGCCTCCACGCGGCGCATGGCGGCCCGTTCCTCGGCGGCGCCGCCGAAGAGGCGGTCCCAGAAGAAGACCAGGACACCGGCCGCGATGCCGGCCACCGCCCAGCGCGTGAGCAGCAGGACGGCGAGCCCGACGATGGCGGCGAGCGAGCCGCGCTGCCCGGCGAACCGGACGAGCTCGGCGGCCCGTTCGTTCGCCTTCTGCTTCTCGTGCTCGGGCTTGGCGGGCAGTCCGCGTACGGCGACCATCAGCAGCGCGAGTCCGCCGCCGACGGCGACACCGCTGCCGATGGAGTACAGGACCTCGGTGGAGAAGAGGCCGCCCATGGAGCCGAGGGAGCCGAGAGCCTCGTAGGCGAGAGCCTTGTGACCGAGAGCCTCGTGGCCGAGAGCCTCGTAGGCGGGCGCTGAGTACGTCATGCCGGTCACCCCCATGCCCCGTGCGGCTGGTAGCCGTACGCCATCAGGTCCTCCAGGCAGGCTATGGGTGCGTGCGGTACGACCCGTCCGTCGGGGGCCTCCGCGAACACCTCGCTGGACAGCACGCGCCCATCGACGCCGTTGACCTCGCGGACGGAGGTCACCATGCGCTGGAGGCGGCCGCCCGTCTGGTAGTTGTTGCGCCGCTGGATGAAGACGACGAAGTTGACCGCGCCCGCGATCAGCATCTGGCTGGCCTCGATGGGCAGCCGCTCGGAGGCCTGCAACGCGTAGGTGGAAATACGGTTGAAGACCTCGCTGGAGCTGTTGGCGTGGATCGTGGACAGCGAGCCGTCGTTGCCCTGCGACATCGCGTTGAGCATGGTCACGATCTCGTCGCCGAGGACCTCACCGACGATGACCCGGGAGGGGTTCATACGGAGGGAACGGCGGACCAGTTCGGCCATGGCGATGGCGCCCTGACCCTCGGAGTTGGGCAGCCGCTCCTCGAAGGCCACCACGTTGGGGTGGAGGTCGGGGAAGGTGTCCAGTCCGAGTTCCAGGGCGCGCTCGACGGTGATGAGCCGCTCGTGCGGCGGGATCTCGTTGGCGAGGGCACGCAGCAGCGTCGTCTTGCCGGCGTTGGTGGCGCCCGCGATCATGATGTTCTTGCGCGCACGGACCGCGCAGGCCATGAAGTGTGCGACCTCGGGCGTGAGCGTCCCGTTGCCGACGAGGTCGGAGATGAAGACCTTGCCCATGCGCGCGCGGCGGATGGACAGCGCGGGCCGCCGGGCCACGTCCATGACGGCCGAGAGCCGGGAGCCGTCGGGCAGCCGCAGGTCGAGCTGGGGATTGGCGGAGTCGAAGGGACGCGACGACAGACCGGAGTACGCGCCGAGCACCTGAATGAGCTCGATGAGTTCCTCGTCGGTCTCGGCGACGGGGTCGCCCTTCGCTTCCCGCCCATCGGAATACCCGACGAAGACCTGGTCGCAGCCGTTGATGTCGATGTTCTCGACATCAACGTCGTCCAGCAGGGGCTGGAGCCGGCCCACGCCGAACAGCGCGGCATGCACGGCGGCCGCGTACTGCTCCTCGGTCTCCGCGTCGAGGGGGGTACGGCCCGCGTTGATCTCGGTGCGGGCGTACTCCTCCAGGATCTGGGCGATGACCGCGCGGGCGTACTGCCGCTCGTCCTCCGTGGACATCGGTGAGACACCGTTGACCTGGTCGAGGCGGCGCTGCTCGGCGATGCGGTCGCCGGCCTCCTGCCGGAACCGCTTGACCAACTGGTGGTCGACAGCGGTCATCGCCCGGCCCCCGCGTGGCCCTGACCGGCCTGCTGCGTCTGGGGCGCGTGGTTGGCCTGGTGTGCCTGGTGTGCCTGCTGCGCCTGGGCCGACGCGGCCCAGGCGGCCCCGTACTGCTGGTACAGATCCGCGGTGACCTTGCGGGCCGAGCGGATGAGCAGCGACTTGTCGAGGCGCCCGCGCTTGCGGCCGGCCAACTGGTCGGCACCGGCCGGGTCGTCCGCGATGGTGCCGACCACCCGGGCGCCGGTCTGGGCGTGCACCAGCATGTCGTTGACCTGGTTGACGAGCTTGCCGGAGCTGGCGGGGTCGGCGATCAGGACGACACCGATGAGCGGGGTGGCCAGGGCCGCGGCGCCGCGCGGCCCGCCGTGCAGCTTGGCGGAGAGGGCGGCGGCCCGGTCCCGGACGCGGGCGAGGGCCTCGGGCTCGGTGCGCGAGACCAGCAGCACGAGGGCGGCGTGCGGGAACAGCTCGACGGCCGGGGTGTCCCCGCTGATCCGTCCGCAGTCGGCGATGACGTCGGCGGGCGAGTTCGGGGAGTCGGCGAGGGAGGAGAAGGCGTGGCCGAGGGTGGGCCAGAGCCCGGCGAGCCCGGTGGCCTGCTCGGCGTTCCCGAGACCGACGAGGACTTCGAGGCCACCGCTCAACGGCTGGACATGGTCCCAGAGTTGGTCGGGCACGAGTCCGCGGCGGGCGGTCGCCGCTATGGACAGCATGCCGATGTTCGGGTTGAGCTGGCCGCCGTGCGCGGCGGCACTGCGGTAGACCAGGTCGCCGCCCGCCGGATCGGTCTCGGCGAGCAGCGAGCGCCGCGGCCAGACCGCCGCGAGGGCGACGGCCGTGGTGGTGACGCCGGGGGAACCCTTGTCGGCGGCGATTGCGATGAGCGCCATGGGGTGGGAGCCGCCTTCTAGTTGCCGGTGCCGGGAACGTGCACGATGGCGACCGCACTGGCGGACGCGGCACGCGCCACGGCGGCGGCGTCGGCCTGGTCGACGAGCAGGGTGACCGAGAGGTTGCCGGTGCTCACGGTGGCGTCGCTGTCGTCGTTGACCTTGCTGACCTTGGCGTTCTCGACGATGGCGGCCCCGCCGGAGGTGGAGGTGGCGGAGGACCCGGTCTTGCTGGTGCTGCTGGTGTCGACGTTGTAGACGGCGACGACGTCACCGGCCTTGATGTCGGCCGGGTACTGACCCTCCTTGAGGGCGACACCCACGGCGGCCTTGCCGGCGGGGAGGCTGCTGCCCTCCGCGAACATGTCACCGATGACGACCGTGCCCGCGTAGATCGTGGACTTGGCCTTGAGCTCCTTGAGGGCGCCCAGCTGGGACCACTTGACGTAGTGGATGGTGTCGTCGGCGGCCACCATCACGGACGTCACGTTGTCGCCGACGGACTCCCCGGCCTCGATCTCCTTCGTCACCTTGACGACCTCGATCCGGTCCCCGGCACGCAGCACGAGCGTCGTGGCGCCGAGCGCACCGAGCAGGATCAGCAGCACGGCGAGGGCGGCCAACGCCGGTTTGCGCTCGCGAGGCGGAGTGGGAAGCCGGTCACCGACCGACGGCTGAGCCGGACCGGCGGAACGCCCGGCGCCCGCCCCCGTACGCTCTTGGATCTTCACGCAACCGCTCCCCGTAACCCAAGACTCTGTCTGTCAAGAACTCTGAAACTCTGTCAACGCTTGTCAGCAACGTGAAAGCGGACACTCCACACCAATCACCCCGACTCGGTCGATTACTCGGCAGCAGGGCGAGTGTCAAGCGATCGCACCGTATCAGCCGCACATAAGCCCCTCAAGGCGCACCCGGACACCTTGACCTCACTGAAATCGTCGTTGCGATCTGCAACGGCGGCGATCCGTGCGACGGTTGGGAGTACGGGGAAGCGAAGGCAAGCCGAACTGTGCGCGGGCGAATCCAGACCGCCCTGCTCGCTCACGGTCCGCGCCCGCGACCGTCACCGTGCACCCATGAGGCCTGCACGAATTGCTCACGTCGGGTTGGCCGACACGTGCCGTGATCGTCGCCTGGAGTGGCCCAAGCGGCCGGGGCGTCGGCTGCCTGAACTGTCGTGGCCACTACGGGGGTTACCAGGGGAACGGTCTGAACAGGATCACCCGGCCGGGTGAGGGGTTCGCCACCGTGAATGACCGTGAGGATGCCAGACCGTGATCGAGCCGTCGTACCGACATCACTGGAAACCTCCCGAGGGCGAGAACCTCGTGACGCGCGGCCGGGTGTCCTTCGCGACGGGCACGGCGAGCCGGATCCAGGGGCGGCGCTGGTTCGAGGACCGGGAACGACTGGACATCCAGGGCAAGTTGCTGGGGTGGCCGACGGGGCCGTCGTACCGATCGCCCTGCGCGTCTACAAGGTCGGCGCGCAGGGTGAGGTGACCGAGGACCGCGGCAAGCGCGAGATCCTGACCGGCGGTCGAGCCGAACCGGTGCCGTACACATCCGCATATCCGCATATCCGCCGTGTGCCTGCCTGAGATGCAAGGCACCGCGATAGCGAAACGGAACTCACGCCTCACAGCGACCCTGGCACAGCGCCCCAACGCATCTGAGGTCGTCATCCGTTCGGGCACGATCAGGACACAGGTCATGTCCCCAAGCACCCCATGCGCCCAGACTTATCACCATTCACGGGGAGGTTCGCTCTGGCGAAACCGAGAACCTCCCCGATAGCGTCGGCTCTCTTGAATGGTCTTTTTTCTCACGGGGAGTTCACTGTGAAGCGCCGTACTTTGCCCGTTGCTGCCGCGCTGGCGGCAACGGCAGCACGGCTGTTGACCGCCTGCGGAAGCGGTGACGACAAAGCCAGCTACCTTCCCCGCCTCCGGCGAGTGCGCCCTCAACGCCGACGGCTCCGTCGGCGAGCCCTACGCCAAGGGCAAGTCCGACGAGACTCCGCCCTGCGGCCTGAAGTACCTCCGCTCCTCAGGCAATGGCACCTTCAAGCTCCAGGCCACCATCACCTGGGAAATCGGCTGGACCGGCACCGGTGGCGCCGGCGGCGACATCCCCAACGGCACCTTCGACACCACCCAGGACATCACGGTCCAGGAAATCCAAACCGTCAACCGCTGACAGACCGATGGGTAAGGGCATGGGATCCGACGGCGACAAGCCAAAGGTGGACAATCCGGAACGGGAGCGGCTGCAGAAAATCAAGCTGCAACTCGTGAAGGAGCAGGGCGACTTTGTCGACGCCTTCAAGAGGGCGGTCACGGACATCGGCAAAGGAGGCCGGGACTCCTCGAAGTCCTGGGTCGGCAAAAACGCCGACAAATGGCACGACGACGCGGCCGGTCACCGTAAGACGGTACGTAATCGCATCACCAAGGTCCTTGAGGACATTCAGCGTGAAATCGATAGCATGCCGGAGAAAGTGACACAAGAGGAAGCCAATTCGATGAACCGCAACAGACGTCTGTACTGACCGGTTCAAGAGCAGTGGATCCGACACGAGGGGAACGGGGAGGGCATGCGCCCGGACGACGGGGGAAGCAGCAAGGGAGTCTTCTCGGGGATCGACCCCGACAAGTTCAAGGGCACCATCGACTCCGTACGGCGGGACCAGGAGACGCTTCAGGACCGGGCTTCCTACTACAAGGCACAGCTCGCCTACTACGGCCTGGGCACCCAGGAACTCTCCGATGTGCTACGCGTGGCGTCTTGGGCGCAGGACGAGTTGCCCATGCTGAAGCGCCGCTACCACCTGGCCATGAACATGGACAACGTCCCGTACTCCGGCTTCAAGGGCATGGTCCAGATCAACGAGGCGCAGGTGAGCCGAGCCGCCAACTCCGCCGCGGCCAGGGACGCCAAGCGTGCCACGGAACTCGCGAAGAAGGACCCGGAGGACCTGAGCCCCGAGGAATTCGACGAACTGAACGATCTTTTCGCCCAGAACTATGACGAATACCCCTTCGCGGAGAAAGTCGTAGGGGCTCTCGGGGCGCGAAAGACGCTGCAGCTCTGGGATGAGATGAGCAACCTCGACAGGCCTGCCGGATACGGCGAAACCTCCGACTTCGCGCGTGCCGGCGACCTCGACGAGATGCAGAAGAACCTGAGTCTCACCGTGGCGGCGGCCACCAACTCGGATTCGCCGGCGATGCAGAAGTGGAAGAAGGACATGGTCGCGATCGGCGACAAACCGATCCGAGACCCAGGTCCGGCCCCGCACGGCGACTCCGGCGGCCCCGAGGGCTTCATCATCATGAGCAACCTCATGCGGTACGGCGACTACGACGACAAGTTCCTCGTGAACTACGGAACGGCACTCGTCAAAGAGGACAAACGGGTTCTGGAGGGCGCCGACCAGCCCTACGGTTCCGGCTGGGGCACCACGAGCACGGTCAACCACCTCGGCAACGACGAGGGCAACGACCCTCTCACCGGCTACATGAAGGCACTCGCCAACAGCCCCGACGCGGCGACCAAGTTCTTCACCGCGAAGCAGAAGGGCGACGACGGCAAGGCGGAGACGAACTTCAAGTACCTCTTCGAGGAACGCAAGTGGCCGGACGACAGCAAGCCGGGCAAGGAGAGCGTGACCGGCCTCAATTCGATGGGCCTCGCCCTGGAGGCAGCCACCACCGGTCACCGCCCCGGCGAACCTGCCACGTCAGAGGACATCAAACACTCCAAAGAACAGGCGGAGTTGTTCAGCGCCCTCGTCAAGTCGGTGTCCGAGGACCAGGACCGCCTCCTGGACCACGCTTTCCTGTCGGACAGCTTCGCGAACATCTCGGCCGAGTACATGCCGGATCTGCAACGCAGCCTGGACTCAGATCCCATGTACAAGGACAAGCTCTATCCGACTTCCGGGGCCACCAGCCATATTCGGATGTACGACGCGACGCGGTTCCTCTACGCGGTGTCTCGTAACAAGGAAGGGTACGACCGACTCAACGTATCTCAGCACGTATACGCTGCAGCGCTGATGGAAGCACAGGCGAGACACCCCGGTGCCTATCCGCAGTCGACCGACGCCACCATCGACAAACTTGCCTACCAGACCGGCCTGTTCCAGGGCATCATCGCCAACGGCCAGAAGTTCCAAGCCGACAAGGACAACGCTGACGCCAACGCACGAGACAGCGCGTGGAAGGATAAAGCGAGCCTATGGGGCGGTTCTTTGGTCGGAAGCACCGCGTCCGTCGCGATGGCACCGTTCACAGGTACAGCGGGAGTCTATGCAGGAGGCTTGGCCGGCACGGCTGCGGGCGAGATCTTCAATGGCATCCTCGACGGCTTCGACGGCGACGGATCTCAAGAAAAGGAGCAGGTCTACCACAACGTACGCCGCATGGACCAACTTCAGAACTCAGCATCTCTGACGACGGAGCAGTCCGTCAAAGCCGCCACCGGCGACGATGCGGCCGCATCCAGGTCCGGCGACAGGGCAGGTCTGGGCTTCAGTGACGCCGATGCCCTGATCGACAACAGCAACGCCGAGATGTAGCCGCCCGCCTGGCTCTACTGCGACTGAAGGATCGACCTTGACCGAACCGACTAAACGCAGACTTCTGCGAAACCCGTACGTCTACGGTGCGGTGATCGCCCTTACGGGCGGGGCTGTGATCGCGGCCTACCTTCTCGGGGCCTTCGAAAAACGCGGACACATCCAGGCCGACGATGTCTGTCAGCATGTTCCCAACCGACAAGAGACGGCTAAGATCTTCAACTCGGTGCTGCCCAATGCTTCTGAGTACCACTTCACCGCGACGTGGAGGCCCAATCGGGACTGGGAGTTCAGAAGCGTGTGCGCAGTCAAAGACGAGGACGACAAGGCACTCTTCTATCTTCAGGCCACTATGGGCTCCGCTAGGCCCTGGAAACAATGGGCCGATACGGAAATCCCCCCCAACTCGGGAGGGAAGCTCGCCTATTTCGATGCCGGCGTCAAGGGCATCTCCAATGCCGAAGTGGCCGCGATCTGGGTGCCCTGTTACGCCCACGAGAAAACAAGCAAGGCCCGGTACAACATGACCGTCTTCGCTCACGCCCTGAAACCACTCGAAGCCTCGGACAAGGATGCACGCCAGACGCTCATCGACCTGGCGACGTCCTTCGCCCGTCAAGCCCACAAGGACGCGAAATGCGACCTCCCGTCCAAGCTGCCGGCCTGAGAGCAGGGCGTGCCCCGGAATCCGTCCCGGCCCCCGATCCATGTGACGACGCCGTGACAGTCAACGAGATTCCCGTCGGGAGTCGCCCGTCTCCTACATCGACACCGATACAGCGACCGCCGGGTTCGCCGCGAAGTGTGCGGCGATCCCCGCAGCCGCCTACAAAGACGTCAGGGTCGGTGACACGGTCGAGTTCGCGGGAGTCCTGTTCAAGGTGTCGGAGCTGTCGGACGACGTCGTACGTATGAAGCGGACGAGCGCATAGCAATGGGCAGGCACGTCGAAGAGCCTTCCGTCCCCGTCGTGCCCGGGGCGGATGCGTGGGAGTTCGTCATCGGCAACGAGGAACGGCCGGCGGCTCTGGGCGCATAAACGGCCTGCCGCAGCATCAAACTGCGAGAGGGCGAACACCTCGTTGCAGCCCTGCAGCCAATCAGGTTGGAGTGCCGGCCCTCGAAGGCCGTCGGCCCGCGAGGCGACCCCCGGCTGAGCCGGATAGCCTGTGCGGGCATGTCAACGTGGCAGTGCCACGGGTCCCCAGGAAGGAACACGGTCGATGCGGGTGTCCGTCACGGTGGTCCGGCAAGGCACGGATCCACAGGACGTCAATCTTGACTTCAGTGAGGACGCGAGTGTTGCCGAGGTGGCCAAGGCGTTGGCGCCGACGGCCGCTCCCGCCTCCGCCGTCGTTGCCGGGTTGGGGCAGGTTTCGTATGACCCGCGGTTCGGCGGCACGGCGGCGTCCACCACACCCGGCCTGTGGGCCGACGGGCTGTACTGCGAACCCGACGCCCGCGCGAGGGACGTACTCCGCGACGGCATGCGAATATCCGTCGACGACAGCGTGGGTCCGTTCCTGCGGACTGGCGAACCGACGGGGCGCTACGAGTTGCGCGTCACCGGAGGGCCCGGCGCCGGCCGGGTCGCCCGCCTGGCCGCGGGCGTGACGGTGATCGGCTCGGCGCAGACCTGCACCATCTCCATCGCTGATCCGCGTCTCCCGCATGAGGCGCTGCGCGTGAGCGTCGCCGTCGACGGCCGCGTCATGCTGGCTCCGGGGCCGGGCGGCGCTGAGGTGCTCCTCGACGGTGAGGCCGTCACCAGTGAACGCGAGTGGCCGCTGGGCACGCTCGTCCGCTGCGGCGGTTCGCTGCTGGTCCTCGACGACCCGGTGGAACCCGACGCGCACCTGGCGCCGATGGGAGAAGGCGGTCTGGCCTACAACCGTCCGCCCCGGCTGGCGTCGTTGCCACCGCGGGCGCGGCTGGTGGTTCCGGACCCGCCGGGCAAGGCCGAGCGCCACCGCTTCCAACTGATCGCCTCTGTCACCCCGTTGATCTTCGGCGTGGTCATGTACCTCATGACCAAGCAGGTGTACACGCTGCTGTTCTGCCTGATGAGTCCGGTGATGATGGCGGGCGAATGGGTCAGCCAGAACCGTGAGGGCAAGAAGAAGAACCGCACATCGGTGAAGGAGTACAAGGCGCAGAAAGCCAAGTACGACGAGGAGTTGGCGAGCCTCACCGCCGCGGACCAGCGGGCGCGGCGCGGCGCCTACCCGGACGCCGCCTCCCTTCTTCTGTTCGCGACGGGACCGCGGCGCCGCCTCTGGGAGCGCCGGCTCACCGACCCGGACGCCCTCGTCCTGCGCGTCGGCGTCACGGATCTCCCGGCGAACATCGAACTCGTCGCCGGCCCCGGACGGGGAACGGATGACGGACCTCCCGAGCCACCGCTCGTCCAGGATGTTCCGGTACCGCTGCCGTTCACGGAGCTGGGCGTGGTCGGCCTGGCCGGGGCCCGCCCCCAGACCTTGGCGGGCGCCCGCTGGTTCGCCGCCCAGGCCGCCGTCCTGCACAGCCCACGCGATCTGTCCCTGGTCGTGCTCTCCTCGGCCCCGGATGCCGACGCCGCGTGGGGCTGGGTGCACTGGCTGCCGCACGCCGCCCCGCAGATCGGCCAGGACTGCGTCGCCCTCGTCGGATCGGACGCCGAGACCATCGGCAAGCGCGTCACCGAGCTGCTCAACGAACTGAACCGCCGCAAGGAGGCCGCTGCGGCGGGCGCGACGGGCCGGCTGCGGCCCGACCCCTACGTACTTATCGTCCTGGACGGTGCGCGGCTGCTGCGCCGCGTGCCCGGCGTCCCGCAGCTCCTCCAGGAGGGCCCGCTGTACGGGATGTTCGCGCTGTGCGTCGACGAGGACGAGCGGCTGCTGCCCGAGGAGTGCCGGGCGGCGATCTGCTGGCCGATGGGCTCGGTGGACCACGTGGTGCTGCGTGGCGCCGGACTGGACGCCCTGGGCGAGGTGCTGGCCGACCAGGTGCCCCACGCCTGGTGCGAGTTGCTGGCGCGTTCGCTGGCGCCGGTGCGCGATGTCAGCCGCGACGACGCGGACAGCGCGCTGCCGTCGGCGGCCCGCCTGCTGAGCCTGCTGCAGATGCCCGATCCGACGGGCGCCGACATCGAGCGGATCTGGTTGTCCGGGGGGTCCACGACCCTCTTCCCGGTCGGCGTCGGCGCCGAGGGAACCTTCTTCCTCGACCTCCGGCTGGACGGACCGCACGGGCTCGTCGCCGGCACCACCGGAGCCGGCAAGTCCGAGCTGCTGCAGACGCTCATCACCTCGTTGGCCGTCCACAACCGGCCCGACGCCCTGAACTTCGTCCTGATCGACTACAAGGGCGGCGCCGCGTTCCAGGACTGCTCCCGGCTGCCGCACACCGTCGGCATGGTCAGCGATCTCGACGCGCATCTGACGGAGCGCGCCCTGGCCTCGCTCGCCGCCGAACTGCGGCGGCGCGAGGAGATCCTCCTGGACGCGGGTGCGAAGGACATCGAGGACTACGCCGACACCCGGCGGCTGCGGCCCGAGCTGGAGCCGATGCCCCGCCTGGTCATCATCATCGACGAGTTCGCCTCGCTGGTGGCCGAACTGCCGGACTTCGTCGCCGGTCTCGTCGACATCGCCCGTCGTGGCCGCTCCCTGGGTGTCCACCTCATCCTCGCCACGCAGCGTCCCGCGGGCGTCGTCAGCCAGGACATCCGTGCCAACACCAACCTGCGCATCGCGCTGCGCGTGACGAACCGGGACGAATCCGCGGACGTCATCGACGCCCCGGACGCCGGGAGTATCTCGAAGTCCACTCCGGGCCGGATGTACGTACGGTCCGGTGCGAACGCGCTGGTGGCCGTCCAGTCGGCACGCATCGGTGGCCGACGCCCCGGTGCGTCGTCGGCGCCGAGCGTCGGTCTCCTCCCGCTGCCCTGGGGCTCCATCGGCCGCCCGCCGCCCCGGCGGGCCGACGACGGGGACGACGGCACCATGGTCACGGACCTCGCGGTGCTGGTCGACGCGATCGCCGAGGGATCGCAGCGCATGGGCTTCGGCGCGCCGCACAGCCCGTGGCTGCCCCCGCTGCCCGAACACGTCACGGTCACCGACCTGTACCAGGAGACCCGCCCCGCACACGGCGACGTGGCCCCGGCGGTCTTCGGCGTCATCGACGTCCCGGCCCGGCAGGCGCGCTCCCCGCTCAACCTGGACCTGGTGGACGGCGAGCACCTGCTGATCATCGGCGGCCCCCGCTCCGGCCGTTCCACCGCACTACGCACGATCGCGGCCTCCTTGGCCACGACCACGAGTCCCGCCGACGTCCATCTCTACGGCATCGACTGCGGTGCCAACATCCTGCTGCCGCTGACCCGGCTGCCGCACTGCGGCGGCATCATCACCCGCGACGAGACCGAGCGCCTCGTCCGCCTGCTGGGCCGCCTCCAGGCCGAGATCACCCGGCGCCAGCAGCTCCTGGCCCATCTCGGCGTCTCCAGCGTGGCGGAGCAGCGGGCATCGGCCCAGGGCGAGGACCGGCTGCCGTACATGGTGCTCCTCCTCGACGGCTGGGAGAGCTACGTCTCCACCTTCGAGGGCTACGACTACGGCAAGCTGATCGAAGCCATCACCCGGCTGTTCCGCGAGGGCCCGGCGGTCGGCCTGCGCGTGGTGATGACCACGGACCGCACCGGCATGTCCGGCGCCATGACCACCTCGTTCGGCGAACGCCTGATCCTGCGGCTCACCGACCCCAACGACTACGGCATGGTCGGCATCAACCCGCGTTCCGTACCCAAGGACATGCCGCCCGGGCGCGCCCTGCGCCTGACCGACGACGGCGTGCAGGAGTGCCAGCTCGCCCTGCTCGCCGCCGACCCCGCGGGCAAGGCCCAGGTGGAGGCGCTGCAGCGGATCGCGACGGAGGCCACCGGACTCCACCCCCGCCCTCCGCGCCCACTCCGCCCGATGCGGGTGGACGCCCTGCCCGTACGTTGCACGGTCCGCGAAGCCATCGCCCTGGAGCCCGAGTTCGCGCCCGCCTCGGACCTGTGGGCCCTCGTCGGCGTCGGCGGCGACGAACTCTCCCCGCTCGGCGCCGACCTGTCCGAGTCCGGACCTGGCTTCGTCGTCGCGGGTCCGCCGAAGTCGGGCCGGTCGAGCACCCTGATCGCGATGGCACGCTCGATGACGCGGGCAGGCCTGCCGGTGGTGCTGATCACCCCGAAGCGCTCCCCGCTGAGGGAACTGGAAGGAGAACCCGGCGTCCTCGGCGTCCTCCCCGGTGACGCCTCCCAGCAGGACCTCACCGACCTCCTGGCCCAGACGCAGGGCGGCCGGTACGCGGTCCTCGCGGACGACGCGGAACTCCTCTACGACACCCCGCTGGACTCCGCTCTGGAAGAGGTCGTCCGCAGCGGACTCGACGGCGACCACGCCGTCATCGCGGCGGGTTCGGCCGAGTCGCTCGGCTCCCAGTACCGCGGCTTCGTCGTAGAGGCCCGCCGCAACCGGCACGGCCTGCTCCTGGCGCCCACCGCGGACGCCGGCGAGCAGCTCTTCGGCGTCCGCCTGCCCCGCACGTCCTCGGCCGGCCCCGCAGGCCGGGGGGTGCTGATCCAGGGGGGTGCGGTCACGCAGGTCCAGGCCGTGATCGACGGCTGAGAGCGCGGCAGGGATCGGAAGAGGGCCGACTCACCGGACTGACGGACTGCGAATCGAACGGAGGCGGTGCGCATGCTGGTCGCCCAGCCGCTGCCACCCGGACTGCACACAGGACCCATCTCGACCGGGCCGGCCTGGGCCCTGCTCGGGGCCGGCGCGGTGATCGTCCTCACGGCCGGCGTGGCGGCCGCGCTGTCACGCCGGGACCCCGGCGCCAAACGCCTGATCAACTGGCTGTTCGGGCTCGGCCTGACGATGTGCGCCGTGGGCGGATTCATACTGCTGGGCGAAGCGTTCGAGGACCAGAGGACGAGCGACGGACTCCACGCGGCCGGTCACCAGATCATCGACGAGGCACTGGACTCTGCCCGGAGCTGCGACCCCGACTCCCCTCAACCGACCTTCGTCTATCCGAGTGAACCGGGGTCCGGCGGCGCGGCCACATACGTTCCGTCGCCGTGCAGCACCTCACCACGCGACGCCACGGTGGACTCGTCGGTGACGACCTCCGACGGCGTGTACGAGACACAGGCCGCGGACTCCTTCGACACAAACGGGCACGTGACCGTGACCGACTCGGACAGCGGCAAGCAGGTCTGCGCCACCATTCCGGACACGGCGGACGGCACCGGCTCTGTTGTCGACGGCCCGTGCCGGGACTAGGCGACCCTAGGCTCCTCCGCCCGTCCGCTTGCGGTCCATGTCCGCCTGGTCCTTCTGGGCCTTGGTGATCAGGCGCTGCTCCTCCGGAGGGTAGGAGTCGAACAACGTGCCCAGGGCCCCCATACGGCCCTGGAAGTCATTGCCCCACTTGTCGGCGGCGGAGCCGACCCAGGTCTCGCAACCGATGAGGTTGTTGACGGCCTTGATGGCGGAGCGGATGTTCGAGACGGACGCCTCGATCTTGTTCATGTCCTGGCGGCAGATATAGCCGAGCTTGTCTTCGTCAGGTACGCCCATTTGTGTTCCCCGTTTACTTGGTGCCGATTTGGAGGAGGTAGTGCGTGTTGCCTCCGAGTACCAGCTTCCCGTCTCCGTAGGCCATGGCCGAGGGCAACGCGCACGGCAGCTTCTTGGCGTCCACAGGGTGCTTCAGCGGGCACTCGTACGGGGAGTACGACGACTTTTCCCCGACGACCGCGTGATGCATCACCAGGTCCACCAATCCGGCATGGATGTGGAGGATGTACATTCCCTCGTCGTTGTACGTGTCGGCGTAGATGCCGTCGGCGCCATCCGAGGTGATGGAGACGAGCTTCATCTCGGCGAGATTGCCCGTGACGCCTCTGACCGACTTGGGCAGGGCGATGGGTGCGACTGTTCCATCTGTATGGATGGCCACTACGTCCGTGACATGCGAATAAATGTCCGTGCCGGCCTTTGGACCACTGGTGACGTAGACCGTGCCCTTCCCGTCGACGGCGGCCTTCGCGTAGCCGTCCATCTCCCGGTTCTTGCGGTCGGCCGCCGGGATCTCGTACACGCGAGTGAGACGGTCATGGGCCAGCGACCAGACCACGTCACCGTCAAGCAAGATCAGCGCTCCGTCGGGGCGGACGCCGATCGGAGAGACGCTGTTGTCAGCGAACCTGAACCCGGCGGCGGCGGTCGACTTCGGAACCGGCGCTGTGGCGGCTCGCCCCTTGCCAGGTACGCCTGCCAACACGGTCACATGCTGGTCCCGGCCGTATTTCTGGATGGCGTGGTCCTTACCGAAGACCAAAGAGCCGTCCGGCAACGCGACCAGACCGGACGAACCCTTGGTCAGTTCTGGCCGCAACGATTCCACCGTGCGGTCGCTCTTGATCCTCTGAATACCACTGCGCAGCACATAAACGGTGCCGTCCGCGGTAATGGTCAAGCCCTCCAGTTCACCGCCGCCTTGGAGGTCGAGAGCACCGGAGTTCTTGCCGTCCAGCAGGACCGCCGCCTGCCCCTTGCCCGGCGTCTTCCAACCGCCGTCACCACCGTCATCGCACGCGGTCGTGCCGACGAGCGAGCCGATGGCGGCCAGGAGCAGAAGACCACGACGGCCACGACCGAAGCCGCGCCTCGACTTCGCCGCAACCTCGGACGCCGATGTCCGCGGCACCTCGCTGTCCCTATTCGGAGCCACGCTTGAAGCCATCCCTCATGTCGTCATCGAAGTTGTCGAGCAGACCACCTTGCTGCTTCTTGATATCCACCCACCACTGGTTGAAGTCGGTGCGGTCGCGGTCATTGCGGAAGGTGATGTTGCCGTCGGCCCACTCCGGGTGATCCGACGGCGGCTGGATCTTGCCGGCGCGGACCAGACCCTGGACGAGGGGTACGTGCATGGAGGTGGCGTCGTTGAACATGATGCTCTTGGAACCGGCTTCGACATTGGCGGCGTTGTTCGTCGAGAACTTGCTGTCTGCGTACGGGATACCTGCCCAGATCGCCGCCTGGATCCAGTTCTGGGTGAGCTGCGTCGTCGGGTTCGGGATGGCGGCGGCACCGCTGGCGATGATGTTGAACCAGAGCAGTTCCTTGGTGTGCGCCGCATCCGTCAGGGCTGCCGCGTCCAGGTTGACCTGCTTGCCGGCGGCGGACACCTCGCCGCGCAGCTCGGCCAGGTTCTTCAGGTACGTGTCCGCGTCGGCGCTGTTCAGGCCCTGCTGTGACGTCAGGCTGATCTGCGCGTTGATCGCCTGGACGACGTTTCCGGCCTCGTCGTGGTTCTGCATGATCTCGCTGAGGAAGTCCTCGGCGTGCTGGCGATCCATGACGATCCGACCGTCCTTTGCGTCGGCCGCCTGATTCGAGATGCCCGTCGAGTTCGCGAAGTCCGGTACGTAGGCCTGGAAGACCGTCGACAGTGCCTGCGTGATGCCCTTGTTGACCGGGTACTGCGACTTGTCGTAGTCGTTCTTGTTCTTTTCCCTGGCGTACTCAGCGGCGCCCGCGTTGATCAGGTTGGCGGCCGCCTCCGCCGACTCCTTGGCGTGGTTCTTCCGGTCCAGGGTCGCCAAACGGATCACGGCGGCAGGGAACTTGGCGTCGTCGAAGGAGTACGGTCCGGGAGTGGCCCACTTGTCGCTGACGAGAGCGGCGGCGTGATTCGCGCCGTCCGGCCCGGTGACCACCAGGCGCGACGCGTCCGCGTTCTGGCTGAGGCGCCGCATGAGGGCGAGTGAGGGGTCGTTGGCGTCGATGGCGGCGATCTTTGCGTCGACGCCCTTGTTGCCCTTGAGGTAGTCGACACTGAGACCGAGCGACTTGTACCAGTAGTCGTCCTTGCCCTCGACGTATCCGCCATAGCCCCCCGAGCTCAGGTCGGGTGCGACGTAGTCGGGGCGCATCGGGTTCTTCTGGCGCCAGTCGAGCATCGCGCCGCCGACCGCGGACAGGACGTGGGGGTCCCACTTGTCACCGTCCGGGCCGTACTTGAAGAGCATCCCGACGGACCACATGTCGCCGCCGTCCGGCTTCGTCAGCTTGTCCAGATAGTTCGGCGGCAGGGTGATCTTGCCGTCCGCGGCGAGGCTGGTCGCCGCCTGCACGCCCTGACCGAACTGCGCGACGATCCCCTCGGACTCCTTCGACAGCACCACGCCGTCGTGCGTGCCGTCCTGCTCGTGCAGGATGCGCGCGACCCGGGCGGCCTGGTCCATCCCGCCGTTCGCCATGAACGCCTGGAGGTACGCCGGGTCGTCCTGGTGATCGGCCAGCGACTGGGCGATCTCCACGATCGTCGCGCGCGACGACGGATCCTTCGGATTGTCCATCGCCTGCTTGAGGTTCTGCGCCTCCTGCTGCGCCTCGTACGTGGTGTTGATCTGCGAGACGTCCCAGGGGATGTTGATGAAGTCCTTGTGGGGGTCGTTCGGGTCCACGAACCGCTGGCCGTGCAGCAGGTTCAGCGCCTCGTCGGCGCGCTTGGCCATGTCCCGCGCGTCGTCCTGAACCTGCGTCACCTGCCGTGCAAGTGCTGCCTGGTTGATCGTGCCGCCCCACTCGTCGAACAGCTTCCGGATGTTCGGCGCCTCACGTGCCAGCGTGTCCGCCAGATCCTTGAGCTTGTTGGCCAGCAGACGCACCCGATGCGGGTCGACCCCCGCGAACTCAGACATGCCGTTTCTCCCCGTTCAAGACTGCCTAGTGGTTCAGCGAGGGGACTTCGTGGCACACCCACCACACGACGGGCGAGTTGAACTCCGGGACCTCAACCGTGCACAGGACCGTGCCCCTTCTCCAGGTCGGCCCTCGAAGAACCGGAACCGGCCCGGGGCGATCCGTCCGACGGTCGGACGGGTCGCCCCGGGCCTGAGCAAGAAGCTCCGTGGAGCTTGATCGGCTCAGTGGCCGGCGGTGGCCCTGCGGATGTTGTCGTGGTGGGTCTGCGAGGCCTGGTGGGCCTCGTGCAGCAGGTCCACGATCTTCTGCAGGTGCGGCTTCATCGACGTCCACTCGTGACGGAACTTGTCCGCCAGCGGGCCCGTCCAGTAGCCGTGGCTCTCGTCAGCGGCCGAGTTCAGACCGCTGAACACCGACTCCAGGTTGATCTTCTGGCTCTTGAAGTGACTGACCAGCTTGTTCAGCGCGTCGAGATCGGCACCACTGATTGCCATGGAGACCGCTCCTCCCCGTATCAACAGCAAAGTTACGGACACGTCGTCCGCAAGTGGCACCGTACTCTACGTCACTCGCAGAACAACCCTGTCCTGGGTTTCTTTACAACTACACGCCATCTACTGCCCGTTGGTTCCCAGTAGCATCATGGCGTTTGCTGTGGCCTACACAGGCGTGACGGAATGGTGGGGGAGAACACATGGGTGCTCCGGCAGACCAACCGAAAGTCGACAATCCATGGCGAGCGGCCCTGGTGTCCCTGAGGAACGACCTCAGATCCGAAACCGAACGCCTCAAGGGCCTGCTGGAGAAGGCAGACGCCGACATGCAGGGCAAGAAGGTGTGGACCAGCCAGAAGGGCGGAGTCGCCGCGAACTTCCGGGACGACCTCCACGGGAAAAAGCAGCGGATCCGGACATTGGCGGGCAAGCTGATTCCAGCTGTTGAGGCCGAAATCGCCAAGTGTCCGGAGAAGGTCTCGCAGGCCGACGCCAAGATGCTGCGCATGGACCTGCAGGGCTACTGAGTTCACGCCCGCCGCCATCGACAAGACTCCGAAAAAGGAAGTAAACGGGGAAGTAAAGAATGGGCGAGTTTTCGGCAATAGATCCGACGGCCATGCAGGGCATGATCAAGTCCTATTCAGCGGACAAGGGTGACCTTCGCAACAGCGCGATGAACCTCAAGTCCCGCTTCGACCGCTTCGGCATCGATACCAGCGACCTGACACAGATCCTGGGCATCTGCACCTGGCTTGACGACCAACTGTCCACCCTCACCCGCCACCAGGCCCTCGGAGCGGCACTGGAACGGGAGCACCCTGGGCTGAACATGGTCCATGTGCCCGAACCGGTCGTCAGCGCAGCCCAGGCACGCAAGGACGGCAAGGAGCTGGCCGACGAGTTCTCCGAGAACACCAGCGGCGACGAGAAGGCCGGGAAGAAATATCACGACCTCGCCCTGAAACTCGCCGCCCACAAGGACGATCCGGACTTCTGCTCGTCGTTCTACGCCAACCTGCACCCACCCATCCAGGCGGAGACCCTCCCCAGCCTGCTCGCAAGCACGGGCAGCTCGACAGCCGGCGAGGACCTCAAGGCGTACAGTCACGCCCTCGGTGTGGCCTGCAGCACGGACTATCCGGCTCCGGGCTTCGAGAAGATCAAGAAGATGTACCTCCAGCCGGTACCCAAGGGCGTTCCCCTGGGTTGGGATCGCGGCGCCATGCTGCGTTACGGCGACTTTCCCTCCGCCTTTCTCGCCAAGTCCGTTCGAGCCAACGTCCTCGACCAGGTCGCGAAGGACAAGGACCAGGATTTTCGCGGCGGCGGCGCGAACGCACGCATCCTGGGCCTGCCGGACGACACGGTCGCCCTCAACCTGGAGGCGCTCGGCGACAACCAGCGTGCCGTCTTCGACGCCGTTGCGCAGATGGGCGATGAGAAGAACCCCAACCTTCCCGAGCACCTGAAGCTGCTCCTGGAGTACAGCAAGCAGAACAGCGACGCACAGACCGCGCTCGGCCACGCCATCGACGTCGGTTCCGGCGTGCACGGGCATGAGGACGCGAACGGGAACTGGCATGTTGATGCGGGCAAGCACGATGCATGGGAGAGCACATTCGCTTTCGATGCGATACTCGCCGCAGGCCACGCCGAGACTCACGAATTCAACGGCCTGTTCAAGAAGGATATGGGAAGGCTCGCAGCGTCCTACGCGCCCGAGATGCTGATCGGCGGACACAATGTCGATGAGAACAGCGGCGACTCCTCCTTTGGCTCACCGACCGAATACGACAACATACCCGGCGTCGACCCGGCTTTCTATCTCAGCCCGCAAGACACGTACCGGTTCATGAAGACGTTCTCCGATGACGACGGAATGACAGCCCCCTTCGATGAGGCGATGGGCAAGCTGCAGAACGACGTGCTCATCAGAGCGGCGAAATTCGACCATGACGCGATCGCGGCCGGGAAGGGGGACCCGCTTACCTATGCTCTCGCGGCCAAAGCCTTCGGCAACACTCAACGTCTTGAGTACGACGCTGAGATGAAAATTCGCGGCGAAATGGACGAGTCGGAGACAGCTTTCAAAGAACACCTCAAACAGGCTGCGATCCTCGGGTCGGAAATCGCAGGCGAGCCCGAGCTTCCCGCTGCCGCGACACTGGCCTGGCGTGGCGGCATGTTCGCCCTCAAGGAGTACGGCGGTGGTGCATACGTTGAATCCGGGACCGAGCGGACCGAGGAAGTCAACGACAAGGATTTCGAAATGGTCACTCAGGCCCGGTACACGATGGCCTCGACACTCATGGGAGGTGGCTGGAAGACCACCCCGATACCCGACGACCTCAAGGGCGAGGACGGAAAACTTAAGTCTTTCGAAGAGCTCTCGAAGGATCATCAACTCGAAGCCTTCAACGATTGGACAAACGAACAGCGAGAAACACAGCCAGGCGCGGCCTCCTTCCACACGAAGCAGGTCATTTCAGCCGGCTTGCTGACCAATCGGGAGGCAGACTTGTACGTCAAGAAAGTTGACGGGGAGTAGAGGTCAAGTAGGTCGGGTGACCAGGAAAGTAGGTATCCGGCCACCCAGCGACCCGCTGCGCCTCATAGGCAATCCGTAGTTGCCGTCAAAATATAGTTGAGGGTTGAGGTGTCGTTTGCAGTCAGCGTAACGGTGATGTGAGTGCGCGCCTTCTTGTTGAACACCGCTTCGACGTACTTATTGGCGCTTTTCCTAACCATGCCTGCCTCGGTGTCCAGTTCATATCCGCGCGAAACAAGGAACCCGCTGACGTCACCCGCATCAACTATCAGAGCTGTATGAGCATTCGGTGATGCGGGAACTTTCATATGCGCGGAGAACGTCCGTTTGTGCTTACCATTTCCACATGCCCTGTCCGTTGAGCCATCATCCGTGACGGTGTACCGATCCGGCGCCTTCAACAGCGTTTGCATTTGACTCAGGAGCCAAATCGAATCCTTCGACATGCGGGCACCCGCCTCCTTGCTGGTGGGTCCGCCGGACGATGAATCGCACGCAGCAAGGGCTACGGATGCCCCGATGGCGACCAGACTCAGCATCATTCGCTTGGAACGTCGCTCGCTCGTCAACCACATTGATATGTCACCTCTCGGTTCACTGAGAATGTACGCCTCGCCTTCCGATTGCCACACAGTTCGCTCTTGGCCCGGGCGGACAAGAGGCCCACCAGCGACTTCGACTGCTTGGACAGCTGTCTACCGGCGTCAGGCGCCGTGGGTCCCGAAGACGATGAAACACATGCTGACGCGGTCGATCCCAGGCCTACGAAGAGAGTGCTTGCAGCAACGCGACGCAGGCGCTGACTGGTTGACTTCCCCCTCATTGGTTTTCCTCTCAGCGTCAACCGGCAAGTGGTGCGGAAAACTGTCCTATTGACATCGTCGAGAATGCCCTACAAGGCGCTGGGAGCACAACCCTGTGCAAGGTATGTTGGCCAAATGAAGGGTAGTTCGTGACAACTCCGCAAGCGTGAGCCACGAAACTATCGTCTCTGCCGCCAGATTGAATGGCCGTCAGGTGTACCCCGTCACCTTCGGCGATCGCACATTCCGGCCTGGGCCAGTCGACAAGAGCGCCGGCGCGGATGATGCCGGCAGCTTCGGTACGTGCGGGTGGGCGTGTGCTTTGTCATATGCGTGGGACGCCCATGCGATCGTGCAGATAACGACAATGACGAGGCCTACGCAACCCTGGCAGCCCGTCGCTGCTTCCTTGTCCCGAATATAACGGTTATCCGGATTCTCCTCCGCCAAGGTTTGGAGGGAGCGTTTCCACGACCCACGCGGGTTGATCAGCATCCGGATAGCCAGCGGCACAATGCATACCCACGCCAGTATCAACCACCATGGAGGCCAATACATACCCTCTACCCCCTTCGTATGGCTGCTATATCGCTGGACCAAGCTTACGGAGATCCGCCCAGGCCTTCTGCTCAACTAGACAGCAGGAGAAATTCACCCCCACCCCACCTCCCCCCCTTCACCGAACTCCTCGGCGGCAACACATCCCGCCTCGTACGGCCCGACGTCCTGGACTTCACCGAACGCCGCCACCAACGCGATCGTCGCCGCGCCGCCTGCCTGGCGACCCTCGGCATCGACGTAGGCCCGACACGCATCCACGGCGTACGAGTCCCGGCGGCCACCCGCTGACCCGCCCCGCACGGCGCATTCCGGGCATGCGTTCCTTAACTCCACCCGTCGCCTCTCCTGCCTCATTCTCCGCGGCTACAAGATGGACGCCGAGGGCGCGGTGACAGCGGACCGAGGCGAGGTCGAGGTCCTGGTCGGCGGGCGCACCGATCCGGCGCCGAGTACGTCGGCGTACCCGCCCTGCGCATGCACGCGGTGCGCCGCAGAGGGATAGCGATACGGAATCCCTTGGCAGCGAGGGTCCCGGGCGCAACAGGCCAAGGCGCCCGGGACCGCAGGCCGTTTGTGGGCGATCAGGACACAGAGCGCTGGCTCAAGGGCCCCATACGCCCTGAACTCATCTGGCTCCTGGCGTGTCTCGGGTATCACGGCGATCCACACCGATGCAACGGCAGCCCCTGTTGCTCTGCCCCAGTCCATCGCAGGCGTCAAGGAGAAACCCGCCGATCTGAAGATCACCTCCCTCACCGCGGACGGCGCCGACAGCACCTACGTCGACGCCCATGGCGACAAGGCGATGTACGTCCTCCACCTCCGCGCCGCCCTCACGGCCGTCAACAACCTCATTGGCTGCGAGACCTGGGTCGGATCCGCCGCCGGAGGGGCGTAGGGCGGACGGTCTTGGCGGCCGGTGCCCGCCCTCATGGAAGTGTGGCAACTGCCGAACGCGCGTGGCAATTTGATCGGTTCGTTCGTTTGTTAGCATCTGCACTCAGTGCCTTGCGGCCGATCTACTACGGGGTTGACATGGGAAGACCGGTCGAACGGGGCGAGACACCCGCACAGTTGCGTCAACGGGCGGATGACCTGCGCGAGTGTGCCCGCAAGGCGCGGACCCTTGCCGGGTCGCTCGGGCCGTATCTCGACAACACGGTGTCGTACGCGACACAGGCCATATGGAAGGGCCCGTTCGCAGAGGCATCCACCGCGACACTCGGCGCCCGCAAAGGCTCACTGCACTCGATGGCCGGGGATCTGATGGCGGACGCGCGGCGTTGGGAGGCCGAGGCGCGCAACCTAGATGAGGAGGCCGCAAAGGCCAAGAGCGACAAGCCGGGCGGGTGAGCTGATGCCATTCGCCGGCTTCGACATCCCGAAGATCCGCAGCCTCGGGAGCAACCTGACGACACTGGGCGACAACGTGGGCAAGCTGCACAGCGACATTTCCGCGGTGCTGACCCAGGCCCAAAGCCTGCTCGGTGGCAAGCCCGCCACCACGAGCCCGGCCCTCGAACCCCTGCTCGCCAACCCCTTCTCCTTCTGGCCTTTCGGGGCCGGCACCCTGCCGGGGTCGCTTCGCGGCGAACTGCACGACATGTCCGACTCGATCACGCGCCGCTGCAACCAACTGGAGAAGTGCAACGACCTGCTCGCCAAGGGGTACGCCATCGACGCGGCGCTCGCCTTCGCCGACGAGAACGCCCCCGACGAGAAGAAGATCACCGACGCACTGTCGGCGCTCGCCGCACTGGACGACAAGGACTTCGGCGACGACGGCAACCGAGACGATCTCAACGCGGTCAAGGACAAGCTCAACGCCCTGACCCCCGCCGAATTCGACGCCTTCCTGGCCAAGGTCCCGGCCGAGGACCTCCGCCGCTACGGCGACCTGGCGAAGAAGACAGACGACAGTGGCATGTGGTGGTGGGAGTCACACGACGGCATTCCTGTCGGCCAGTTCCGCGACCACCTGAGCGGACTGCTGAAGAAGACAGGGCCGTCACACTGGGCCAAGCTGGAGGCGGCGTTCCCGGGAATGCAGCCGGGATTCGACACAACGGACGCGTGGCTCCAGGGATACAACTCCCAGCTGAACCAGGGTGTGCAGGGCATGCACTACGGCACGCCCGCCGACCCGCTGTTCGCCACCCCGGGAAAGGTCGACGCGTCGAGCATCTCGCAGGGTCAGTTTGGGGACTGCTGGTACATCGCGTCCCTCACCGCGACAGCGCAGGCGGATCCGAAGTTCATCGCCGAAGGGATCAAGCAGAACCCAAACGGCACGGTGGACGTCCGGATCTGGGACAAGGACGGCAATCAGCACTGGGTCACCGTCACCCCCGACCTTCCGATGGACCAGAACGGGAACCTGGTGTCGGCCCACGGATCCAAGGAGACCTGGCCCGCGTACTACGAGAAGGCGTTCGCCCTGATGTACGGCGGCGACAAGGGCGGATCCCCTGACAACCATATGGGGGACAAGCTCTACGACCGCGCCGAGTCCGGCGACTACGGTGCCATCGAGTGGGATTTCACCAACATGGCCCCGCCCTATGTGACCGGCCACGACTCCAAGTCGCTCGACAACAACCTGGACTCCATCAAGAAGTCCTTCGAGTCGCATCACCCGGTGATCGTGGCGACCGGGTCCGTCGACCCCAAGGACGTACCGAACGAATGGAAGAGCAGCTTCGTCAGCCGGCACGTCTTCTACGTCAAAGGATTCACCCCTGACGGCAAGATCATCCTCGGCAACCCGTGGGGTGGCGGCGCTCCGGACGTCGTGGCGACGGCCGATCAGTACGAAAAATACTTCAACACCCCACAGGAACTGCAGGTGAAGAAATGAGAATCGCGAAAATCGGCGGTGCTGTCTGCCTCACGCTGATGCTCGCCGCCTGCGGTACGGACGGCGGTGCCAAGACATCGGACTCCACGCATCCCTCGGCCACCTTCTCGGCTTCCTCCTCGTCAGCACAGCCCGTGCCGGCCGCCGACAAGGGCCCGGAGTGCGACGGCGGCAAGGACGCCAAGGGCGTGCACGTCCTACGGGGCGGCACCGCCGCGCTGCCGGGTGGCGGCAAGGTGACCTACGCGGAGGCGGGCGCCGACGGGAAGCACCGCACCGCAGTGCTGTCCTTGGACACGACCAAGCAGACCGTGGCAGCGGGGCGGAAGGTCACCCTGAAGGGACATTCCTTCATGGTCGCCCAGATCTGCACCTATCGGGTGGTTCTCACCACGCCGGACCACAGCGGAACGATCGAGGGGGCGCACATGGCCAAGTGGCCGACGACGCAGGACGGTCACTGGCGGCTGCGCTGGCACGTGCCCGACAACGGGCCTGCCATGGGAGCCGTCCTGTCGGACATCCAAAGTGGTCCGCCCCGGGTCTCGATCAGCGTGACGGCCCCGGGTCAGGGTCAGCTTGCCTTCTATGACGATGTACGCGGCGGCGGCACCGTCGAGATCGCGGGCCGACTGTGGAAGGTCGTGACCATCGACGCCGGGAACATGGACGTCGAGATGAACTCGCCGGATTTCAAAGCGGGATACGTGGACTTGCGCGAGGTCGGCGACGCCCAGTAGTGCTGAGCTGTACCGGGTTCATGGAGCCCTGAAGACGGCTCCGCCACGGTAACGGTGCGTCGGCGGGTCACCCTACTCATTGTCACCCGCAAGGGTGACCGCGGTTGCAAACTCCCGCCGCACCGAAATGCCCTGCGACTGGGCGCCGCCGAGCCGGCGCGGCGAGCGTCGACTGCTCGTCGCGCCTGCGCCGACGGCCGTCAACCGACTGTCACCTGCTCCTGGCCGCCTTGGCCAGCTCCTCATCGATCTGCTCGAACTTGTCGGCCGCGTTGGTGAGGTAGTCCCCCATGCCGTCAAGACCGTCGATCGCGTTCTTCGTTCCCCGCACGAACTCGCCGAAGTTCTCGTCGAAGGCCTTCGACGAGCTCCTGGTGACGTAGCCGGACTCGACCAGGTTGGCGATGTACTTGCGCAGAGCGTCGAGCTTCTCGTGGAGCTTTTCCTTCTCCTTCACGACATGCTTGGCTGCATCGCGCATGTCCTGGTATGTGACATCAAGGTCCTTGGCCATGAAGCCGCTCCCTCTTCAAACCACCGCAGGGCCATCCCACGTGGCTCCCTGTGCGCGCAGCTTATGGCCGTTGCACTCGTCGTTGCCATCGGGAAGCCCGGCCGCCTCCCGTTGCCCCGTTGCCGAAGGGGACGGATATCTTCAACTACTCTCTGTGACCTGCGTGGCGAAAGCGGCCACACGGGCTTGGGAGGATCAGCGTGCGCCTGACTCTGACCGTCGTCGATCCGTTCGGCGGGGGCTCCGCCGACGTCGTGCTCGATGCCGATCCCGAGTCCACCGTGGGGGACATCGCCCAGGAACTGGCCAAGCTGGTCGGGCAGATCGGGGCGCAGGTCATTCCCATCGGGCAGCACGGGGCGGTGCCCGCGGGCGGTGCGCCGCTCGTGTACGTAGACGGGTACGCCGTCGATCCGAGCGCGACCGTCGTCGGCTCGCCCTTGCGCGAAGGGGCCGTCGTCAGCCTTCAGGATCCCGCCGGGTGCCTGCCCGGCGAGCCCACCGGTCTCGTCGAACTGCGCGTCGTCGGCGGGCCCGTGGCCGGGTTCGTGCACCGGCTCGGGGTCGGCCGGTACGACATCGGCAGCGGGCCGGCGTCGTACATCCGGATCGAGGATCCGGAACTCGACTCCCGTGCAGTGACGTTGTCAGTTGCAACCGATGGCACCTGCCAAGTCGCCGTGCACCAGGGCAAGGAGGGGGTCACCCTCGACGGCGAGAAGATCGACGGCGACTCCTGGCCGCTCGGCTTCCAGATCGCCGTCGGCAACACCCTTCTGGAACTGGCCCGTTACAGCCCGCCCAACGCCGCCCTCAAGTGGTCCGACGACGGGGTCGGGCTCGACTACAACCGGCCGCCCCGGCTGCGTCCGCCGGACCGGCAGACCAAGTTCCGGCTGCCCAGCCCGCCCCGGGAGTACGAGGCCCGGCCGTTGCCCTGGCTGATGGCGCTCACGCCGCTCGTGGGGTCGGTCGTGTCCGTGCTCATCTTTCACCGCTGGTACTACCTGATCATGGCGGGGCTCAGCCCCATCATGCTCTTCGCCAACTACTTCATGGACAAGAAGCACGGGCGCAAGTCCCATGCGAAGCAGGTCAAGGAGTACAAGGAGCAGAAGGAGCGGATCGAGAAGGACGCCCAGGACGCCTTGACTGCCGAGCGGCTGGACCGGCGGAACGCCGTTCCCGACCCGGCCGGCGTCCTGTCCCTGGGCACGGGGCCGCGTACCCGGCTGTGGGAGCGACGGCGCACCGACCGCGATCATCTGCTCGTCCGTGTCGGGACCGGGCGGCTGCCCTCCGAGGTCGTGCTCGACGATCCCGAGCAGGACGACCACCGGCGGCAGGTGACCTGGAACATCGAGGACGCGCCCGTCGCGCTGTCCCTCCGCTCCCTCGGCGTCATCGGCATGGCGGGGCCCGGTGACTCCGCCCGCGCCCTCGGACGGTGGGCGGTCGGGCAGAC
This sequence comes from Streptomyces sp. NPDC086549, assembly GCF_044746205.1. Lineage (NCBI taxonomy): Bacteria > Bacillati > Actinomycetota > Actinomycetes > Kitasatosporales > Streptomycetaceae > Streptomyces > Streptomyces sp. NPDC086549. The sequence goes on along the minus strand of NZ_JBIVBS010000017.1, from coordinate 118,662 downwards.
CGTCGCGCTGCACAGTCCGATGGACGTGCAGTGCTACGTGCTCAGCGAGAACAGCGCGCAGAGCGAGTGGGACTGGGTGCGGTGGCTGCCGCACGCCCGGCCGTCCGGCGGTCAGGACGTCAACGTTCTCATCGGCACCGACGCCGAGACCGTCGGTGCCCGCATCGGCGAGCTGACGCAGATCCTCGACGCCCGTAAGAAGGCCGCCGAGCAGAACCGCGGGCAGGGCACCGGTTTCAGCGAGCCGGACATCGTCGTGGTGTGGGACGGGTCGCGGCGGCTGCGGTCGCTGCCGGGGGCCGTACGGGTGCTGCGCGAGGGGCCCGCCGTCGCCATGTACGCCATCTGCCTGGACGCGGAGGAGCGGTTCCTGCCAGGAGAGTGCCAGGCGTTCGTCGTCGCCGAGCCCAAGCCGCGGGAGTACGAGAGCGGGTCCGCACAGCCCGCGGTCCAGCAGCAGGTGGCCGGGGGCTTTCCGTCCTTCCAGGCGTGGCATGCGGCCGGGGCACCCGAGGCCGAACGTGCCGAGCAGCCACGCGAGTTGCGGCTGCGCATCGAGGAGGCCGGCGCGGAGGGCATCAAGGACGTGCGGCCCGACTTCGTGTCCGCCGCCTGGGCTCTGCGCCTCGCCCGCTCCCTGTCGGCCCTGCGCGACATCAGCGGAGAGACCGAGGACTCGGCCCTGCCGGGTGCCAGCCGGCTGCTCGACGTGCTCCAGCTGGAGCCGCCGACGAGCGAGGCCGTCGTCGCCCGGTGGCGGACGGGCGGACAGTCGACGCTCGCGGTGATCGGTGAGTCGTACGACGGTCCGTTCGGCATCGACATGCGCAAGGACGGGCCGCACGGTCTGATCGCCGGTACCACCGGTTCCGGTAAGTCGGAACTGCTGCAGACGATCGTGGCGTCGCTGGCCGTGGCCAACACGCCGGAGAACATGACCTTCGTGCTCGTCGACTACAAGGGCGGCTCGGCGTTCAAGGACTGTGTGAAGCTGCCGCACACCGTCGGCATGGTCACCGACCTCGACGCGCACCTCGTCGAACGCGCGCTGGAGTCGCTGGGCGCCGAGCTGAAGCGGCGCGAGCACATCCTCGCGGCCGCCGACGCCAAGGACATCGAGGACTACCAGGACCTGGTGCGCAGGGATTCGCCCTACGCGCCGGTTCCTCGACTCCTCATCGTCATCGACGAGTTCGCGTCCATGGTGCGTGATCTGCCCGACTTCGTGACGGGGCTCGTCAACATCGCCCAGAGGGGGCGGTCCCTCGGCATCCATCTGCTGCTCGCCACCCAGCGGCCCAGTGGTGTCGTCTCACCCGAGATCCGCGCCAACACCAACCTCCGTATCGCCCTGCGCGTCACGGACGGCGGCGAGTCGAGCGACGTCATCGACTCGCCCGAGGCCGGGCACATCTCGAAGAACACGCCGGGCCGGGCGTACGTACGGCTCGGTCACGCGTCCCTGGTCCCCTTCCAGTCCGGCCGTGTCGGCGGCCGCAGGCCCGGTGCCGCCGACCCCGCCGCCCTCGCGCCCTGGGTGGGCGAGCTGTCCTGGGAGGACCTGGGCCGGGCCGCGCTGGTGAAGCCGAAGGCCGAGGCGCGCGAAGACGAGGAGATCACCGACCTCAAGGTGCTCGTGGACGCGGTCCGCGACGCCAACCAGGCGCTCGGCATCCCGGCCCAGCACAGCCCGTGGCTGCCCGCGCTCTCCGAGACGCTGCTGCTCGACGAGATCGAGGCGCCGGTCGCGGCCCTCGCACCGGGCAGGCTGCCGCCCGCGCCGTACGGTGTGGAGGACCTGCCGGCCGACCAGGCGCGCCGCCCGGTCGTCGTCGACTTCGCGACCTTCGGTCACCTGATGATCGGCGGCGCGCCGCGCAGCGGCCGTTCTCAGGTGCTGCGGACCATCGCGGGCTCCATCGCCCGCACCCACTCCTGCGCCGACGTCCATCTGTACGGCATCGACTGCGGCAACGGCGCGCTGAACGCGCTGACCCGGCTGCCGCACTGCGGCGCGGTCGTGGGCCGTAACCAGACCGAGCGGGTGATCCGCCTGGTCAACCGGCTCAAGGGCGAACTCGGCCGCCGTCAGGACCTGTTGGCGGAGAAGGGCTACGCCGACATCGGCGAGCAGCGGGCCGCGTCCCCAGCGGACGAGCGGCTGCCGCACATCGTCGTGCTCCTCGACCGCTGGGAGGGCTGGGTGCCCACCCTCGGCGAGATCGACCACGGCTCGCTGACGGACGAGCTGACGACGATGATGCGGGAGGGCGCGAGCGTCGGCATCCACCTGGTGCTGACCGGTGACCGCACCCTGCTCGTCGGCCGAATCGCCACGCTCACCGAGGACAAGTACGGCCTGCGTCTCGCCGACCGCAGCGACTTCTCCACGCTCGGCATCCCGGCCCGCAAGGTGCCGGAGGAGATCCCGGCGGGGCGCGCCTTCCGCAACGAGTCGGGCACGGAGACGCAGTTCGCGCTGCTCACCGAGGACACCACCGGTCAGGGCCAGGCGGCGGCGATCGGCGCGATCGGCGAGGCGGCCACGGCCCGGGACGCGTCCGTCCCGCGCGCCCGCCGTCCCTTCCGGGTGGACAGCCTGCCCAGCCGGATCTCCTTCGCCGACGCCTGGGAGATGCGCGACCCGGAGGCCTCCCGCTCCCGGCTGTGGGCGCTGGCGGGCATCGGCGGCGACGAGATCGTCGGCTTCGGGCCGGACCTGGCCGAGGGCGTGCCGTCCTTCGTCATCGCGGGCCCGGCGAAGTCCGGCCGGTCGACGGTTCTGATGAACTTCGCCCAGTCCTATCTCTCGCAGGGCATACGGCTGGTCCTCGCGGCGCCTCGCCAGTCGCCGTTGCGCGGGCTCGACGGCACGGAAGGCGTGCTGAAGGTCTTCACCGGCGACGACATCGACGAGGACGACTTCGAGGAGGTCATCGACTCGGCGTCCCTGGAGGAGCCGATCGTCGTCCTCGTCGACGACAGCGAGATCCTGGAGGACCTGGACGCCGAGTCGCACATGAAGCGGATCGTCTCGCGCGGCGCCGAGCGCGGCCTCGCCCTCGTCATCGCCGGTGACGAGGAGGACGTCTGCAGCGGCTTCTCCGGCTGGCAGGTCGACGCGAAGAAGGCCCGCCGCGGCATCCTGCTCTCCCCGCAGGAGTCGTCGAGCGGGGACCTCATCGGCGTACGGCTGTCGCGGAGCATGGTGGGCGGCCAGGTGGTGCCGGGCAAGGGGATGCTGCATCTGGGCGACGGTGAGCTGCGGACCGTGGTGATTCCCGGGTGAGCGGGGGTCGGCGGGGCCGAAGTGGGGAGACCGGATGTGGGGAGACCTGGCATCCGGCCGGCCGGGCGGCGGCTGCACGTTCGCGGCGACGGTCGGTGCGCTCCTGCCCTTCGCGCCGGCAGCGCCGCGCGACGGCTACTTGACCTTCGACATCCGCGAAACCGGATTCCCCTCCGCCGAACTGTCCGACGTGTACTTGAGGTCGTCCCCCACCGGTGTCAACTCGACCGCGTGGGAAGCCGGGTTGCAGCCCTCGTGGTTGCCCTTGGCCCCGACGGACGTGGCGACGATCTGCGTCTTCGTCACCTTCTTCAGGGTGAGGATGTCGGTGCAGACGCCGCCGAGTTGGTCGGTCTGTGTCATGCGGCCCAGTTCCTCGCCGAGGCCCACCGGGTGGACCGTGAGCCGGAACGTGCCGATGGGCAGGTTGCCGTCGAGGGCGGTGCCCTGGCCCTCCCAGGTGCCGAGGTAACGGGCCGGTACGGCGGTCGGCGCGGTGGCGGCGGGGCTGGAGGCGGTGCTGGAGGCGGCGGGGCTGGAGGCGGCGCTCGGTGCCTGGGAGTACTCGTGGCCGCCGCCTGCGCTGCTGTCGGCGTCGTTGTCGGCGCCGCCGATCAGCGGGCGGATCAGGAAGCCCAGTCCCACGGTCACCCCGGCCAGGGCCCCGGCGACGGCGAGCGCCACGGTGCAGCTCACCCGGCGCCCACGGCCGCCCTCGCCCGGAGCGGAGCCGGCCGCCATGGTGACGGAGACCTTCCCCGGGCGCTGACCCGCAGGCACCGCGTCCCGCGGCACGGGCACGGGCACGACGGTCGAGGCTCCCGGCACGGCATCCTGGGCCCCCGGCGCGACAGTCGGCGCCACAGGCATCTCAGGCGCCACCCCAGACACCCCAGGCACCACCACCCCAGCAGGCACTCCAGGCACTCCAGGCACCGACATGTCCGGCGCCGGTCCGAACTCCCCCGGTGTCGCCCCGGCCTCCGACCCCGCAGTCCCGCCCACCGACGGACTGCTGAACCCCACCGGCCCGGACGGCACCGCCTCCGCCGTCTCCAGGTTGAGCAGCCGTACGGCGCTCCGGCTGACCTGCTCGACCAGCGCCCCCGGCAGCCACCCGCCCGCGACCAGCCGCGCGGCCCCCTCGGGAGCCAGCCGTCGGCCGATCTCACCGGGGGCGGGTCGCGCGCCCGGTTCCTTCGCCAGGCAGGCCTCCGCCACCTCCCGCAGCTCTCCGTCGAGCGAGCCCAGTTCCGGCGCCTCGTGGACGACCTTGTAGAGCAGGGCGGCCGAGGAGTCCCCGGGGAAGGGCGGCTCCCCGGTCGCCGCATACGCCAGCACCGCGCCGAGGGAGAACACGTCCGCCGCGCCCGTGACCCCCTTGCCCAGGATCTGTTCGGGTGACATGTAGCCGGGCGAGCCGATCGACACGCCGGACGAGGTCAGCGACGCCGTGCCGTCCGTGGCCCGGGCGATGCCGAAGTCGATGAGCAGCGGTCCGTCCAGGGTCAGCAGGACGTTCGACGGCTTCACGTCCCGGTGCACCAGGCCCAGTTCGTGCACCGCGGCCAGCGCCTCGGCGAGGCCCGCGCCCAGCACCCGTACGGAGTGCGCGGGCAGCGGGCCGCCGTCGGACACGGCCGCCGCGAGGGACGGTCCGGCCGCGTAGGCGGTGGCGACCCAGGGCACGGCGGCCTCCGGGTCCGCGTCCAGGACCGGCGCGGTCCAGGCGCCGCCCACCCGGCGCGCGGCCTCGACCTCGCGCCGGAAGCGGGCGCGGAACTCCTCGTCGAGCGCGAAGTGCGGGTGCACGATCTTCACGGCGACCGTGCGGCCGCCCGTGCTGCGCCCCAGGTACACGCGCCCCATCCCGCCGGCACCGAGCCGGCCGAGGAGCCGGTAGGGTCCGACGACGGTCGGTTCGTCGGCTCCGAGCGGCTGCATGGCGTCCCCCTCCCCCTAGGGCCTGTCCGGTCCCTGTCGTCGAACGACGGGACCTACGCCTGGCTGCCCAGCAGCGTAGTGATTAGGGCTGGAGCAGATCCACCTTCACGTCCGCCGGGAAGCCCGTCGTCGGCCCCACCCGTCGGGCGAACTCGGCGACCGCGGCCAGCTGCGACTCGCCGAAGCGGAAGTCGAGGGTGGTGAAGTACTGCTCCAGGACCCGCTCGTCGAAGGCCTCCCAGCGGGCCGCCTGCTCGGCGACCTTGCCGACCTCCTCCAGGGAGAGGTTGCGGGAGGAGAGGAAGGCCTCGTGGACCTGACGGGTGATCACCGGTTCGCGCTCCAGGTAGTCCCGCCGGGCCGCCCACACCGCGAAGACGAACGGCAGGCCCGTCCACTCCTTCCACAGCGTGCCCAGGTCGTGCACGGCGAGTCCGTAGTGGGGTCCGTCGAGGAGGTTGGCCCGCAGCGCCGCGTCGCCGATGAGCACCGCCGCATCCGCCTCCTGCATCATCAGGCTGAGGTCGGGCGGGCAGGTGTAGTAGTCGGGCCGTACGCCGAAACGCTCCGCGAGGAGCAGCTGGGCGAGGCGGACGGAGGTGCGGGAGGTGGAGCCGAGGGCGACCCGGGCGCCGTCCAGTTGCTCCAGGGGGACCTGCGAGACGATCACGCAGGACATCACCGGGCCGTCGCAGCCGACCGCGATGTCGGGGAAGGCGACCAGGTCGTCGGCGTTGCGCAGGAACTCGACGAGGGTGATCGGCCCGATGTCGAGGTCCCCCCGCACCAGCTGCTCGCTGAGCTTCTCCGGTGTGTCCTTGGTGAGCTCGAAGTCGAGAAGGGTGCCGGTTCTCGCGAGCCCCCAGTAGAGGGGCAGGCAGTTCAGGAACTGGATGTGGCCGACGCGCGGCCGGGTGCGAGAATTGTCCACATCGCGAGACTAGACCCCATGGGGTACCGTGCTGACTCCGGCCCCATCGTCAACCCGACTCGCGGGATCTTCAAACATCCGGGTGACGTGATCTTGGCCTCTATTGCTTTCCGCTGCCCACATGCTAGGCTCGCCGCAAGTTGCAGTTTGGTTTCCCTTGCAGTACAGAGCCTGCGGAGCATGTGACCGCGGGCTCTCGTCGTTTTCAGACGAATGCAGTTGTGCAGCACTGTTTCGCACTTGCAGGTTCTGGAGCAGGGCAACCCTTTTGAGCCCAAGGAGGGCTTATGGCTACCGGAACCGTGAAGTGGTTCAACGCCGAAAAGGGCTTTGGCTTCATCGCCCAGGAGGGCGGCGGCCCCGACGTCTTCGTTCACTACTCCGCGATCAACGCCTCCGGCTTCCGCTCCCTCGAGGAGAACCAGCAGGTGAGCTTTGACGTGACGCAGGGCCCGAAGGGTCCGCAGGCGGAGAACGTCACCCCCGTCTGATCTCTGCCTGATCGCAGAACCTGAGTGCAGTACCCAAGGAGCCCCACGCCGTAAGGCGACGGGGCTCCTGCCTTTTCCCGTTCATTTTCTGTTCACATAAGCCGCATGGGTTCACATGTGCTGCGTGATGAGTACGAATTTCGTTCCGGCGGAGAGAGCGCTTCGTAATTCGCTACGGTTCCCGTCCATGGCCGACACCGACTTCCTCACCGCCACCCGCACCTTCTACGACGCGGTCGCCGACGACTACGCCGACCGCTTCCGGGATGAGCTCGCCGCCAAGCCGCTGGAGCGGGCCGTGCTCGGCGCGTACGCCGAGCTGGTCGGCACCGCCGGCCCGGTGGCCGATCTCGGGTGCGGTCCCGGGCGGGCCACCGCGCACCTCGCCTCCCTCGGCGTGCCGGTCTTCGGACTCGACCTGTCGGAGTCGATGCTCGCGATCGCCCGCCGCGAGAACCCCGGCCTGCGCTTCGAACAGGGCTCGATGCTGGACCTGGAGCTCCCGGACGGCGACCTGGCCGGGGTCGTGAGCTGGTACTCGTCCATCCACACCCCTGTGGACCGACTGCCCGCCCTCTTCGCGGAGTTCCACCGGGTACTCGCCCCGGGCGGCCACCTCCTGCTCGGCTTCCAGGCCGGTGACGCGCCGCGCCGCTTCGACAGCCCGTGGGGCCACCCGGTCTCGCTGGACTTCCAGCGGCGCCGCCCGGAGCGGATGGTGGAACTGCTCGCCGGGGCCGGTTTCGCGCTGCTCTCCCGCACGGTGCGCGAAGCGGACACCGGCCTCGGCGAGTCGTCCCGGCAGGCCTTCCTGATCGCCCGGAAGCCCGCCCAGGTCTGCCCAAGTCCGTCTAGGACCGCCTAGGTCCGCCCAGGTCAGCCCAGGTCAGCCCAGGTCAGCCCAAACCCTCCTGGGCATGGGTCCTGTCTAGAGCCGCCCGGCGATGTCCAGCGCCGCGACGTACCCGAACGTCATGGCCGGACCGATGGTCGATCCCGCGCCCGCGTAACTGTGCCCCATCACGGCGGAACTGGCGTTCCCGGCGGCGTACAGTCCCGGGATCACCGATCCGTCCGCCCGCAGCACCCGCGCCCGCGCGTCCGTCACCAGCCCGCCCTTCGTGCCGAGGTCGCCCGGCATGATCCGGAAGGCGTAGTACGGCGGCAGCCACAGCGGCGCGAGGCAGGAGTCGGGCAGGACCGCCGGGTCCGTGTAGTAGTGGTCGTAGGCGCTGTCGCCCCGGTGGAAGTCGGTGTCCTTGCCGTGCAGGGCCTGGGAGTTGAAGCGGTCGACGGTGGCCCGCAGGGCGGCCGCGGGAACCCCGATGGACGAGGCGAGGGCGTCCCAGCTCCAGGCCTTGTACACGGCCCCCGAGCTGTACCAGTCGTCGGGGAACACGAAGGTCGGGGCCACGTCCTTGAACAGGTACCGGTTGCGGTAGTTCTGGTCGACGACCAGCCAGGCCGGGATGTCGGGGTCGGTGGGGTTCCGGTCGTACATCGTGTGGACGACGTCGCTGTACGGGGCGGCCTCGTTGACGAAGCGGCGTCCGGCCGCGTCGACCATCAGACCGCCGGGCAGGGTGCGTTCGGCCAGACAGAAGTAGGGCTGGCCGGGCAGCGGAATGGCCGGTCCCCACCAGGCGTCGTCCATCAGCCCGAGCGCACCGCCGGCCCGCTCCCCCGCCCGGATCCCGTCCCCCGTGTTCTCCTTGGCCCCTACGGTCCACTCCGTGCCGATGGGCTGCCGCTGGTACTGCGCCCGCATGGCGGCGTTGTGCTCGAACCCGCCGGACCCGACGACGACCCCGCGCCGGGCGCGGACGAGCCCCGGGGACCCGTCCCGGGTGACGACGGCCCCCGTCACCGCTCCGCTCTCCACATACAGGTCGGTGAGGGGGGAGTTGAGCCAGACCGGCACCTGGGCGTCGAGCAGCCCCTTGCGCAGCCCGGCGGCGAGCGACTGCCCCATGGTGAGCGGCTTCTGCCCGAGCAGGGCCGCCTTGGTGCCGCGGGCCAGGCACTCGGTGGCGACGGCGGCGCCCTTGACGCTCACGGCCGCCAGGGCGAGCCACTTGTAGTCGGCGCTGAAGACCACCATGCCGGCGGGTACCTGCATGTACGGCGGGTTGAGATGGGCGAGTTCGGCGCCCAGGACGTTCCCGTCGAGCTGGTCGGGTTCGATCGACCGCCCGCCCGGCAGCCCGCCCGGCAGCTCCGGGTAGTAGTCGCTGTAGCCCTCCATCCACCGGAACCGCAGCGGGCTGTTGGCCATGACGAACGAGATCATGGCGGGCCCGTGGGCGAGGAAGGCCTGCTGCCGTGAGGCGGGCACGTCCGTCCCCACCACGGCGGCGAGATACGCGGCGGCCTTGGCCGGGGTGTCCGGCACACCGGCGGACAGGATGACGGGGTTGTTCGGAATCCAGATCCCGGCTCCGGAGCGGGCGGCGGACCCCCCGAAGGTGGCCGCCTTCTCCACGACGACACAGCTCAGCCCCTGCCCCGCGGCGGTGAGCGCAGCGGTCATCCCGGCGGCCCCCGCCCCGATGACGACGACGTCGTACGTACCCAGGAGCGGTAAGTCGGCTGCGGTGGCCCCCTGTTGGACCCCGGCGACCGCGAGGGCGAGCCCGGCGCCCGCTGCGGTGCCGAGCACGTGTCTGCGGGTGGGTGAGCCGGTACTTCTCGCGGACATGGCAGGTCCCTCCGAAGCGGGTCTGGGGGACCGGAATGTCGCGCGGGGGGCTTACGAAGTCAAGAGCTACGCGTCGGCCAGCACGGCGAGACAGTCCCGCCAGGCGGGCTCGCCGAGCAGGGGCCGAAAGCGAGTGAACAGGGCGAGCAGATCGGGGCCGTACCGCTCACGGAAGGCGGGATCCCGCCCGGCCAGGTCGAGTTCGTTGGCGGCGGTGAGCTCGGCGAAGTCACGGGACAGGCGGGGTGCGGGATGCAGGGTGCGGGACGTGAAGCGGTCGCGGAAGGGGGAGTTGTGGTCCGTGAGGGTCGGATAGGTGGCCTTCCGGTCGCAGCTCGCGTAGTGGTACACGATCGCCTCGGCCTCGGTGCCGATCACCGTCCTGAGCTCGGGGCGGCGGTCGAGCGGGAGCAGTGCGGACGGAAAGCCGTCGGTGCCGTAGGCGGCATGGCACAGGCCGGCGAGCCGGAGGGCGGGGCGGGCGCCCCAGGTGGCCAGTCGGTCCCGCACACGGTCGAGGTGGGCGAGGAGGGTGCCGCCCGGGTGCGCAAGGGTGTCCGCCCCCAGCCGCCCCAGCAAGTCCCGCGCTCGCGCCGCCGTTCGGTCGTCCTGATCGTCCATGTGCCGTGTCCCTTCGGCGAGTGTGGTCGGCACCCGCTCCCCTTCCCGGGGTGAGGAGCGGGTTGCCGCCTGGGCCCGGAGAAGAGCTTCGCCCTCGGCCCGTGGTCCAGTCAATCCTTGGGTTTTGTCACCAACTCCAAGTGCTAGCTTGGGTCTTGTGACCCTCGACGACCTGCGCGTGTTCGTGGCCGTGTGCCGGGCCGGAAGCCTGAGCGCGGTGGCCCGTGACCTCGGGTGCACCCAGTCGGCCGTGAGTCAGCACGTCAGGCGCCTGGAGCGGGAGACGGGGACGGCCCTCGTGGAGCGGCAGCCTCGCGGGGTCGTGCCCACACAGGCGGGACGGATACTCGAAGCCGCGGCCGCCGAGGGGATCTCCGGACTGGACCTCGCCGTACGGCAGTTGCGGGACCTGGTCGACGGGCACAGCGGATACGTACGCGTGGCGACCGGGGCGACGACCGTACGGCACTTCATGTCGGACGCGGTGGTCACGTTCCGGCGGCGCCATCCCCGGGTCAGCCTTGAGTTCCGGACGGTGAGTTCGGGGCGCGGCAGCTTCGACGCGCTGGCCGACGGCACCCTGGACCTGGCCTGGATCACGCTCGGTCCGCCGGTGCGGGGGATCGAGCAGCGGGCGGTGGCCGAGCTCCCGTGGGTGCTGGCGGTGCCGGCGGACGATCCGCTGGCGGAACGGGCGTCAGCGGCCGCCGGTGACCTGACGGACATCCGTCTGATCCGGCTTCCGCCGAACTCCGCGTCCGCCGCCCATCTGGAGGCCGCGTGCGCGGAGTCGGGGGTGCGCTTCACGTACGACACCAGCGTCGCCGACTGGGACACGGCCCTCCTGCTGGCGGAGCTCGGCGTGGGCCGGGCGGTCGTGCCGGCGCTGCCGGGGCTTCCCGTCCCCGCAGGCGGGCGGCTCCGGCTGATTCCTCTTCCCGGGCTGCGCCCGCTGCCGGTCGGCTGGGCGGTCCGCCGCTGGGACGCGCTCAGTCCGCCGGCGCGGGCCTTCGCGGACATCGTCGAGAACGCGCGCGCCCGGGCGGCGTGAGGGGTCCGAGGCGATGAGCGCCTCGGACCCCCGCGTCCCTCACTTCACCAGGCCACCGGCAGTTCGAGGGGGAACCGCCGGATCGTCTCCGTGTCCCACCGCACCTCCTCCGGGGGCACCGCGAGCCGCAGCTCGGGGAATCGTTCCAGCAGCCGTCCGATCGCCACCTCCAGCTCCGCCATGGCCAGGGGGACGGCGATGCACCGGTGGCCGCCCCAGCCGAAGGTCATGTGGGGGGCGTTGCGCCCGGGCAGGTCGGGATCGATGAGGTGGGGTTCCGGGTAGCGCGCCGGGTCGCGGTTGGCCGCCAGGTACGACACATGGACGAAGTCGCCCGCCCGGATCTTCACGCCGTCCATCTCGACGTCCTCCACCGCCACCCGGGGGATGCCGACCCCCTTGCGGAACGGGATGTACCGGAGGATCTCGTGGATGGCGTCCGTCAGGTTCTCCGGGCGCCGCCGCAGGTAGGCCGCCAGCTCGGGCCGGGTCAGCAGCAGATACACGATGTTGCTGATCTGGCACGTCGCCGTGTCCTGCCCGCTGAGCACCAGGGTCAGGGCCATGACGGCCAGTTCCCTGTCGTCGAGCTGGTCCTCGCCCTCCCGCGCGGCGGCCATCGAGCTGATGATGTCGTTGCCGGGGGTGCGGCGGCGCTGCTCGACCATGGCGCCGAAGTAGTCCGTCAGGTCGGTCTTCACCTTGGCCGCCGCCGCCCTGTTGTCCTCGCCGGTGACGAGGAGCCGGTGGACCTGCTCGCGCATCCGGGACCATTCGTCCCGGGGGATCCCGAGCAGATGCAGGATCGTGTGCTGGGGGAACGGGTTCGACAGGTGCCGTACCAGGTCCGCGGGCGATCCCTGCTCGGTCATCTCGTCGAGCAGGGAGTCGGCGAGCAGGACGATCCGCTCCCGCATCCCGTCGACCTGCTGCTGGGTGAACGCCTGTGACGCCAGTCGCCGTACGCGACTGCTGTGCGGCGGGTCCATCACGTTGATGGACTCGGGGGAGACGATGGGCTCCGGTGTCATCCGGGGATAGTCGTGGCCCATGATCTGCGCCCGGCTGAAGCGCTGGTCCGAGCAGACCTGCTGGACCGAGCGGAAACCGGTGACCAGCCAGGCGCCGGCATCGCCGTACGGGAGCCGGATGCGGGTGAGGGAGTCGCGTTCCATGATGGCCGCGAGCTCGGGATCGAAGTCGAGGGCCTCGCTGTAGTCGAACGGGCAGGTGGTCGGTTCGTCGCTCGTGGTCATCAGGCGCCGTTCCCCTTCATCGGCTCGACATTGGTGGCGTCCACGACGGGGCGCAGGCCCTTTGCCAGGGCCACGGCGTCGCCGACGGCCCAGTAGTGGACGAAGAACAGGCGGGGTTCGTCGGTGAGGTTGTGGTGGTGGAGCTCGACGAGGTCGGCACCGCCGTGCCGCAGCCCGGCGAGGACGTCGTGGACCTCGTCGGCGATCACGGCGAAGTCCCCGCTGATCGCGGCCTGGCCGCGGCCGAGCGGCTGGAAGTTGAACGAGGTGGTCGATCCGAGGCCCGGGGGCAGGACGAGGTGGCCGTCGGTGATGGTCTCCCTGCGGACGAACGTGCTCTGGTAGACACCGCCGTCGGAGGAGCCCTTCACCCCGAGCGCGGCGTCGATGGCCGCGGTGTCCAGGCCGAAGGGCATGGCGAAGGCGGTGTCGGCCCCCGGGGTCAGGGTGGTGGTCTTCCGGAACGGGGTGGCAGTGCGCTCCAGGGCGGCGCGCAGACCGCGCGCGACGGACACCGGGTCGGTGCTGTGGGCGTGGAGGTGGCACCACCAGATGTCGGGCCGCTGGGAGAGGAGGTGCTTGTGGATGGCCGTCTGCCCGATCCCGTTCTCGTGCAGGGCGTCGCTGAACGGCTGGAGTTCGCCCTCGGTGACCACCGCGTCGCCCATGAGGAGCGAGCTGCCGTCGGCGTACCGGACGAAGGAAAGATGGGTGCCCAGGGCGAGCGCGGGGCGGACCATGATGCCCCGGGAGACCACGTGGAGGTCCCGGCGCAGCAGGGGCGTGTGGTACATGTACCGCTTCATGCCGCCCGGTGCGCCGAGGGCCGCGCCCACGTCCGACCAGTCGGCCAGTTCGGTCATCACCGGCCGGACCAGGGTGGGTACCGGCTCGGCCGGCCGGCCGGCGGCCATGGCGCGGGTGGTCGGAACCGCGCCGACGGCTCCGGTCAGTACGGGCGCCAGCGCGACGGTGGTCAGCACGCGGCGCCTGGACGCGGTCGGTCCGGGGTGGGCATCCTGCTGTCGGTCGTCAGTCATTTCATATGCCTCCTGGCGCGATGGAAGCACGGGAGGCCTCCCGGACCCGTGATCTGCACCGGCAGATGGGTCCGGGTGGGCTAAGCGGGATGGGGCCGGTCGGATGACCCCCGCACGCGGCGCCGGACGGCGCCTAGCCGTACAGCCCCTCCACCTGCGCCGTGAAGTCCCGCATGATCGCTTCCCGGCGGAGCTTCATCGACGGGGTCAGATGACCGGCGGTCTCGGTGAAGTCGACCGGGAGCACCGCGAACTTCCTGATCGACTCCGGGCGTGACACCAGCCGGTTCGCCTCGTCCACCGCCCGTTGCAGCACCGCCCTCAGCTCGGCGTCGTCCACGAGGAGCTCCGGCGGGACGGGGTGCTTGCCGTTCATCTGGCGCCAGTGGGTGATGCCGTCGGGATCGAGGGTGAACAGGGCGGTGACGTAGGGGCGGGCGTCGCCGACGAGCATGCACTGGGAGACCAGGGGGTGGGAGCGCAGCCAGTTCTCCAGCGGGGCGGGGGCCACCGACTTGCCGCCCGCCGTGATGAGCAGTTCCTTCTTGCGGCCGGTGATCGTCAGATAGCCCTCGTCGTCCAGCTCCCCGATGTCGCCCGTCGGCAGCCAGCCGTCGCGGGTCGCGGGGACGACCCCGCCCGCCTGGGGGTCCCAGTAGCCGCGCAGCACGTGGTCGCCCGCGATGAGGATCTCGCCGTCGGCCGCGATACGGACCTTGGTGCCGGGCAGCGGCCAGCCCACCGTTCCCAGGCGGGGCTTCAGCGGCGGGGTCACCGTGGAGGCGCCCGTCGTCTCCGTCAGACCGTAGCCCTCGAAGATCTCGATGCCGGCGCCGGCGTAGAACGCGGCCAGGCGGCGGCCGAGCGGGGAGCCGCCGCAGATGGCGTACTTGACTCGGCCGCCCATCGCCGCGCGGATGCGGCGGTAGACCAGGGGGTCGTAGAAGGCGCGGGCGGTCTTCAGGGACCGGTTCGGGCCGTTGCCGGTCCCCGTCTGCCGGGCCTCCAGTGCCTCGCCGTAGCGCTGCGCCACCGACGCGGCCCGGTCGAAGGAGGACGCGCGGCCGCCGGCCTCCGCCTTGGCGCGGGCGGTGTTGAAGACCTTCTCCAGCATGTAGGGGATGGTCAGCAGGCAGGTCGGCCTGAAGGCCGCCAGGTCGGGGAGCAGGTCCTCGGCCTTCAGGCTCGGGGCATGACCGAGCCGCACCCCGGCCCGGACGCAGGCGATCGCGACCATCCGGCCGAAGACGTGGGACATGGGCAGGAACAGGAGGACCGACACCTCCTCGCCCGACTTCGCCTTGAAGATGGGGTAGAGGAGTTCGATCGCGTTGTCGACCTCGGCGAAGAAGTTGCCGTGCGAGAGCGCGCAGCCCTTCGGGCGGCCGGTGGTGCCCGAGGTGTAGATGAGGGTGGCGAGCGTGTCGGGGACCAGCATGCCCCGGCGTACGCCGACTTCGGAGTCCGGCACCTGCGTGCCCAGTTCGGCCAGGCGCCCGACGTGGCCCTTCTCCATCACCCACATGTGCCGCAGGTCGGGGATGCGTTCGAGTTCGGGGCCGATGGCGGCCGCCTGGGCGGCGGTCTCGGTGACCAGGGCCACGGCGCCCGAGTCCTGGAGGATCCAGCGGGTCTGGAAGACGGAGGAGGTGGGGTAGACGGGGACCGTGACGAGACCGGCCGCCCACGCGGCGAAGTCGAGGAGGGTCCACTCGTAGGTGGTGCCGGCCATGATGGCGATACGGTCGCCGGGCACGAGCCCCTCGGAGATGAGGCCCTTCGCCACCGCCATGACCTGCTCGGCGAACTGAGCCGCCGTCACGTCCTCCCAGTCGCCGTCCGCCGTCTTGCGGCTGAGGATCACCGCGCCGGGTTCCGCCTCCGCATTCTCGAACGGCAGGTCCGCCAGCGACCCGTGCGTCACCGGCGGGGCGAACGGCGGTACGGAGGCCTCGCGTACGGCTCCGTCGAGTCGGCGCGTCTCGGGCGCCACGAGGATCGGCACGCCGTCGTAGTCGGTCGCCGAGACCGTTGCGCCGGAGGAGACGGGGGCGTTCGGGTACGGGGTGGACACGGGCGGCTCCTCGGGCGTGCAGCGGCCAACTGCTTGCTGCATGTCGTACGTGCCTCGCACACCGAGGCGTTCAGCGTCCGGCACCAGAAAGGGGTTACCGCCGGTCAGGCAGGTGATCGTACGGGTCCTCTGTGGCGGGCTTGTGCGGTTTCGGGGATGGAACGGGGACGGGGCTGTGCAATCTCGCGGGTTACGTGAGGAAGGCTCAGGTCCATGGCGCGACCGCCTGCTCAAGGGAGCGCATCTCGACCTCCTCTCCCACCGTGACGTAGGCTTACCTCCAGTAACCTACTCCAAAGTAAGTAATTCCGCCCCAGTCTTGCGGGAGTTGGAGACATGGCCGACCGCTACCTCACCGACTCCCCCGCCCTCGCACCCCTGTTCGCCCGGGGTGCCCTGCGCTCACCGTTCAAGCGGCCCCGGCCGAACGCCGACGTCCCGCACACCCGGCTGGTGCTGCCCGGGGTGCGCGTCGACCTGTCCCGGCTGGCCGCCTACGAGCGCGTGTGCGGCTTCGCCACCGGCGACGACTCGCTCCCGGTCACCTATCCGCACGTCCTCGGCTTCCCGCCGGCCATGCGGCTGATGAGCGGCAGCGACTTCCCGCTGCCGCTGCTCGGCCTGGTCCACACGTCCGTCGAGATCACCCGGCACTCGGCCCTTCCGGCCGCCGGGGAGTACGAACTCGCCGTACATGTCGAGGGGTTGGCCCCGCACCGACGCGGGACGGAGGCGGTGGTCGTCACCGAGGTACGGGACGCCGGGCAGATCGTGTGGGAGTCGCGCAGCACATATCTCGCCCGGCACCGCACCGGTTCCGCCGCGCCCCAGGCGGCCGGGGACGAGCGGGGGCCGCTGCCGGCCGTCGCGGAGTGGAGGATCGCGGGGGATGTCGGGCGGCGGTACGGGGCCGCGTCCGGGGACCGCAACCCCATCCACCTCCACCCGCTCACCGCCCGCCTCTTCGGCTTCCCCCGCGCCATCGCACACGGCATGTGGACCCTGGCCCGCTGCCTCGCCGCGCACGGGGTGCCCCGGACCGCCCTGGTGCGGGCGGAGTTCCGGGCGCCGGTGCTGCTGCCGGGCACCGTGCGGTACGCGGCGGACGACCGAGGCGGCTTCGAACTGCGGGGCGCCGCAGGAGAACGCCTCCACATGACCGGCGAGGTGCTCCCGCCGGCCGGGTGAACAGTGGACGAACAGTCGGTGACCGGTCACCGGTGACGGCCGGAAATGGCCCGGAAAGCCGGACGGCTTGACGGCTGTCTCAGAGGAACGCCCCAGTCTTCCCATGTTCCTCTCAGGTGGCCCTCATAACCGCTTCTTACCTTTCCCCGCATGCCTCCCAGACCCCGACGCATAGCCGTGCTCGCGGACTCGGACACCCGCTGGAAGTGGGGTGCCTCCGTGGCCCGGCAGATCGCTCCCGAACACGCCCTGGACGCCGTCTTCCTCAGCGCCCGCTCCTCACCGACCGAACGACAACTGGCCGAGGTCGGGATCATGCCCGACACCCGGCGTGAACTGTCCGCAGCCGAACTCGTCGACGACGGGGAACTGGCGGACGCCGACATCGTCGTCATGGCGATCACCGGAGGCGCGGTCCTCGCCCTCACCCACAGCCTGGGCCTGGCGTGGGAGGGGCGGGAGCGGCGGCCGATCGTGGTCACCGGGTACGTCGGTGTCGTCTACGAGAAGATGGTCGACGGGCTGCTGACCCGCGGCGGTACGGACCTCGTCCTCGCCAACTCGGGCTATGACGCGGAGCGTTTCCGCGCCGCGTTCGCCGCCGTCGGTGTCGACCCCGACTCGGTGGTGGAGTGCGCGCTGCCCTTCCTCGGCGGCGATCCCTACCTGCCGTCGCCCGACCGCCCGTTCACGCTCACCTTCGCCGTGCAGCCGTCCGTGC
This sequence comes from Streptomyces sp. NPDC086549, assembly GCF_044746205.1. Taxonomy (NCBI): domain Bacteria; kingdom Bacillati; phylum Actinomycetota; class Actinomycetes; order Kitasatosporales; family Streptomycetaceae; genus Streptomyces; species Streptomyces sp. NPDC086549. Next base: position 101,358 of record NZ_JBIVBS010000017.1, on the reverse strand, counting down.
CGAAGGGCAAGGCGGCACGGCTGAGGCTGCTGGAGCGGGCCGCGGCCCACGCCCGGCACCATCCCGAGCGGCAGGTGCTGATGAAACTGCGCAGCCTGCCCGGCGAGCACACCACCCACGTCGAGGCCGACCCGTACCAGCTCCTCGTCGAGGAACTGGCCGAGCCCGCCCCCGCCAACCTCCAGCTGGTCTACGGCCACATGGGCGAGGTCCTCGACCGCACCGACCTGCTGGTGACGGTCAGCTCCACGGCGGCCCTGGAGTCGATGCACCGCGGGATACCGACCGCGATCCTGACCGACTTCGGCGTCCGCGAGGCGCACGGCAACCACTACTTCATCCACTCCGGCTGCCTCGCCTCCTGGGACGACCTGGACACCGGCGCGCTGCCCGTCGCGCACCCCGAGTGGGCGGCCGCGCAGGGCATCGGCAAGTCGGATCCGTACGCCGCGGCCCGCGCCCGCATCGCGGCCCTACGCGCCGCGGGCCCGCTCCCGCCCCTGCGGCCGTACTACACGCCCCAGCGGGCCGGGATCTACCTCACCGGCCTGCTGGACCGGCACGGTCTCGACGAGCGGGGCCGCCCGCTGCCCGCCGGGCCGGGCGCCGCCGGTCCGGGACGCGTACAGGCGGCCGTACGGCGGGTCGCCCGGCACGGCGCGAAGACGCTGTACCGGGTCGGGCGCCGACGGGTGGCGCCGGCGCTGCGGCGGTGGGGGGCCGCGTAGGACCGCGTCAGTCCCCGGCGGCGGGCGGGGACCAGGGGCGGCCCTCCATCAGGTTGCCCAGCCCCGCCCACGCGAAGTTCATCAGGGTCGCCGCGGCCTGGCGGGCCGTGACGCCGGGGGTGGCGTTGGCCCAGGCGGCGAGGGACTCGGCGGCGCCGACCAGGGCCTCGGCCAGCCCGGCGACCTCGCGCTCGGGCAGATCGGGGTCCCGGTGGGCCTCGCGCGCGGCGACCACGATCAGCTGGGTCACGAACGCGACGAGCTCCTCGCGCATCGCGGCGACCTCGGCGGCGAAGGGCTCGCCGTGGGTGCGGGCCTGGAGGTGCAGGACCGACCAGCCGTCGGGGTGTTCGGCGGTGTGCGCGAAGAACGCCCGGAGCCCTTCCCAGAGTTGCCGCTCGGCGGGCAGCCCCGGCGCGACACCGTCCCGCACCGCCCGCGTCAGCGCCTTGGCCTCACGCCGGATGCACGCGGTGAACAGATCTTCCTTCGAGTTCAGGTACAGATACACCAACGGCTTGGACACGCCCGCCAGTTCGGCGATCTCGTCCATCGACGCGGCCATGTACCCCCGCTGGCCGAAGGTCCGTACGGCGGCGTCGAGCATCTGCTGCTCCCGCACCGCCCGCGGCATCCGCTTTGTCTTCACGGCACCCATGGGGGCAAGAGTAGTTGGGCACCGGGCCGCCCGACGCGGGGAAGTCCCTAGGAGGCCGGCTCCTGCGCCCGCGCCGTGTCGTCCGCCGCGTCCTCCTGGTTGCGGTTGGCCTCCAGGTTCGACTTCATCCGGTCGACCCTCTGGACGACCTGGACGGACGCCCGGTCCCGCTCCTTGCGCAGCACCACCCAGCTGATCGGCGCCGAGAGCACCAGGGCGAGCAGGAGCACCCACAGGAAGTTGGAGTCACCGAAGCCGCGCGGGAAGATACCGGAGTAGACGGCGCCCCAGACGACCACGAAGCAGCCTGCGAAGACACCGAGGCGCATCAGCGTGTAGCGGAGCATCTCAATCCACTCTTCCGTATCGAACGGTCCTTACGCCACAAACGGGCACCGTCCAGTGAAGCACGTTCCGCACGCGATCTTGCAGCGGGGTCACGGGCCGGTCAGTGCAGCGGCAGCAGCATGGTGATGTCGTCCCGGTCGTCCCCGGGGGCGACGCGGATCGCGCCGGGCACCCGCCCGACCTCCTTGTAGCCGCAGGAGCCGTAGAACCGCTCCAGGCCGACGCCGCCCCGGCAGGTGAGCCGTACGGCCTCGATGCCTTCGAGGCCACGGGCGGCGTCCGCGGCCGCCGCCAGCAGGTCACGCCCATACCCCTTGCCCTGGTGCCGCGGGTGGACCATCACCGTGTAGAGCCACACCCAGTGCTTCATCAGCCGGTGCGTGTTGAAGGAGAGGAACACGGCCGCGGCCACCTCGCCCGCCTCGTCGTGCCCGACGAGCAGCCGGGTACGCCCCTCGGCCATCGCCGCGAGGTGCTTCACCAGCTCCGGGCGTATCTCCTCCCGACTCACCGGCACCAGGAAACCCACCGCCCCGCCGGCGTTGGAGACGTCGGTCCAGAGGTCGAGGACACCGTCACGAAGGGCAGGGGTGACGGAGGGGTCCAGAGTGAACGTAAGGGGCATGCGCGCATGCTATCCATTACCCCAACACGCCATCAGCTCAATGTGCGGGAAGCCACTTTCAGGTCCTCGGGCGCCTTCGTGACGCCGCCGGCCGGACGGGTACCCGTCCGGCCGGCGGCGTCACGTCACACGCGCATCGGCTGCGGCGACTCCCGGCGCAGCGGGTCCGGGCCGTCGTACTCGCGGATGATCTCGTACCGCGTGTTCCGCTCCACCGGACGGAAGCCCGCGTCGCGGATCAGGTCCAGCAGGTCCTCGCGGGTCAGCTTGTTCGGCGTGCCGTAGTTGTCCGCGTCGTGCGTGATCTTGTACTCGACGACCGAGCCGTCCATGTCGTCCGCACCGTGCTGGAGGGCGAGCTGAGCGGTCTGCACGCCGTGCATCACCCAGAACACCTTCACGTGCGGGACGTTGTCGAAGAGGAGACGGGAGACCGCGAACGTCTTCAGCGCCTCGGCGCCCGTCGCCATCTGTGTGCGCGCCTGGAGCCGGTTGCGGACCTTGCCGTCCTTCATGTCGACGAAGTCGTGCTGGTAGCGCAGCGGGATGAAGACCTGGAAGCCGTTCGTCTCGTCCTGGAGCTCACGCAGGCGCAGGACGTGGTCGACGCGGTGCCGGGGCTCCTCGATGTGGCCGTAGAGCATGGTGCACGGGGTCTTCAGACCCTTCTCGTGCGCCAGGCGGTGGATGCGGGACCAGTCCTCCCAGTGGGTCCGGTGGTCCACGATGTGCTGACGGACCTCCCAGTCGAAGATCTCCGCACCGCCGCCGGTGAGGGACTCCAGGCCCGCGTCGATCAGCTCGTCGAGGATCTCCGACGCCGACAGGCCCGAGATCGTCTCGAAGTGGTGGATCTCCGTCGCAGTGAAGGCCTTCAGCGAGACGTTCGGGAGGGCCGCCTTCAGCTCGCGCAGCGAACGCGGGTAGTAGCGCCACGGGAGGTTCGGGTGCAGGCCGTTGACGATGTGCAGCTCGGTGAGGTTCTCCGACTCCATCGTCTTGGCGAGCCGGACCGCCTCCTCGATGCGCATCGTGTACGCGTCCTTCTCGCCCGGCTTGCGCTGGAACGAGCAGTAAGCGCAGGAGGCCGTGCACACGTTGGTCATGTTGAGGTGGCGGTTGACGTTGAAGTGCACGACGTCACCGTTCTTGCGCGTCCGCACCTCGTGCGCGAGCCCGCCCAGCCACGCCAGGTCGTCCGACTCGTACAGCGCGATGCCGTCCTCGCGAGTCAGCCGCTCACCGGAGCGGACCTTCTCCTCCAGCTCGCGCTTGAGCCCGACGTCCATGCCAACACCTTTCTACGACAACCCGCCCAACCGTACTCCCCCACCCTTCGGGCGGGCGGTGCCCCCATACGGCGCTCCGCGCCTATACCTCCTCAGGCAGTTCTCCGACCCGGTTCTCCCACTTCGTGGACAGCACGATGGTGGTACGGGTCCGGGAGACGCCCTTGGTCCCGCTCAGCCGCCGGATGGTCTTCTCCAGCCCGTCGACATCCGTCGAACGCACCTTGAGCATGAAGGAGTCGTCGCCCGCGATGAACCAGCAGTCCTCGATCTCCGGCAGGTCCTTCAGCCGGCGGGCCACGTCCTCGTGGTCGGCGGCGTCGGAGAGCGAGATGCCGATCAGGGCGGTGACGCCGAGGCCGAGGGAGGCCGCGTTCACGGTGGCGCGGTAGCCGGTGATGACGCCAGCCGCCTCCAGCCGGTTGATGCGGTCGGTGACGCTGGGTCCCGACAGGCCGACGAGGCGCCCAAGCTCCGCGTAGGAGGCCCGGCCGTTCTCCCTCAGGGCCTGGATGAGCTGCCTGTCCACCGCGTCCATGCGATCGAAGCCTTCCGCTGAAAAGTTCCCGAAGTGAAGTGCTGAGAGGTACTGCGACTTGCTCAGATGACGATCACGTCGTGCGGGTTCCGCCGCCGAGTTCGCCCTCCCAGCGGCGGTAGAGACCGTGTCCGACGCCCGCCGCGTCGAGAACCCGCCCGGCGACGAAGTCCACCAGGTCCTGGATGTGGGTCGCTCCCGCGTAGAAGGCGGGGGAGGCGGGCACCACGGCCGCGCCCGCGTCGTCCAGGGCGACCAGGTGCCGCAGGGTCTGACCGTTCAGCGGGGTCTCCCGCACGGCCACGACCAGTTTGCGGCGCTCCTTGAGGGTGACGCTCGCCGCCCGCTGGAGCAGATCCTTCGACAGCCCGAGCGCGACACCGGCCACACAGGCGGTGGAGGCGGGCACGATGAGCATTCCCTTGGCGGGGTACGACCCCGAGGACGGCCCGGCGGCGAGGTCCCCCGCGCTCCAGTACCGCACCTCCTCGACGTCCACATCGAAGGTTTCGGGCTTCCCGTCCGCCCCCCGGGCCAGCCATTCCCGCAGGTCCTCCTGCCAGTGGGCGTCCCGGAAGGAGATTCCGGTCTCGTCGAGCAACGTGAGCCGCGCGGCCCGGCTGACCACCAGGTCGACGCTCTCGCCCGCCGCGAGCAGCGCCCGCAGCACAGCAGCCGCGTACGGAGTACCGGATGCTCCGGACACCCCCACGATCCAAGGCGCGCGCTGCGTTTCTCCTGCGTTCACACCTTGAGCGTACCGGCGTGGCCGAGCGTGTTCAGGACGGGGCGGGGCGGATGCGGATCGGACGGGCCGACAAGCCGCCGGACCGCCGGACCGAATCCCCGCGTCGGCGAGGACAACCGGTTGAACCGGGCGCTGAACCGGGCGTTCTCGTCGACGAACGGCGGACAACCCCCGCTGGGCGGGGACGAGCCCGGATCCGATCCTCCTACCGGCCTGGTCTCACGCCTTCGCCGCCCGATCACCCGATCACCCGATCGGGTCAGACCGTGAGCCCTCGGACCAGCAGGTCGAGCAGCGCGCACGCGAACAGCGCGATGCCGATGAAGCCGTTCACGCTGAAGAACGCCCTGTTCAGGCGGGACAGATCGTGCGGGCGGACGATCGTGTGCTCGTAGACGAACGCGCCCGCGACGATCAGCAGGCCGAGCCAGAAGAACGCGCCCGCGTCGGTGAGCACGGCGTACCAGACGAACAGGGCCGTCGTGATCGCGTGGCACACCCGGGCGCCCCAGACGGCCGCCGGGATGCCGAAGCGGGCCGGGACCGACATGACGCCGATCTCGCGGTCGGTCTCGACGTCCTGGCAGGCGTAGATCAGGTCGAAGCCGCCGATCCAGATGCCGACGGCGAGGCCGAGGACCACCGCGTCCCAGGACCACTCCCCGGTGATCGCCAGCCAGCCGCCCACCGGCCCCATCGCCTGGGCCAGGCCCAGGATGGCCTGCGGGAAGTTCGTGAACCTCTTGCCGTAGGGGTAGACCACCATCGGGATCACCGCGACGGGAGCCAGGGCCAGGCAGAGCGGGTTCAGCAGGGCCGCCGAACCCAGGAAGACCACCAGCGCGATCAGGGCGCCGGTCCAGGCGTGCTTCACCGACATCGCGCCGGTCACCAGCTCGCGGTGGGCGGTCCTGGGGTTCCGGGCGTCGATCTCGCGGTCGATGATCCGGTTGACCGCCATGGCGAAGGTGCGCAGGCCGACCATGCAGACGGTCACCAGGAGGAGACGGCCCCAGTGGACGTTCCGGTCCATCTGGAACATCGCGGTGAGCGCGGCGATGTAGGCGAAGGGGAGCGCGAAGACCGAGTGCTCGATCATCACCAGGCGCAGGAAGGCCTTGGTGCGTCCCGGCTGCGGGATCGCGGCGGAGGCGCTGCTCACAGCCCGTACTCCTTCCAGCGGCGGTCCACCAGGGCCGCCGTATCCGGGTCCGAAAGGACCATGTCCGGCCACCCCCCGTCCCTCGTGTAGCCCTCCTCGGGCCACTTCTTCGTCGCGTCGATGCCCGCCTTGCCGCCCCAGAACTGCTGGTAGGAGGCGTGGTCGAGGTGGTCGACCGGGCCCTCGACGACCGTGAGGTCGCGGGCGTAGTCCGTGTTGCCGAGGGCACGCCAGGCGACCTCGTGCAGGTCGTGGACGTCGCAGTCGGAGTCGACGACCACGATCAGCTTGGTGAGCGACATCATGTGTGCCCCCCAGATCGCGTGCATGACCTTCTGCGCGTGCTTCGGGTACTTCTTGTCGATCGAGACGATCGCACAGTTGTGGAAACCGCCGGCCTCGGGGAGGTGGTAGTCCACGATGTCCGGGACGATGATCTTCAGCAGGGGGAGGAAGAAGCGCTCGGTGGCGCGGCCCAGCGGGCCGTCCTCCGTCGGGGGGCGGCCGACCACGATCGACTGGAGCAGCGGCCGCTTCCGCATCGTCACGCAGTCGATCGTCAGCGCCGGGAAGGGCTCCTGCGGGGTGTAGAAGCCGGTGTGGTCGCCGAAGGGGCCCTCCGGGAGCATCTCGCCGGGCTCCAGCCAGCCCTCCAGGACGACCTCGGCGTTCGCCGGGACCTGGAGCGGGACCGTCTTGCAGTCGACCATCTCGATGCGCTTGCCCGCGATGAATCCGGCGAACAGGTACTCGTCGATGTCACCGGGGAGGGGCGCGGTGGAGGCGTAGGTCACGGCCGGCGGGCAGCCGAAGGCGATGGCGACCGGGAGACGCTCACCGCGCCGCGCCGCCACCTGGTAGTGGTTCCGGCTGTCCTTGTGGATCTGCCAGTGCATGCCGATGGTGCGCTTGTCGTGGCGCTGGAGGCGGTAGAGCCCGAGGTTGCGGACCCCGCTCTCCGGGTCCTTGGTGTGCGTGAGCCCCAGGTTGAAGAAGGAGCCGCCGTCCTGCGGCCAGGTGAACAGGGCGGGGAGCGCGTCGAGGTCGACGTCGTCACCGTGCAGGACGACCTCCTGCACCGGAGCGTCCTTCACCTTCTTCGGCGGTACGTGCGTCATCGAGCCGAGCTTCCCGAAGGCCTCGCGCACGCCCACGAAGCCGTGCGGCAGCTCGGGCCGCAGCAGACCGCCGATCTTGTCGCTGATCTCGCCGTACGACTTCAGGCCGAGGGCCTTGAGCAGGCGCCGGTCGGTCCCGAAGACGTTCATGGCGAGCGGCATGGCGGAGCCGCGGACGTTCTCGAAGAGGAGCGCCGGGCCGCCGGACTTCTGCACCCGGTCGACGATCTCCCCGACCTCCAGATACGGGTCGACCTCGGCCTTGATGCGCTTGAGGTCTCCCTCGCGCTCCAGTGCCCTGAGCAGGGAGCGAAGATCGTCGTAAGCCATGTGCCCCAGTATCGCCGAACGTCTGCTTTCTCCCGACGTCCGCCCCTGCTTCTGCCGGGGGTCCGGGGGTTGTCCCCCGGGAAAGCACGGCTGCCACGGGCTACCCTGGCCCGGTCACCGGGGCCGTCTCACTCTGCCGAGGGATCGCACGCACATGCTCAGGTATCTCCCCTTCCTGCTGGTCCTGGCGCTGTGGATCTACGCGTTCGTGGACTGCCTCAACACGCCCGAGGAAGAGGTGCGGGCGCTGCCGAAGGTGGCGTGGGTCGTCATCATCCTGCTCTTCGGCGAGGTGCTGGTCGGCCCGGTCGCCTGGCTGATCGCGGGCAAGGTGCGCACCGCGGCCCCCGCCGGCTGGGTCGCCCCCGACGACAACCCCGAGTTCCTCAAGTCCCTGAAGAAGGACGAGCCCGAGGCCGAGTGAGCTTCCCCCGGGCCGCGGGCCGGTCACCGGCGGAGCAGGTGCACAGGGGCGCACGCGGGTTGCGCGGCGTGCGGGGTTCCGGATGCGCCGTACGGCCGGATGTGCGGTACCGGGTTCCGGGACGCGGGGTCCGGGGAGCAACGGTGCATGGAAGGAACACAGGCACAAGAGTGGCTCGCCACTGCCGTCGCGGAAGCCAGGGCCGGACTCGCCGAGGGCGGGATTCCCATCGGAGCCGCGCTGTACAGGGATGACGGCACGCTCCTCGGACGCGGGCACAACCGGCGTGTGCAGGACGCCGACCCGTCCATGCACGCCGAGACCGCCGCCTTCCGCTCCGCCGGACGACAGCACTCCTACCGCGGTACGACGATGGTCACGACCTTGTCGCCCTGCTGGTACTGCAGCGGCCTTGTACGTCAGTTCGGTATCTCACGGGTCGTGATCGGCGAGTCGGAGACCTTCCGGGGCGGCCACGACTGGCTGGCGTCCCACGGTGTGGAGATCATCCAGCTCAACGACCCCCAGTGCGCCGCGATGATGCGCGCCTTCATCAAGGACCACCCGAACCTGTGGAACGAGGACATCGGCGCCGAGTGAACGGTTCCTGACGGGCTGGCCGAGGGGGTCCGGAACCGCCGCGGCTACGGCTACGGCTACGGCTACGGCTACGGCTACTGACCGGCCTCGTCGCACGGCTCCTCGCGCAGGACCAGCGCGAGGAGCCCCGGGAACCGGTCCTCGAACTCCTGTCTCCGGAGCCGGTTGACGCGTCGCGGCCCCTCGTCGCGCTGTTCGACCAGCCCCGCCCCGCGCAGCACGGCGAAGTGATGGCTGAGGGCCGCCTTCCCGACCGGTACGTCGAAGCTGCCGCAGCTGCGGGACCAGTCGGCGGAGGCGGCCAGCTCCCGTACGAGCGTGATGCGTACGGGGTCGGCGAGGGCGGCGAGCGCGGTGGGGACGGGGACTTGCTCGGGGTGGGTGTGCTCGGGGGCGGCCCGATGACTGGTGGCGGCCATGCCGTCCTCCTCGCTGGCGCGTATTCGCTCGCCGTCGCGCATTCACTTGCCGAGTGTTCGATGAAAACCATACACTCCGCAGTGTTCGCTTTTCGTTGAACAGTCGAGCCGGGGGTACGGCATGCGTGCGATCGAGTTCCAGGAGTACGGCGGTCCCGAGGTCCTGAAGGTGGTGGAGGCGGACGTTCCCGAGCCCGGCCCGGGTCAGATCAGCATCGACGTGGCCTACACGGGCGTGAACTTCGCGGACCTGAAGGCCCGTTCGGAGGGCTACCGGGTGCCGGGCCTGCCCTTCCGGCCGGGCCTCGAGGTATCCGGGCGGGTGCGCGCGGTCGGGGCGGGCGTCGCGGGACTGGCCGTCGGGCAGGAGGTGGCGGCCCTGACCGAGGGCGGCGCCTACGCCGAGGTGACCGTGGCCGACGCGGCGACCGTCTTCCCGGTGCCCTCCGGCATCGGCCTGCGTACGGCGGCCACACTGCCGACGGTGCTGCCGACCGCGCACGCCCTGGTGCACACCGTGGGCCGGCTGCAGCCGGGCGAGACGGTGCTGGTGCAGGGCGCGGCGGGCGGAGTCGGCACCGTGGTGGGCCAGTTGGCGCGGGCCGCGGGCGCGGGGGCCGTGTACGGCGTGGTGTCGTCCGCGTCCAAGGCGGCCTACGCGAAGGAGAACGGCTACGACGAGGTCTTCGTCGGCGCCTTCGAGGAGCCGGTGCGGGAGGCGACCGGCGGGCGGGGAGTCGACCTCGCCCTGGATCCCGTGGGCGGCGAGACCCTGAAGGGCAGCCTGGCCTCGCTCGCCGTGTTCGGGCGGCTGGTCTCCTTCGGCAACGCGAGCTCGGCCGAGCCGTGGACGGTGGGCCAGCCCGAGCTGTACCCGCTCGGCAAGTCGGTGGCCGGCTTCTCCATCCTGAGCCTGGCGGCGACAGGCCCGGCCGAACTGCGCAGGCTGGCCGAACTCTCCTTCGCCAAGGCCGTCGACGGCACCGTGTCCCTGCCGGTGACGGCGGAGTTCGACCTGGCGGAGGCGGCGGAGGCGCACCGGCTGATGGGGGCGCGGACGAGCACCGGGAAGCTGCTGCTGCGCGTGGCGGGCTGACCGGCGCGTTCCCGCTCGTCCCGGCTGCGCCGAGCCGCTGACGTCAGCGCAGCCGGGACGACGACAGGATCGACAGCAGGTGGGCCGGGACCATCACCCAGGTGATCACGGCGAGCGCGCCCAGCGCCCAGCGGGTGGGCTCGATGCCCCCGGTGACCTCACCGGCGATCGCGGCGACGAGCAGCACCAGGGACGCCTCGATGCCGTTCGTGACGCGGTGGATCTTGAAGGCGGCGGCCAGCCTGCGCACCGTCGCCACGCCCTGCGAACGCGGCCGGGTCGCCTCGTCGTCGGCCACGGCCAGTCCGCGCCGGGCACGCGCCACGTCCACCAGGTCGGTGGAGGCCTTCAGCAGGACGACACCGAGCGCGGTGGCGATGCCGACCGACACCCAGCCGCCGTATCCCGACCGCGCCGCGTGGAAACCGGCGCCCACCATCAGCGCGGCGTCCGCGAGGTAGGCGCCGAGGCGGTCGACGTAGATGCCCGTCGCGCTGTTCTGCCCCTTCCAGCGGGCGACTTCGCCGTCCACGCAGTCGAAGAGCAGGAACAGCTGCATCAGGATCACGGCGAGGACGGCACCCGTCAGGCCGGGTATGAGCAGGGCCGCGCCGGAGGCTATCCCGCACACCACCATGGTCCAGGTCAGCTGGTCCGGGGTGACCGGGGTGCGCACCAGCTGCCGGGTGAACCGCAGCGAGACCTTCCGCATGTACAGCCGGCCCGCCCAGTGCTCGCCGTTGCGGCTCGCCAGCTTCGCCTGCGGCTGTACGACCTCCCGCAGCTCCTCCAGAACCGGAGCGGCAACCATGACGTTCCTCCCACCCACCCGGGGGCCGAATGCCGCTGCGCGCGGCGATGATCGGGCCAGGGTACAGAGCGGGTTTCCCGGCGCTTTACCGAGGCCACTCCCGAACGTCCCCGAAAGGCTCCCGGGAGTCCCGCATGTCGTCCCGGTGTCGCCCCGGCGTCCGGTATCCATGCCGAAGGAGAGCAATCGCAGCCGCCATTTCCCGGGAGGACCCCTATGAGCCGGCCCCGCATCCCCACGATCGACCTGCGCCCCTGGCTCTCCGGCGACCCCGAGGCGCGCGAGGACATCGCCCGCACCGTCGACCGGGCCCTGCGGACCGCGGGGTTCCTGCTCGTCACCGGGCACGGGGTGGACCCCGCGCTGCGCACCGCCGTCAGGGCGGCCGCGCGGCGGTTCTTCGTCCTCCCGGCCGAGGCCAAGCAGGCGTACGAGGCGAGGGTCGGCGGACGCGGGTGGCTCGGGCCGGGGGCGGAGGCCAACGGGTACGCGGAGGGGACCAAGACCCCGCCCGATCTGAAGGAGTCGCTGACCTTCGCGACGCACGAGCCGTTCGAGGACCCGGTCGTCAACGCCGAGTGGTACGCGCCCAATGTGTGGCCGGGCGAGGTCCCCGAGCTCCGGCCGCTGTGCGAGGAGTACCTCGGGGAGATGGCCGGGCTGGAGAAGCGGCTGCTGTCCCTGCTCGGCCACGCCCTCGGGCTCGAACCGGACTTCTTCAGCCGGCACATGGACCACCCCACGTACGGCTTCAACATCAACTGGTACCCGGGGACCGAGGTGATCGGCGAGCCGCTGCCGGGGCAGTTCCGGATCGGTCCGCACACCGACTTCGGGACGGTCACCATCCTGGACCGGCAGGCGGGCATGGGCGGGCTACAGGTCTACACGGACCCCGCGGACGGCAGTGACGGGTGGCAGGACGCGCCCTTCGACCCCGCCGCCTTCACCATCAACATCGGTGATCTGATGGCTCGTTGGACCGGTGACCGGTGGCGGTCGGGACGGCACCGCGTGCTGCCGCCGCCCGTGGACGCGCCCGCCGAGGAGCTGATGTCCCTCGTCTACTTCGGCGAGTGCACCCCGGGCACCCTCGTCGAGTCCGTTCCGGCGCCGGTGGGACGGGTGGCGTATCCGCCTGTCGACTCGCACGTCTACCTGCGCGAGAAGCTGGACTCGATCACCGTCGGCTGATCGCTTCCCCGGCCGGGCCACCGTTTCGACAGATTCGTGACCCAACGGACACCACGCGATCTGGTACGAAGCAACTCCCTCTTCTTACACTGGAGTTGAGGGGGGATGCGGTGCACAGACGTCTGCACGGACGGGGGGCCCTGTTCGACACGGATCCGGCCGGCCTTGCTCCGCGGCTGGTGGGTCTGCGCCCCTACCAGCACCGTGCGCATCCGTTCGAGTATCCGGCGGAGCCGCCCTTCGTCGTGCTCACCGGGGCGCGGGGGCTGGGCAAGAGTGCGGTGCTCGCCGAGCTGCGGGAGGCTTACAAGGGGCACACGCCGGTCGCGTTGGTCGACTGCGCGGACGGGCAGTTCGCGGGGCCGCCCGCGGACCGGCCCGCCGAGTCCTGGTCCCCGGTGGCGCAGGCGCTGCTCGTCATCGCCGAGCAGCTCGCCGAGCCGGTGACCGGCGCCGGGCGGATCCAGTTCCCCCGGCTGATGTCGGGCCTGGTCGCGGTGGCCGCGGGCGGCTGGCGCGACGCCGACTCCGAGCGGATCCGGCGCGAGGTCGAGCGGATCCTGCTGCTGAACGAGAGCGGGTCGTGGGTCAGCGGCTTCGCCGGGCGGTGGGCCGGGAAGGTGGCGGCCAAGGTGGTCGCGGCGGCGACCGGCAGCGGGCCGTTCCTGTCCGGGGCGGTCGAGGCCACCCTGGAGTCCGTCGCGGAGGGGTTCGCGAGCCGCCGGCACCAGAAGGCGTCGGTCTGGTACCGGACGTATCCGAACGCGGGCGGGCACGCCCAGCGAGGGCTGATCCTGCTGTCCGGGCACTTCCGGGCGGGCGGCACCTCCCGGGAGCACGCCGAGCGCCATCTGGTGCGGGCGCTGCTCGCCGACCTGACGGAGGCCTACGCGGGCGTGCTGCCGCGCATGAAACGGCTCGGGCGGCCGCTCGTCCTCGTCGACAACGCGCAGACGGCACCGGGGCCGGGGCTCGTGGAGGCGGTGCTGCGGGACCGCTCCGAGGGCATCGCCGACCAGGTGGCGTTCATCGGCGCGCTGCGCGGCGACGGGCGGGAGGGCCCCACGGGCCTGCGCAACGCCGTGCGGCGCGCGCTGCCCGAGGTGGCCCGGCGCAGCGAGTGGACCCCGGACGCGGGCGTGCCGTCCTCGTGGGCGCTGCTGGTGTCGCTGCCGCCGCTCACCCCGGACGACACCCTGCACATCGTGGGCGCGGTCTGCGACGAGGTGCCGGTGCCGCCTCAACTCCCCCACGCCACGCACCGGTTGACGGGCGGAAACCCGCTGGGCATCGTCCTGCTCGCCGAGTCGGCCGCACAGAGCCTGCCGGCGGCGTCCTCGCTCGGCGAGCTGCTCACCGCGGACGTCCGGCTGCACGAGGACCACGACGGCTCCCCCGCCTACCGCGAACTCCTCGACCGGCTCGTGCCAGCCGACCGTCTGGACGAGCTGACCGTACTGGCCGCCGCACACGACCACGACTCGGCCTGCGCGCTGGCCGAGGCCCTGCTCCCGGACGACTTCGGTCCGTCGGACGTACGGGCGTTGCAGACCCGGCTGGCCCAGGAGGGACTGCCGGGCGCGCCGGGCCAGTTCGTCGGCGATCCCTTCGTACGGACCCTGCTGCTGCTCAGGCTGCATCTGCGGGGCACCGACCACGGCCCGTGGCGCACGGCCCACGAGACGCTGATCGCGCACTACACGCGCTCCGCCGAGCAGGCCGAGCACGCGGTCGCCTACCGGCTGCACCATGAACTCGCCCTGGGGAGCACGGAGTCGGCGATCGCGCACCTGCGCGACACCTTCCACGCCCTCGACACCCGCGCCTGGCTGCGCACGCTCCGCTTCGTCGCGTCGGCGCCCTACTTCCACGCGCACGACGCCGAGGGCCGCGACTTCACCGGCCGGGGCGACCGGCGCGCGGCCGTGGCGCTGGGCCGCACGGACGCCGAGCAGCAGGTGCCGGAGGGCGTGGACGCCGTACTGCATCTGCGGATACGGCGGCTGCTGCACGCCGTGTGGCAGCTGGCCGACCCGCTGGTGCTGCCCGATCCGAAGGTCTGCGACCGGCTGCGGTTCGAACTGGAGCAGCTGTCCAACCTGCGGCCCGCGGGCAACGCACTGCTGTGGCGGGCGTCGCGGGACTGGCCGGCGGCCGCGCTGGCCGGGCGTCCGCCGCACGGCCCGGACGAGGAGGACGACCCGGACGACCGAAGCGGGGAGGCGTGATGGCACGCAGAGGTCTGGGCACATGGCTGCGCGAGGGCGTCTGGGAGATACCGCTGCGCCGCTATCTGGCGCTGCTGGTCACGGCGGGCCTGGTGACCGGCCTGGTCTTCGCGGTGCGCACCCTCGCGCACGACGACCGGTCCTGCGCCCCCGGGGTGACACGGCCGGAGGGCAGCGACGAGTGCGTGGGCGTGGCGACGACGGCGTACGACTTCGGGCATCCCCAGCTCCGCGACACGGTGCGGGCGATCGCGCGGGAGAACGGTCGGCTCAAGCCCGGCACCTATGTGACCGTCGCGGTGATGCTGCCGTACACCGCGACCGCAGCGGCCAGCCTGAGCGACATCCAGCACGAGCTGCAGGGCGCCTATCTCGCGCAGTACCAGGCCAACCACTTCTCGAACGGGGAGGCTCCGGCGATCCGGCTGGTCATGGCCAACCCCGGGGCGACCAGTACGTACTGGAAGGAGATGGTCGACCAGCTGGCGCGGATGACGAAGGGCGCGGACCGGCTGCGGGCGGTCTCCGGGGTCGGGCAGAGCACCGACAACAACAAGAAGGCCGTCCGGGAGCTGACCCGGCTGGGCATTCCGGTGGTCGGCTCCTCCATCACCGCCGACGACCTGGCCAACGGGCAGGGCGGCAAGGACCCCTTCCCGGGGCTGGCCCGGGTCTCCCCGACCAACACCGACGAGGCCCGCGCGCTGGCCTCCTTCGCCAAGGTCGGCGCGGGCAAGGCGCTGCTGGTGTACGACAACCCCGGTGACCCGTACACGAGGACGCTGCGGAAGTCGTTCGCCGCGCTGATCAAGGGGTCGCCGTACCAGCCGAAGCCGTTCACCCCGCCGGCCGACCGCAGCCAGGAGGGCACGACCGCCAACACCTTCCGGCAGATCACCCATCTGGTGTGCGACACGTCCAAGGAGACCGACACGATCCTGTTCGCGGGCCGGCACACCCAGCTGCGGCAGTTCATCAACGAGCTGGGCGGACGCGGCTGCCAGGACCGGAAGTTCACGCTGCTGACCGGGGACGAGGGCTCGTACCTGACCGGCGAGAAGGACCTGGACCGCGGCGCCCTGAAGCACAACCTCGCCGTCCGCTACACCGCCCTCGCGCACCCGGACGCCTGGGCGAGGGATCCCGCGAAAACGGGCGGCTCGGCGGCGGACGCGCAGGTGCTGCGGGCGCTGCTGACGAGCGCCGAGCGGAAGCCGGTCGGGCCGATCGGCTCGGTCGCCCTGGACGACGGGCAGCTGATCATCGCGTACGACGCCCTGCGGCTGGCCGTGCACGGCATCCGTGAGGCGGTCCCGGAGGGGAGGAAGATCCCGTCGCTCGCGGACGTGGGCCTCCAGTGGCCGCAGGTCGAGGGCTCGCTGCGGGTGAACGGGGCGAGCGGCTGGATCTGCCTGGACGTGCACGGCAACCCGTACGACAAGGCCGTGCCGATCGTGGAACTCACCCCGGAGGGTCACTCCCGGTTCGTGCGGATCGCCTGGCCGGAGGGGAAGCCGCCGGCGAAGGAGTGCCTGCCGCCGTCCTAGGACGTGGACGCGCCCGTACCCGCGCCCGTACCCGCGCCTGTACCCGCACCCGCGCCCGCGCCCCCAATCAAGTCGATCAGACGTTCGAAGCGAGCCCGCCAGCGCGGCTCCGTCTCCCCCTCGCCCCGGAACTCATGGGTGAAACGCAGGGCGCTCGCCGTGTCCCCGTCCCGCTCCAGGTGGAAGCGGACCCGGCCGCCGCCCTCCACCGTGTACTCGGCGACCCGGTCCACGTCCCACGCGGTGACCCGCCCGCTGCCCAGGTCACGCAGGGTGACGGCGCCGCCCAGCCGGGGTTCGAGGACATCGGCGGCGGTGAACCAGCCCGCGAGCCCCTCCGGGGTGGACAGCGCGGGCCAGACCTCGCCCATGGGCCTCGGGAGCCGCACCAGGAAGTGGAGTATGTGCGCGTTCCCACGGGTCTGGCTGGCGCCCTGTTCGATGGAACCGGTCATGACACCAGCGTGACCCTTGGCCGAGGGTTGCGCACCCGGTTACGGGCGTCGGCCCGTCGGCCCGTCGGCGAAGGCGAAAGCGCCGTCAGCGGCTCACACGCCCGCGTAGGAGTGCTTGCCGGTCACGAAGATGTTGACGCATCGCCACCCGCTACGGCCAAACGCCCGAGAACTACCTCGCCGGCCTCCTCACCCGCAGCAACCCTTGATCGCGACTCGATGCCTTCCCTATAAGGCATGGACATGATCCGCGACGGATCAGTAACGTGCTTCCCGACCAGTCTGTCGGTCATCCACAACCGACGGCGCACGGCCGGCCTGACCAGCTGGCCCGAACAGAGGGGGATCTTGTGCTCAACAGGAAGACGCTCGGCAAGAGGAAGCTCACCTCGGTCCTCTCGACACCGCTGCTGCTCGGCGGCATCGCCGTGGCCGCGCCCATCGCCGTGGCCACCCCGGCCAGCGCCGCGGTGCACGGCTGCGGGTTCCGCCAGATCAACACCTACTCGATCAGTCAGACCTGCCACTACGGCCCGGGAGAGCAGCGGCTCAAGATCCTCTGCACCGACGGCATCAACGGCGACACGTACACCGTCTGGGGTCCGTGGAAGCAGTGGTACCAGGACTCCGTGGCCGCGTGCGGCGCGCCCCAGCGGACCACCGCGAAGTTCCTCGACACGCAGGTCAGGGACTGACCCGCAGGCCGGACAGGCTCTAGTTTTATTGATCACGAGCGTTGTCGACACCGGCCGGGCTTGATCACGACGAAGACCTCCGGTGTGGTGGAGCTGTCTAGGACTGCACCACACGGAGGTCTTCGTGTCCCAGCATCGCATCCTGATCCGATACGGCCTGAACCGGCTGGCCCTCCTGGACCGGCTCACCGGCCAGGCGAACTGGTCCACGTCGACATCAAGAAACTCGGCGAGGTAGCTTCCGGCCAGGACTTGAGCTTGTCGATCAGGCGCTCGACGGTGTTCGCACTGTCCGCGGCCGGCCCGGCGGGCGGCCTCGGCGATCAGGCCCTCCAACAGCGCGGTGAAGACACCGGCGTCCCTCCAGACCCGGAACCGGCCGTAGACCGTGGGCCAGGGACCGAATTCCCCGGGCATCTCCCGCCACTGGGCACTGGAACGAAACCGCCAGATCATCCCCTCGAACTGATCCCGCAGCCGCTGGGGATACGGCCCGTGAGTTGCCTACGTGTCACACCAGCGTCCTACAGTCGACGAATGGGGTGGCCACACGCCCGGGGGAAGTTTCCGAGCGTGTCACCGTGTAGGACGCCGCGTGGCTGGAGAAATTGCTTCAGGCCGGCCCTCGGGCCGGCCCCGGGTGCTCAGACGCCCGCGTAGGAGTGCTTGCCGGTCACGAAGATGTTGACGCCGTAGTAGTTGAACAGCCAGCAGCCGAAGGCGATCATCGCCAGGTAGGCGGCCTTGCGGCCCTTCCAGCCGGCCGTGGCGCGGGCGTGCAGGTAGCAGGCGTAGGCGACCCAGGTGATGAAGGACCAGGTCTCCTTGGGGTCCCAGTTCCAGTAGCGGCCCCAGGCGTCGCCCGCCCAGATCGCGCCCGCGATGATCGTGAACGTCCACAGCGGGAAGACGGCCGCGTTGACGCGGTAGGCGAACTTGTCCAGCGAGGCGGAGGCGGGCAGGCGCTCCAGGACCGAGGTCGCGAAGCTGCCGGGCTTGCCGCCGGTCTGGAGCTTGTTCTCGTACGAGTCCTTGAAGAGGTACAGGATCGTAGCGACCGCGCCCACGTAGAACACCGCGCCGCAGAAGATCGCGGTGGAGACGTGGATGTACAGCCAGTACGAGTGCAGGGCCGGGACCAGCTGGTCGCTCGCCGTGTAGAGGACGGTGACCGCGAGGCCCAGGTCGAGCAGGACCGTGGTGATGAGGAACAGGCCCATCCAGCGCACGTTCTTCTTCAGCGCCAGCAGCGAGAGGTACACCGCGACGGCGACCGTGGAGAACGTGATGTTGAACTCATACATGTTGCCCCACGGGGCCCGCCCCACGGAGGCCGCGCGGGCGACGACACCGCCCACCTCCACCAGGAAGGCGAGCACGGTGAGGGACACGGCGATCCTGCCGTACAGGTCGCCCTGCTCATCACCGCCGTGGGCACCGGGCCCGTCCGGCACGTCCCGGGCACCGGCCGCGGACCGGACGACGACCTTGGGCCGCTCCAGGACCGCGGTGCCGCCGGCCTTCTTCACGGTGACGGCGGGCGCGCCCGCCTTCTTCGAGGCGTCGGCGGTGAGCGCGGCGGCCGTACGGCCGACCTTGCTGCGGCTGCCGAACAGCCACTCGGCGATGTAGGCGAAGAAGGCCAGGGTGTAGACGGCCATCGACGAGTAGATCAGCATGTTGCTGATACTCGCGAGGTGTTCGTTGGTGGCAGCGGCGAGATCGGTTGCGGCGGCGAGAGTCACTGCTCAGCCCCTTCGGCAGGTACGACTTCGGAGTCGGGGGTTTCTGAGGGGTCGTCGTCGGGGTCCGGTGCCCCCGGCGCCTGGTCGTAGAGGATTCCGGCGAGGTCGCCCAGTTCCTCGGGCACCTTGGCGGACTCGCTGCGGCCGAGGCCGGCCATCTCGACGACGGTCACGCCGTCGGCGCCGCGGACCGCCCGCACCCAGACGCGGCGGCGCTGGATGAACAGGGACGCGGCCAGACCGAAGATCGCGGCGATGGCACCGCCGAGCGCCCAGCCACCGCCGGGCTCCTGGACGACCTCGAAGCCGGCCCACTCCTTGACGCCCTTCTCGAAGGTGATCGAGCCGGCGCCGTCCGGGAGCTGCGTAGTCTGTCCGGGCTTGAGGTTCACCCTCAGCTGCTTGCCCTTGGAGTCCTTGAACGCCTTCAGGTGGGACTTGTCGAGCTGGTACACGCTCTGCGGGATACCCGAGTCGACACCCAGGTCGCCGTGGTACGGCGCGAGGTTGAGCACCGGGTTCAGCAGCGCCGGGAACTGCGAGAGCACCGAGGCGCCGCCGCCGTAGGTCGGCAGGAAGAAGGCCTGGACGCCCAGCTGCTCGCCGACGCCCTGCGCGTTCTTGTAGCCGTCCATCACCTTGAGCACGCCCTGCGAGGTGACGTTACCGTCGAGCGGCAGCAGCGGTACGGCGTCGCGATAGACGACGTTGCCCTTGCCGTCCCGGACGGTGATGACGGGCGCGTAGCCGTGACTGACGAGGTAGACCTTGGAGTCACCGATCTGCAGCGGCTGGTTGACCTTGACGGTGGTCGAGGTCTTCTTGCCGTACGCGCCCTTGCGGTAGGCGAGTTTCGCCTCGAAGGCGCGCGGGGTGCCCCGGTTCGGGCCGGTGAGCTCGTAGGTGGCCCTGAAGTCCTTGAGGTCGAAGCTGAACGGCACCAGGTCGTCGGTGGTGAAGAGGCTGCCGGACTTGAAGTCGTCGTACTGGATGATCGAGTTGGAGAAACCGCCCCCCTCGACGACCAGCTTGTTGCCGTCCGACTTGTACAGCTGGCCCGAGGCGAAGGCGACCAGCAGCACGATCAGCGCGATGTGGAAGACCAGGTTGCCCAGCTCACGGACGTAGCCCTTCTCGGCGGCGACGGCGTCACCGGCGATGTGGGCACGGAAGCGGCGCTTCTTGAGCTGGGCGAGCGCGGCCTCGCGGACCTGCTCGGGGTCGGCCTCGGTGCGCCAGGTGGTGTAGGCGGGCAGCCGGGTCAGCCGCTTGGGCGCGGCCGGCGGGCGGCCGCGCAGCTGGCCCACGAACTGCCAGGTGCGGGGGATGATGCAGCCGATGAGGGAGACGAACAGCAGGATGTAGATCGCGGAGAACCACACCGAGCTGTAGACGTGGAAGAGGCCGAGCTTGTCGTAGACCGGCGCGAGCATCGTGTGGCTCTTGCGGAAGTCGGCGACCTTGGCGGCGTCGGCGCCGGTCTGCGGGATCAGTGAGCCGGGGATCGCGCCGAGCGACAGCAGCAGGAGCAGCAGCAGCGCGACCCGCATGGAGGTGAGCTGCCGCCAGAACCAGCGGGCCCAGCCGATGACGCCCAGGGAGGGGAGACTGACCAGCTCCTCCTGGGGCGCGGTGGACAGCTGGGAGCCGGCCGCGCCCAGGTCCTGGTCCTCGGCCCCGGCCGCGGAGTTGTCGGCGGTGGTCTTGCTCATCGATCAGATCCCCACAGTGAAGCCGTCGGACCAGGTCTGCATCTGGCTCACGAGACTGTCCCACGCCCCGGTCAGCAGGAGCACACCGGTCACGATCATCATCGTGCCGCCGATGCGCATCACCCAGACATAGTGGCGCTTGACCCAGCCGAAGGCGCCGAGGGCCTTGCGGAAGGCGACGGCGGTGAGGACGAAGGGCACGCCCAGGCCTACGCAGTAGGCGACCGTCAGTATGGCGCCGCGGCCGGCGCTCGCCTGCTGGAGGGACAGGCTCGACACTGAGGCCAGGGTCGGGCCGAGGCAGGGCGTCCAGCCGACGCCGAACAGGGCGCCGAGCAACGGCGCTCCGACCAGCCCGGTCGTCGGCCGCTTGTGGAAGCGGAACTCGCGCTGGGTGAACCAGGGCATCAGGCCCATGAAGAACACGCCCATGAGGATCATGAGCACGCCGAGCACCTTGGACAGGACGCCCTTGTTCTCCTGGAGCGTCTGCCCGAAGAAGCCGAACAGGGCCCCGCCGGAGACGAACACCACGGTGAAGCCGAGCACGAACAGGGAGGCGCCCGCGGCCATCCGCCCGCGTCTGGCCTCCGCGAGGTCGGTGCCGGCGACCCCGGTGACGTAGGAGAGGTAGCCGGGGACCAGGGGCAGGACGCACGGCGAGAAGAAGGAGACGAGGCCGCCGAGCAGGGCGATGGGCAGGGCCACCAGCAGGGCGCCGTTGAAGACGGTCTCGTTCCTGCCCACCACTGCCGAGGCGAGCGGGAGAAGCGCGCTCACGTCACTTCTCCGCGAGGGCCGGCTTGAGCATCTTGAGCAGGTTCTCCTCGCTGAGCGCCTCCAGGGCCCGCGCGGCGATCTTCCCGTCCCGGTCGATGACGAGCGTGGAGGGGATCAGCTGCGGGTTGAGCGTGCCCTTCTTGAAGCGGAGCATCAGCTTGCCCGTCGGGTCGTACAGGCTCGGGTAGGTGATGCCCTGCTCCTTCTCGAAGGCGATCGCCGGGGTGGTGCTGGTGTCCCGGGTGTTGATGCCGACGAACTGGACGCCCTTGTCCTGGTACTCCTTGGAGACCTTGGCGAAGTACTTGCCCTCCGCGCGGCACGGACCGCACCAGGAGCCCCACACGTTGACGACGACGACCTTGCCCTTGTAGTCGGCGATGTCGAGGCTCTTGCCGTCGATGGTCTTGCCGGACAGGTCGGGCACCGCGTCCCGGTGGCCCTTGGCGGCCGTGTCGATGCCGTTGTTGCCGGTGACGAAGTTGGTGTTGCCGCCTCCGCCCGAGGTTCCTCCGGACGTGCACGCGGACAGGGCCAGGGCCGCTGCGGCGGCCGTGGCAGCAAGCAGGACGCGGCTACGGGTGCTCATGTGAAAAGTTTCGCATGCCCGTTCTGAGGATCTTGCGCACCCCCCTTGTGGGGCTCTTGCGGGGGGAGATCCGCATTTCAGGTGGCGTTCGAGGCGGCGCCCGCGGAGCCGGAGGGGGTGCCGGCAAGGAAGGTCTTCCAGCCGCCGGCCGGCTTCTGGCCGACGTCCAGGGTGCGCAGCTTGGCGAGGACCTCGGGCTTCTGCACGTCCATCCAGTCCACGAACTGCCGGAAGGAGACGAGCCGTACGTCGGCGCCCTTCTCCTTCTCCCGCGCGATGTGCTTGAACGCCTCCTCGACGGCGTCCATGTAGATGCCGCCGTTCCAGTGCTCGAAGTGGTTGCCTATGAAGAAGGGCGCGCGGTTCGTCTCGTATGCCCGCTGGAATCCCGATATGTAGGCCTGCGCGGACTGGGTCCGCCAGCCCGGGTAGTTGTAGGCGGGCGCCTTGGTCGAGTTGACCGACTGATTGGCGAGCATGTTGTAGTCCATCGACAGGACCTCGAAGCTGCGGCCGGGGAAGGGTATCTGCTGCAGCGGCAGATCCCAGATGCCCAGCTTCTTCTGCGGCCAGGTCTGACGGCCGCCGGGCGAGGAGGCGTCGTAACGCCAGCCGAGTTCACGGGCGGTGGGCAGCAGGTTGTTCTGGCCGAGCAGACAGGGCGTACGGCCGCCGACGAGTTCCTTCTCGTAGTCGAACGGCAGCGACGGCAGGTCGGTCCACCCGCTGTTGGTCCGCCACTCCTTCACGAAGCCCTTGGCCTGCTGGATCTCGCTCCGCCACTGCTGCGGGGTCCAGTTGCCGACGGTGCCGTAGCCGGAGCAGAAGTGCCCGTTGAAGTGCGTGCCGATCTCGTGCCCCTCCAGCCAGGCCCGACGGATGTTCGTCAGCGTGGCCTTGACGTGGTCGTCGGTGAGGTAGCCGATGTCGGAGGCGCCGCGCGGGTTGTTCGGCGGGTTGTAGAGGCGCTTCTTCGACTCGGGCAGCAGATACAGCCCCGAGAGGAAGAAGGTCATGCTCGCGCCGTGTTCCTTGGCGAGGTCGAGGAAGCGCGGGAAGAGGCCGTTGCCGACCTCGCCGGCGCCGTCCCAGGAGAAGATCACGAACTGCGGCGGGGTCTGCCCGGCCTCCAGCGGCTCGGGCTTGGCGGGCTGGTGGGGCTGCTTGCCGGTGAAGGACGTGGAGCCGTCGCCGATGGGCCGGGCGGGATGCGCGCCGTTCTTGCCGCCGCCGTCGCCCTTGCCGCCCGAGCCGTTCTTGCCGCCGCCGGAACCCGAACGGTGCCCGTCCCCGTCTGACGGGTCGAGAGTGCCGCAGCCCGCGAGACCGGCGGCGGCCGCGGCGCCCGCGCCGAGGCCGAGCATTCCCCTTCGGGACAAGATGCGCATGAGAACCCCGATCCGTCACGTCCTGCTGGTGTCACCCACTCAGAGGGCGTGACGAACAGGGGGGTTCCGTCACTTGTCATACATTCCGTAATGAACACCACAAAGGTGTCCTAAGGCGTTTTGCGAGGTCTTAGGACACCTTGCGGGTGAGTCGGAGCACCCTGCTGGCGTGTCAGGACACCTGGCGGGCGAGTCAGGACACTAACGGGTGCGTCAGGCGCCGAACGCCTTGCCCTGCCCCTTCACCGGCTTGGCACCGGCGAGGAGATGGGCGGGGACGAGGTCGCGGGCGGGCTCGGTGTACCCGACGGACACGATCCTGTCGCCCTGGTAGGTGAAGGACGTCAGCGAGGCGAGCGTGCACTGCCGCTTGCGCGGGTCGTGCCACAACCGCCGCTTCTCGACGTACGACCGCACGATCCAGATCGGCAGCTGGTGGCTGACGAGTACGGCCTCGTGCCCGCGCGCCCGGTCCTTGGCCGCGTCCAGCGCGCCCTTCATCCGTACGACCTGGTCGACGTACGGCTCACCCCAGGACGGCTTGAAGGGGTTGACGAGGTGTTTCCAGTTGCCGGGCTTGCGCAGGGCGCCATCCCCGACCCCGAAGGTCTTGCCCTGGAAGACGTTGTCGGCCTCGATGAGCCGCTCGTCGGTGTCGAGGTCCAGGCCGTGCGCCTTCGCGATCGGGGTCGCGGTCTCCTGCGCCCGCTCCAGCGGGGAGGCGACGACGTACGTCACGTCCCGGGGGGCCAGGTGCTCGGCGACCCGGTCGGCCATCTGCCGCCCGAGCTCGGAGAGGTGGTAGCCGGGAAGGCGCCCGTACAGCACCCCGTCCGGGTTGGCGACCTCGCCGTGCCTCATGAGGTGGACGACGGTGATGGCGTTGTTGTTGCTCACGCGGTGGCCTCCGCGGCGGCTCGGGCCGCCGCCGGAAGGGCGTCGGCGATCTTCTGGATGGCCCGCTCGTCGTGGGCCGTGGAAACGAACCAGGACTCGAAGGACGACGGCGGCAGATAGACACCGTTGGCCAGCAGCGAGTGGAAGAAGGCGGTGAAGCGGAATGACTCCTGCGCCTTGGCGTCCTCGTAGTTCCGCACGGGCCGGTTGGTGAAGAAGACGGAGAACATGTTGGAGGCGGTCTGCAGCTGGTGCGCGACCCCCTCCCTGGTGAGGGCCTCGGTGACGAGGCCCTGGATCTGCGCGGAGACGCTGTCGACGGTCTCGTAGGCGGCGTCGTCGAGGAGCCGCAGCTGGGCGAGGCCGGCGGCGGTGGCGACCGGGTTCCCGGAGAGCGTGCCGGCCTGGTAGACGGGCCCGGCGGGCGCGAGGTGCGCCATGACGTCGGCGCGCCCACCGAAGGCGGCGGCGGGGAACCCGCCTCCCATGACCTTGCCGAAGGTCATCAGGTCGGGCCTGACCCCGTCGATCCCGTACCACCCGGAGCGGCTGGTCCGGAATCCGGTCATGACCTCGTCGGAGATGAAGAGGGCCCCGTTGCGCTGGCACGCGTCCTTGAGCCCCTGGTTGAACCCGGGCGCCGGCGGCACGACCCCCATGTTGCCGGGCGAGGCCTCGGTGATCACACAGGCGATCTCGCCGGGGTGCCGGTGGAAGGCCTCCTGCACGGCTTCGAGGTCGTTGTACGGCAGCACGATCGTGTCCCCGGCCTGGGCGCCGGTGACGCCGGGCGTGTCGGGCAGCGCGAACGTGGCGACACCGCTGCCGGCTGCGGCGAGCAGGGAGTCCACATGCCCGTGGTAGCAGCCGGCGAACTTGATCACCTTGGACCGCTGGGTGAACCCGCGGGCGAGGCGGATGGCGGACATGGTCGCCTCGGTGCCGCTGCTGACGAGCCGCACCTGCTCGACGGGCTCGATCCGCGCGACGATCTCCTCGGCGAGCGCGACCTCGCCCTCACCGGGCGTACCGAACGACGTACCGCGCACGACGGCGTCCTGGACGGCGGCGATGACCTCCGGGTGCGCGTGCCCGAGGATCATGGGGCCCCACGAGCAGACGAGATCAACGTACTCCCGCCCGTCCGCGTCGGTCAGGTACGGACCGGTGCCCGACACCATGAACCGGGGCGTACCACCGACGGCACGGAAGGCGCGCACCGGGGAGTTCACGCCGCCGGGCGTGACGACGGCCGCACGGTCGAACAGAGCCTGCGAGACAGGCGCTTCGTACGAATAGGGGATTTCGCTCATGACGTGCGACTTCTCCGACTTCTCCGACTCCGGTTGCGTAGTGACCTCCTCAGGGTAGGCCGCCCCGGTCACCACTCCGACAAACACGTGGTCGATCTCGCGTCCGGCTCCCCTGGTCGATCCCGTGCCATCTGCGAGACTGGGACCTGATACACACAGCTGATACACACAGCTCATACGGCTCATGGTGTTCAGTGGCGGCGAAGATCCTGCGGACTGGAGTTTCAGCGCACGTTTCGGCGGGCGGCCGTGGGGGAGGTCACTGTCACGATGATCGGGTTGCGCGGCGGGGGCCACGCGTCCTAGAAAAGCAGTCGGGTGGAGATATGCATCGCGGTGGCGGACTGGGCGAGGGGACTGATGATCTGGGTCCTCGACGTGCCCGGCGGGGAAGGCACCGACGCGACGCGGAGGAAACGAGCGAGACACGTGAGGCACGCCAGGCACACGGGGTACCGAGTGAGTCGGATCGGGACGATCGACGTATCGACCGTCGGATCGATCGGCTGACGGCGGAGAGCAGGAATGGTGGTCGGGTGGGGGTGACGTACAAATACTTCGGCGCACCGGACGGTGCGACGGCGGCCCGCGTCCCGATCTCGATGCGCCCTGAAGAACTCGGCGGCGACGAGCTCGGCATGAACGGCATGTTCACCAAGATCAAGCCGGAGACGATGGCCGCGATGGTGCTGACCGGCATCGAAGGCGTGCCCCTGCACAAGGTGCCGCCCCTGGAGCTGGTCGTCCTGCACCCCGACTACGCGGTCGTCAAGCTCCCGATGACCGTCGTGGACCCACTGCGAGGCATCGGCGAGGAGGCGGTGGGCGCGGCGGCGTTCATCTGGTCCACGGTGCCGGACCGGGGCGGACCACGGGACGCGTTCAACGTGTACCAGTTGCTGCACGAGTGGCAGGACTTCTCGCACCGGCTGCATGAGGCGGGGCATCAGCCTTATTGCCTGGTTTGGCCCTGATCTGGGGTTCTGCGGCATTCTGTGTTGTTCGGGCGGGGCTTTCGGGCTCCGCCCTTACTAGTGCCCGAGGAGCGTCATGGCGACGCTCCCTGCAACACCTTGCGACTGCCTACCTCGAACGCCCCGCTCGAAGCCGGGGGCTTCCAGAAAACCTCAGGCCACCCCACTTCTGACAGAGCGCGTCCTGACGGAACTGCGGGAGCTGTACCCCCCTGGTGCGGGCTGGCGCGCCGCATCGGATTTGGGGCGAAGGCGGCGGTGTATCGATTCGGCGAACGATCGCACGATGTGAAGGTTGTGTGCGCACCGTGTGATTGAATCCTGTACATCTCGGCCAGGTGGCTTGAACTGATCGACGGACTCCCCGTGTCCTGCGCCCCTGGCAGGGCTGCCACGCTCGGGTCATGTCCGCCGGGGCGGGCCGCTGCGCACGCGCGGCACGGACGGGAGGGGACGGTCCGCCGCAGCCTCTGCCCCGAGGCGCCCGGCGGGATTCGCCGACGCCGGTCGGGGCCACGCGGCGTGCCACCGTGCCGGCACGCCGCGTCCGCGGTGCTGCCTGCCGTCACGTACCTACTCTGGTATGGCGGTCCTACGCCGGTGACGCCGATGCCGAGGGCTTGCCGAAGCGCTCCTGCGCCACCCGGTCCAGGAGCACCATCGCGTCGTGGTCGGGGGTGCCGGGTTCGGCGTAGAAGGCCACCAGGAACTGGCCGTTGGTGCCGTTCAGCGTCATTCCCTGGAAGCCGAGGGTGAGGTCGCCGACATCGGGATGGTGGAAGAGCCGGCGTCCCTGGGTGCTGCCCACGACGCCGTAGCGGTCCCAGAGCTCGGCGAACTCCCGGCTGTGTTCCCGTAGTTCGTCGATGAGCACGGTGAGGTCGGGGGCGTCCGGCTCGATGGCGGCCGGTCCGCGCAGCCACGCCACATAGGAGTGGAGTGCGTCCTCCCAGTCGTCGATGAGGGCGCGGGCCGCCGGGTGGAGGATGACGTAGCGGGCGAGGTTGCGCTGCCCTGCCGGCCAGTCGTCAATGCCGGCGAACAGGCGGAGCCCGCCGGGGTTGGCCGCGAGCCAGGGCCCCCTGCTGGGCATACCCGCCAGCGGGCGGCCGGTCCGGTGGGACGCGATCGACGTCTACCAGCTGCGGAACGGCAAGATCAGCGAGGAGTGGGCCTCCGAGGACTTCACCGCGTTCCTCAACGACACCGGCACCTACAAGGCGCCCTGGATCCAGTAACGGTGTTGCGGTCGGCGGCCGAAGCCGTGACGCGGCGGTGGTGCGGCTGGAGAGCCGTACCACCGCCGCGTCGGCCGAGGGTGGGGATTGCCCTACGGCAGGGGGACGGTGTCCTGCGTCCGGGTCCCGTTCCGGCCGGACAGTCGCTGGCGGACCAGGGCGAAGACCACCACAGCCGCGGCCACCAGGGTGGACAGGACCACCTGGTCACGGCCGCCGCCGTCGGCGGTGTCGGTCAGCATGTAGATCAGCACGAACGCGATCAGGGCGATGGTGGCCCAGGTCAGGTAGGGGTAGAGCCACATCCTGACGACCAGCTTCTCCGGCGCCTCCCGCTGGATGATCTTGCGCATCCGCAGCTGGGAGAAGCAGATCACCAGCCAGACGAACAGCGCGATCGCGCCCGAGGAGTTGAGCAGGAACTGGAAGACCGTGTCCGGCCACAGGTAGTTGAAGCCGACCGCGACGAAGCCGAAGACCACCGAGGCCAGGATGGCCGCCCGCGGCACTCCGCTTCCCGAGGTCCGCCCGAAGGCGGCCGGGGCGTCACTGCGCTTGCCGAGGGAGAACGCCATGCGCGAGGCGGTGTAGAGGCCGGAGTTGAGGCAGGACAGGACCGAGGTCAGCACGATCGCGTTCATGATCTGGGCGGCGTGCGGGATGCCGATGGAGCTGAGGGCCGCGACGTACGAGCCGTCCTTGAGGATCGCCGGGTCGTCCCAGCGCAGCAGCGACACCACGACCAGGATCGAGCCCAGGTAGAACACCGCGATCCGCCAGATCACGCTGTTGGTGGCCTTGGTGACCGCGGCCCGCGGGTCCGCCGTCTCCCCCGCCGCCAGCGTGACGATCTCGCTGCCCATGAAGGAGAAGACCACCATCAGGACGCCGGTGAGGATCGCGCCTGGGCCGTTCGGCAGGAAGCCGCCATGTGCGGTGAGGTTGGAGAAGCCGGATGCGGGGTGGTCGGAGCCGGGCAGCAGGCCGAAGATCGCGAGGCCGCCGATCACGATGAACGCGGCGATGGCGACGACCTTGATCCCCGCGAACCAGAACTCGAACTCGCCGTAGGAGCTGACCGAGGCCAGGTTGGTGGCGGTGAGGATGACCATGACGATCAGGGCCCAGCCCCACTGCGGAACCGCAGGCATCCAGCCGGCCAGGATCTTCGCCCCGGCGGTCGCCTCGACCGCGAGCACCACGACCCAGAAGAACCAGTACAGCCAGCCGATGGTGAATCCGGCCCAGCGGCCCAGCGCGCGGTCCGCGTACGCGGAGAACGAGCCGGAGGTCGGGTTGGCCGCGGCCATCTCGCCGAGCATGCGCATGACGAGGACGACGAGGGTCCCGACGAGCGCGTAGGAGATCAGGATGCCGGGACCCGCGGCGGCGATGCCGGAGCCGGAGCCGACGAACAGGCCGGCGCCGATGACGCCGCCGATCGCGATCATCGACAGATGGCGGTTCTTCAGACCAGCCTGCAGGCCGGAGTCTGCCGGGTTGCCGTCGGTGGCGGTCGCCACCGGGCCCGTGTCGGCGGGGGCGGGGACGGGGGGACGTGTGGTCATCTCGACATCCAGGGAGGAGTGCGGAGCGGGGCGACTGGAAAATAGTTCAGTACGATCGAAAAGAACAAGTCTTGTTTAACTGTTCACCTTGCTCTATTTTTCGTGCAGCGCGGAGCGGCGCCTTCCGTCGCCGTCACCGCGTCGTCCCCGTGTCCCGGCCCCGTGGGAGCCCCCATGCAGACCCTCGTGCGGACGCCGTCGCCGCGGTCCCTGCCCTCGCTCGGCAGGCCGTTAGGGTGGCGTCGTGGTGAACGCAGCGGGCAAGTTCGGGCCCTACAACCAGCCAGGTCCCGCTCGGCCTGCGCCGGTCGGCGGGGTCTTGGACACCCGTGTCCTGTCCGGCAGGGGCCCCACGGGATCGGAGCTCGTCCGCTCGCGGATCGCCCTGCGGGTGCGTCTGAAGTCCGAGTCACCGGGAGACCGGCTGCCGGACTCGGGTGTCCTCGCCGAGGAGCTGGGGATCAGTGAGATCACCGTGCGCCGTGCGCTGGAGGGCATGTGCCAGGACGGCCTGCTCGACCGCCGTCGGGGCCGGGCCGGCGGGACCTTCGTCGCGGCGGACTGGGACACGGTCGTCGCCCTGATGCACGACGCCGACGAGGCGGCCTCGCTGGACGCCTTCCACCTGCTGCTCGAATGCGGACTCGTGGCGCACAGCGCGGGCGAGGTCCCGGACGGCCTGCTGGACGGGCTGCGGGCGCTGGTGGACGAGATGGACCTGTCCGACGACCCGGCCCGGCTGCTCGAACTGGAGACACGCTTCCACCTCGACCTCGCGGAGACGCTCGGCGGCGTCGGAATCCGCGAGTTCGCCGCCGACCTGCTCGGCCGGCAGTGCCTGCTGACGCCCGCTCCCGCCCCCGCGGTGGTACGGGCCCGGAACCGCTGCCACGCCGACCTGCTCGACGAACTCGCCCGCGGCGCGATGGACCCGGCGGTGCGGGCGGTGAAGGCACACCAGCACGCCCGCCCGGACTGACGCCCGGTCACGCCGGCCAGCCCCCTTTCCTCCCCCCTCTTCCTCCCCCCTCCCCGTGCCGACACCCCGCAGAAGGAGCCGTCGCCATGCCTGACCCCGGACCCGTCGGCCCGTCGCCGACGTCGGGCCCCGTCGGCGGCGCGCCCCAGCGGCTGCGCGGCGGCGTCCTCGGCATGGCGGACATCGCCGCCGCCACGATGGCCAACGTCGGCCCGGCCATGAGCTTCTTCTTCGGCTTCGCCTTCCTCGCCACCACCGCGGGCGTCGCGTCCCCGCTGACCATCGCCGCCGCGGGCGTCGCCGTCGCCCTGCTGGGCAACACGCTCGCCGAGTTCTCCCGGGCGCATCCCTCGGCGGGCAGCTTCATCACCTTCGTCGGCAAGACCTTCGGGCCGGTCAGCGCCGTGACCACCGCACTGCTGGCCGGACTCGGCTACATCATCGCGATGGCCTCCGTCATCGCGATCTCGGGCGGGTTCGTGCAGATCACCCTGCAGCACTACACCGGCGTCGACCTGCCGTGGATCATCTGGACGCTGCTGCTGACCGGGCTGTCGGTGGTGCTGATGCTGCGCGGGATCGTGGTCTCCACCAAGTGGGCCGGCTACTTCTTCGGCGTGGAGATGCTGGTCCTGGTCGTGGTCTCGGTCGCGACCATCGTCGAGCACCGCGGCAGCCTCTCGGCCGATCCGTTCCTGCCCGGCCACATCACCCATGGCCTCAAGGGGCTGGCGGCGGGCTTCCCGCTGGCGGTGTACCTGTTCATCGGCTGGGAGAACTCGGCCGCGCTGGCCGAGGAGACGGAGAACCCGCGGCGCAACGTCGGCCGCGCGGTGTTCTCCTCCATCGCGATCATGACGGTGAGCTACATCCTCTTCTCGTACGCCACCGTGACCGGCTTCGGCTACGACGTGGAGCGGCTCGGCGACTCCCCGATCCCCTTCATCGACGTCGCCCAGCACACGCTCGGCGCGCTGGCGTTCCTCGCCTACGTCGGGGGCCTGACCTCCACCCTCGGCGTGCTGATCGCGGGCATCAACTCCCAGGCGAGGCTGGTGTTCAACGCCGGGCGAGAGGGGCTGCTCCCGTCCTTCTTCGGCTACGTGCATCCCACGCGCCGTACGCCGAACAACGCGATCGTCACCTTCGCCGCCACCGCGCTGCTGATCATCGCGGGCTGGGGCCTGGGCCATCTGCTCGGGGAGAACGGCGGTCCGATGAACCCGGTGGTCTTCTTCACCGAGTCATCGAGCCTGGGCGCCATCCTGATCCTGCTGGTCTACCTCGCCTCCAACATCGCCCTGCCGCTGTACTACCGCAGGTACCGGCCGCAGGAGTTCCGGACGGTCCGGCACCTGGTGCTGCCCGCGATCGGCGCCCTGGCCATCCTGGTTCCGCTCTACTACCTCGCCAAGCCCGGCCAGCCCGCGCCGTACAGCTGGTTCCCCTACGTGGCGCTGGCCGTCCTGCTCGCCGCCGTGGGCTACGCGACGCTCCTGGTCCGCCGCGATCCGAGCCTGGCCGAACGCGTCGGTTCGGTCGTCGCCGACGCGGAGTGAACGGGGTGTCGGCGGCGCCCGGCCGGGCCTTTCAGGCCGACGCCGGGCCCGGCCACACGGCCGAGGCGTCGTCGCGGCCCGGGTCGGGCAGGCGGACCGGACGCACGGGGATCGTGCGGGTGTGCCCGTCGCGGACCGCCGTCCACTGGGCGGGACGGCCCGAGTAGCACAGGGTGGCCAGGACGAAGACGCCGTCGGCGTAGACCTCGACGTATTCGCCGACGGTGAGGATGCGCAAGGCGGCTGCGGGCTCGGTCAGGACGGTCTCGCCGAGCCGGGCGCCGTCGGGGCCGGTGACCCAGAGGTTCTTGCCGTCGCAGCCGACGACCAGGGCGGGACCGTCGCCCCCTGTGTCCCCGGTGTCCCCGGTGTCCCCGGTCCGCAGGGTGATCTCGACGCGCCCGGAGACGGCGATGTCGCCGACCGCGTGCAGGGACGACTCCTCCGTCTCCTCGCCGAGCCAGCCGTCCAGACCGGGCCACCACTCCAGACGCGGTGCCGCGTCCTCCGGCAGGACAAGGGTCTTGGGCTGGGCGAGCATGCCCCGGCAGCGCTCACCGGAGTCCGTCAGGCCGACTCGGCGGGGGGTGGTGTGCAAGACGACGCGGGTGCCGTCGGGGGCGGCGATGACACGGGGGGCGTAGGAGCCGGTCGGGCCCAGCGGGCCGCGGCGGGTCCAGGGACCCCTCAGCCGCGGCGCCGTCCACGCCTCGAAGCCGCGCGTCGCGCCGATCGAACCGATCAGCAGCCAGCTGCCGTCGTCCAGGCGCTCCAGGACCGGGCACTCCAGCTCGTCGACGTCACCGGGTGAGACGAGCGGCGGCTGGACCGTCCAGTGCTCCAGGTCGTCCGAGGTGGCCCACGCGACACAGCCGCTGACCTCGACGGGGAGGGAGGCGTCGGCGGCACAGACGACCATCACCCAGCCGTCCGACTCGTCGTCGCGTACGACGAACGGGTCGCGCCAGCCCATGCGCTCCCCGGTGCGGTACCAGCGGGCGTCCGCCTCGACCACGGGCCCGGTGCCGTGCCGGCGCCAGCCGGTGCCGTCGGTGCGGTCGGAGTAGGCCAGCCCGACCGACTGCAGCGGCCAGCCGCCCGCCGTCAGCCCGCTCACGCCCGTGTAGAACATCGCCATTCCGGCGCCGTCGCCGTGCCGGACCGGATGCATGGTCCACACCGCCTGCTGGTCGAAGCGCCCGGGCAGGCCGTTGCCGAAGGCGGTGCCCTCGGGCTTCCAGTGGACCAGGTCGGTGGAGGTGGCCCGGCCGTAGGAGGTCTCCATCCGCAGATGGTCGAACTCGGGCGTCCACGGGCCCTGCAGATGCAGCACCGCGTAGGTGCCGTCGTCGTCGCGCAGAAGGGCGAAGTCGTTCACGCAGAGGCCGGGCGGGGCGTATCGCATGCACTGTTCCTGTCGGCTCGCATCGCTCAAACGCGTGCGTTGATCATTGACACTGAAGGTCTCACTTGAGAATCGGCCCAAGTAAAACTGAACGCAAACGCTTGCGCAACAACGGTGCCCGGTTTACGGTCACGTCACCCACAGATCACACCGACGTGAAACCGACGGGAGAAAACGCCGTGACGGTCAGCATCACCGATGTCGCCCGCGCCGCCGGAGTGTCGGCGTCCACCGTGTCCCGCGCGCTGCGCGGACAGGCGGGCGTGTCCGACGAGGTGCGGGCGCAGATCACGGCCGTCGCCACGCGCCTCGGCTATACGGCGTCCCGCTCGGCGTCCAGCCTGGCCAGCGGACGCACCTTCACCATAGGGGTCGTCGCCCCGTACATCGGCCGCTGGTTCTTCGGCAGCGTGCTGGACGCGGCCGAGCGCGTGTTCAGCGCCGCCGGGTACGACGTCCTGCTGTACAACCTGGGCTCGCCCGAGACGCGCAAGCGTTTCTTCACCAAGATGCCGGTCCGCAAGCGGGTGGACGCCGTGCTGTCGCTGCTCATCCCCGACGAGGAGGAGTCCGCCGCGCTGCGCTCACTGGGAGTCCCGCTGGCCAGCACGGTCGGCAGCGCCCGGCCCGGGTTCACCGTGGTCGGCATCGACGACCGGGCCGGCGCGGAGAGCGCCGTACGGCATCTGGTGAACCTGGGCCACCGCCGGATCGGCATGATCAGCGGCGAGAGCGGGCCGCTGCACTGGACCACGCCCGTCGAGCGCCGGCAGGCGTATCTGGACGTGCTGGCCGACGCCGGGATCGAGCACGACCCGGCCCTGGAGGCGAACGGGGACTACACCGTCGAGGGCGGCGAGCGGGCCATGACCGAGCTGCTGGCGGTCTCCCGGCCGCCCACCGCGGTGTTCGCCCAGTCCGACGAGATGGCGATGGGCGCGCTGCGCGCCCTGCGGCGCCACCGGCTCAAGGTGCCGGACGACGTGTCCGTCGTCGGCTTCGACGATCACGAACTCGCCGACGTGGTCGGCCTGACCACCGTCGCCCAGCCGGTCGCCGGGCAGGGCGCCGAGGCCGCCCGGCTGCTGCTGCGACAGCTCGACGAGCCGGACGCCGAACCGGCCGGGCACGTACAGATGCCCATCCGCCTCGTCCTGCGCGAGACCACCGCCCCGCCGTGCCCGCGCGGACCCCAGTGACCGGCACCGGCCACGGCGGCCCGTTCCCGGCCGGCACTCCTGAACCCCACACCCCCACGCCCGAAAGCACCATCGCGCTTCGAACCCTCGCACCGCACGGAGGCACAGACATGAGCTCGACCCACAGAAGGTACCGCCGTACAGCCGGTACGGGCCTGGCCCTCGCCCTTCCCCTGGCGGCGCTGGCCGCCTGCGGACCGGGCGGCGGCGGCAGCAACGCCTCCGCCGAGGCGGGCACCGGCAAGGGCACCATCAGTGTCTGGGCCCACCAGAGCCAGAAGAGCGAGGACACGGCCCTGCAGAACGCGGTGAAGTCCTTCAACTCCTCCCAGGACAAGATCAAGGTCGAGCTGAAGCTGATCCCCGGCAACGACTACACCAAGACCATCACCGCCACCGACGCCGCCAAGCTGCCGGACGTGATGGAGTTCGACGGCCCGACCATGGCGAACTTCGTCTACAACAAGAAGCTCGCCGCGATCGACGACTACGTCTCGGCGAAGACCATGGCCAACGCCACGGACGCCAGCAAGGCGCAGGGCGCGATCGGCGGCAAGCACTACGGCCTGGGCATGTACGACTCGGGGCTCGGCATCTACGGCAACAAGAAGCTGCTGGACGCGGCCAAGGTGAAGTACCCGACGAGCCTGTCCGACGCCTGGACCGCGCAGGAGTTCACCGCCGCGCTCAAGGCCCTCAAGACCAAGGACTCCGACGGCAAGCCGCTCGACCTCCAGGAGAACAACGGTCTCGCCAACGAGTGGGGGACGTACGGCTTCGCCCCGGTCGTCTGGTCGGCCGGCGGTTCGCTGCTGAAGGACGGCAAGGCCGAGGGCGCCCTCGACACCCCGGCCGTGGTCTCGGCCATGAAGACCCTCCAGTCCTGGAAGACGTACGTCGATCCCAACACCGACGGCAACGCCTTCGCCAAGGGCCGGGTCGCGCTGAGCTGGGTCGGCCACTGGATGTACCCCGCCTACAGCAAGTCCCTCGGCAGCGACCTCGTCGTACTGCCGCTGCCGGACTTCGGCAACGGTCCCAAGACCGGCCAGGGTTCCTGGTCCTGGGGCATCGGCTCGGGCTCCAAGAACGGCAAGGCGGCCGGCGCCTTCCTCGACTACCTCCTCGACGACGC
Source organism: Streptomyces sp. NPDC086549 (assembly GCF_044746205.1). Lineage (NCBI taxonomy): Bacteria > Bacillati > Actinomycetota > Actinomycetes > Kitasatosporales > Streptomycetaceae > Streptomyces > Streptomyces sp. NPDC086549. The sequence goes on along the minus strand of NZ_JBIVBS010000017.1, from coordinate 65,864 downwards.
CAACGTCACCGCGATGACCACGGCGAACGGCGCCCCGCCCGCCACGAAGAGCGCACTCGCCGCGAGCCCCCTGTACAAGGAGGGCGGCCCGCTGCGGCTCTACGCCGACCAGCTCGCCAAGCCGTGCGGCGACAGCGACATCACCAAGTCGTGTGTCGCCGTGACCCGCCCGGTCACCGCCGGATACCCCACGGTCACCGCCAAGTTCAGCGAGGCCCTGAACTCCATCTACGGCGGCGCCGACCCGAAGACCGCCCTGAAGAAGGCCGCCCACGCCATCGACCAGGACTTCTCCGACAACGCCGGTTACAAGATCCAGTAGCACCGCAGGACACATCGGCCGGGGCGGGTCCGCGTACGCCGCACTCGCCCCGGCCGGGAACAGGACCGCCTCGTGAAGACCGTGGAACCGGCGCGCCCCGCGCCCTCCGGAAAGGCAGAAGGCCCGCCCGTGACCTCCGTGAAGCCCGCGCGGCCGACGCGTTCAGGGTCGAGGAACCGCGACTGGCTGCACGGACTGCTGATGTCCATGCCCGCCGTCGCCGGGCTCGTCGCCTTCGTCGGCATACCGTTCGGTTACGCCGTCGTCCTCTCCTTCTACAACGTGCGCCTCGGCTCTCCGCTGGCACCCACGTTCTTCGGTCTGGAGCAGTACCGGCGGCTGTTCACCGACCCCGACCTGTCCGGCCCGTTCCTGCGGGCCCTGCTCAACAACCTGACCTTCGCCGTGGTCGTCGTACCCGTCCAGACGGGTCTGGCGCTGGCCCTGGCGATCCTGCTGAACCGCAAGCTCAAGGCCATCGGCCTGTTCCGGTCCCTGTTCTTCATGCCGGTCGTCTTCCCGATGACCCTGGTCGCCGTCATCTGGCGCCTCATCCTCGCCCGCAGCGACCAGGGCCTGCTCAACTCCGCGCTGCACGCGGTGAGCTTCGGCAACTGGGGCGCCTTCGACTGGCTCGGCGACGGCGCCACCGCCATGGCCTCGATCATCGTGCTGTCCGTGTGGCAGGGGGTCGGCTTCCAGATGGTCATCCTGCTCGCCGGTCTCCAGCAGATCCCCGGCGAGCTCTACGAGGCGGCCGAGCTCGACCGCGCCTCGCGCTGGCAGCAGTTCCGGCACGTCACGCTGCCCGGCATCCGCGGCACCCTCGTGTTCGTGGCCATGCTCACCTCGGTGCTGTCCTTCCGCGTCTTCGACCAGGTCTACGTCCTGATCCACGGTGGCGGTCTCGACGAGGACGCCACCCGCACGGTCATGTACCAGGCCGTCACCACCGCCTTCGACCAGAACAACATCGGCCAGGCGTCCGCGATCACCGTCGTCTTCTTCCTGATCGTCGTCGTCCTGACCCTCATCCAGCGCCGCGTCGTCCGGCCCGACAACGAGGACTGACACCCACCATGGCCACGACCAGCGCGCCACACCGCCGGCCGAACCGCCGGCTGCGCCGCCTCGCCGACTACACCGTCCTCGGCGTCCTGGCGTTCGTCTTCGTCCTGCCCGTCCTGTACCTGCTCCTGGGCAGCCTCAAGCCGTCCGACGAGGTGCTGAACGGCCTGACCGGCTTCCTGCCCACGCACCTGTCCTTCGACAACTACGCGCACGTCCTCGACGCCCTGAACTCCGACAGCACCGGCTACTTCTGGCGCTTCATGGGCATCTCGCTGCTCGTCGCGTTCGTGGTCGTGACCGGTGGTCTGTTCGTCAACTCGATGGCCGCGTACGGCCTGTCACGGCTGAAGTGGCGCGGCCGGGAAGCCGTCTTCACGCTCGTCCTGCTGCTCATGCTGGTGCCGTTCGAGTCGGTGGCCGTGCCGCTCTTCTACCTGTTCAACGACCAGCGCAACACCGTCTTCGTCCAGGCGGTCCCGTTCATCGCCAACGCCTTCTCGGTCTACCAGTTCCACACGTTCTTCCGCTCGATCCCGCCGAGCATCGAGGAGGCGGCCCGGCTGGACGGCGCCGGGCCCTGGCGCACCTTCTTCGCGATCATCGTCCCGATGTCCAAGCAGGTGTTCGCCTCGGTCGCGATCCTCACCTTCCTCACGCAGTGGGGCTCGTTCCTGTGGCCGGTCCTGATGGTCTCCGACCCGTCGGTCCGCCCGCTCCCGCTGGAGATGAGCGTCTTCCAGAGCCAGCAGCCCCCGGACTGGGGCCAGATCCTCGCCTTCGGCGTGCTCCTCGTCCTGCCGGTCCTGGTCGTCTTCGTCTTCTTCCAGCGCTGGTTCGTCCAGGGAGTCGCCGGTTCCGCGGTCAAGGGGTGAGCGACCCCGCACGGGACACCGCGGCGGCCGGCGCCACGGTGTCCTTGCGGGCCGGGACGCGTGGGCATCTGTTCACGGTGGCGGGGACGGCGTGATGATCAGGGTGATCGGAGCGCACCGCTGCCGACGTGACGGTAAGGAGCCCGCGTGCTGACTGACGAGGAGGCCGCCGCCCTCGGCGCGGTCGACGAGGCGGCCATCGGCCGGACCCTGCTCGAACTGCTGGCGATCCCCAGTGTCACCGGGAGTGCCGCCGAGTCGGAGCTCCAGCACCATCTGGCCGGGCAGCTGGAGCGGCTCGGGCTGGACGTGGATCTGTGGTCCATGGACCTGCCCGCGCTGCTCGCGGACCCGGCCTTCCCCGGCATGGAGGTGCCGCGCGAGGAGGCGTGGGGCCTGGTGGGGCACACGGCGGGCGGCGACGGCGACGACGGGCCGACGCTGGTCCTGCAGGGGCACGTGGACGTCGTACCGCCAGGGGACCTCGCCGCCTGGGAGGGGGATCCGTTCGTGCCGAGAGTGACCGGGGACGTCGTGCACGGGCGCGGGGCCTGCGACATGAAGGCCGGGCTGGTGGCGCACCTCGCCGCCCTGGCGGCGGTACGGGCGGCCGGGGTGCGGCTGCGCGGCCGGGTCGCCGTGCACTTCGTGGTCGGCGAGGAGGACGGCGGTATCGGTGCCTTCGGGACCCTGCGGCGCGGGCACCGGGGAGACGCCTGTGTCATCACCGAGCCGACCGCCGGAACCCTCATCACCGCGAACGCGGGCGCCCTGACCTTCCGTGTCACCGTCCCCGGCAAGGCGGCACACGCGAGCTCCCGGGACGCCGGGGTGAGCGCGATCGACGCGTACCTGCCGCTGCACCAGGCCCTCGCCCGCCTGGAGACGGCCCGTAACGCCAACCCGTCCCCGCTGATGGCCGAGTATCCGATCCCCTACGCCCTGTCCGTCGGCACCCTGCGCTCGGGCGACTGGGCGAGCAGCGTTCCGGACCTGCTGGTCGCCGAGGGCCGGCTGGGCGTCCGCCTCGGTGAGGACCCGGCGGACGCCCGCGCCGAACTGGAACGCTGTGTGGCCGAGGCCTGCGCCGCCGATCCCTGGCTGCGGGACCGTCCGGCGACGGTGAGCTGGACGGGCGGTCAGTTCGCCAGTGGCAGCCTGACCGAGGGGCATCCCCTGCGGGACGTGGTGCGCGACGCCTGCACCGACGCGAACGGCTGGGCCTCCCGGCCCCGGGAGCGCGGCGCTCCGTACGGGAGCGACCTGCGGCTCTATGCCGGGGCCGGGATACCGACGCTGCAGTTCGGGCCGGGCGACGTGCGGGTGGCGCACAGCGCCGAGGAGCGGGTGTCCGTGAGCGACGTGGTGGGTGTGGCACGGACGCTGGTGCTCACTGTGCTGCGGACGGTGGGGACGAGGTGACCTCCGCGCAGGGCGCCTGCCTGCGCCGGGTGAAGGACGGGAGCGCGGGCGCGGTGAGGAAGCCCTCCGCCCGCGCGCTCGCCAGCCCGATGCGCGGGATGTCGCTGCTCTTCGCGAAGAGCAGGTAGCGCGGCTCCCACACCGGTCGGTACTTGGCATTGGCGCGGTACAGCGACTCGATCTGCCACCAGCGTGAGAAGAAGGTGAGAGTCGAGCGCCACAGGCGCAGGACAGGGCCGGCGCCGAGGCGGGAGCCGCGTTCGAAGACCGAGCGGAACATCGCGAAGTTCAGCGAGACCCGTCGGACGTCCAGGTCCTTCGCCCGCAGCAGGAGTTCCACGACCATGTACTCCATCAGGCCGTTCTCGCCGTCGCGGTCGCGGCGCATCAGGTCGAGCGAGAGGCCGTGCTCGCCCCAGGGGACGAAGCTGAGCAGGGCCCGGGGCTCGTCCTCGGCGTCCAGGCACTCCAGCATCACGCAACGGCCGTCGGACGGGTCGCCGAGGCGGCCCAGGGCCATGGAGAAGCCGCGTTCGGTGGCGCCGTCGCGCCAGTGGTCGGCGCGCTCGACGAGCAGGGCCATCTCGTCGTCGGGAATGTCCTCGTGGCGGCGGATGCGAACCGTGTACCCGGCCCGCTTGACCCGGTTGTGCGCCTGCCGTACGACGCGCATGGCCCGGCCTTCGAGGGTGAAGTCGGCGAGGTCCACGATGGCCTCGTCGCCCAGTTCCAGGGCGTCCAGGCCGTGCCGGGCGTAGATCGTGCCGGCCTCCTCGCTCGCGCCCATGACGGCGGGCGTCCAGGCGTGCCGGCGTGCCTCGGTGAGCCAGGCGTCGATGGCGCCGGGCCAGGCCTCCGGGTCGCCGATCGGGTCGCCGGAGGCGAGGCTGACGGCGCCGACGACGCGGTAGGTGACGGCGGCCTTGCCGGTGGGCGACCAGATGACGGCCTTGTCGCGGCGCAGCGCGAAGTAGCCGAGGGAGTCCCGGGCGCCGTGCTTGTCGAGCAGGCGGCGCAGCCGCTCCTCGTCCTCCGTGCTGAGCAGCCGGCGGCCGCGGGGCGAGCGGAAGCAGGCGTACAGGACGAGGCAGAAGGCCGCCGCGAGCATGATGTTGATGGCGATGTCGGTCCAGCGGGGCGCGTGCACGGCCTCGACGCGGTCGGCGAGCGGGCCGACGCTGATGCCCCGCAGGAGGGTGTAGGCGATCTCGTCGGTGATGCTCGCGCCCGGGAACTTGTTGGTGGCGTGCACGAGCAGGGTGCCGAGACCGCCGGTGACGAGGATGCCGCCCGCGCCGACGGCCAGGGCCAGCTTCGGGTTGGAGGGGTCGCCGACGGCGTTGAACTCACGGCGCCCGACGATCAGCGCGGCCACGAAGAGGCCGGTGAGGCCGGTGGAGACCCAGTTGAAGGCGTGCTCGCGGTACTCGTGCTGGGTGAGGGCGAGGACGTAGAGGCCGAAGAGGGGTCCGGCGAGCAGCAGGTTGGACACCCAGGCGGCCCGCTTGCGGCGCCGCATCACCAGCGCGAGGAACAGCGCGAGCGCGGCCGAGACCAGGCCGGCGGTGGCCAGGTACGGGGTGAAGAACTGGCCGGCGTGGTGCGCGTGCTGCCGGTGGAGGGTGAGGAGCCGGCCGGTGTTGTGCTCGTTGACCTCCTGCCGGAACGGCAGCGACATGACGGCCACGATGTTGAACACGGCCATGAGTCGCAGGTACCAGACCGTGGCCTGGGCGGCCCAGGCCCTGAGCCGGGACCGGTCGGCATCGGTGATTCGCTGTCGGGGCTTGCGCTGAGCGGGGACCTGTGGGGAAATCGGGGTCGGCCGCTGTGCGGGTGCGGGCATGGTGACTGGTCACCTTGGGGACGGGGACGGGGACGGACAACGCAGACCCTACAGCTTGTAAGGTAACCGGAGTACGGGCATACCGGGACTCACCCGGTTCGGTCCGGCCCTCGCCGCGCCGCCACCAGGTGCCACGCCAGGTTGCCGACCGCCGCGCCGGCCGTCACCACGGCGGCGATCACGCCCCCCGTGGCCAGCCCGTCACTGAAGAGGTGCGGCCGCTTGGCGAGGCTGTGGAGCCCGAAGCCGCACAGCTCGTACACGCCCACGGCGGCGATGACGAGGCTCACGACGAGCAGCGCGATCGTGGGTCCGAGGCTCACGGCGCCCTGCCCCGGCTGCGGTGCCTCCCGCGTCTCCGAGCCCTGCATGATTCCCCCGTCGAACCGGCTTCTGGCTTCTGGCTGTCAGCAGTTGGGAACCTACAGTATGTAGGGTCGGGATAGCGTAAGGCTGTGAAGATCTACATCAGCGCGGACATGGAAGGCATCACCGGACTCGTCGACGCGGACGACGTCCAGCCCGGCGGGCGGGACTACGAACGCGGCCGTTCGATGATGGCGCAGGACGTGAACGCCGCCGTCCTGGGCGCCCTGGCGGCGGGGGCGAGCGACGTACTTGTCAACGACGCCCACGGCCCCATGCGCAACATCCTGCCCGAGGCGCTGCACCCGGCCGCCCGCCTGGTACGCGGCAAGCCCAAGCAGATGTTCATGCTGGAGGGCCTTACCCCCGAGTACGACGCCGTGATCTGCGTCGGCTACCACTCCCGGGCGGGGGCGCCGGGCGTGCTCAGCCACAGCTTCATGGGCCACGAGATCGAGGACATATGGCTGGACGGCAGCCCGGTCGGCGAGATCGGACTGGCCCAGGCCACGGCGGCGGCACTCGGCGTCCCGGTGGTCGCCCTCACGGGTGACGACGTGGCCTGCGCGGAGGCGACGGCGTGGGACGACCGGATCGTCACGGTCCCCGTGAAGTACGCCCGCGACCGCTTCGCGGCGGAGCTGCGCCCCGAGGCCGAGGCGCGCCGGGCGGTGGAGGAAGCGGTCGCCACGGCCCTGTCGGCCGCGCCGCGGCGGCCTTCCGTCCCCGCGGGCGACCGCACCCTCACCGTCCGCTGGCAGTCGGCCTCCGTCGCCGCCACCCTCCCGGGAATCCCCGGCGTGACCGCCACGGACAGCCGTACGGTCGAGGCCCGCGGTCCGCTGCCCGCCCTCTACCGCCAGTTCGGCGTGTGGATGCGCGTGGCGGCCTCGCTCACCAACCAGCCGCCGTACTGCTGACGGAGCTCAGCCGAACCGGCCCGCCACGTAGTCGGCGGTCCGCTGGTCCACCGGGGAACCGAACATCTGCTCGGTGTCGCCGTGCTCGACGATGCCGCCCGGGGTGCCCTGCTCGGCGAGGAAGAACGCGCACTGCTGGGAGACACGGGCGGCCTGCTGCATGTTGTGGGTGACGATCACGACCGTCACCTGGCCGGCCAGCTCGTGGATGGTCTCCTCGACCCGGCGGGTGGAGGTGGGGTCGAGCGCGGAGCAGGGCTCGTCCATGAGCAGGACCCGGGGCCGTACCGCCAGCGCGCGGGCGATGCACAGACGCTGCTGCTGGCCGCCGGAGAGCGCGCCGCCGGGCTGGCGGAGCCGGTCCCGCACCTCCTTCCACAGGCCCGCGCGGGTCAGCGACTCCTCGACCAGCTCGTCCTTCGTACGGCGGCTCGCGCGCGTGCCCGTCAGCTTCAGGCCCGCCACCACGTTGTCGTAGATCGACATCGCCGGGAACGGGTTGGGCTTCTGGAAGACCATGCCGATCCGGCGGCGGGCGTCCGTCAGCCGGCGCTCGGGGGCGTAGATGTCCTCGCCCTCGAAGAGGACCTCGCCGCCGAAGGCCGATCCCGGGATCATCTCGTGCATGCGGTTCAGGGTGCGCAGGAACGTCGACTTGCCGCAGCCGGAGGGGCCGATCAGCGCCGTGACCTGGCCCGCGGGCATGGTCAGCGAGACGCGGCTGAGCACCTGGTGGGTGCCGAACCAGGCCGAGACGTCGCGGGCCTCCAGCGTGGCGGGGTTGGCGGTCGGGTCCGCGTGGACGGGGAGTACGGCGGTGTCGGTGACGGCGTCGGTCACGATGTCGGTCACGGTGTCGGTCACGGTCGGATACCTCGGTTCACAGCAGATTCGGCAGGAGTTCGGTGGTGCGCGTGGCGACCTGGAGGCCGAGCACCGCGACGACCGGGGCGAAGACGATCCACGTCTGGTGGCGGCCCCAGCGGTGCCAGGTCCACACGGCGGCGACGGCGGCCAGGAGCAGCGCCTGCAGCCACATCACCAGCGGCCACGGCACACCGGAGGGGTGGGCCAGCGGCTCCTCGGACTCCGGCAGGGTGCCGGAGCGGATGACGGCCGCCGGGGTCTGGAAGGGCGCGGAGACCAGGTCGGCGTCCACGCGCAGGACACCGGCCGGCATGAAGCGGGGGCCGGTGGCGGTGATGAGCACGAGGCGGCCCTTGCCCGAGGCCAGCGCGCCGGGCGCCGGGTCACCTGCCCGCCGTACGTCGGCGACCTGGTACTTGGCCTTGCCCTGACCGGTGGTCACGGTGAACGTGTCGCCCTCGGCCAGATCGGCGAGGTGCCCGAAGGGGCCGCCGTAGGCCGCCGCGCGGCCCATCAGCACGCTGGTGCCGGCCTGTCCGGGCATCGGGGTGTCCCGACGGTGGCCGGGACCGTCGGTCAGCACGCCCGAGTCGGTGCCTTCGAGGACGACCTGGCTCAGGTCGAGCGCGGGGATGTCGATCAGCGCGACCGGGGTGCCGGGCGCCAGCAGCCTGCCCTGCTGGTCGGCCTGGGACACCGGGGCCGTGCCCAGCGCCAACTGCTTGCGCAGGTCGTCGAACGCGGCGTGCTGGGCGGAGTGTTCCTGGGCGGCGCTGACCAGGAGCAGCTGGGCGGTGATGCCGAGCAGCAGGGCGGCGAGGCTGAGCAGGCCGCCGCGGGCGAGGTGGCGGACGGCGGTGAGGCTCCGGACACGCGTGCGCGGCGCGGCCGGTGCCAGTCTGGTCTGTGCGGCGACGGTCACGGCGGCCCGCCTCCTTTGCTGAAGTTCGAGGGGGCTGCCGGGGAGACAGGAGCCGTCTCCCCGGCAGCCGAGCGGATCAGGTGGACTTGATGGTGAAGTTCGCGCCGCTCTTCGAGCTCACCGTCGAGGAGCCCGCGTAGTTCGCGTGCAGCGTGTGCTTGCCGCGGCTCAGCTTCGGCAGGGTGATGGTCACCTTGCCGCCGCTCAGCGTGCCGGTGGCGAGCACCTTGGTGCCCTCGTAGATGCGCACGGTGCCGGTCGGGGTGGTGCCGGTCGCGGTGACCTTCACGGTGACCTTGGCGTGGGCGGTGTGGCTCACGGTGGACGGCGCGGTGCTGCTGATGGACGGCGTCGCCTTGGTGATCTTCAGGGAGACCGTCTGGGAGGACGCGTTGAGGTTGGAGTTGCCCGCGTAGGAGACGGACAGGGAGTGCGTGGCGACCTTGAGGTGGTTCGACAGGCCGAGGGTGACCTTGCCGGAGGCGTCCAGGGTGCCGGTGCCCAGGACCGTGCTGCCCTCCTTCACCGTGACCTTGCCGGTGGGGGCGACCCCGTGCGAGCCGGTGACGGTGACGACGACCTTCGGCGTCTTGCCGTACGCCGTCGTCGCGGCGGTCGCCGTGGTGGCGCTCGCGTACTTGACGGAGCCGCTCCAGGTGGCGGCGGCACCCGTGCCGTTGAGGTTGGCGCCGGCGACCGTGGCGGTGTAGCTGCCGTTGGCCAGACCGGTGAAGGTGTACGACGTGGCGGTGGCCGGGACGTCCTTGACGGCCACGACGGCGCCGTCCGAACCGGTCAGGGTGAGCCGGTAGTCGGTGAGCGGCAGACCGGTGGCGGCCGGGGCGGTCCAGGACAGCTTCAGGCTCGCGTCGCCGGTGGTGGCCTTGGCGACGGGCGCGGCGGGCACGGAGGCGTCGACGCCCGACTCCTCCAGGCCGCCCAGCTTGGCGTGCTTGGCCACGCTGACCGAGCCGTTGTACGACTCGTTCACGAAGCCGAAGGCGGAGATGACCTTCTCGGCGTCGTCCGAGGCCAGCGCGGCGGAGTGGCTGCCGGTGGTGACGAAGACGTCGTAGAGGTCCTTGTCGAAGAAGACGCTGGTCGGGTCGATCGCCCGGCTCGGGACGACGTTGTAGACGTCACGGCCGAAGGTGGCGTTCTCGTAGTAGCCGCCGACCGGGGTGAGCTTGCCGTTGACCGTGGTCACCGGGCTGGTGGCACCCGTGTCACCGGGCAGCTGCACGGCGGCGAGGTGACCGCCCGCGGCCGCCGAGGACTTGCTGAAGTCGGGGGCCACACCGTTGTTCTGGGCGATCCAGGAGCCCACGGAGAACGGGACGAGCGCGCCGTCCTCGGTGAGGGCCGCGTTGCCCTGGTTCTCCTGGACGGTCGGGATGGTCGGGGAGAGCGTCGCGTCGGTCAGGCCGATCGCGCCGAGGAAGAACTTGCGGGTGCCGGAGCCGCTCTGCGGGATCTTCGGGTGCACGGTCTGGCCGTTCACCGTGGTGAGCGTGCCGGAGTAGATGTCGTGCAGCTGGTCCACGGTCAGCGTGTCCAGGGCGGAACCCTTGACCGCGACGCCGACCGCGTCCCGGGCGAACGGGATGTAGGTGAGCGCGGTGCCGGAGGTGGACGGACCGCTGGAGGAGCGGGCGAAGTCGACCTGGCCCTTGATGGAGACACCGGAGGAGTCCGGGTACTTGTCGCCGGTCAGCGACTCGCTCAGGGCGAGACGGCCCTTGCCGGAGCCGTTCGGGCGCAGGAAGGACGGGCCGCCGGAGCGGGTGGTGATGCTGGAGGTGGTGGAGCCGGTGCCGGGCTCGATCGCGTCGTACGAGGCGACGCCCGCGCCGCTCGCGGACTTCACGGCGGTCGCGGCGTAGCTGGTGCCGTTGACCGTGTCACCCGCAAGGGCGTTCAGCACGTCCTGGGTGGTGTCCGAGCCCACGCCGACCAGCTGGCGGAAGGTTCCGCCGGTCGGGTCGGCGGACGCGGGAGTGGCGAGAGCCAGGCCGCCGGCCACCACGGCCGCGGCGACGAGCGCCGCCGAAGAGCGCATGTTGCGCATCGAAGTTCTCCTGACGAGAGCTTGGAGGAGAGAGGGAACTGGAGGGATCTGGCAGGGTGGTACGGACCGTCCGCCCCGACTGCCTTTCGGGGCGGGCGGCCCTCTTCAGGGGCGCCGCGTGGGCGCCCCGGTCTCAGGGCAGCCGCTTGCGCAGCCGCTCCGGCAGGGTGAACTCCGGCAGGACGGTCACCGTCCGCCCGCCGGGCAGCGGCACCCGCAGGGGGAGCCGCAGCCTGCCGCCGCCCGCGAAGGGCGCGCCCACACCGGCGACGGCGCCGAGCGCGGCACCCACCGGGACGGCGTACCGCAGCGGGTTGGCCGGGTCGGCCGGGGTGTTTCCGGCTGCCGTGGTCTGCACGGCCTTCCCGCCGTCGTACGAGGCATGGGCGCTGGGCCTGGCGCTGGAGCCGCCGCCCGCTCCCGCGCCGCCGTCGCCCGACGGGCCGCCGGAGAGGGTGCCGCCCGAACCGTTGCCGGTGCCGCCGGTCCCGCTGCCGCCGGTCCCGTTGCCGCCGGTGTCCCCGCCGGTACCGCCGCCGTCCCCGCCGGAGGAGGCCGGTCCCGTGTAGTGCAGGAGCGCGTCGGCGGCGTGGACCGTGCGCTTGCGCAGGCTGCTGGACAGCGGGGCGTAACCGGCCGGCAGACGGCCCGGGTCGGCGCCGCTGACCTGCCCGGCGCCGGCCGCGTACGTCAGCAACGCCGCGTAGTCCTTGCGGTCGTCCGCCTTCACCGCGCCGGGCCGAACGGCCGCGTACACCAGCTGGGCGAGCGGGTAGCCGCCCTTCGCCGTGACGTTCGCGGGGCTGATCTCGGCGACGTCCTTGCCGGAGGCGCTCTTCGCGGCCTCGCTCAGGGACGTGGTGGTGGGGGCGACGAACCGGCCGGAGCTGTTGCGCAGCTCGGCGGTCTGCAGACCGTAGCGCTCGGCCGAGGCCGCGTCGGTGACGGTGATGACGAACCGGGAGCCGACGGTCTGCGGGCCGGGGCTCTTGTACGCGGGCGGGCTGGCCAGCGGGTCCCAGGTCGACTTCCACAGGGTGTCGGCGCGCCGGGTGCGCAGGGCGCCGCCGTGCATGTCGTCGACGTACGGGTGGAAGTCGGTCATGCACTGCGGCTTGTCCTTGGGCGCGTCGGAGCCCGGCGGGACCGTGCACCAGGGGTCGCTCTTGGGGTACTCGTCGGTGTGCGACGGGGCGAAGGCGACACCGTTAGGGTTCAGGTCCGCGTTGGTGCTGTAGTACGGGTTGACCCGCATGCCCCAGTCGTCGGAGACCCCGGAGAGGAACTGCCGGGCCTCCTTGTCGGTCTGGATCCACTGCCACAGCGCGCGGGCCGTGTCCGAGTGACCCAGCGAGGTGAGCAGATCCGTGTCGGTGGCCGGAGTCTCGGCGACCGAGAGGTACGCGAACTCCGGGTTGAGGGAGATGAACTCGGGGTCGCTCGCCAGGCCCGCCGGGTTGTTCTTCGCCCAGCCGTAGCCCTTGGCCACCTTGTCGCCGAGCACCGAGCCCCAGGTGGAGTTGCGGTACGACTCGGTGAGCAGCTTGGCGACCAGGCGCGGCGACAGCTTGATCGACTCGACCTTGGTGCCCGCGAGTTTCCTGGTGTCCTCCGGTGCCCCGGCCTTGGGCCGGCGTTCGATCGTGAACCCGATGACGGCTCCCGAGAGCGCGACGGGCGCGTACGTCGTCGTGCCGGACGGCGCGGTGGTGCCGTCGTCGGCGCCCAGGGCGCGGGTGGTGAAGGCGAGGCCGGAGGAGCCTTCGGCGGTGATCCGGGCGCGCGCGTCGGGCTCACCCAGTTCGGTGTAGCCGTAGACCTTGCCGGACGGGCACAGGGCGCCCTGCCAGCTGGTCATGGCGTCGGCGGCGAGCTCGCTGCCGAGGGTGGGGCGCTCCTTGGCGCCGAGGGCACAGTTGGTGCCGACCGAGTTGAAGCCCAGCGGGATCGCGATGCGGTTCTGCCAGTTGGTGGAGGACACCGGGGAGCCCGCGTTGACCTGGCTGTGGTCCTGGTAGGGCTTGCCGTCGAGGTCGAGGTGGCCCTGCGGGACGATCACCAGCCAGCAGGAGCGCGGCTTTCCGGAGCCGCTCTGGGTCGGCGCGCCGCAGCCCAGGTGCGGGGCCTCGTTCGCGGTCTGCGCCTCGAAGAACTCCCGGCCGGTGCCGTCGGCACCGGTGCGGGCGAAGTCGACCTCGTTGGTGGTGTTGCGGTTGAAGAAGGCGTTGTTCTGGGTGCCGGTGGTGATCGTCGTGCCGTCCACCGACTTGAAGGGCACCTCGCCCGGGGCGTTGGGGTTGGCCGCCCCGTAGCGGTTGTCCTGGCCGTAGTTGGTCGGATCGGCGTTGTAGAAGATCTGGCGCGTGTCGTCCTGCCCGTTGCCGGGCCAGCTGCCCCGGTCGGTGGTCGGGGAGGCGCCGAACTGGCACTGGGTGCGCGGCGGGCCGGGGTTGGACGGGACGGTGCCGTCGTCGTCGCCCCAGCACTGCATGATCTGCACGAAGTCGGTGTTGAACTGGGTGCCGGCGAAGGTGGTCGGGGTGCCGCCGGTCCAGGAGACGGTGATCGCCTGGCTGGTGAGGTGGGTGGTCTGGTCGACCGTGAACCTCATGTCCTTGAACTCGCCGCGGCCGGGGACGGTGACGGCGGAGTTGGTGGCGGGCGCGGCGGTGGCGGACGGTGCCGCCTGGGCGACGGCGAGTCCGGCCAGGGCGCCGACTGTGGCACCGGCGAGGAGACGCACCAGGACGTTGCGAACGCGGCTCATCGGGAACGTCCCTCCCCCGCAACGCCGTTGTCCCGGGTGGCGGCGACCAGCCGCGACACGACCGAGGGCAGCAGGAGCAGTCCGAGGACCAGGAAGGCGGCCAGCAGCATCAGCGTCTGCGTGCTGGTCCAGCCGTGGTCGGCGGCCACCGCGACCGGCTGGGCGAGGGCGACCGTTCCGTCGGCGGCCGTACCGCCGGTGCCGGAGCCGCCGCCCGAGGCGCCGCCCGGGGCGATGGTCTGCCCGGTGTCCGGGTCGACGGACGGCCGGCCGCTGCCCCCGGTGCCCCCGGTGCCGCCACCCGCCGTACCGCTGCCGCCGGTGCCGCCACCCGCCGTACCGCTGCCGCCCGTCGAACCGCCGGCGGAGCCGCCCGACGTACCGCCCGAACCACCGGACCCGCTGCCCGTCTGGGCGCCGCCGCTGCCCGTCGTGCACGGCGGGGCGCCCTTCTTGTCGCAGGCCGCCGGGTAGGGCGCGGTGTCGGCCAGCTTGTTGTGGCCGTCGGCGGTGAAGGTCGGGTTGTTGCAGCCCTTGATGTTGATGTTCTGCGTGTGCACGCCCGGGATCCGGCGGATCTGGTCGAAGCCCGCCTTCACCAGGTTGATCGGCAGCGGCGAGTAGCCGAGCTGGGGTGCCTGCTGCTGGCCCTGGCACATGAAGTAGTAGGAGAACGCGCCGAGCGTCTTGCCCTTGGCCTGGGTGAAGGTGCCCTGCACCTTCAGCGGCAGGATCATGTACGAGTAGCTGGACAGCGGGTAGTTGCGCTTGTCGCTGTCGTTGTAGACGCCCTCCAGCTGCTGCGTGAGGTAGTCCGGCGAGCTCTTGTCGGTGTTGATCCTCGCCTTGAGCAGCGAGACCGCGACGTTCTGCGGGGTCGGCTCGGTGTAGTAGCCCGAGTGGTTCAGGACCTTGGCGACCGGATAGTGCGCGTTGAGGGCGTACGAGTAGTTGACGTAACCGATCGCGCCCTCGCCGTAGTTCTGGGCGACGTAACCCGCCACACCGAGGTCGCCGGACTGGGCGATCATGCCGGAGACGGTCGGGTAGTACGAGGTCTGCCCACAGGCACCGGAGCGTCCGACGCGGCGGCAGTAGGCCTGCCACAGCGCCTTGTGCTGGTTGGCCATCCACATCGTGAACTGGGCGGTGGAGCCGGAGCCGTCGGAACGGACGACGGGCACGACGGTGCGGTGCGGGAGCTGGAGCCCGGGGTTGTCGGCCTTGATGGCCGGGTCGTCCCAGGTCTTGATGACCCCGGTGAAGATCTTGGTGACGACGTCACCCGACAGCCGGAGGTTGGTGACCCGCTTGCCGTTGACCGTCAGGTGGTACATGAAGACGGTGCCGCCGGCCACGATCGGCATGTAGGCGTACGACCCCGGGGCCGGCCGCTCCGCCGCGGACCCGTCGGTCGGGTGGGTCTGGAACGGGATGTCCGACACCGCGAAGTCGACGGTACCGCTGAGGAACTGGCGGCGGCCGTCGGACGATCCGGTACCGGCGTACGAGATCCGCATGCCGTACTGGTTCACGGCCCGGCGCCACTCGTCGACGGCGTTCTCGGCCCAGGTGGAGCCGGCACCGGCGATCGGCGTGTAGCTGTCGGCGGCTGCGGGGGCGGCCATGGGGCCCGCCAGCAGCCCGCCGAGCACCCCGAGCGTCGCGCCCAGGGTCCCCAGCGCCCGCAGGCGCCGGAGACGGTTGATGAGGTGACTGAGCATCAGACGTTGTCTCCGGGGGTCTCGCCCGGGGTGTCTCCGGGGGCGGGTTCGGGGGCGGGTACGGGTGCGTCTGCGGTCGCGGACTCGGTGGGGAGGGCGGTGGCCCCGGGAGCCTGCCGGGGTGCGTCCGCGGGTTCGGGGTACGAGGCGCCCTGGGACTCGGGATCCGACGCCCCCTCGGACTCGGGGCGCGGCACGTCTACGGACTCGGGGCGCGGCACGTCTACGGACTCCTGGCCGGTGGTTGCACCGGACTCCTGGCCGGTGGCGGTGTCGGCCTTGGTGAGCCGGGCCTTCGGGGCCCCGGTCCGGGGGACGGTCCCGGACCCGGCCGGCGCGGCACCCCCGGACCCGGCCGGCGCGGCACCCCCGGACCCGGCCGGGGACGTCGATACGGACGCGTCCGGCACGGTGCTCTCGGTACCGGTCGGGGCCGTGGCTCCGGACCCGGTCGGCGCGGCACCCCCGGACCCGGCCGGGGACGTCGATACGGACGCGTCCGGCACGGTGCTCTCGGAACCGGTCGGGGCCGTGGCTCCGGACCCGGCCGACGCGGTGCTCTCGGAACCGGTCGGAATCATCGCTCCGGATCCGGCCGACACAGCGGCGTCGGACCCGGTCGGCACGGCATCCCCGGACCCGGTCGGCACGGCGTCTTCGGAGCTGGTCGGCTGCAAGTGGTCGGGCTCCGTCTGAGCCAGGCCCTCGAACAGGGACAGTCCCGGCGTGTGCAGTTCCGCGAAGCGGGCGGTGTCGCGGCGGGAGGCGCGGGCCGCCCCGCGGGCCTGGCGCTTGGTCTGGTGGCCGGGGCCGCGGCCGCCGATCACGCGGGCGATCGCGAAGAGCACCAGCACCAGCGCCATCAGCACGGCCGCCGCGCCGAAGCCGCGCGCGATCATCGCGGGCTCGGGCGACTTGACGAAGTTGAAGACGGCCAGCGGCAGCGAGATCATCGGCCCGCTCGTCGGGTCGCCGTTGAGCGCCGCCGTGAAGCCCGCGGTGAGCAGCACGGGCGAGGTCTCGCCGATGCCGCGCGCGGTGCCGAGGATGACGGCGGTCGCAAGGCCGGAACGGGCCGTCGGCAGTACGACGTGCCAGACCGTCCGCCAGCGCGGAGCGCCGAGCGCCTCCGCGGCCTCCGTGAGCGTGCCCGGCACCAGGCGCAGCACGACGTCCGACGCCCGGATCACGATCGGCAGCATCATCACGCTGATCGCGAAGCCCGCCGCGAGCCCCGACTTCTGCATGCCGAGGCCCAGGATCCAGGTGGCGTACACCATCAGACCGGCGACGATCGACGGCAGCGCGGTCATCGCCTCGACGATGGTCCGTACGAACCGCGAGAAGCGCCCGGGGATCTGGTTGAGGTAGACCGCGCAGGCCAGCCCCAGCGGCACCGTGATCAGCAGCGCGATGGCGATCATGATGAGGCTGCCGAGCATCGCGTGGGCGATACCGCCGTTGCTGAGCGGGTCGAGCGGGCCCGCCGCCTGCATGTCCTGGGTGAAGAAGTTGCCGTGCGGCAGCGCCTCCCGCCCGCGCCAGGCGGTGAAGCCGACGACCAGGGCGAGTGCGAGGAACAGCAGCGAGGCCGCCGTCCACAGCACGACGGTCATCACCCGGTCCAGGACGGCCTGCCCGTTCTCCTCCAGGCTGGTCAGCACCGCGTAGACGGCGAGGAAGGCGAGGTACGCGGTGACGGTGAAGCCCAGCGCACCGGAGAACGGCGCGAGTTCGCCGAAGAGCAGCACGGCGACACACAGCCCCGAGGCCGCGGCCCCGAACAGGGACAGCACACCGGAGCGGGTGAGCCCGCCCACGCGGCGCGGCACGTCGGGGAGCTGTTCGACGGGCACGGGCGCCGTGTCCGTCACGGCCGGCACCGGCACCGGCACCGGCACCGGAAGGGGCGCGGTCTCTTCTACGACGGTCATCTCATGCCTCGCTCTGCGCGCCGGACCGGGAGCGGGCCACGATGGAGGAAGCGGTGAAGTTGACCGCCAGGGTGAGCAGGAACAGCGCCAGGCCCGCCGCCATCAGCGCCGACATTCCGAAGGTCGAGGCATCGCCGTAGTGCAGGGCGATGAGGGAGGAGACGGAGTTCGAGCCCGTCTGCAGGATGTGCGGCTGGATGGTGAAGACCGGCGAGATGATCAGGTACACGGCGATGGTCTCGCCGAGCGCCCGCCCGAGCCCCAGCATCGTGCCGCCGATGATGCCGCCCTTGCCGTACGGCAGGACGACCGCGCGGATCATCCCCCAGCGGGTGGCGCCGAGCGCGTACGCGCCTTCCCGCTCACCGGCCGGAGCCTGCGCGAACACCTCGCGCATCACCGAGCACTGGATCGGCGCGACCATCAGCGCGACGACGATGCCGGCGACGAACGTGGAGGCCGTGTAGACGCTGTCGGAGGCCAGCGGCTCGCCCGGCTGGGTGCCGTCCACCTTGAAGAGCGGGATCCACCCGAGCCAGTCGGACAGCCAGCGGGACAGCCCGATCACGTGCTGCTGGAGGAAGAACAGCCCCCACAGGCCGTACACCACCGAAGGCACGGCCGCCATCAGGTCGACCATGGTCACGAGGGTGCGGCGCAGCGGGCGCGGGGCCACGTCGGAGATGAACAGCGCGGTGCCCACGGCCAGCGGCACGGAGATCGTCACCGCGACGCCGGCGATCAGCAGGGTGCCGGTGAGCACGGCCGCGATACCGAAGTTGTGGACGTCCGGCTGCCATTCGGCGGTCGTCAGGAACGCCCAGACGCCTCTGGTGCGCAGCGCCTGACCGGCCCTCAGGAGCAGGAACAGCCCGACGGCCGCCATGATCCCGAGGACCACGACACCCGTGGCCGTCAACTGGAACCGGAAGATCCGGTCACTGAGCCCTCTGGCCGTGTACGGCCGTCTGGGCACGGGTCTCGCGGGCTCCGGCCCGCCGAAGCCCTCTTGCGCGGACGCCACTTGGGTCCCCCCAATACGGAAACGACTCTCCCCGCACGGCCCCGATCGGGTGCCGTGCGGGGAGAGTCAATGGCTGGTTTCTTTCGCTTCAGCGCGACGAACATGACCGAAGCGTGAACGGTTCATGCCATTTCAGTGGGGGAGGTGTGTGTGGCTGTGCCAGTTGGGACTACGGTGCCGCCTTTCAGGCCCCGCCCCGTGACCCGCCCCGGGTCCCGCCGTCCGCGATGCCCCCGCCGACCGTGAACCCGATGACCGACCCGCCCCCGTCCCGCCGGAGGGCGAACGGCGCCCCGCCGTGCGCCATGGCCACCTCACGGACGATGGACAGGCCGAGGCCGGAACCGGGCAGGGAGCGGGCGTCGGCGGCGCGGTAGAAGCGGTCGAAGATGCGCACGAGGTCGCCGTCGGCGATACCGGGCCCGCGGTCCAGGACCTCGACGCGGACCGGGCCGACATGGGTCCCCCTCGTCCGAGCGGAGTCGGGAACTCGGGGAAGATCGGGCCCGGTGACGTCGACCTCGATGGGCGCCTCGCCGCCGCGGTCGAACTTGGCGGCGTTCTCGACGAGGTTGGAGATGGCGCGCTGGAGCATGCCGGGCCGCCCGTCCGTGCTGGTGTCGCCGCTCGTCCGCAGCACGATGTCGCGCCCGGTACGGCGCCGGGCGAGCCCCACGACGTCCTCGGCGAGGTCGGCGAGGTCCACCCGCTGCGGCGGCTCGCTGTCGGACTGCCCGGCGGCCAGGTCGACGAGCTCGTTGACCAGGTCGGTCAGCTCGCGGGCCTCCTGGGTGAGGTCGGCGACGAGATCGTCACGGGTGGCGGGCGGGAGCTCGTCGATACGACGCAGCAGGGAGATGTTCGTGCGCAGGGAGGTGAGCGGGGTGCGCAGCTCGTGGCCCGCGTCCTGGACCAGGCGGCGCTGGTCCTCCTCCGACTGGGCCAGGCGCCCCAGCATCCGGTCGAAGGCCCGGCCCAGACGCCCGACCTCGTCGAAGCCGGCGACGGGCACCTCGATGCCCAGCCGGCGGGTGCGGGCGACGTCCTCGGCGGCCGAGGTGAGCACGACCAGGCGCCTGGTGATACGGCGGGCCAGCCACCAGCCGAAGAGGCCCGCGGCGACCACGACGGCGGACATGAGCGCGAGCGTCCGCTGCTGCAGCGCCCGCAACAGGTCCTCGGTGTCGCTGAACTCCTGCGCGACCTGCACCGCGCCCCGCCCGTCGCCGAGCGAGACGGTGGCGACGCGGAAGAGGTCCGAACCGACCGAGACGTCCTTGTACTCGACCGTCCTCCCGGCCGCCGCGGCGGTGGCCATGGCCCTGTCACGGGCGGTGACGGGCAGCACCGGGCTTCCGTGGTCGACGATCTGCCCCTTCGCCCCGAGCACCTGGACGTCGGTCCTGGCGGGCCGTACGAGGTCGTGCCCCGGCCGGGAGGAGCTGAAGTCCTCCGGCACCATCTCGTGCTGCCGCACCTCGTCCTTCACGTCCTGCACGACCTGCGTGAACACCGACTGCTGGTCCACGCGCACCAGACGGGCCGCGGCACCGTAGGACAGGATGCCGACGAGGATCGTGACGGCGGCGGTGACCGCCGCGAAGGACACCGCGAAGGTGGTACGCAGCGACACGAGCTTGGGCCGGCGCTGGGCCAGCAGCCGCCGCAGGCGGCGCACTCAGTCCTCCCGTAGCACGTAACCCACGCCCCGCACGGTGTGGATCAGCTGCGGGGCGTCCGGCTCGTCGAGCTTGCGGCGGAGGTAGCCGACGTAGACGGCGAGGTTCTTGGAACCGGGCCCGAAGTCGTAGCCCCAGATCCGGTCGTAGATGGTGGAGTGGTCGAGCACGATCCCCGCGTTGCGGACCAGCAGCTCCAGCAGCTCGAACTCGGTGCGGGTGAGCTCCAGCTCCCGCGTACCGCGCCAGGCCCGGCGCGCCTGGAGGTCCATGCGCAGCCCGGCGGCCTCGACCTGCCGGTCGGAGATGTGCACGTCCCTGGCCGCGTCGCCGCCACCGCTGCCATTGCCGCCGGCGCCTACGGCGCCCACCGGGCTGGTGCGGCGCAGGAGGGCGCGGAGCCGGGCGAAGACCTCCTCGACGTCGAACGGCTTGACGACGTAGTCGTCGGCACCGGCGTCCAGGCCCGCGATGCGATCGGCCGTCTCCACCAGCGCGGTGAGCATCAGGATGGGCGTGCGGTCGCCCTCGGCGCGCAGCACCCGGCACACCTGCAGCCCGTCGATGCCCGGCATCATCACGTCGAGGAGGAGCACGTCCGGCGGGGTGCGGTGGGCCTGCGCCAGGGCTTCCACGCCGTCGGCGACCGCCGTCACCTCGTAGCCCTCCAGGCTCAGGGCACGCTCCAGGGCATGACGGATGGCACGGTCGTCTTCGGCGAGCAGCACAGTCTGGGGCACGTTCCCAGTCTGCCAAGGCCACCGGCGGTTCGGCGGGGACGAGCGGGCCTACGATCACCCTTTTTACCTGGCTCTCACCGTCGCGGACGCAACCCGGCGCAGGCCCCTACCGTCCTCTCACCGTGGGCTCAGGCCGCGCCGAGCCTCGCCAGCTGCTCCGCGAACGGCACGACCTCGACCGGCATGACCTCCACCGGCGCCGGCCGCGTGGCCGAGAGCCCGGACATCAGCCCCGCCAGTTCTCCCGCCGCCCGCTCGATCCGCTCCGGCAGCCCCTCCGCTCCCCAGTCCTCCGAGGCGGCGTACACCGCGGTCGGGACGACCACGGCCCGCAGGTAGGCGAAGAGCGGGCGCAGCGCGTGCTCCAGCACCAGGGAGTGGCGGGCGGAGCCGCCGGTGGCGCCGATCAGCACCGGCTTGCCGGCCAGTGCGTCCTTGTCCAGCACGTCGAAGAACGACTTGAACAGCCCGCTGTACGACGCGGAGAACACCGGCGTGACGACGACCAGCCCGTCCGCCGCCGTGACGGCGTCCAGGGCGGCGGTCAGCCCGCGCCCCGGGAACCCGTTGGTGAAGTTGTGCGCGATCTCCACGGCGAGGTCGCGCAGCTCGATCACCTGGATGTCCACCGGGGTGTTGCGGTCCACGGCGGCGGCCAGCCGGTCGGCGAGCAGCCGCGTGGAGGACGGGACGCTCAGCCCCGCCGAGACGACGACGAGCTTCATGCGACGGTCACCTCGTTGTTGTCGGTGTTCTCGTTGTTCGCGGTGTTCCCGGTGTTCTTCTTCTCAAGGAGGGAAGCGTGGGTGGGCGCCTCCGGCACATCCGCCGGACGGCCCTTGGCGAACTCCTCGCGGAGCACCGGCACGACCTCTTCGCCCAGCATGTCGAGCTGTTCGAGGACGGTCTTCAGCGGCAGCCCCGCGTGGTCCATCAGGAACAGCTGGCGCTGGTAGTCGCCGGCGTACTCGCGGAAGCCCAGCGTCTTCTCGATCACCTGCTGCGGCGAGCCCACCGTCAGCGGGGTCTGGTCGGTGAAGTCCTCCAGCGAGGGCCCGTGCCCGTAGACCGGCGCGTTGTCGAAGTACGGCCGGAACTCGCGCACGGCGTCCTGCGAGTTCTTCCGCATGAACACCTGGCCGCCGAGTCCGACGATCGCCTGCTCCGGCGTGCCGTGCCCGTAGTGCGCAAACCGCTTCCGGTAGAACTCGACCATCCGCTTGGTGTGGTCGGCCGGCCAGAAGATGTTGTTGTGGAAGAAGCCGTCACCGTAGTACGCGGCCTGCTCGGCGATCTCCGGAGAGCGGATGGAGCCGTGCCAGACGAACGGCGGCACGTCGTCCATCGGCCGCGGCGTGGACGTGAAGCCCTGCAGCGGCGTACGGAACTTGCCCTCCCAGTCGACGACGTCCTCGCGCCACAGCCGGCGCAGCAGGGCGTAGTTCTCGATGGCGAGGTTGATGCCCTCACGGATGTCCTGGCCGAACCAGGGGTACACCGGTCCGGTGTTGCCGCGGCCCATCATCAGGTCGACACGCCCGTCGGCCAGGTGCTGGAGCATCGCGTAGTCCTCCGCGATCTTCACCGGGTCGTTGGTGGTGATGAGGGTCGTGGACGTGGAGAGGATCAGGTTCTCCGTCCGGGCGGCTATGTAGCCGAGCATCGTGGTCGGCGACGACGGCACGAACGGCGGGTTGTGGTGCTCACCGGTCGCGAAGACGTCCAGACCGACCTCTTCGGCCTTCTGCGCGATGGCGACCATTGCCTTGATGCGCTCGCGCTCGGTAGGCGTACGGCCCGTGGTGGGGTCCGGGGTGACGTCGCCGACGCTGAAGATCCCGAACTGCATGGTCGCTCATCCTCCAAGTTGTTGACGGTTCAACTATACCCTCCTAACCGTGGCCCCCACCGCCGTATTCCACCCGCTGTCAGTGGCCCGCCCTACGATCCCCGCATGGCCGCCCCACGCCGTGACACCCGAGGCATCGTCGACGCCGCGGAGCTCTTCGCCCACGTGGACTTCCGCCGCCGCGAGCCGGCCGAGCCGCTCCGCCCCTACCTGGAGCACTACTGGCTGATCGACTGGGACCTGCCCCGGCCGTACGCCTCCCACGTCGTCCCGCACCCGTCCGTGAACATCGTCTTCCAGCGGTACGAGGGGCAGGAGCCGTTCGCCGAGGCCGCCGGGATCGGCCTGGAGCTGTTCACACAGAAACTGGAGGGGAAGGGCCGGGTCTGCGGGATCCAGTTCCGTCCGGGCGGCTACCGCCCCTTCGCCCCCGACCGGCCGGTCTCGGAGTGGACGGGCAAGCGGATCCGCCTCCCGGACGCCGACCCGGCACCCGTCCTCACCCCGGACGACGAGGACACCCGCGTCGCCGCCCTCGACGCGTACCTGCTCACCCTCGGCCCCCGCCCCGACCCCCAGGCCGACCTGGCCATGACGCTGGCCGACCGCATCCGCACCGACCGCACGATCCGCCGCGTCACGGACTTCGCCCGGTCCGAGGGCATGTCCGTACGACTCCTGCAACGCCTCTTCGCCGCATACGTCGGCGTGGGCCCGAAGTGGGTCATCCTCCGCTACCGCATCCACGAGGCCCTGGAACGCGCCGAGACCGACCGCGCCGTGGACTGGGCCGCCCTGGCCGCCGACCTCGGCTACGCGGACCAGGCCCACCTGGTCCGGGACTTCACGGCGACGGTGGGAGTGCCACCGACGGCCTACGCCACCAACCCGGCCGCCTCCGGCCCCACCCCGCCCCGGCCCGGAGCTCCCGGCTAGGGAACGAGCACCAGCCGCCCCCGCACCCCGCCCTCCGCGAGCCGGGCGTGGGCCTTGGCCGCCTCGTCCAGGGCGTACGTCTCGGCCACCCGCAGCTGCCCCACCAACCAGCTCCTCGACCGCATCAGCGACAAGTGGGTCAGCCTCGTGGTCGCGGCCCTGTCGACGGGCCCCATGCGCTACAGCGACCTCGGCCGCAAGATCGCCGGGGTGAGCCCCAAGATGCTCACCCAGACCCTGCGCACCCTGGAACGCGACGGCATCCTCACCCGCTCGGTCACCCCGTCCGTCCCCGTCCGCGTCGACTACGAGCTCACCCCGCTGGGCAGCAGCCTCGCCACCCTGCTGACCGCGGTGAAGGACTGGGCGGAGACCAACTTCGACGAGGTCCACGCGGCACGCGAGCGCTACGACACCGACGGCCAGGACACTCCGTAGAGGGGGAGGGAGTCGACGCGATGGGGTCCCCCTCCGGGGGGTGCGTGCCACACCCCGCGACGCCGGCATGGCCCAAACGACACCCCACAGGTCCCGGGACGCCCCCTACGGCCGGTCCTGCCCGGCCCGCGTTTCCCTGAGCCGGGCGACCTGCTCGGCGCTGAACTCCACCGTCCGCCTCATGTGCCGCACGATCACGGCGAGCTCGGCGTCGGCGAGGTCGTCGAAGAGCGTCGACCAGTCACCGCCCAGCCGCTCCCACATCCGCCCGAACTCGGCGATCTTCTCCGGCACGGTCGCCACCAGCACCCGCCGCCGGTCGACCGCGTCCCGCTCCCGGACGACGTACCCCGCCTTCTCCAACCGGTCCACCAACCGGGTCGCCGACCCGGTCGTCAGCCCCGTCAGCTCCGCCACCCGGCCCGTCGTCACCGGCCCCGGCTCCAGCGTGAGCAGGTTCAGGCACTGCAGATCGGTCGGGTGCAGACCGAGGCTGTCGGCGACGGCCTGGTTGAACAGGGCGTACGACGCCATGTACCGGCGGGAGACCGTGGACAGCTCCTCCAGCAGCCGCGACCGCGCCGCACCGGTCCCGTCAGCGCTCCCGGACATGCCCCGCTCCCTTTCGTCTGCGTCGTGCAGAGATCGTACGACGCGCAGGCCCCTGCTCCGCTCAGAACACGTACGAGTCCCCGGTCTCCAGCACCATCACCCGAGCCTTGTCATTGCTCCGGTTGCCGTCCACCGTGCCCTCGCTCCACGCCGTGTCGATCTCCACCGTCACCTCCGGCGCGCTGCTCTTCAGCAGCACCCCCAGCTCGATCCGCTTCCCCGACCCGTTCGCGGGCAGCGCCCCCGTCCGGCACACCACCACCCGCTCGCCCGCACGGACACACTCGTCGGGCAGCGACTGCCGGTCCGCGAGCGGCACCGACCAGCGCAGTTGCACACTCGCGTCCGCGACGGCGGACGGCCCGTGATTGCCCGGGGTGAACGTGACACCCATCCGGTCCCCGACCATGAGCGCCGAACCGTGATACTCCAGGTCGGCCTCCGGCGTACCGCCCGCCCGCGCGGGCCCGGCGACGGCGACGGCGACGGCGAGCGCGGTCATGACCGGCATCGCACTCCACGCAGCAAGCACTCTTGTTCTCGTCAGCATGTACGGATGTATCCCACGCGCAGCGGCGGACAGGCGCCGTCCATCAGGTGACACGGCCGTGCGAAGCTCCCGGCATGCTGATCCTCCGCTCCGCCGCCCTCTTCGTCGTCGCCGCGATCTTCGAGATCGGCGGCGCCTGGCTGATCTGGCAGGGTGTCCGCGAGCACCGGGGATGGCTGTGGATGGCCGGCGGGGTCCTCGCCCTCGGCGCGTACGGCTTCGTCGCCACCTTCCAGCCCGACGCGCACTTCGGCCGCATCCTCGCCGCGTACGGCGGGATCTTCGTCGCCGGTTCGATCCTGTGGGGCGTGGTCGCCGACGGCTACCGCCCCGACCGCTGGGACATCACCGGCGCGCTGATCTGCCTGGCCGGAATGGCCGTGATCATGTGGGCGCCGAGAAACGGCGGCTGAGCCTCGCCTAGGCTGGACGGAGCCGTCCGCAGACCGACCCCAGGAGCAGCCCATGGCCACCGCAGCCCCGTCCGCCGCGTCCCGCATCGCCGTCGTCACGGGTGCGAGCAGCGGCATCGGCGCCGCCACGGCCCGGCAGCTCGCCGCAGCCGGCTACCGCGTCGTCCTCACGGCCCGGCGCAAGGACCGCATCGAGGCCCTGGCCGAGGAACTGACCGAGGCGGGCCACTCGGCGACCGCCTACCAGCTGGACGTCACCGACCGCGCGGCGGTGGACGAGTTCGCCTCGGCCTTCAAGACCATCGGCGTCCTGGTCAACAACGCGGGCGGCGCGCTCGGCGCCGACCCCGTCGCCACCGCCGACCCGGCGGACTGGCGCACGATGTACGAGACCAACGTCCTCGGCACGCTGAACCTCACCCAGGCCCTGCTCCCGAAGCTGGTGGCGAGCGGGGACGGCACGGTCGTGGTCGTGTCCTCCACCGCCGGCCACGGCACGTACGAGGGCGGTGCGGGCTATGTCGCCGCCAAGCACGGCTCCCACGTCCTCGCCGAGACCCTGCGCCTGGAGATCGTCGGGCAGCCGGTGCGCGTCATCGAGGTCGCGCCCGGCATGGTCAAGACCGACGAGTTCGCGCTGACCCGCTTCGACGGCGACGCGGAGAAGGCCGCCAAGGTCTACGCGGGCGTCGCCGAGCCGCTCACCGCCGACGACGTGGCGGACACCATCACCTGGGCGGTGACCCGCCCCAGCCATGTCAACGTCGACCTCCTGGTCCTGCGCCCGCGCGCGCAGGCATCCAACACGAAGGTCCACAGGGAGCTGTGATGAGCGAGCCCCAGGGGACGGACCGCGGGACGGGCCAGGGCATGGACGAGTCCGCGGAGAAACGCCGCCTGGCCCAGGAGACGAAGAACGAACGCCAGGTCTGGTACTTCCTCGCGTACTTCCTCTTCGGCATCCACATTGTGGCCTTCGTCATGATCTACGCGGTACGGCACGGCCA
The DNA here is from genome assembly GCF_044746205.1 of Streptomyces sp. NPDC086549. Classification (NCBI taxonomy): domain Bacteria; kingdom Bacillati; phylum Actinomycetota; class Actinomycetes; order Kitasatosporales; family Streptomycetaceae; genus Streptomyces; species Streptomyces sp. NPDC086549. The sequence goes on along the minus strand of NZ_JBIVBS010000017.1, from coordinate 39,515 downwards.
CTGAGCCACGGCGGACAGACTCGACCCCGTGGACAGACACATACCTTTCAAGCGCCTGCACAACTTCCGTGACCTGGGCGGCTATTCGACCCCGGACGGCCGCCACCGCGTCCGCCCCGGACTGCTCTACCGGGCCGACTCCCTGGGCAAGCTGGCCGAGGACACGGAGGACTGGGACCGCTTCCTGTCCCTGGGCATAGCCACGGTGCTGGACCTGCGCCACCCGTGGGAGGCCGACGCCAGGGGCCGCGTCCCCGAGCACCCCTCCCTGGCGTACCACAACCTCAGCATCGAACACCGCCCCTACGACCAGCCGTCGCAGTCCCTCGACGTCGCCCCGGGCCCCTACCTCTCCGAGCGCTACATGGAGGTGGCGCAGGACGGTACGAAGGAAATCGCCAGGGCCCTGGAAGTGATCGCGGAGTCGGCGGCCGCCGCCACCCCCCTGGTCTTCCACTGCGCGTCGGGCAAGGACCGCACGGGCCAACTGGCGGCCATGGTCCTGACGTTGCTCGGCATCCCCGAGACCACGATCGTCGAGGACTTCACCCTCACGGAACTCGCGGCCCCGGCGCTCCTGTCCGACTGGCGGCAGCGCAACGAGGGCCGCTCCCCGGCCTGGCCGGCCTTCGGCAGGGCCCCGGCCCCGGCGATGCGCCTGTTCCTGGCGGCCATGAAGGCACGCTACGGCTCGGTCGACTCCTATGTCACCGACGCGCTGGGCCTGGATGCGAAGGCCCTCTCGGAATCCCTTCGCGCGAGCCTCCTGGAACCGGCCCCGACGGCCTGGCCCCCGCTGACGTACCGCAGGGCGACCCCGTCCGACGCCGCCCTGCTGGTCCGCCTCCGCGACACGGCGGCCCTGTGGCAGCTCGCCCGCGGAATCGACCAGTGGAAGCCGGGCGAGAAGGACGAGACCCACTTCCGCACCCGCATGGACGAGGGCGAGGTCTGGCTGGCGTACGCCGACGGGCACCCGGCGGGCGCCTGGGAACTCTGGTGGGACGACCCCGCGGCCTGGGGCCCCCGCCCACCCGACGCCGGCTACATCCACCGCCTGATGACCACCCCGCACACGGCCCCGCCCGCCACCGGCCGCCGCATGCTGGCACAGGCCGAATCCCGGATAGCGGCAACGGGCCGCCCCTACGCCCGCCTCGACTGCCTCTCCTCCAACCCCCGCCTCCGCACCTACTACGAGTCGGCGGGCTACACGATGGTCGGCGAACAGACAGCCAAGGACGGCGGGTTGGGCAGCCCGTACGCGGTGACGTTGCTGGAGAAGCGGCTGTAGGGCCGGATCAGCCCTTCACGCACACCACCTGCTTGAGCTTCGCCACGACCTCGACGAGGTCCCGCTGCTGGTCGATGACCTGCTCGATCGGCTTGTAGGCACCCGGGATCTCGTCGACGACACCCGAGTCCTTGCGGCACTCCACGCCCCGCGTCTGCTCCTCCAGGTCCTTCGTCGAGAAGCGGCGCTTGGCCGCGTTGCGGCTCATGCGCCGGCCGGCGCCGTGCGAGGCCGAGTTGAAGGACTTCTCGTTCCCGAGGCCCCGCACGATGTACGAACCCGTGCCCATGGAGCCCGGGATGATCCCGTACTCGCCGGAGCCCGCGCGGATCGCTCCCTTGCGGGTGACGAGCAGGTCCATGCCCTCGTAGCGTTCACGGCTCACATAGTTGTGGTGGCAGCTCACCTCGGGCTCGAAGGCCACCTTGGCCTTCTTGAACTCCTTGCGGATCACGTCCTTCAGGAGCGCCATCATGATCGACCGGTTGTACTTCGCGTACTCCTGGGCCCAGTAGAGGTCGTGCTCGTACGCCGCCATCTGCGGAGTGTCCGCGACGAAGACCGCGAGGTCGCGGTCGATCAGGCCCTGGTTGTGCGGGAGCTTCTGGGCCACGCCTATGTGGTGCTCGGCGAGTTCCTTGCCGATGTTCCGGGAACCGGAATGCAGCATCAACCAGACATAACCGTCCGCATCGAGGCATACTTCAACAAAGTGGTTTCCCGATCCGAGCGTACCCATCTGCTTCGTCGCCCGCTCCTCGCGGAACTTCACCGCCTCGGCGACCCCGTCGAACCGCCCCCAGAACCCGTCCCACCCGCCGGTGGCGAGCCCGTGCAGCTGACCCGGGTCGACGGGAGCGTCATGCATCCCCCGCCCCACCGGAATCGCCTGCTCGATCTTCGACCGCAGCCGGGACAGGTCGCCAGGGAGATCGTTCGCGGTCAGTGACGTCTTCACCGCCGACATTCCGCAGCCGATGTCCACACCCACCGCCGCGGGACACACAGCCCCCCGCATCGCGATGACCGACCCGACGGTCGCACCCTTCCCGAAGTGCACGTCCGGCATCACGGCCAGCCCCTTGATCCAGGGCAGGGTCGCGACGTTGCGGAGCTGCTGCATCGCGACGTCCTCGACCGTGGCGGGGTCGGCCCACATACGGATGGGAACCTTCGCGCCCGCCATTTCCACGTACGACATATCTTCCTCATTCCCCCGGACGACCGACAAAAGCCTTAATGACAGCAAAACGCAAAAGCAGCGCCAAGGTCTACGAAAAGGGACAAGGGACCGGCGTCCACAGCAGTGCGTGCGATACACATTGTCTCCAGGGGGCGCCCCGCTGCGGCAAGCGATTAACCAGCGGGGACACTGGAGGACCTACCGTCGAGAGGAGCCTGACCGTGCAGCGGAAGGCGTATGTAACCGGCACCGCCGCCCTCCTCGCGGCCCTGCTGGCCGGCTGCACCGGAGGCTCCGGGGACGACAGTCCGACGGACAACGCGAACCCCGGCAACGCCGGCACGGCCACCGTCGCCGCCCAGCCCGGCAAGTACCGCACGCTCCCGGAACCCTGCGGCGCGGTGAGCCACGACACCCTCGACTCCCTGCTGCCCGGCATCCAGCAGATCCCCGACACGGACCAGCAGGACCGGGCGTACCAGGGCGAGGCGACGCTGACGTACGACACCGACCGCAAGGTCGGTTGCCGGTGGAAGGTGGAGGCCGCCGACGCGACCGACCATCTGCTCATCGACTTCGAGCGGGTCGTGTCGTACGACAACGCGGTCAGCGACGACACCGAGGCCGAGCAGCTCTTCGCCGACAGGCAGACAGCGGCCGACCTCCCCGAGCCGAGCACGTCCTCACCCACGGCGACGGCGACGTCCTCGACGACTGCCTCGGCGTCCGCGGCGGCCAAGGCGACGACCTCGGGCGCGAGCGAGCCGACCTCGTCCGCGTCCCCGTCCTCGTCCGCCTCCGCCTCCGCCTCCGCCCCAGCCGACCTCCAGCCCCGCACCCTCGACGATCTCGGCGACGAGGCATACCTCGACGACCAGCTGAGCAACTCCGGTTCGACGGCCGAACAGCGAACGGTGACTGTGGTGTTCCGCACGTCCAACGTCATCGTGACCATCGAGTACGACGAGCAGCCGACGGCCATCGGCACGGTGCCGGACAGCAAGGAAATGCAGGACAGGGCCCGGAAACTGGCCGCACAACTGGCCGACTCGCTCAACGGTTAGCGGTCCCCGCAGCCCCTGCACGGGCCGCGGGCAAAGCCCGTGAACCGGAACCGCACAGCTCACTCACCGCGTACCGTGGCCCCTCGGACCCGATCCGACCGCAGGAACCCCGAGCGTCTGAGTGAAGGAACCATGCAGCGAGTAGCCCAGCGAGACGACCGAGACGACCAGCGCGACCAGCGTGACCGGCGAGCGGGGCGCCTCCGCCGGGCCCTTGTCTGCGCGGCCGCCGTCCCCATGGTGTTCGTCGCCGCCGGCTGCTCCTCGGACTCCGGCTCCGACAGCAAGGACGCCGGCAGTGCCGGCCAGGCGACGAGCAGCAGCTCCGGCGACACCTCCGTGAACCCCTCGCCGACCGTGCAGGCGGCCGCGTACCGCAAACTGCCGGAGTCGTGCGCGGTGCTGTCGAAGAAGACTCTCGGCGAACTGGTACCCAAGGGTGCCAAATCCGGCAAGGAGGGCTCTTCGGACGACGTCGCGACCCGGGCCAGCTGCTCCTGGAGCAGCCTGGACAGCAACGGCGTGAAGGGCTCCCAGTTCCGCTGGCTCAACGTCTCCCTCCTCCGCTTCGACTCCGACGTCAACCGTGGCACGGGCGAGGAGCAGGCGAAGGCCTACTACAGCAAGCAGGTGCAGGGCGCCCTGGCCGTGTCCGGCGCCAAGAACACCAAGTCGGAGCCGGTCGCCGGAACGGGCAACGAGGCGACCGCGGTGCGTTACGACCTGAAGAAGAAGGAAGGCAGCTTCAAGCAGCAGACGGTCGTGGCGCGCGTCGAGAACGTCGTCATCACCCTCGACTACAACGGCGCGGGCCTGGCCGGCGAGAAGACCCCGGACGCCGCCGACCTGACGAAGGCCGCGGAGAAGGCGGCCAAGGAGGTCGCGGCCGCCGTGACGTCGGCGAACAGCCAGGGCGGCACGGGGTCGACCGGCTCGGGATCCGGCTCCGGCACGGGGTCGGGCAAGGATTCGGGCACGGCGAAGCCCTCGCCGTCCAAGTCGGCGTCGAAGTCGGCGAGCCCCTCGTCGTCCGCCTCCCCGTCGAAGTCAGCGTCCAAGAAGAGCTGACTGTCACACCTGGCGGACAACTCGCAGCTCAGCCAAGTCATTTAGCGGAGCCCGGCCCTCCTGGGGGCCGGGCTCCCGGCCTACCGGCACCACGTTCTCCGCACTGATGTGCCACCCTGTTGCGCGCAACAACACGCAAGGGGAGGGGAGTAACGGGTGGCCGCGCCACTGCAGCTGACTCGGATGCACCGAATTCTCATCGGCGTGGTCGTGTCCGGCGCTTTGATCATCGCCGGTATCGGCTTCTCCGGTTCCTACGCCGCGGTCCGCGAGCTGGCGATCAAGAAGGGCTTCGGGAACTTCTCCTATGTCTTCCCGATCGGCATCGACGCGGGCATCTGCGTCCTGCTCGCCCTGGACCTGCTGCTGACCTGGATCCGCATCCCCTTCCCGCTCCTGCGCCAGACGGCCTGGCTCCTGACGGCGGCCACGATCGCCTTCAACGGCGCCGCCGCCTGGCCGGACCCGCTGGGTGTGGGCATGCACGCGGTGATCCCGATCCTGTTCGTGGTCGCCGTCGAGGCGGCCCGGCACGCGATCGGCCGCATCGCCGACATCACCGCCGACAAGCACATGGAGGGTGTCCGCCTCACCCGCTGGCTGCTCTCCCCGGTCCCCACCTTCCTCCTGTGGCGCCGTATGAAGCTGTGGGAGCTCCGCTCCTACGAGCAGGTCATCAAGCTGGAGCAGGAACGTCTCGTCTACCAGGCCCGGCTCCAGGCCCGCTTCGGCCGCGCCTGGCGCAGGAAGGCTCCGGTGGAGTCCCTGATGCCCCTGAGGCTGGCGAGGTACGGCGTCCCGCTCGCGGAGACGGCCCCTGCGGGCCTGGCGGCGGCCGGCATAGAACCGCCGGTGCTGCCTCCGGCACCGGCACAGCCCGAGCTCACGGCCGCCGCGGCCGCGGGCAGTCGCGCCGCCGGGGCAGCGCCCGTCCCACAGAAGGCGGCACCTTACGGCGAGCAGCGCCCCGAGTTCGTCAGCCAGAACGGCGGTCGTCCGGGGGACCCCCCGGTCCCGGACGACCAGAGCCCGTGGTTCCAGGCGATGGACCCCCAGCAGATCCAGTACCAGGGCGGCTACGACCCCGCCTACGACCCGGACCAGTACGCCCAGTGGTACGCGGAGCAGCAGCAGGCCGAGCAGTACTACCAGGAGCAGGAGCCGGAGCAGTACGAGGAACCCTCTCCGGAGGAGACCGGCAGCTTCCCCATCCCGGTGGGCCCGAACCGCACCCGCGAACTCGGTGAGGGCGGCGGCACCCCGGAGCCCGACGAGGAGGCCTACTACCAGGTCTTCCGTCAGTCGATAGACGGCAGCTTCCCCACGCCCGGCCAGTTCCGCGAGGACGTAGAGGCGACGTACGGCAGCGCGCTTCCCGCGCGTGAGGCCGAGCGCATGGTCAACCGCTTCACGAACCGCTTCAACGCGGAACTGGAAGCGGACCACATCGCATAGCGGATCACATCCGTAGCGGACGGCATGACGAAGGGGCCCTCGTGGGAGGGCCCCTTCGTCATGCCGTCGTACTACTGGCTACTCCGCGAGCAGCGTCCGGACCCGCTCCTGCCCGACCGCCAGCAACAGCGTGGGCAGACGCGGCCCGGTGTCACGGCCGACGAGCAGGTGGTACAGCAGTGCGAAGAACGTCCGCTGGGCGGTCTTGATCTCCGGCGGCAGCTCCTTGGGCGTGGCGTCGGCGGAGAACCCGGCCTGGACCTTGGGCACGCCGTAGACGAGGTGGGTCAGCCCGTCCAGGGACCAGTTCTCCGCGAGCCCGTCGAGCAGCAGCCGTACCGACTGCTGGGAGGCCTCGTCGAGGGACTTCAGCAGCTCGACGTCCGGCTCCTCGCGCACGATGGTCCGCTGGTCGGCGGGCACGTGCGTGTTGATCCAGGCCTCGGCCTTGTCGTACCGGGGCCGGGCCTCGTCCAGGGAGCCGAGCGGGTTGGCCGGGTCCAGTTCGGACAGGATGCGCAGAGCCTGGTCCTGGTGGCCGGCGGTGATGTCGGCGACGGAGGCCAGCGTCCGGTACGGCATCGGCCGCGTGGTCTTCGGCAGCTCGCCGCCCGCCGTCCGCACCGCGCGCGAGTGCGCGGCGATGTCGGCCGGGAGGGCGGAGCCGTCGGCGACCTTGGCGTCCAGCTTGTCCCACTCGTCGTACAGCCGCTGGATCTCCTGGTCGAAGGCGATCTTGAAGGACTGGTTGGGCCGGCGGCGGGCGTAGAGCCAGCGCAGGATCTGCGGCTCCATGATCTTCAGCGCGTCGCCCGGGGTCGGGACCCCGCCGCGGGAGGACGACATCTTCGCCATGCCGGAGATGCCGACGAACGCGTACATCGGACCGATCGGCTGCTTGCCGTCGAAGATCCCGACGATCTGGCCGCCGACCTGGAAGCTGGAGCCGGGAGAGGAGTGGTCGACGCCGGAGGGCTCGAACACGACGCCCTCGTACGCCCACCGCATCGGCCAGTCGACCTTCCAGACCAGCTTGCCGCGGTTGAACTCGCTGAGCCGGACGGTCTCCGCGAAGCCGCACTCGTTGCAGGTGTAGGCGAGCTCGGTGGTCTCGTCGTCGTACGAGGTGACCGTGGTCAGGTCCTTGCCGCAGTTGCCGCAGTAGGGCTTGTACGGGAAGTACCCGGCGGAGCCGGAGCTGCCGTCGTCCTCGTTCGCCGCGCCGGAGCCCTCCTCGGCCTCCAGCTCGGCCTCGTCGACGGGCTTCTGCCCCTGCTTCTTGGCCTTCGGCTTGGTCCGGTACTGGTCGAGGATCGCGTCGATGTCACCCCGGTGCTTCATCGCGTGCAGGATCTGCTCGCGGTAGACACCCGAGGTGTACTGGGCGGTCTGGCTGATCCCGTCGAACTCCACTCCCAGCTCGGCGAGGGACTCGACCATGGCCGCCTTGAAGTGCTCGGCCCAGTTCGGGTACGAGGACCCCTCCGGAGCGGGCACCGAGGTCAGCGGCTTGCCGATGTGCTCGGCCCAGGACTCGTCGACACCGGCGATGCCCGCGGGCACCTTGCGGTAGCGGTCGTAGTCGTCCCAGGAGATGAGGTGCCGCACCTGGTGACCGCGCCGCCGGACCTCGTCGGCGACGAGGTGCGGGGTCATGACCTCGCGCAGGTTCCCCAGGTGGATGGGACCCGAGGGCGACAGACCCGAAGCGACGACGACCGGTTTGCCCGGGGCCCGACGCTCCGACTCCTCGATGACCTCATCCGCGAAACGGGAGACCCAGTCGGTGGTCTCGGTGCTCTGAGCCACGTTCGGCACGTCCTCTTGATCCAGGAGCTCTTGATGGTCCTTTCCATACTCCCAGACCGACCCTCGACCGGGAAAACCGCTTTACCTCCCATGGGATACTGGCTGGGTATATCCATCCCCACGAGGAGAACGGCACCCATTCCTATGGCCTCGGTCACGTCCCTCAGCGACTCCGTCCAGCAGCACCTCGCGACCGCACTCTCGGCAGCCCTGCCGGACGCAGGCTCCGCGGACCCGCTGCTGCGACGAAGCGACCGGGCCGATTTCCAGGCCAACGGGATCCTGGCCCTGGCCAAGAAGGCGAAGGCGAACCCGAGGGAGCTGGCCACGCAGGTCGTCTCCCAGGTCGTCGCGGGTGATGTGATCAAGGAGATCGAGGTCTCCGGCCCCGGCTTCCTGAACATCACGATCGCGGACAAGGCGATCACCGAGAACCTGTCCGCGCGGTACGCGGACGACACGGGCCGCCTCGGCGTGCCGTACGCCGCGCACCCGGGCACGACGGTGATCGACTACGCCCAGCCGAACGTGGCGAAGGAGATGCACGTCGGCCACCTGCGCTCCGCCGTGATCGGCGACGCGGTGGTCCACCTCCTGGAGTTCACCGGGGAGAACGTCGTCCGCCGGCACCACATCGGCGACTGGGGCACCCAGTTCGGCATGCTCATCCAGTACCTGGACGAGCACCCGCACGAGCTGGACCACAAGGCCGCCCAGGTGACCGGTGAGGAGGCGATGTCGAACCTCGACCGCCTCTACAAGGCCGCGCGGAAGCTCTTCGACTCCGACGAGGAGTTCAAGACGCGGGCCCGCCGCCGGGTGGTCGACCTCCAGGCCGGCGAGCCGAAGACCCTCGCCATGTGGCAGAAGTTCGTGGACGAGTCGAAGATCTACTTCTTCTCCGTCTTCGAGAAGCTGGACATGGAGGTCCGCGACCCCGACATCGTCGGCGAGTCCGGCTACAACGACATGCTGGCCGAGACCTGCCGCCTCCTGGAGGAGTCCGGTGTCGCGGTCCGCTCCGAGGGCGCCCTGTGCGTCTTCTTCGAGGACATCAAGGGCCCGGACGGCAACCCGGTCCCGCTGATCGTGCAGAAGTCGGACGGCGGCTACGGCTACGCGGCGACCGACCTCTCGGCGATCCGCGACCGCGTCTTCAACCTGAAGGCGAACACGCTCCTTTACGTCGTCGACGCCCGTCAGGCCCTGCACTTCCGGATGGTCTTCGAGACGGCCCGCCGGGCGGGCTGGCTGAACGAGGACGTGACGGCGCAGCAGCTCGCCTTCGGCACGGTGCTCGGCAAGGACGGCAAGCCGTTCAAGACGCGTGAGGGCGAGACGGTCAAGCTGCAGGACCTCCTCGACGAGGCGGTCGACCGGGCGACGGCCGTGGTGCGGGAGAAGGCCGAGAAGGTGGGCCTGTCCGAGCAGGAGATCGTCGAGAACGGCCGGTACGTCGGCATCGGCGCGGTGAAGTACGCCGACCTGTCGACCTCCGCCGTGCGGGACTACAAGTTCGACCTGGACCAGATGGTGTCGCTGAACGGCGACACGGCCGTCTACCTCCAGTACGCGTACGCCCGTATCCAGTCGATCCTCCGCAAGGCCGGCGAGGCCCGCCTCGCCGCCCACCCGGAGCTGGAGCTGGCCCCGGCGGAGCGCGCGCTGGGCCTGCACCTGGACCAGTTCGCCGAGACGGTCCTGGAGGTGGCCTCGGCGCACGAGCCGCACAAGCTGGCGGCGTACCTGTACGAGCTGGCGACGCACCTGACGAAGTTCTACGACCAGTGCCAGGTGCTGAGCGACGAGAACGCCCCGGAGGTCGTCGAGAACCGGCTCTTCCTGGTGGACCTCACCGCACGCACGCTCCACCAGGGCATGGCACTGCTGGGCATCCGAACGCCCGAGCGGCTCTGAGACGACAGGCCGCGGCCCGTTCTCCCCTGGAGGGAGGACGGGCCGCGGTCGTTTCAGGCGCTCACAGAAGAATGCCGTTGGCGAATCGTTCGAACGCGGCCCGGGTCCCCGATCCGGCGATGCCGTCGATGTCGCCGGTGTAGCCCCAGCTCTTCTGCAGGAGACGCTGGAGCGCCTTGATCGTGTTGGGTCCGACGATCCCGTCGATGTCGCCGGTGTAGCCCCAGGCGTCCCGGAGGCAGTGCTGGAACGCCTTCCAGCTGTTGGTGCCGAGCTGGCCGTCGACCGAGTCGTTGTAGCCCCAGTACTGGAGCCAGATCTGGACCTTCTTGGCTTCCTCGGTGGACAGACCGAGGTTGTTCACGGCGCGCGGGGCGACGGCCTGGGAGCTCACCGCCGCCTTCGAGGCCGGTGCGGACGCCGCAAAGCTGGTGCCCGCGGCAGCCACGGTCCCGGCGGCGATGCCGGCGACGGCGGTGAGGCTGACGAGGGTCCTGGCCATGACGTTCGGACGCATGTGTTCCTCTTTCGGTTCGTGGATCGGCACCTGACGCGGTCGGCGATCAGGTGGCGACATCGAGATTGCGGGGTGGCCGCCGGGCGCCGCCACGGTTGCCGCGCAAGTGACGGCAACGTGAGACGACACCCCTTCTGAACTGCGGGGACATCACCCGTCGGGACGGTACGGCGGGACGGCCGGGACGGGACGGGTGTGGCATACGCGGACCGCTGTTGCAGAATGTGACGGGGCATCGGACCGCTGACCACGGTCCATGAACGCGAGTGGGGGGACATGTCGCGTTGGAAAGCGCTGCCCGCGGAGCTGGATCCGCGCGTGCGGCAGTTGGTGGTGCGCTTGCGCCGGCTGAAGGACCACAGCGGTCTGAGCATGCGGCAGCTGGCGGCGAGGACGGGGTACAGCCCGAAGTCGTGGGAACGGTATCTGGGCGGCGGATCACTGCCGCCCCGGGAGGCCGTGGAGGCGCTGGCCCGGATCGGCGGTGATGATCCGGTCCGGCTGCTCGCGTTGCACGAAGTGGCCGCGGACGCATGGGGAAACAGACGGTCGGAGGCATCCGCACCGCAGGAGCCGCAGGAGCCTGCCGCTGCCGAGCCGGAGATCCTGGCGGCGGAAGCCGGGGAGACACGGCTGTCCGGGCGTTCGCTGCGCGTCGCGCTCGTGGCGGGGACGGTGGCGTTGGTGCTGGCCGTCTCCTCGGCACTCCTCCTGCTCGTACGGCTCGGCAGTGGGCACGGTGAAGCCCCGGCGGGACCCCGCCACCCGTCCGCCACCGCGTCGGCAGAGCCGCCGCCTCCCACGTACGACTGCCGGTACGAGCGCGTCGACGGGCGCTGGTACGCGGGCAACAGCCGCACCCAGAGCGCCACGCTCGCGAACGGCAACGCCGGGCCGGAGGTGGCCGAGGCACAGTGCCTGCTGCGCAGGACGGGCATCTCGCCGGGAGGCGTCGACGGGCTCTTCGGTCCGATGACGCAGCGCGCGGTCAAGGACATACAGAAGCGGCACGGCCTGGTCGTGGACGGCGTCATCGGGCCGCACACCTGGAAAGCCCTGCGTGGATGACGCCGCCGGCACCCTCACCGGAGCGCGCCCGGCTGGCCTCCGCACTCCGGGAGTTGAGGACACGTACGGGCCTGAGCCTGGCGAGCCTCGCGGCGAAGACCACGTTCAGCAAGTCGTCCTGGGAGCGCTATCTCAACGGCAAGACCCTGCCGCCGCGTGTGGCGGTGCAGGAGCTGTGCCGTCTCGCGGGCGAGCCGGACGGACGGTGCGTGGCGCTGTGGGAGATCGCGGAGTCGGAGTGGGGCGGGCGCGCGAAGGAAGCGGCCCCGCCGCCGCCGCCGACACCGCCCCCGGCTCCCTCCGCGCCCGCTCCCGAGGAGGTCACGCCTGTCGGCCACCGGGGAGCGGCGGTCGTGGCGGTCCTGGCGTCGTTGTGTGCCGTGCTGGTCGGGGCCGTCACGACCACTCTGTTCCTCCTCCCGGAACGAAACGGCGAACCACGCCCGTCCATGCCCCCGTCCGCCGCCGGTCCGCACTGCCGGGGAACCGCCTGCGAGGGCAAGGACCCGGCGCGCATGACCTGCGCCGCCGCGCCGGACACCTTCGCCTCGCACCGCACCGCCACCGGGGCCTGGATGGAACTGCGGTACAGCAGGGCGTGCGGGACCACTTGGGCACGGATGTGGGGTACGCGGGTCGGCGACCGGATCGAGGTGACCGCGGACGGCCCGCGCAAGGGTCGTACCCGCGGAGCCGAGGTCAAGGACCACGTCGACGAGGACGCCTACGTCCACACCCTCATGACCGCGACCCGGCCCGGAACGGTCGTCCGGGCCTGCTTCCGGCCCGCGGCGGGCGGCAGGAGGGAGTGCTTCGAGGGCCGGGTGAATTAGGCGAAGCGCACGAATTCACACCACACCGCCTTGCCGGGCTCCCGCTCCCCCACCCCCACTTGTCGGCGAGCGCCGCCACGAGCAGCAGCCCGCGCCCGCCCTCGTCCGCGTCGTCCGCGAGCCTCGGGGTGCCGGTCCCGCTGTCGTGCACCTCGACCCGGAGGACCTCGCCGTCGTACCGGAGCCGCAGCAGGAAGCCGCGCCCCGGCGGCGCCCCGTGCACGAGCGCGTTGGTCGCCAGCTCGCTCACGCACAGCGACACGTCGTCGGCGCGCTCCCATTCGTCGAGCCCCCAATACTTCAAGGACCACCACGCGAACCGCCTGGCAGCGGGCACGGATCGGCGGTCGCGGCGGTAGAACTGGGCGTGCTGGTGGGGGATTTCGGTTTCGAGATTCACAGGACGAATGTCGCGCAGAGTGACTACCGTGGATCACTGAGTGAGTCCGTACAGATTATTTGTACGGCTTCGTACGGGGTCACGTACCTACGGGCGCGGGGAGTTGGATCAGCATGAACTCCAAGAAGCTTCCGCGAAAGAGGAACCTCTCGGCCATGAAGATGCTGGGCGTCCAGGTCGGGACGGCTCGCCGCGCGGCGGGTTTCACCCAACGGTCCCTGGGCGAACGGCGCATGGTGGACGAGGAGACGATCGCTTCGATCGAGCAGGGGCGGCGGCCCTTAAAGCCGGATCTCGCCGAGCTGCTCGACGAACTGCTGGAGACGAGAGGCCTGTTGAGAGCCGGCGTGGAGAACCCGCCGGAGATCGACCAGTTCCCCATGTGGGCGGAGCTTTACGTCCAGCACGAGCGGGACGCCATCGCCCAGTTGGACCGCCTTCACCACGTCCCTCAAGTAACCACTGTCAGTGCCTGCGCCTACAGTCACAGGCATGGCGACTCTTCCCAACCCGCTGCCCACCTTGGCGACCGACCCGAGCGGCCGCTCGCTGGGGCTTCGGCTTCCTCCCGGGCGTGTGATCGACGAGCTGCTGTGGTGCGCGGACGGCCCCGCGTCGCCCAGCGGCTGGACCGCGCTCCAGCACACCCCACGTGCGGCCGGGCTCCTCCCGCTGCTCATGGATGCCGGCGGTGACCTGGGTGGCCCGGAGAACTGGGAGCTGCTCCCCGAGGAGACGTCGTACCCCGGGGACCACGACCCGGAGGAGGTGCTGGCCGAGGCCTGGGACGAGTGGCCCGGACTCGCACCCGCCGGGACGCCCGATGCGGACCCCGAGAAGCGGGCCGCCGAGGCCGTCGCCTCCTTGCTCGACAAGGCCCCCAGGATCACCGACTACCGGCTGGCCCTCGTACCGGCCCGCCGTTCCGCCGACATCCCCGCGGCCTTCGGCTGGTCCGGTCCCCTCAACTACGAGAACGACGTGGCCCGGCTCTGTGCCGTACTCCGCTCCTGGGAGGACCGCTTCGGCATACGTGTCGTCGCGCTCTCCTATGCCGGACTGGTCGTCTCGGTCGCCGCGCCGCCCGCCACGCCGGCCGAGGCGGAGGCCGTCGCCGTCGAGCACTTCGCGTTCTGCCCGGACGAGACCGGAGACGACCTCCAGGAGTACGCCAAGCGTCTGGTCGGCGCGCCCACCTGGTCCTTCTGGTGGGACTGACTCCCGCCTCCCGCTAGCCGATGCCCCTCCGCAGCCTCCGCAGCCCCTCACCGATCTCCTCCGGTGTCTGGGTCACGAAGCACAGGCGGAGGGTCGAGCGGTCGGGGGCGCCTGCGTAGAAGGGCGCGCCCGGGACGTACGCCACGTCCTGCTTCACCACCTCGGGGAGCAGGGCCGTGGTGTCGTACGAGTCCGGCAGCCGGGCCCACAGGAACATGCCGCCCTCGGGGCGGTTCCAGACCGAGCCCTCCGGCAGGGCGTCGGCCAGCCCGGCGAGCATCGCGTCGCGCCGCTCGCCGTACACGGCCCGCACCTTCGCCACATGGCCGTCCAGCACGTCCAGGTACCGTGCCGCCGCCAGCTGGTTGACGGTCGGCGTGTGCAGGTCGGCCGCCTGCTTGGCCACCGTGCAGGCGCGCCGCAGGTGTTCGGGCGCCCGTAGCCAGCCGAGGCGTATGCCGGGAGCCATGACCTTGGAGAAGGAGCCGAGGAGCACGACCCGGTCCTCGGCGCCGGGGTGGGTGGCGATCCACGGCACCCGGTCGCCCTCGTAGCGCAGCTCGCCGTACGGGTCGTCCTCGACGATCCAGAGGCCGTGCCGGGCGGCGACCGAGGCCACGGCGGCACGGCGGACGGTGGGCATGGTGCGGCCGGTGGGGTTCTGGAAGGTGGGCACCAGGTAGAGCAGCTTGGGGCGTTCACGCGCCACCAGTTCCTCCAGGGCCTCCGGGTCCACTCCGTCCCGGTGGTCGGTCGGCACGGGCAGGACGCGTGCGCCCGCGAGCCCGAAGACCTGAAGTGCCGCCAGATAGCAGGGGTCTTCGACGAGGACGGTGTCCCCGGGGTCGATCAGTGCCGTGGCCAGGAGGGACAGCGCCTGCTGCGAGCCGGTCGTGATCAGCAGGTCGTCGGCGGCCGTGGGCAGACCCCGTGCCGTGATGCGCGCCGCCAACCCGGCCCGCAGCGCGGGCTCGCCCTCGGTCGTGGAGTACTGGAGAGCCCGTTCCGGCGTCTGCTCCAGCACCTCGCGGAACGCGGCCGCGATGCCCTCGCGGTCGAACAGTTCCGGTGCCGGCAGGCCGCCCGCGAAGTTGATCACTTCGGGGCGTGCGGTGACCGCGAGGATGTCGCGCACGGGGGAGCCGCCGACCGTACTCGCTCGCGTGGCGAGGGACGGGACGGGGGCGTGCGGGGTGGTGAGTGGAGCGGGCTCAGCGAGGGTCATGACAATGGCTCCTTCGGCCGCGGGTACCAGGTGGTGTCCTGCCCGCAGCCTAGGAAAATGGGTGCCGTCTACACTGGTAATTCCGCGATCCGGACGCCCGGTTGGGGCGTCGGCGTCCCGGAACGCCGTCCCGGAGGATGTCGTTTTCGCAGTTCAGAGGCCTGGTCCCGGTCCGGGCGTCCCGAATCGCCCGCCAGAGGTGGCAGCGGACGGGAGCCGCCGGACAGGCTTGAAGCCGCACCGACCACTCCCGACCAGGAGACCCCCCATGCCCGCACGCCCCGCACCGGCCCGCCCGCTCGCCGCCGTCGCGCTCGCGCTGGTCGCGGCGTTCACCCTCACGGCGTGCAGGGACGGACAGGGCGTACGCGACGAGGGACCGTCCTCGGTCTCCCGGCACGACCGCACGAACTCCCAGAGCTCCCAGAACTCCCAGAACTCCCAGAACTCCCAAGGCTCCCAGGGCGCTCAGAACTTGGTGGTGCCCTCCTTGACCCAGCCCGAGCCGCCCAGCGGGAACTCGTAGGCGGGCCGCCCGTTGTTGCCGCTCGTGCGGAACGGCCGGCCGTGGTCGTCGATCCGGAGCGTGCCGTGGCGGGAGCCGCTGGACCAGGTCAGCTCCAGGTACCAACTCACGTCGTACGCTGAGGCGTCGGCTCGGATGTAGTAGACCTCCGGGTCGGACTCGCTCACCTTGAACGGGAAGTTCCGGTGCCCGGCCTCCGGCACGACGGCGGGGCGAGCCGCGTCGAGGGCGACGGTGAAGGAGCGGGTCGGGACGCCACCGCCGCAGCCGACGCCCGGATAGGCCATGGCGTAGTCGTTCCAGGCGAGGGGCGAGCGCTTGTCGCTGCGGACGGTCAGACTCTCGACGACCACGGTCTCCTTGCCGGTGCCCTGCACAGTGAGCGTGACGTACTGCTCCCCCGAGGAGACGGCGCCGTGCGCTGCCACCCAGGCCGTCGCGTCGTTCTCGGTCGGCGGCGGGGCCACCTTCGTCGGGGGACGGTCGATCAGATAGCGCGCGGTGCAGGGGCTGTCCCAGGTGTACGGCTGGGTGGCGACGGTCAGGGGCGGTGCGGTGGTGCTCTCACCGGCCTGGGCCTTGCCTCGGGTCCCCGGCTCGTCCCGCTCGTCCGCCGGGGAGGCGGAGCCGGAGGACGAAGGCGAGGATGAGGCGGAGGCGGAGGCGGAGGCCGACGTGGACGGCGAGGCGCTGTCGTCCGGTGCCGTCGCGGAGTGCGTGCCGCCCGTGTTCCGGCCCTGCTCCGAGGCAGCCGCCGCGACGGGACCGCCGTGCGTGTCGTCCGAACCGTCCGACCGGAGGTTCACCGCCAGCGTGACGGCACCGAGGACGGCGGCGACGGCGACAGCGGCGACGAGGGCGGTGCGGGTGCGACGACGCGTGTCCGTCGGGACCGGGGTCGCCTGGTCCTGGGGCTCCTCCGGCTCTTGGTGCTCCTCCGGCTCCGGGGGTTCCTCCGGCCCCGCCGGCTCCCCCGGCCCCGCCGACTCCCCTGGTACGGGCTCGGCCGAGGGAACGTCTGCCTTCCGCCCCCGCATCGCGTCCGCCAGCACCCACCGCCGGTGCAGTTCGACCAGTTCCTCCGGCGCGGCCTTGCAGAGGCGGGCCAGGCGTTCCACGGGTGCGTAGTCCGTCGGTACGGCATCCCCGTTGCAGTAGCGGTGCAGCGTCGACGTACTCATGTGGAGCCGTTTGGCGAGCACGCCGTAGCTGAGCCCCGAGCGGTCCTTCAACTCCCGCAGCAGCTCGGCGAAACCGGCCGCCGCGGAGGCTCCCGCAGTGCCCTCCGGCATTCTTCTTCCCTCCCCCGTGTCCCATCCCCGCGTTCCAGGGAGGGTCTGTTTCCCCAGGTCAAAGCCGCTGTGAGCATTCCAGCGTCCCCGAATGCCCGCCGGGTGTGGCAGGCGGGACGGATCGCCCCGCAGGCTGCGGTCATCCAAGCACGACACCACCCACCACTCGAAAGAGGACATGCCATGCGTACCCGCCGTACCCCGCTGCTCGCCGTCACCGGAGTCGCCCTCGCCGCCCTCGCGCTCACGGCGTGCAACGGCCAGGACGGGACCGGGACCAAGGACGAGGGCGCGGCGCGGTCCTCCTCCACGGCGGCCACCACCACTGACGACAAGGGCACGGCGACGCCCGCCGACGGCACGACGGGTTCGGGCTCCTCTTCGGGTTCTTCCGGATCCGCCAAGGGCTCCTCGTCGTCCTCGGGCTCGGGCTCGGGCTCGGGCTCGGGCTCGAAGGGATCCGGCTCCGGCGGCTCGGGCTCCTCGTCGTCGGGCGGTGCCTCGGACGCGTCGGCCCCGAAGAACCGCGTCCTGTGCAACGGCTCCAACACCCGGGTCACCGCGCAGCTGGTGTCCCGGCCGCTCAACCACATGCTGATCACGGTCAAGAACACCGGTTCGAAGTACTGCGACCTGACGTACTACCCGATCCTGCGCTTCGACGAGATGCAGTGGGCGCCGCAGGCCGACGAGGCGACCCACCCGCAGGCCGTGACGACCCTCGCGCCCGGGGAGTCCGGCTACGCGGCCGTCCTGCTCTCGTCCGCCGACGGAAGCGGCGACGGCGGCACGACGGGCCACAAGCTGACCGTCGCCTTCCAGGGCAAGACGCCCAACAGCAGCGGCGGCGCGTCCGCCATACCGTCGCTGCCCACGAAGGGCGTGTACTACGACAGCTCGCTGAAGGTGACGTACTGGCAGCAGAGCCAGGACGACATCGCCGGCTGGTGAACCGACCGGCGAGCCGGCTCACGAGCCTCCTGGTGAACTACGCCAGCTTCTGGGCCACTTCGGTGGCCCAGTAGGTGAGGATGTTCCGCGCGCCGGCCCGCTTGATGCCGGTCAGCGTCTCGAAGATGGCCCGGTCGCGGTCGACCCAGCCCTTCTCGGCGGCGGCCTCGACCATCGAGTACTCGCCGGAGATCTGGTAGGCGGCGACCGGCACGTCCACGGCGTCGGCGACGCGGGCCAGGATGTCGAGGTAGGGCCCGGCGGGCTTCACCATCACCATGTCGGCCCCCTCCTCCAGGTCGAGGGCCAGCTCCCGCATCGACTCGCGCCAGTTGGCGGGGTCCTGCTGGTACGTCTTGCGGTCGCCCTTGAGCGAGGAGGCGACGGCCTCCCGGAAGGGGCCGTAGAAGGCGGAGGAGTACTTGGCGGTGTAGGCGAGGATCGCGACGTCCTCGCGGCCGATCTGGTCGAGGGCGTCCCGGACGACCCCGATCTGGCCGTCCATCATCCCGCTGGGCCCGACGACATGGGCGCCCGCGTCGGCCTGCACCTGGGCCATCTCGGCGTAGCGCTCGAGGGTGGCGTCGTTGTCGACGCGGCCGTGCTCGTCGAGCACACCGCAGTGCCCGTGATCGGTCGTCTCGTCGAGGCACAGGTCGGACATGACCAGCAGCTCGTCCCCGACCTCGGCCCGCACGTCACGGATCGCAACCTGGAGGATCCCGTCCGGATCGGTCCCCGGAGTCCCGAGGGCGTCCTTCTTCGACTCCTCGGGCACGCCGAAGAGCATGATCCCGGAGATCCCCGCCTCGACCGCCTCCGCGGCCGCCTTCTTCAGGCTGTCCCGCGTGTGCTGCACGACTCCGGGCATGGCGGCGATCGGCACGGGCTCGCTCACGCCCTCGCGGACGAACGCGGGGAGGATGAAGTCGGCCGGGTGGAGCCGGGTCTCGGCGACCATGCGGCGCATCACGGGAGTGGTACGCAGCCGCCGGGGACGCGTACCGGGGAAGGATCCGTACTTCGTCATGCGCTCTACGCTACGCCCGCCGGACCCGTGCCTTTGCCGACGCGCAGTCGGGCCGGGTCCGGCGGGCGCACGACGCCTCAGGACGAGAAGTGCCGCCAGGCGAGGACCGTCGGCTTCGTTCCCCTGGACTGCGCGTACTGATAGGGGTCGTAGACGAGGTACAGCGTGTTCCCGAAGGTCCTCGGCACTCCCAGTCCGACCGCGTCGGGGCCGAAGACGGTGGACGTGCGGGGGTGCCGCAGATCGGCCAGGGCGTATCCGCTGATGGCCCAGGTGACGAGGCGGTTTCCGCTGATCCAGTCGACGGTGTAGAAGCCCTGCAGCGGGGCGCCCACGTCGACCGGTGCGGTCCTGCCGCCCAGCGTCAGGACCCGGATCCTTCCGCTCTTGTCGTCGGAGTGCGGAAAGTACGCGACGCGCCCGCCGTGGATGGCGAAACTTCCGCTGCCGGTGAACCCGGCCACCCGCCGGGCGACCGCCGGCTGCCCGGTGCCGACGCGGTAGGTGGTACGGATGCTCTCCGCGCCGTCGGCCGTGGATCTGCCCTCGGTGAGGTACAGCGTGCCGCCGTCCACGTCGAGCTGGCCCAGGGCTGAGCGGGTCAGCAGCCGCACCGCCTTGGCGGCGCCCGGAGCCCAGCGGAAGACGCCGTACTTTCGGCCGGTCGTTCCCTGTTCCCACACGAAGGATCCCCCGTCGGCCAGCGGGTGGGGAACCCTGCTCTGGTGCCCCGGGTGGGCCGACTGCGCGAGCAGGCGCGGCTTCGACGAGGACAGGGACTGGGCGTACAGCCGCCAGCTGAAGCAGTCCGCGGTCCCGGATGCCTCCTCGCCGCAGGCCGTGCCGTCGAGCTGCCGGCTCTCCACCCGCAGCAGCCAGCCGGCCCCCAGGGCGTCGGTGCTCGGAGACCAGTGGGAGTTGATCTGCGGGAAGCGCCGCACCCGGCCGCTGTCGGAGTCCACGACCCAGGTCTCGGTCACCCCGCCGCCGGACGACGCCTTGGCGGTACGCGTGGCCATGAAGGCCAGGTCCTTCCCGGAGCCGACCACGCCGTAGCCGTCGATGTTCCAGCCGCTGGGCATGCCGAGGGTTCTGTCGGGCTGGAGTTTCGCCAGCGCTCGCGGCGGCGGGGAAACCTCCTTCAGCCGCAGGGAGGCCCGCGACGCCGTGGGCGCGGCCGAGCCTCCGGCCGCCGCCGCGCTGCTGTCGCATCCCGACGACAGCAGTGCCGCCGCTGCGCACAGCAGCGGCACCAGCCGCGAGCGCAGGGTCACTACCACACCAGCTCGTTGTCGGCCTTGCCGTCGCCGGTGTAGCTGGCGTTCATGGCGGTGTACACGTCCTTCCTGTTGACCGTGTGACGGCCGTACAGGGAGTTCTCGTCGACCGGGTCGAAGTACTTGATCGTGACACCGTCGCTGCCGTACCCGTACAGGGTGATGAAGTGCATGCCATGGAAGCCGTTGCGCTTCCACAGAGGCAGGGCGTAGCCCTCCACCAGCGGGATCATGGGTGCCTTGTAGGTGTTCACATCGGTCTTGAGACGGGCGAAGAGGTTCTTCGCGCTGCTCGTGCCCGTCGTGTCCAGGTACGGGTTCCGGCTCTCGTAGTTGCGCAGCACGGCCGGGATCTTGCTGGCGTACGTACCGTTGCTGTTGGTCTTCATGTCGGAGGCCAGCGTCGACTGCGACTTGGTCACGCCGAATGCCGTGAGGGTCGCGCGTCCGGCGGCGGGGCCGCACCAGTAGGCCTTCTGCTGCATCTGGGTGGTGATGCTGAGGGTCTTGAAGGTGGTGGAGGCGGCCACGGCGGCGTCGGAGTCACCGTCGTCGTCCGACAGCTCGGCCTCTTCCCTCACCAGCGCGATCGCCTTGGCCACGGGAAGGGTGGTGGAGTCGGTCACACTGCCGTCGTCCAGGAGTGCGCCGGAGATCGAGTTCGTGGTGGCCATTTCCGTGGACGACGCGTCGGTGTCGTCCGCGCTGTCGGAGTCGTCGGCGGCGAACGCCGGGCCGGTCGCGATGCCGGCGCTCAGCAGGGTGGCGGCCAGGGCGCAGGAGATGGTGAGAAGGCGGCGGCGCTTGCCCGCAGGCGAGGTGCGCTGGTGGGCTTCGGACATCATGGTGCGGTTCCCCTTGGTTTGCGATCAACAGTTGTTGATCTAGGTCAAGGGAGAGTGAACGCGCTCGCACCCCAGCGCCACAATTGGCCGGACAGCCAGTTACTCACGAGTAACTCAGCCCAAAAACCCGCTCACTTGGGCCAGTACGATGGCGCAGGCGATCTCCACCCGGCTGGTCGCCTCCAGGTGCCGCAGGACGTCGGCCACATGGGCCCGCGCCGTACGCGGACTGATGGAGAGCATCCGGGCGATCTCCGGATCGGAGAGTCCGCCCGCCACCAGTTCGGCGACCTGACGTTGGCGCGAGCTGAGGCGCCACAGGAGCCGCGCCCTTCGGCGGTGCCCCGCGACCACCCCCTCGAACGGCAGACCCTGACCAGGCATGCACTCCCCCTCACCGCACGGTCCACCATTGGCATGGACATAGCGAAAAGATATGTGGAGAAGCTGTGACCGCAATGGATCTTTATGGTCTGCACCACGCAGCCCGGCCGCCACGCAGCCCGGCCGCCGCGCACCGCGGCCGCCACCCGCCCCGGCCACCGACGCACGACGGCGGAGCATGCCCCCGGGGCACGCTCCGCCATCCCACACCTCACGGCCTGACGGCCTCACGGCCGCCCGACCTCAACACCCCCGCACAATCAGCACGGGATCAGGTCGTCGACCGCCGCCTCCGCGCCCCCGGCCTGCGCTCGCTCGGCCGGGTGACCGGATCCCCGGCCTCCAGGGCGGCGGCCCGCCGCTTCAGCCCGAAGTCCGCCAGCGCCTCCGCCAGCTTGTGCACCGACGGCTCCGGCGCCATCACGTCGACCCGCAGGCCGTGCTCCTCGGCCGTCTTCGCGGTCGCCGGGCCGATGCACGCGATCACCGTGATGTTGTGCGGCTTGCCGGCGATGCCCACCAGGTTCCGGACCGTGGACGAGGAGGTGAACAGGACCGCGTCGAAGCCGCCGCCCTTGATCGCCTCCCGGGTCTCGGCCGGCGGCGGCGAGGCCCGCACGGTGCGGTACGCCGTGACGTCGTCGACCTCCCAGCCCAGCTCGATGAGGCCGGCGACGAGCGTCTCCGTGGCGATGTCGGCCCGGGGCAGGAAGACTCGGTCGATCGGGTCGAAGACCGGGTCGTACGGCGGCCAGTCCTCCAGGAGGCCCGCGGCCGACTGCTCACCCGACGGCACCAGGTCCGGCTTCACACCGAAGGCGACCAGCGCCCTCGCCGTCTGCTCACCCACCGCCGCGACCTTGATGCCCGCGAAGGCGCGCGCGTCGAGGCCGTACTCCTCGAACTTCTCCCGGACCGCCTTGACGGCGTTGACCGAGGTGAAGGCGATCCACTCGTAGCGGCCGGTCACCAGACCCTTGACCGCCCGCTCCATCTGCTGGGGCGTGCGCGGCGGCTCGACGGCGATCGTCGGCACCTCGTGCGGCACGGCCCCGTACGACCGCAGCTGGTCGGAGAGCGACGCCGCCTGCTCCTTCGTACGTGGCACGAGGACTCTCCAGCCGAACAGCGGCTTGGACTCGAACCACGACAACTGGTCGCGCTGGGCGGCGGCGGAACGCTCACCGACCACGGCTATCACCGGTCGGCCGCCGTCCGCGGACGGCAGGACCTTCGCCTGCTTCAGGGTCTGCGCGATGGTGCCGAGGGTGGCGGTCCAGGTGCGCTGCCGGGTCGTCGTACCGGCGACGGTGACCGTCATCGGAGTGTCCGGCTTGCGGCCGGCGGCCACCAGCTCGCCCGCGGCCGCGGCCACGGAGTCCAGCGTCGTCGAGACGACGACCGTGCCGTCCGACGCGCCCACCTCCGTCCAGCACCGGTCCGACGCCGTACGGGCGTCCACGAACCGGACGTCCGCGCCCTGCGCGTCCCGCAGCGGCACACCGGCGTACGCGGGTACACCGACCGCGGCCGCGACACCGGGAACCACCTCGAAGGGCACCCCGGCGGCGACGCACGCCAGCATCTCCTCGGCGGCGTACGCGTCGAGCCCGGGGTCCCCGGACACCGCACGCACGACCCGCCTGCCGCCCCGCGCGGCCTCCATGACAAGATGAGCCGCATCCCGCACGGACGGGCCGGCTGCGGTTGTTGACGCACCGTCAACAACCGTCAGTTGCGGCGTGCCCGCGCCCGGATGCGTGTCCGACGAAGGATCCGTGTCCGTACGCACGACCGCGACGCCTTGCCTGGCGTGCGTGCGGACCACGTCGAGCACCTCGTGCTCGGCGACCAGGACGTCCGCGTTCGCCAGCGCCTCCACGGCGCGCAGAGTCAGCAGTCCCGGATCCCCGGGTCCGGCACCGAGGAAGGTGACGTGCCCGTGTTCCGGACCGGCGGGAAGGGTGGTGGGGCTCAATGTGCTCGCTCCCCCATCAGACCGGCCGCGCCCTGGGCAAGCATCTCGGTGGCGAGTTCGCGACCGAGTGCCATTGCCTGCTCGTACGTGCCGGGCACGGGACCGGTGGTGGACAGCTGCACCGTGCGGGAACCGTCGGTCGTGCCGACGACGCCGCGCAGGCGCATTTCTTTGACAATCTGCCCGTCGGCCAACAAGTCGGCCAGCGCGCCCACGGGGGCGCTGCAGCCGGCCTCCAGGGCGGCGAGCAGTGATCGCTCGGCGGTCACGGCGGCCCGCGTGAACGGGTCGTCGAGCTCGCCGAGCGCGGCGATCAGAGCAGTGTCTTCGGCGGTGTTCCCCGCCCTGCATTCGATCGCCAGTGCCCCCTGGCCGGGGGCGGGCAGAACCGTGTCGACCGACAGGAAGTCGGTCACCTCGTCGATCCGGCCTATGCGGTTGAGGCCGGCCGCGGCCAGCACGACCGCGTCCAGCTCGCCGTCCCGCACGAAACCGATGCGGGTGTCGATGTTGCCCCGGATCGGGACCGTCTCGATGTCCAGCCCGTGGCTGCGCGCGTACGCGTTCAGCTGCGCCATGCGGCGCGGCGAACCCGTGCCGATGCGGGCACCCCGCGGGAGGTCGGTGAACTTCAGTGCGTCCCGGGCGACGATCACGTCACGCGGGTCCTCGCGCTCGGGAATGGCGGCCAGCACCAGTTCCGCGGGCTGCGCGGTCGGGAGGTCCTTCAGCGAGTGAACCGCGAAGTCGACCTCGCCGCGCAGCAGCGCGTCACGCAGCGCCGTGACGAACACACCCGTGCCGCCGATCTGGGCGAGGTGCTCACGGGAGGTGTCGCCATAGGTGGTGATCTCGACGAGCTCGACGGGCCGTCCGGTCACCTGGCTCACGGCGTCCGCCACCTGCCCCGACTGGGCCATGGCGAGTTTGCTCCGCCTGGTCCCCAGCCTCAGTGCCTTGGTACTCATGCTGGCCCTCGGTTCTCGGCCTGGTTCTCGGCCTGTTTGTCGGTGCTGTCCTCGGCGCGGGAGACGGAGGCCACCGTCTCCGGGTCGAGGTCGAACAGGGTGCGCAGCGCGTCCGCGTACCCGGCGCCGCCGGGCTCGGCCGCGAGCTGCTTGACCCGTACGGTCGGCGCGTGCAGCAGCTTGTCGACGACGCGGTGCACGGCCTGCCGGATCTCGCCGCGCTGGCGTTCGTCCAGGTCGGGCAGCCGTCCGTCGAGCCGGGTGATCTCGTTCGCGACGACGTCGGCGGCCATGGTGCGCAGGGCGACCACGGTGGGCGTGATGTGCGCGGCCCGCTGGGCCGCCCCGAAGGCCGCGACCTCGTCGGAGACGATACGCCGGACCTGGTCCACGTCGGCCGCCATCGGCGCGTCCGCCGCCGCCTCGGCCAGCGACTCGATGTCCACCAGCCGCACCCCGGCCAGCCGGTGCACGGCCGCGTCTATGTCGCGGGGCATGGCGAGGTCGAGGAGGAAGAGCGCGGGCGCCGGGCGCGGGATCTCGGCGACCGGTTCGGGCCTGCGACGCTCGGGGATGCGGCCGACGGCCACCGCGGCGGCGGCCAGGGCGGCGATCGCCTCGGCCTCGTCCGCCGGGTCGAGCGCCGCTCCGGCACCCGTCGCGGCGGGCGTGCGCCGGTCGCGGCCGGGGGCTTCCGGGGCTCCGTTGTCCACCCAGGCCGCGTGCTGCTCCAGTTCGGCGGCGGCCATTCCGGCCACGGCGGCCTCGCCGAGCACGGAGAAGCCCGCGGTGGCCTGTACGGCGGAGAGGTCCAGCGGACAGCCGTCCTCGGTGCCCAGGCTGGTGGGCGGCAGCGGCGCCTTTCGTCCGTCCGTCGGTACGTCCGTACGTACGTCCGTCTTCGCCGCCGTACGAGAGCCCTCACCGGTCCCGCCGACGGGCTCGCCGGTACGGCCCTCGACGGCCGCCGCGACCGCCTCCGCCGTCAGCACCAGGCCCGTCGACCCCGTGCAGGACACGGCGATGTCGGCACGTGTCAGCTCGGACGGCACCGAGTCCATCGGTACCGCGCGGGCCGTCACGTCCGTGTCGGGGCTCTCGGCGAGGATCTGCGCGAGGCGCTCGGCGCGGTCGAAGGTGCGGTTGGCGACGACGACCTCGGCGACCCCGGCGCGGGCGAGCGTCGCGGCGGCCAGCGAGGACATCGAGCCGGCGCCGATGACCAGGGCCTTCTTGCCCTTGGCCCAGGTCTGCACATCGGTGCCCGCGGCCAGCTGCTCCAGGCCGAAGGTGACCAGGGACTGCCCGGCGCGGTCGATGCCGGTCTCCGAGTGGGCGCGCTTGCCGACCCGCAGGGACTGCTGGAACAGGTCGTTCATCAGGCGGCCGGCGGAGTGCAGATCCTGCGCCTTGGCCAGGGAGTCCTTGATCTGGCCGAGGATCTGGCCCTCGCCGACGACCATCGAGTCCAGTCCGCAGGCCACCGAGAAGAAGTGGTGGACGGCCCGGTCCTCGTAGTGCACGTAGAGGTACGGGGTGAGCTCCTCCAGGCCGACGCCGCTGTGCCGGGCGAGCAGCGTGGACAGCTCGGCGACACCGGCGTGGAACTTGTCCACGTCGGCGTAGAGCTCGATGCGGTTGCAGGTGGCGAGCACCGCGGCCTCGGTGGCCGGTTCGGCGGCGACCGTGTCGTGGAGCAGCTTGTTCTGGGCTTCCCCGTTCAGCGCGGCCCGCTCCAGGACGCTGACCGGGGCACTGCGGTGGCTCAGCCCGACGACGAGGAGACTCATGCCGGCATCACGGCGGGTACGTCCCCGTCGGGCCCCTGGTCGCTGGAGTCCTTGCGCTCTGCGGCGACCGGCGCCCCGCTGCCGGGGGCGGCCTCCTCGCCGGCCTTGCGCTGCTCGTGGAAGGCGAGGATCTGCAGCTCGATGGAGAGGTCGACCTTGCGCACGTCGACGCCGTCCGGGACGGTCAGCACGGTCGGCGCGAAGTTCAGGATGGAGGTGACCCCGGCGGCGACCAGGCGGTCGCAGACCTGCTGGGCGGCACCGGCCGGGGTGGCGATCACGCCGATCGACACGCCGTTGTCCTTGATGATCCGCTCAAGGTCGTCGGTGTGCTGGACGGGCATGCCGGCGACGGGCTTGCCCTTCATCGCCGGGTCGGCGTCGATGAGCGCGGCGACGCGGAAGCCACGGGAGGCGAACCCGCCGTAGTTGGCGAGGGCCGCACCGAGGTTACCGATACCGACGATCACGACCGGCCAGTCCTGGGTCAGACCGAGCTCGCGGGAGATCTGGTAGACGAGGTACTCGACGTCGTAGCCGACACCGCGCGTTCCGTAGGAACCCAGGTAGGAGAAGTCCTTGCGCAGCTTCGCGGAGTTGACCCCCGCCGCCGCGGCCAGCTCCTCGGAGGAGACCGTGGGTACCGAGCGCTCCGAGAGTGCCGTCAGGGCTCGGAGGTACAGCGGAAGCCTGGCGACGGTGGCCTCGGGAATCCCTCGGCTACGGGTCGCCGGTCGGTGAGTTCGGCCAGTTGCCACGGTGCTCCTGCGGGTAGAGCGGGGCTGTAGGCGGTCACACGTACCCAGACCGCCCCGTCGACAGCAGGCTATGTCTTTGTGAACGCGTGCACAAAGATGGTGTCCGATTTGCCCGGCGAACGTGACCGGGGTCACGCGCCCCCGGCGCAGTCGCGCGGAACCGGCACACAGGCACCGGACTCCCTCTCCTGATGGGGGCAAAACCGCACACTCTCCTCGACGAACCCCGCCCCCCAGCCCAAGTCGCGGTCGATCCTAAGCGAATTTCCCGGCCACTTTGGACTGGCCGGTCAGTGTCTTGCGGATCGGGCTAGGCAGTCAGTGCCTTGCGGAGCCGCCCTTCGTTCACACGCCAGAAGGTGTGCTGTTCACCGTCGACGAGTACGACCGGAATCTGTTCCCAGTACTGGTCGTGCAGTTGCGCGTCCTGGGTGATGTCCTTCTGCTCCCAGGGCACACCGAGATCACCGCACACCTTCTCCACCACGAGTTGTGCGTCATCACACAGATGGCAGCCGGGCTTGCGGATCAGGGTGACGAGCCGGTCCTCGGGGGCCGGTGTCTTCTTGCGGAAGATGGGGCTCATGCCGGCCATTCTCCCGCTTCTTTAACGGCGCGGTCGCGGAGAGTTCACAGCGTCCAAACCTCCGGACTCCGGAACCACCGAACAAACTGGCTATGCTCACGCCATGGCCGCTCTCGGATGGCTCACTCCCCGTAGGCGCTCCGCCACGGCGCGGAGCGTGTTGGCAGGCGAGGCCTCGGCTGAGGCAGCGCGCAAGTCCTCACAGGACGTCTCCGGTGTTTCCGGCGTTCCCGAGGAGGAACCGGAGTTCCCGGTGCTCGGCGACGACCAGGCCGCCGCGTTCTTCGACCTGGACAACACCGTGATGCAGGGCGCCGCGCTGTTCCACTTCGGCCGCGGCCTGTACAAGCGGAAGTTCTTCGAGACCCGCGACCTCGCCAGGTTCGCCTGGCAACAGGCCTGGTTCAGGCTGGCCGGGGTCGAGGACCCCGAGCACATGCAGGACGCGCGCGACTCCGCGCTGTCGATCGTGAAGGGCCACCGCGTCGCCGAGCTCCAGTCGATCGGCGAGGAGATCTACGACGAGTACATGGCCGAGCGCATCTGGCCGGGCACCCGGGCGCTGGCCCAGGCCCATCTGGACGCCGGCCAGCGGGTGTGGCTGGTCACGGCCGCACCCGTCGAGATCGCCGGGGTCATCGCCCGCCGCCTGGGCCTCACCGGCGCCCTGGGCACGGTCGCCGAGTCCGTCGACGGCATCTACACGGGCAAGCTGGTCGGCGAGCCGCTGCACGGCCCGGCCAAGGCGGAGGCGGTCCGCGCGCTGGCCGCGGCGGAGGGACTGGACCTCGCCCGCTGCGCCGCCTACAGCGACTCCCACAACGACATCCCGATGCTCTCCCTCGTCGGTCACCCCTACGCGATCAACCCCGACTCCAAGCTCCGCAAGCACGCCCGTGAGAAGGACTGGCGCCTGCGCGACTACCGCACGGGCCGCAAGGCGGCCAAGGTCGGCATCCCGGCGGCGGCGGGGGTCGGCGCGGTGGCGGGCGGCACGGCGGCGGCAATCGCCCTGCACCGCCGCCGCCGGTAGTGCTGTAGCCGCGTAGCCCCGTAGCTGCGGGCAGTCGTGCCGTAGCCCTGTAGCTGCGGGCAGTCGTGCCTCCCCCAGTGCCTTAAGGGCCTGGGGGGACCCCCAGGCGGCACGGGTGGGTGCAGCGGCACCCCGTAGCGCCGGGCTGCGCACCCCACCCCCGCCCGGCCCCAACCCCGGACACCCGACCATCACCGCCCTGGCACCCAACACGCCCCAGCTCCGCAGGAACTCGCACTTTCCCGATCAACAAACGGTCACTCCACGACACTTGAGAGGGCATCAAACGGTTACGGAAGCGACGTAATCGATGATTTGAGCAACTGGGTGTAGCAGTGCCTGCACGAAGCGTTATTCTCCTGGGACGCAATCCGGTGCCCATCCGTCGCTACGACGGGTGAAAGGTTCCGCACTGCACGTGATGGAAGCTCTGCCTCTGGGAGTCCCGTGTACCCACACGTCGGGGTTGACGCCTCGGGCCTGGCTACGCTGCGCGCAACGGTCGCGACGGTCCAACAACTCATGCGCGGCCTGGTCCCCACCGCGTCCACCGTCCCCGCCTTCGCCACCGTCGCGCCCGCGGGCCCGTGCTACGCACTGGCCGACGGCGGCGCCGCGGTCGGCAGACGCGGCCGCTCCGCCGGCAACGCGGCCACGGCACGCCGCCCGGCCGCGGACAGCGACAGCGCCCGGATGATGGACCTCGTCGAGCGCGCCCAGGCCGGCGAGTCCGAGGCCTTCGGCCGCCTGTACGACCAGTACAGCGACACCGTGTACCGCTACATCTACTACCGCGTCGGCGGCAAGGCGACCGCCGAGGACCTCACCAGTGAGACGTTCCTGCGCGCCCTGCGGCGCATCGGCACCTTCACCTGGCAGGGCCGCGACTTCGGCGCCTGGCTGGTCACCATCGCCCGCAACCTCGTCGCGGACCACTTCAAGTCGAGCCGCTTCCGGCTGGAGGTGACGACCGGCGAGATGCTCGACGCCAACGAGGTCGAGCGCTCCCCGGAGGACTCCGTCCTGGAGTCCCTCTCCAACGCCGCTCTGCTGGACGCCGTACGACGGCTCAATCCCCAGCAGCAGGAGTGCGTGACGCTCCGCTTCCTCCAGGGTCTGTCCGTCGCCGAGACCGCCCGCGTGATGGGCAAGAACGAGGGCGCCATCAAGACCCTCCAGTACCGCGCCGTGCGCACCCTCGCCCGGCTCCTGCCGGACGACGCGCGCTGACGGCAGCCTTCGCGCGCCTGCCGTTCGGCCAGCGCGCGGCCGGCGCGCGACCGCCGTACTGCGACCGTACTGCCACTGTGCCGCCATCGTGCCGCCACCGTTCGGGCACTGTGAGTGACGCTCAACTAACGTTCCGTGAAAGCCTGTTGACTTTCCGATCCGCTCATCCTCCGTCCGTAACCCAAGTGCCGCGCCAGTCGTTGTGCGGGATACAGGCTCCCTGTGGTCACGTCCTGGCCGACCCTGATCACTCGATCGTGTGGAAGTGGTCGGGGCGTGCAACCCTCAGGACCCCCTGGGGAGTCGACCGTCATGACGAGAGGAGGTGCCGCCAGTGATCGCGAACGTATCGGCACACCGGCGGGCGAACGCCTTCGCCCAGGCCCTGGAGGAGCAGTCCGACCGGGACACGGCGGCCGAGCAGTCCGAGAGCTCGGCAGCGTCGCCACCGGTCCCGACCGCTGTGGAACGGATCGAGCAGGGCCAGCTGTTGGCCCTCGCCGCCGGTCTCGGCGCGCTGCCCAAGCCAGAGCTCGACCCGGAGGTCAAGGTCGTCCAGCGAGCCCAGCTCGTGGCCGCGATGGAGGCCATGCTCCGGGAGGGCACGCTGGGCGGGGCGGCGGATCCTTCGGTGCCCGAGCCGCGTTCCCACCGGGCCAAGGGCGCCCACCGGGCAAGCCCGCTGGGGAAGTTGCGACCGCGCTCACGGCTGACCAAGGGCCTCGCGGCCGGCGGGCTCAGCGTCGGCGTGGCCGCCGGGGCCTTCGGCGGAGTGGCCGCGGCGAGTTCCGACGCCCTGCCCGGCGACTCGCTCTACGGACTCAAGCGCGGCATCGAGGACTTCAAGCTCAACTACCTGACCGACGGCGACGACGAGCGCGGCCAGACCTACCTCGACCAGGCCTCGACCAGGCTGAGTGAGACCCGGCGGCTGATGGAGCGCGGGCGCAGCGGCCCCCTGGACCACGAGTCCATCGGCGAGATCCGCCGCACCCTGTCCGGCGTGCAGCAAGACGTCACCGAGGGCCACCGCCTGCTGCACGCGGCGTACGAGCGCGATCCGGAGTCCCTGGGCCCCATCCAGGCCCTCTCCGCCTTCTCGCGGTCGCACCGTGAGGCGTGGGGCGCGCTCCGCGACAAGCTGCCCGTCCAGCTCGGGGACGTCAGCGACCAGGTGTCGTCGGTGTTCGACGCCATAGACGAAGAGGTCGCCCCGCTGCAGTCCCTGCTCCCGCAGCCCCCCGCCCAGGGAGGCAGCGGCAAGCAGCAGGGCTCCGGCTCGGCGTCCACCGGCTCCTCCGGCACCCACCGGTCGACCGCGCCCTCCGCCGGCAGCGAATCCTCCGCCGGCGGACACTCCAGCACCGGCAGCCCCAGCGGCTCGGCCTCCGGCAGCGAGAGCGACGGCCTGATCGGAGGCAGCACGGGCGGCCTGCTCGACCCGCCGAAGAGCAGCGGCAGCGCCTCCCCGTCCACCAGCAAGACCCCGACCACAGCGCCGGACGTCACACTCCCACCGCTCCTCCCGGGCCTCCTGCCCGGCCTGGGCATCGACAGCGACGACGCGAGCTAGACCGTCGGCTGCGGCAACGGGGGTGCCCCTTTCAGGAGGGGCACCCCCGTTGCCGTACAACCACAACTCTCAGAAGCACAACTCTCAGAACGCCCTCAGAAGAACACCGACCGCCGCTGCACCAACAGTTTGTACAGCGTGTGCTGGATCTGTTCCCTGACCTGGTCCGTCAGGTTGAACATGAGCATCGGGTCCTCCGCCGCCTCCGGCGGATAGCCGTCCGTCGGGATCGGCTCGCCGAACTGGATCGTCCACTTCGTGGGGAGAGGGATCGCCCCGAGCGGCCCCAGCCACGGGAAGGTCGGCGTCAGCGGGAAGTACGGGAAGCCCAGCACGCGCGCGAGCGTCTTCGCGTTGCCGATCATGGGGTAGATCTCCTCCGCCCCGACGATCGAGCAGGGGATGATCGGCGTGCCCTTGCGCAGCGCCGTGGAGACGAAGCCGCCCCGGCCGAACCGCTGGAGCTTGTAGCGCTCGCCGAAGGGCTTCCCGATGCCCTTGAAGCCCTCCGGCATCACCCCGACCAGCTCACCCTGCCCGAGGAGCCGTTCGGCGTCCTCCGAGCACGCCAGGGTGTGCCCCAGCTTGCGCGCCAGCTCGTTGACCACCGGCAGCACGAAGACCAGGTCGGCCGCGAGCAGCCGCAGGTGACGGCCCGCCGGGTGATGGTCGTGCACGGCGACCTGCATCATCAGGCCGTCCAGCGGCAGCGTCCCGGAGTGGTTGGCGACGATCAGGGCGCCCCCCTCGGCCGGGATGTTCTCGATGCCCTTCACCTCGACCCGGAAGTACTTCTCGTACACCGGGCGCAGCAGGGACATCAGGACCTGGTCGGTGAGCTCCTCGTCGTAGCCGAAGTCGTCGACGTCGTAGTCCCCGGTGAGGCGGCGGCGCAGGAACGCGAGGCCGCTCGCGACGCGCTTCTCCAGGCCGCCGTCGTGCGGCCGCTGCGGCTGCTGCTGCGGCAGCTGTTCCTCACGGGTCACGGGAACATCATCCTGCGCGGGCGCCGTGCTGGGCAGGGGCTGGACCTCACGGACCAGCGCGGGCTCGCCGCCCTTGCGCCGACTCCCCGCGCTCCGACGCCGCGACGGCCGCTGTACGGCGCTCCCGCGCGTCCGGTCGTCGTCGAACGGAATGACCTTGGCATCCGCCATCGTTGATGCGCTCCTCAGTTGGCGCTCTGCGTCGGGGCTTGCGTCGGGGAGTGGCCGCTGCCCGGCAGGGACAGCGCGGCGATCCGGTCGACCGCACCCGCGATGTCCTCCGGCGGCAGCAGTCCGGGACCCTGGCTGCGAGCGAAGTCCGCGAACGTTTCAGCAGTCGTGTACTTCGGCTTGAATCCCAGCGTCTCGCGCATCTGGTCCGTCGCCACGACCCGGCCATGTGTCAGCAACCGGATCTGCTCGGGCGAGAAGTCCGTCATGCCCAGCGTACGGACCAGGGAACCGGCCCAGGTGACCGCAGGCAGCAGCAGCGGCACCGTAGGGCGGCCCAGGCGCCTGGAGCACTGCGAGAGCAGCAGGGCGCCGTCTCCGGCAATGTTGAAGGTGCCGCTGTTCAGCGTGCCCCGCTCCGGCTCGTGCGAGGCGATCCGCAGCACCTCGATCACGTCGTCCTCGTGCACGAACTGCAGCCGGGGGTCGTAGCCGAGCACGGTCGGCAGGACCGGCAGCGAGAAGTAGGAGACGAGCGGCGTGTCCGCGGTCGGCCCCAGGATGTTCGCGAACCGCAGCACGCACACGGCGACATCGGGCCGCCGCCGGGCGAACCCGCGCACGTAACCCTCGACCTCCACCGTGTCCTTCGCGAAGCCACCGCTGGGCAGCGACTTGGCCGGGGTGGTCTCGGTGAAGACGGCCGGATCCCGCGGCGCGGACCCGTAGACGTTCGTACTGGACTTCACCACCAGCCGCTTCACGGTCGGGGACTTCTGGCACGCCCCGAGCAGCTGCATGGTGCCGATGACGTTGGTCTCCTTGACCGTCGTACGGCTGCCGCTGCCCAGCGCGGTGCCGGTCACGTCCATGTGGACGACCGTGTCGGCGGCCGTCTCGGCGAGCACGCGCGCGATGGTGGGCTGCCGGATGTCGGCCTGGATGAAGTCCGCCCCGCCCAGATGGTGCTCGGGCGGCACCGCGTCCACGGCGACGACCCGGTCCACCTGTGGGTCACGCTGGATCCGTCGTACGAACCGGCCCCCCAGTTGACGGGCCACTCCGGTCACGAGCACGACCTTCCCCAAGATCAGCGCCTTCCTTCCGCCCTCGGCGTTTTGCCGCTCGTAGCCTGCCGCGTTCCCCGTGTGCGGCCAACTTAGCGGGTTGGTGTTGCGCTGTGATGACCCCCTGATGCACGAAGTGACGAGTTTCGCCCGTCCGCATATGACACCGATACGGACTCCGACACGGCGATACGGCCTCCGATGCGGCCTCCGATACGGCGCCGCATACGACGATGGCCCCCCACCGGCAGCGGTGGGGGGCCACGCGAACACGCTTTCGCGGCGTCGCTTACTTCTTGTTGCGACGCTGAACGCGCGTGCGCTTGAGCAGCTTGCGGTGCTTCTTCTTGGCCATCCGCTTGCGCCGCTTCTTGATAACAGAGCCCACGACTACCCTCGCTCACTTCTCATCACTCGGTGTTTGGGCGCCATGGGCCCATACGACCTACGAGGGGCCAGCCTACCCGCCCGAGCGCTGAGGTCGTAATCGAGGGGTTCGTCAGGCTGTCTCCACCCCCACATAGCTCTCGCGGAGGTACTCGTGTACCGCTTGCTCGGGGACGCGGAAGGACCGCCCCACCCGAATCGCGGGCAGATGACCGCTGTGCACCAGCCGGTACACGGTCATCTTCGACACTCGCATCACCGAGGCGACCTCCGCCACGGTAAGGAACTGAACCTCGTTCAGAGGCCTCTCGCCAGCTGCAGCCATGACACACCTGAACCTTCCGCACTCGACGGCCACCGGCTTCCCCTTCCGGTGACTCTTCGTCGTTGCGTGCTCACTCCCCAATGTAGGGGCGGGTGATGCGAGTGGGGAAGAGGTGCACCCATCGGCGGCCTACTGTGACAGACACGCTCGATTGAGTACGTAGCGGGTAAGCGGGCGGTAGTAATCAGACCGCACAGCGTCATCAACCGGAACGACGACGGACACGACCCCCTCGGCCTCCCCCACAAAGAGCGCGGGGTCATCCGTATCCGCGAGCCCAATGGCCTCAAACCCCAGCTGACCTGCTCCGCAGACCCATCCGTGGTCGCCGACCACCAGCTCGGGCAACGGCCCGCCGGCCTCCGCCGCCGCGGCCAGCGCGGTACGAACCGGGAGCGGTGAATGCGTGTGTGCGCCGGGCTCACAACCGGGGCGTTCCGCGTCGAGCACCCGTACCAGCGCGACGCCTCGTACGTAATCAAGGTTGTGCGTACGTAGACCGAACCGGGTCGTTATGTCGACACAGCGACCCTGCGCAGGGGTGAGGACCTCACACCCCGCCGCCGACAACGCGTCTGCCAACTCGGCGTAGAACCCGAGCAGCCGATGCGGGTGCCCGGTGCCGAACAACACGGGCGCCCTGCGCTGGGCAACCTCGGCGAGCCGCTCCGCGAAGGCCTCCAGCGCCGTCAGGGTCAGCTCTGGGTCGATCACATCATGCCCTGATGTGTATGCGGGATCGGCCGAAACTCCACACCTGTCCGCCATCAGCCCGATCAAATCTCGCACATCCCAAGACTGTTCGGGATCGATACCGATCAGCACCCGCGGATCACGAGCGGCGAAGAGCCGATAACTCCGCAGACTCGCCTCCCGGGTCGTCGCCACGGCCCCGGCAAGACGAGCGTCAAGAAGATGCGCGCGAAAGGATCGGGTGCTCAACACGGATGCGATGGTGACGGACGGGGGACCGGGGCTGGGCGGGAACGAAGGGAAGACCGCACGGTTGGCGTAACGGTTCGCTGCAGACCATCACCTACGGCCAAGGCCCAGATCACCCAGCCCGTCCGGCGCTTGAGGACGAGGCCGTCCAGGCCGAAGCGGGGGTCTGGGGGCGCAGCCCCCGGGTGCGGGGTCGAAGGGGCGGAGCCCCTGGGGATGGGAAGGGTAGGGGCGGCGGGGGCGAGAAACCCCACCCGCCCCCACCCGCACGCCTCAACCACCCACAACCACCCACAACCCCCACCCCCTACGCCAACAACCCCCGCAAAGGAAACACCGCCCGCCGCGTGGCCAGCACAGCCTGATCCAAGCGATCAGCGGGGTCGTACCCCGACTCCCACTCCGCCCAGGACACAGGCCACCGCCCATCAGTCATCCGCCCGGGCGCCAACTGCCGCGTACGAGCGAAGACCTCCTGCCGCCACCCCTCCGGAATCACCGTCTCGGGCGCGATCTCCCGCCCCGCCGCGATACCCACCAGGTGCGTCCACGACCGCGGCACCACCTCCACCACCGCGTATCCGCCCCCACCCAGCGCGACCCACTTCCCGTCCGCGTACTCGTGCGCCAGGTCATGACACGCCATCTGCACAGCCCGCTGCGCATCCAGCGAAACGGCGAGATGAGCCAACGGATCCTCGAAGTGCGTATCGGCCCCGTGCTGAGTCACCAGCACCTGCGGCCGGAAGCCGGCCAGCAGCTCGGGCACCACCGCGTGAAACGCCCGCACCCACCCCGCGTCCCCGGTCCCCGCGGGCAGCGCCACGTTCACGGCAGAGCCCTCCGCCGCCTCCGCCCCGGTCTCCTCCGGCCACCCGGTCTGCGGAAACAACGTACGAGGATGCTCGTGCAGCGAGATCGTCAGAACCCGCGGATCCTCCCAGAACGCAGCCTGCACACCGTCCCCGTGGTGCACGTCGACATCCACATAGGCGACCCGCTCGGCCCCCAGCTCCAGCAGCCGCGCGATCGCCAGCGAAGCGTCGTTGTAGATGCAGAACCCCGACGCGCCGCCGGGCATCGCATGGTGCAGCCCACCCGCGAAGTTCACCGCGTGCAACGCGTCCCCGCGCCACACGGCCTCCGCGGCCCCCACCGACTGCCCGGCGATCAGCGCGGACACCTCGTGCATCCCGGCGAACGCGGGATCGTCCATCGTCCCCAGCCCGTACGCCCCGCGCGCGGACCCCGGATCCGCCGACGCGGCCTTCACCGCCTCGATGTAGTCCTGCCGGTGGACGAGCCGAAGCGTCGACTCCCCCGCCGGCTTCGCCGCGACGACCTCCACGTCCCGGTCGAGCCCGAAGGCCCCCACCAGTTTCCGGGTCAGCTCCAGCCGGACCGGATCCATCGGATGGTCCGGGCCGAAGTCATAGCCCGTTACTGCCTCGTCCCACATCAGCTGTGCGCGGCCGCTCATGCCCGCCACGGTATCGGTCCGGTTGAGCGGCGAACGACCGGGCGTACACCAACGTCACCAGCACCAACACCATCGGCACAAGCATGGCCCCGCGATAGCTCCACGAGTCTCCCAACGCCCCCACCAACGGCGAACCGACCAGGAACCCGACGTAGTTGAAGATGTTGAGCCGTGCGATGGCCGCGTCCGACGCCCCCGGGAACAGCCGCCCCGCCGCCGCGAAGGTCTGCGGCACGAGCACGCACAACCCCAGCCCCAGCAGGGTGAAGCCGAGCATCCCGACCCAGGCGTCCGGCGCCGCGGACACCACGGCGAACCCGACCGCCGCCACCAGCGCCCCCAGCCGTACGACCGCCACCGCCCCGAACCGCCGTACCCCCAAGTCTCCGATGGACCGCCCCACCAGCGTGGTCACCATGTACACGTTGTACGGAACCGTCGCCAGCTGCTCCGAGCTCCCCAGCACGTCCTTCAGGTACTTCGCGCTCCAGTTGGAGACGGTCGAGTCCCCGATATAGGCGAACGTCATCACCAGGCACAGCGGCAGGAGCAGCTTGAAGACAACACCCCCGCCCGCCGCCTTCCCCTGGTCTTCGCCCACCGGTGCCGGCTCCCCGTCGACATACCACCGGCTCGCCACAAGGGCCGCGGGCAACAGCACCGCCACCACCGGCAGGTACGACACCCACAGCGCCAGATGCCAGTGCGCCCCCACCCAGGCCAGCGAGGCGCCCACGATCCCGCCCAGGCTGTACACCGCGTGGAAGCTGAGCATGATGCTGCGCCCGTACGTCCGCTGCAGGCTCACCCCGAGCATGTTCATCGACGCGTCCAGCGCACCGACGGCCAGCCCGAAGGCGGCCAGGGCCAGCCCCAGTTCGGCCATCTGCCCGCCCGCCCCGGCCCCGAGCAACGCCAGCAGCACCACCGGCTGGGACCAGCGCAGCAGCCGGCTGGGCGGTATTCGCTTCACCAGCTGCTCGGTCGTCACGCTGCCGACACCGGCGAGGATCGGCACGGCGGCCAGGAAGACGGGCAGCAGCGCGTCGGAGACGCCGTACCGGTTCTGGATGGCCGGGATACGCGTCACGAGCAGCGCGAAGGTGGCACCTTGAGCGAAGAAGCTGAACGCCAGCGAGGCCCTACCGCGCCGCAGCACATCTGTCATGGCGGCGAGCGTAGGGCCCCGGGGTACCCGTGGGTAGATCCAGCCAAAGATGAATTTCCTTCAGCTTCACCGAGCGGAGGCTCAGGCGAAGGCTCAGGCGGCGACAGCAGCCTCGGGCATCTCGGTCTTGGCGGCCGCGGGTGTCTCGGCCTTGGCAGCCTCGGGCGTCTCGGACCTGGCGGCCTCGACCTCGGCGGTCAGCATCCTCTCCATCGGCTCGACGGCCAGCCCGCCACTGACGACGAAGGCGATCGCCATCGCGCCGACCATGATGACCGTGCCGAGCCACACCATGGTGTCCACGGGGACGGTGTACGCACCCACGACCCGCGCGACGCACTCGGCGAGCAGCACCAGACCCCAGACGATGGAGAACACCCGCTCCTTGCGCAGGAAGGCCGCGGACGCGGCCGCCCTCCCGGACACCAGCCGCTCCCAGGCGGCCTCCTTGGCCGCGTCGCCCTTCACCAGGAAGGGCTTCATGCCGGCGGTCATCATCGGCTTCCCGAGCGCGACGGACACCAGGATCCCGATGGCGATCGTGCTGCTGATCCCGCTGTCCTTGGCGAGCATCAGCCTCGGATCCCCGGAGACGAAGCTGAGCAGCAGCGAGACGACGTTGACGAACAGGATGAGGCCGGCCAGGCCGTTGGTCTTCCGCTCCTTGACCACGCCCCACACGGTCCGCACCGCCGGCACCACACTGCTCCAGGCGAGCGCCGCGAAGGTGCTCGTCCCGAAGCCGTCCTTGAACAGGTAGTACGAACCGAGAGGCACCGCCACGTCCACGATCAGCGGGGCGAAGGGGTTCTTCTTGCTCGTCTTCGTCGTCATGCCCTCAGCTTCGCGGAGGGGGCCCGTACCGCAGTAGAAACGATCGTCCAGGCCTCGGCATGACATCTGTCAGGTCAGCAGGGAAGCCAAGTCGCTCATGTCAGAGAAGAGTTGACCGGCACGCGCGAGCTTCGCCGCCGGTGTCATCGCGGTGAACCCGTACACGTCCATCCCGGCCGCCACGGCCGCCTGCACGCCCAGCGGGCTGTCCTCCACGACCACACACCGCTCCGGTGCGAACCCCATCCGCTCGGCCGCGTACAGAAAGAGATCAGGTGCCGGCTTTCCTCGCCCCACATCCTGCGAACTGAAGATCCTCGACTCATCGAACCAGCGGTCGAGCCCGGTCGTCCGGTGCCCCACCCGGATCCGCTCATGACTCCCGGAGGACGCCACGCAGTACGGCACCCCGTCCGCCGCCAGCTTCCCCAGCACGTCGGCGGCACCGGCCACCGGCTTCAACTCCCGCTCGAACGCGGCGAACACGCGCGCATGGAAGACATCGTCGAAGTCCTCCGGCAACCGCTGACCGGTGCGCTCCTGGACGAGCTCGTGGATCCGGTGCATCGCGGATCCCATGTAGTCACGGATGGAGTCCTCGTACGAGGTCGGATGCCCGAGCTCGGTCAGATAGGCGGCCAGGAGCCGGTTGGAGATCGGCTCGCTGTCGACGAGGACGCCGTCGTTGTCGAAGATGACGAGGTCATAGCGCATGCATTCGAGCCTAGACGGTCGTGAACGCAGAAAACCCCCGCACCGAAAGGTGCGGGGGTTTTCTCAATAATTGTTCGGCGGCGTCCTACTCTCCCACAGGGTCCCCCCTGCAGTACCATCGGCGCTGTGAGGCTTAGCTTCCGGGTTCGGAATGTAACCGGGCGTTTCC
>NZ_JBIVBS010000016.1:240559-265640 GCF_044746205.1 Streptomyces sp. NPDC086549 | reverse complement strand
AGGAGGACCGTGTCCGGGTACTGGGCGTCGATCTCCTTGCGCACCCGCTTGAGGAACTCGTGGGTCGCCGGGAGGTTCTCGCAGTTGGTGCCCTCGGCCGTGTAGAGATAGGGCACCGCGTCGAGGCGGTAGCCGTCGATGCCCAGGTCCAGCCAGAAGCGGAGGGCGGCCAGGATCTCCTCCTGGACGGCCGGGTTCTCGTAGTTGAGGTCCGGCTGGTGGGAGAAGAAGCGGTGCCAGTAGTACTGGCCGCGGACGGGATCGAAGGTCCAGTTGGAGGCCTCGGTGTCGACGAAGATGATCCGCGCGTCGGGGTACTGCTTGTCGTCGTCGGCCCACATGTAGTAGTCGCCGTAGGGCCCGTCGGGGTTCTTGCGGGACTCCTGGAACCACGGGTGCTGGTCGCTGGTGTGGTTCATGACGAAGTCGATGACGACACGCATGCCGCGCTGGTGGGCGGCGTCGACGAACTCCACGAAGTCGGCGAGGTCGCCGAACTCGGGCAGCACGGCGGTGTAGTCGGCGACGTCGTAACCGCCGTCCCGGAGCGGGGACTTGAAGAAGGGCGGCAGCCAGAGACAGTCGACGCCGAGCCACTGTAGGTAGTCGAGTCTGGCGGTCAGGCCCTTGAGGTCGCCGATGCCGTCACCGTTGCTGTCCTGGAAGGAGCGGACCAGGACCTCGTAGAACACGGCGCGTTTGAACCACTCCGGGTCCCGGTCCCTGGCCGGTGTGTCCTCGAAGGTGTCCGGGACGGGGTCGTTGACAGTCATGACGCTCTGGGCCCTCCGTTCTGTGGCGCGACGGGCGATCGCTCGACATGGAGCACGTGTGCCGGTGCCCGGCCGGGCGTGAGGCGCACATAGTTGGTCCTGCCCCAGTGATAGGTCTCATCCGTCAGTTCGTCGTGCACGGACAGGTCGGCGTGCCAGTCCAGGCCGAGTTGCGGCATGTCCAACGAGACCGTGGCCTCCTGGGTGTGGTGAGGGTCGAGGTTGGCGACCACCAGGACCGTGTCCGAGCCGGTGCGTTTGCTGTACGCGATCACGGCGTCGTTGTCCGTCGGGTGGAAGCGCAGGTTCCTGAGGCGCCGCAACGCGGGGTGCCGGCGCCGGATGGTGTTGAGGCGGGTGATGAGGGGTGCGATGGTGCGTCCCTCGTGTTCGGCGGCGGCCCAGTCGCGGGGTTTGAGCTGGTACTTCTCCGAGTCCTGGTATTCCTCGCCGTCCTCGCGCAGGGGGGTGTTCTCGCACAGTTCGTAGCCGCTGTAGATGCCCCAGGCGGGGGAGAGGGTGGCGGCGAGGACCGCGCGGACCTCGAAGGCGGGCCGGTGGCCGTGCTGGAGGTAGGCGTGCAGGATGTCGGGGGTGTTGGCGAAGAAGTTCGGCCGCATGTACGCGGCGGCGTCCCCGGACAGCTCGGTGAGGTACTCGGTCAGCTCCTGCTTGGTGTTGCGCCAGGTGAAGTACGTGTAGGACTGCTGGAAACCGATCTGCGCGAGGGTGTGCATCATCGCGGGGCGGGTGAACGCCTCGGCCAGGAAGATCACGTCCGGGTCGGTGGCGTTGACGCCGGCGATCACCCGTTCCCAGAACACGACCGGCTTGGTGTGGGGGTTGTCCACCCGGAAGATCCGCACGCCGTGTGCCGTCCAGTGCCGCAGCACCCGCAGGGTCTCGGCGACCAGGCCGTCCAGGTCCGCGTCGAAGGCGATGGGGTAGATGTCCTGGTACTTCTTCGGCGGGTTCTCCGCGTAGGCGATCGTGCCGTCGGGGCGGTGGTGGAACCACTCGGGGTGCTTGTGCACCCAGGGGTGGTCCGGGGAGCACTGCAGCGCGAAGTCGAGGGCCACCTCCAGGCCCAGCCCGCGGGCCCGGTCCACGAACCGGTCGAAGTCCTCCAAGGTGCCCAGGGCGGGGTGGACGGCGTCGTGGCCGCCCTCGGGGGAGCCGATCGCCCAGGGCACGCCCACGTCGTCGGGACGGGCGTCGAGGGTGTTGTTGCGGCCCTTGCGGAAGGTCGTCCCGATGGGGTGGATGGGGGGCAGGTAGACCACGTCGAAGCCCATCGCGGCGATCGCGTCGAGGCGGCGGGCGGCGGTTGCGAACGTGCCGTGCGGCTGCTCGGGCGTGCCTTCCGAGCGCGGGAAGAACTCGTACCAGGAGCCGTACAGGGCGCGTTCGCGCTCCACGAGGAGGGGCATCGGATCCGACGCGGTCACCAACTCCCGCA
The DNA here is from genome assembly GCF_044746205.1 of Streptomyces sp. NPDC086549. Lineage (NCBI taxonomy): Bacteria > Bacillati > Actinomycetota > Actinomycetes > Kitasatosporales > Streptomycetaceae > Streptomyces > Streptomyces sp. NPDC086549. The sequence continues at coordinate 263,408 of NZ_JBIVBS010000016.1, read as the reverse complement.
GCGGATACCGCGCCAGCACCTCGTCCACCTCCGGCGCCAACGCCGCCCCGAGGCGGGCCTCCAGCGAGAGCTTGTCGTTGTCCAGCGCCCGCGCCGCGGAGAGCACCGCTTCGCGCTCCGGGCCCTCGGGCACCCCGCAGGCCGCCCGGGTGTGGAGGTCGGCGCCCTCCTCCAGGACCAGCCCGGTGTCGATACCGGCCGGGATCTTGATGCGGGCGGTCCTGCGCCATGTGGTCACCGGGTCGCCCCAGGCCTCCACGAGGTAGGTCCAGCGGCCCGTCGCGTCCGGAGTGACGTCGGCTCCCCAGCGGTCGGTGCCGGGGGCGAGTTCACGCATCGGCGTCCACGGGCCGGGGCGGCCCTCCGGGTCGCGCAGCACCACGTTCGCGCCGACGGCGTCATGGCCTTCACGGAAGACGGTCGCGGAGATCTGGAACGTCTCCCCGACGACAGCCTTCGCCGGACGCCTGCCGCACTCCACGGCCGGCCGGACGTCGCGAACCGGAACTCGGCCGATGGCCGGAGTCGAACTCATGGGTCTCACCTCGCCGTGCGCGAAGCCGGGCCCAGGGCCGGCTCGGAATCCGAAAAGTGCCGGAAGGTCAGTTCCTTCCCGCCCTGGAACGCCAGTCCCACGGCGGAGCCCGCCGCGCCGCGCCGCTCCCGTGCGGCCGCCCGCCCTGCTCCTGCAGATAGCCGCCGAGGCTCGAGCGCAGATAGCGTTCGGCGGCGTCGGCGGCCTCCCGGGCGCAGCGCTTCCCCATCAGCACGCACAGGGTGTATCCCGAGTCCTCGAACGTGGCCCGCACCGCGCGGTCACCCGGCGAGGCGAGCATCACGCGTTCCCACGCCCGGTACCGCCGCAACTGCCGGGCCACTTCGGCCTTAGCGGGTAGCAGCATGGCCCTCTTCACCCTCCGACGCTCTCGACTGGGCGCGCTTCCCGACGATCGGGTGGTCTCCGTGCGCGGAGAGGCACGGATCCGTTACGGCGATCGAGGCACTTTCACACATGGTGCACGGGTGACGACTCAGCGTCTTGTTGGTTCTTCAACCACCTCGGGAGTGTCCTCGTGTTGCACGAATGGCGTAGTGCCCGCACTGTGGATCTGACTCAGGAGCGATCAGTGCTCGACGCTCGGTGATCGGGGCGCCGTTGCCCGAGGGGGGCGTGAACGAGCGGGAGCTTCGCCGGTGAGGAGCAGAGGAGCAAGCGACGATGAAGACCGCAGTGCCCTGCTACTACCACCTCGACGTGGAAGTCAGCCCCGAACGGGTGGGACAGGTCAGCCGCATCCTGGCCGCCCACCTCCGCTACTGGGACCTCGAGAACCTCGTGGACCCGGTCTGCCGCGGCGCCGAACTGCTGTTGCGGGCCATCGACGAGCATGCGACGGACAAATACACGTCGATCGAGATGTGGTGGAACGGCCAGCATCTGATCACCGCCGTCGGCGGGGACGACCGCGATCTGCGTCCCGACCAGGACCTGCGCGCCTGTCTGACCCACATCGCCGCGACGAGCGACGGCTGGGGCTGCTGCGCCTCGGACACCGGCAGCAAGATCATCTGGTTCTCGCAGCGCGCCCGCTCCGCCGAGCGCGTCCCGCTGGTCCCGACGGCCCCGGCGCCCAGCCTGCGCCAGGTGCGTCAAGTGCCGCGGGGGGAGCCCGTGGCCGCACTGGCCACGCCGCTGGACGTGGTGGACGCGGCGGACGCCGCCCTGGAGGACGCCCGGTGACGGCACGTCCGAAGACGAAAGGGGTGCCCGTCTGGAGCGGGCACCCCTACCCGTTGGGCGCCTCCTACGACGGACAGGGCACCAACTTCGCCCTGTTCAGCGAGGTTGCCCAGCAGGTCGACCTGGCCCTGGTCGACGACGCGGGCACGGAGACCCGTGTCCCGCTGACCGAGGTCGACGGTTTCGTCTGGCACGGTCATGTGCCCGGGATCGGGCCGGGACAGCGCTACGGCTTCCGGGTGCACGGTTCGTGGGACCCGGGCCTCGGCCACCGGTGCAATCCGGCGAAGCTGCTCCTCGACCCGTACGCACGGGCCGTGGACGGGCAGATCGACAACCACGCCTCGCTCTACGAGCGCGCCCCGGCCGGCCCGGCCCCGGCCGACAGCGCCGGGCACTGCATGCTCGGCGTCGTCACCGACCCGTCCTTCGACTGGGGCGACGACCGGCCGCCCCGGCGGCCGTACGCGGACACCGTGATCTACGAGGCCCATGTGCGGGGACTCACCCGCACCCACCCGGACGTCCCGCCCCGGCTGCGCGGCACCTATGCCGCCCTCGCCCACCCGGCGGTCGTCGAGCATCTGACCTCCCTCGGCGTGACCGCGGTCGAGCTGATGCCGGTGCACCAGTTCGTGCAGGACGGCGTGCTCCAGGACCGGGGCCTGTCCAACTACTGGGGCTACAACACGATCGGCTTCTTCGCCCCGCACAACGCCTATGCCGCGTTCGGCACCCGCGGAGAGCAGGTCGACGAGTTCAAGTCGATGGTGAAGGCACTGCACGCGGCCGGCCTGGAGGTCATCCTCGACGTGGTCTACAACCACACCGCCGAGGGCAACGAGCACGGCCCCACGCTGTCCTTCCGCGGCATCGACAACGCCTCGTACTACCGCCTCGTCGACGGGGACTGGGCGCACTACTACGACACCACGGGCACCGGCAACAGCCTGCTGATGCGGCACCCCTTCGTGCTCCAGCTGATCATGGACTCGCTGCGGTACTGGGTCACCGAGATGCACGTCGACGGTTTTCGCTTCGACCTGGCGGCCACACTGGCCCGGCAGTTCCACGAGGTGGACCGGCTGTCGGCGTTCTTCGACCTGATCCAGCAGGACCCCGTGATCAGCCGCGTCAAGCTCATCGCGGAACCCTGGGACGTGGGGGAGGGCGGCTACCAGGTCGGCAACTTCCCGCCGCTGTGGTCGGAGTGGAACGGCAGATACCGGGACGCGGTACGGGACTTCTGGCGGGCGGAACCGGGCTCGCTCGGCGAGTTCGCCTCCCGGCTCACGGGCTCCTCCGACCTGTACGCGCACAGCAGACGGCGCCCCCGCGCCAGTGTCAACTTCGTGACCGCGCACGACGGTTTCACCCTGCGCGACCTCGTCTCCTACAACGACAAGCACAACGAGGCCAACGGCGAGGGCAACCGGGACGGCGAGAGCGTCAACCGGTCCTGGAACTGCGGCGCGGAGGGCGAGACCGACGACCCCGCGATCCTGGAGCTGCGCGCCCGCCAGCAGCGCAACCTGCTGGCCACGCTGCTGCTGTCGCAGGGCATCCCGATGCTCAGCCACGGCGACGAGCTGGGCCGCACCCAGCGCGGCAACAACAACGCCTACTGCCAGGACAACGAGGTCTCCTGGACCGACTGGGAAACGACCGACGAGCAGCGCACGCTGACGGACTTCACCCGGTACGTCATCGCCCTGCGCGCCGTCCATCCCGTACTGCGCCGACGGCGCTTCTTCCGCGGCGAGACGGTCACTCACGTCGACCAGCCGCTGCCCGACCTGGTGTGGCTGCTGCCCGACGCGCGCGAGATGACCGCCCGCGACTGGCAGCGCTCCGACGCGCACTCGGTCGGCGTGTTCCTCAACGGCGACGCCATCGCCGAACGCGACCCGTACGGGCGGCGTGTGGTCGACGACTCGTTCCTGCTGCTCCTCAACGGTTACTGGGAGCCGGTGGACTTCCGCCTGCCCGACCGCACCTACGGCGAGCGCTGGACCACCCTGATCGACACCGCCGACCCCGAGGGGATCTTGGACGAGCGCGAACGCAAGGCGGACACGGTACTCCGGGTCGAGGCCCGCAGCCTCGTCCTGCTGTCCCGCCCGTCCCGCACCACCGGCAGGACCGCCCGGACGGCTGACGCCCGGAACGGCTGACGCCCGGAACGGGAACGGCTGACGGCCAGGGAGAGCGACGGCCAGGGAGAGCGACGGCAGGGGAGAGCGACGGCCAGGGAGAGCGACGGCAGGGGAGAGCGACGGCAGGGGTGGCAGCGCCGGAGGCGTCAGTGTTCGCGGCGTGAGGTCACCGTGAACTGGGCGCCGTCGGGATCCCGCAGCACCGCCTCTTCCTCCTCCTCCCGCAGCACGCTGCCGCCGTGCTTCTCCGCGGCCCGCGCGCAGTCCGTCACGTCGGCCACGGCGAAGTGGATCTGCCAGTGCGGCCGCACCGACGGATCGGGAGCCGCCTCCACCGCACCCGAGTCGATGCGCGCCACCACGTCGCCCCGGCTGCGCAGCACCACCTCACCGCCCTCGTACTCGACCTCGCAGCAGCCGGGACGGTCCGAGGCCCAGTCGAGGATCTCGCCGTAGAACAGGGCGGAGTCGAAGGCGTTGCGGGTGTGCAGCCTGATGAAGGTGGGTGCCGCCCGCCGCCACGTCTCCCAGTTGGAGATGAGCTCCCCCTCCCAGATGCCGAAGATCGCTCCGTCCCGGTCGGCGAGCAGCGCCGCCCGGCCCGGCGGGAAGGACAGCGGACCGACCGCCGCCGTACCGCCGCGTTCCCGGGCCCGGGCCGCGGCCTCGTTGGCGTCCGGGACGGCGAAGTACGGCGTCCAGGTCACCGCCATCTGCCACATGGCGGCGACCGCGGCGATCCCGGCGACCGGCACACCGCCCGCCAGCGCGATCCGGAAGTGATCACCGAGCTTGGCGTTCCGCCATCGCCAGCCCAGTACGGCCCCGTAGAAATCCTCCGTGGCCTCGAGGTCACGGCTGGTCAGACTCACCCAGCAGGGTGCGCCGAAGACGGAGTGGGTGGAGACGACCTCCTTCTTCCTCTTCGCGCCGCTGGGGAAAGTCGTGTCGTGGTTCATTGCAGTCGCGTCCTGGTGTCGGAGACCGGTGGTCACCGGTCTTCCACCAGTGTCCAACCGGAATCGGCTCGGGCGCCTGCCGAGTACCCCGCTGGCACACGGCCGGACGGGTGACACGATGGATGAGTGGGCGAGAGCGACCAGAGCGAGGCCGAACTCATCTTCGGGCTGGAGGAAGAGGTCCAGCAGCTGAAGGAGGCGGTCGCCTCCCATGCCGTCGTGGACCAGGCGATCGGGATGGTGGTCGCACTGGGGCGGGTGACACCGGACGAAGGGTGGGCGGTGCTGAAGGAGGTCTCCCAGCACACGAACATCAAGCTGCGCAGTGTCGCGGAGTTCATCCTGCTCTGGGGCCGCACCGGCGACATGCCCCCGGAGATCCGCGCCGAGCTGGAGGACGCCCTCGACCGGTACGGACCGACGCAGATTCCGGGGGCACCGCCGGAGTGAGGCTCAGCCCGTCTCGGCGAGCAGATCCTCGCGCAGCCGCTCGAAACAGCCGCTGAGCAGCCGGGAGACGTGCATCTGCGAGATCCCGAGCTGCTGGGCGATCCGGCTCTGCGTCATCCCCCGGAAGAAGCGCAGATAGAGGATGAGGCGCTCACGCTCGGGCAGCGCCTGCAGACAGGGCCTGACGGCGGCACGGTCGACGACGAGGTCGTAGCCGGGGTCGGGTCCGCCGAGGGCGTCGCCCAGGGCGTACCCCTCGGTTCCCGCCATCTCCGCGTCCAGCGACAGCGCAGAGAAGCACTCCAGGGCTTCGAGACCGGTGCGTACCTCGTCCTCGGTCAGCTGTGCGCGTTCGGCGATCTCGGCGACCGTGGGCGCCCGGCCCGGGAGCGTCTGCGCCAGCTCCTTGCTGGTGCTCCGGACCCGGTTGCGCAGGTCCTGGACCCGCCGCGGCACATGCAGGGTCCACATGTGGTCACGGAAGTGGCGCTTGATCTCACCGGTGATGGTGGGCACGGCGTACGCCTCGAAGGCTCGGCCGCGCGCCGGGTCGTAGTGGTCGACGGCCTTGACGAGACCCAGGGCCGCCACCTGGTACAGGTCTTCCAGGGCCTCCCCACGGCCGCGGAACCGGACGGCGATCCGCTCGGACATCGGCAGCCAGAGCCTGACCAGCTCATCCCGCAGCGCCCGGCGCGCCGGGCCCTGCGGAAGCACGGCGAGCCGCTCGAACGCCTCGGCCGTGTCGGGGGCGTCGTCATGGGGATGGGGCTTCGTTCTGGTGGTGGTACCCATGAGGGTGCGCACCTCCCTCGGCAGGTGGTGACAGACACCATGGGAGGCGTGCTCTGGGGACCGTAAGGGGGGCACCCGGGGTACTCGGCGGACCGGCTCCCACGGACGTGCCTCCTGTCCGAAGCACTCATATGCCGATTCCCCCGACGGGCTACAACAAAACAATTCACCCGAAATCGTGACAATGCGGATCCGGTCGGCGGCGTCCGCCTTGACCGTCCTTCGGGAGGAGATGCCTCTGCAAGAGAGATACCTTCCGAGTGTGGCATCGGGTGAACGGAAGACCTTCCCGGAGGAGCTGGCCGACACCCTGGTCGGCATCCAGCGGCTGATCCGCCGCCGCCTGGGCAGCGGCGGGCTGACCACCCCACCGCTGCGCGGCGCCGAGGTGGAGCTGCTGCGCCTGGTCGAGGCCCGGCCCGGCATCGGCATCTCGGAGGCCGCCAAGGAGCTGTATCTGGCTGGCAACTCCGTGTCGACCCTGGTCAACCGGCTCGCCAAGGACGGCTGCCTGATCCGGGAGACCGATCCGGCGGACCGCCGCGCCGCGCGCCTGCGACTCACCGAGGCGGCCCGCGACCGGCTGCGGGACTGGCGGCGGCGCCGGGCGGCCCTCGTCGCGCGGCACGTGGACCGGCTCGGCGAGGCGGACCAGGACGCGCTGCGGGCCGCACTCCCGGCGCTGCGCAAACTGGCCGTCACCCTGCGCGAGGAGGCCGAGGGATCATGACGCGGGGCTCGGCGATGTCCGAAGCCCCCGCCGCACCGCCAACCGAGTCGGCTGACCCCGTCCCCCGGACGGCATGGATCTGCTGCTGCGGCCGCCCCGGCGCCCGCGGGCTGGCGGGTGCTGCCCGCCCGGGTCGTCGCGATGCGCGCTGTCGAACTGCAGAAGCTGCGCCACGACCGCACGGAGCTGTACACGAGGGCGGTCCAGCCCGCCCTCTGGCTGCTGGTCTTCGGCCAGACCTTCACCCGGATCCGGGCGATCCCCACCGGCGGCATCCCCTGCATCGACTGCCTCGCGCCCGGCATCATCGCCCGGTCCGCGATGTTCATCGCCATCTTCCACGGCATCCAGATCATCTGGGACCGGGACGCCGGCATCCTGAACAAGCTCCTCGTCACGCCCCCCGCGCTCGGTGCTGATCACCGGCAAGGCATTCCCGACCGGGGTGAAGTCGCTGATCCAGGCCGTCGTCGTCATCCTCATCACCGTCCTGCTGGGCGTCGCGCTCGCCTGGAACCCGCTGCGTCTGCTCGGCGTCGCGGCGGCCGTGGTCCTCGCCTCCGACTTCTTCTCCTGCCTGTCGATGACCATCGCGGGCATCGTGCTCAGCCGCGACCGCCTGATGGGCTTCGGGCAGGCGATTGGCTGTCCACAAGCTCTTTCCGTGGAGGCAGACGAACAGCAGACAGACCGTCAGCCACTGGCAGACCGCCGCATCTCCCGATTGTCCCTCCGCCGGCAGGCCCGCCGTAGCGCTGCTGACTGGAGCGGAGGGAGGGCCGCGCTCTACTGCCGCGTCTCGCATGCGAACGACGACGACCAGACGGGCGTTGACCGTCAGGAAAGGATCTGCCGAGACACCGTCGAGCGTCTGAACCTCACGGTGCCGAGCCATCTGGTGTTCGTGGACAACGACCGTGCACGCCGCACCGTTTGCACATCACGATGCCGCGCAGCCAGTAGCAACGGTTGTCCTCGTTCTGGCTGCCCCGGACAGCCGGGGCACGGTACGTGCGCCGGTCGCGTACCTCCTGCCAGAGACCTTCGTTGATGCTTGCGGGCCACTGACCTCGGCCGACTTCTTCGCCTCGGAAGACCCGGATTTCGTGACAGACGCGGCGATCAACCTGTTGGAGAGGCTGGACGTGACCGGCAGTACCGAGTCGCCGAGCTTGACGGCAGCCGATCAGGCAGCCATCGAGGCCGACGAAGAGGAGCTTGCCGAGTTGCTCGTTCGCGTGGCTGACGACCGCCCGGCCCGTACGGTCCCGAAGTCGCCGGGTGCGGCGAACACGCTGCTGGAGGCGGGCGGAGAACCCACCGACCTTGTCCCCACGCCGCTCGCCGGGCTGTACGGCGGGCCCGGCCTCCATCCCGATCAGGACTGAGCGGCGGCGGCTCAGCGGTGAGGGGTGCCGCCCAGCGCCGAGGGTGACTCCCTGGGGCCCCGGGGCCGGTGGGGCGCGAAAGGGACGGAAGCTCATGTTCTATGACGTCGGTCACAGCGCCCCGCCAACAAACCGGCATGCTTAGTAGACGAGGCATGGCCGACATCTAAGGATTTGTCCGTCTTGGCCCGGATGTGGATCCCGCCGTGCGTCCCGGGATTCCGCCCGGCCGACACGCACGCCCGTTGCCCCGTGACGTAAGGCTTCTGACGCCGCGACAGCTTCCCCTCCTGCCGCCATGTGCGGACCGGAGACCCGCGCACTGCCCTGGCGAGGTCCCGGGAACCTACGAGGCGACGTAGTGGCGGGACCCTTTGCGCTCCCTGTCGAGCCGTTCTAACAATGTCGACCCACAGGACGTCGCCGCAGTTCGGCACCGGTGTTCCCGCAGAGTCGACCGCGCACCGGGCGCTCGGCGTCACCGAGTGAGTAGGAGCCCCCCCCACATGCAGTCGTCCCGAACATCCGCGAGACTCCTCGCACTCGCCATCGGCCTGGGTCTGGCCTCCAGCGCACTGGGCGCGGCGGTGCCGGCGAGCGCCCAGGCGGCCGCCACCCCGTCCGCTGCCGCCGGTACTTCCGTGGCACGGTACGCCGGGTCGGTTGAGGAGGCCGCGAACAACAAGGCGTTCTTCGAGGCCGTGCTCAAGTCCGTCGCCGAGAAGCGCGCCGCCCAGCCGAACGCGCAGGCGGTGACTGTCTACTACAACGCCTCCCAGGCACCGAGCTTCCGTTCGCAGATATCGAGCGCGGCCTCGATCTGGAACAGCTCCGAGTCCAACGTCAAGCTCCAGGAGGCGTCGAGCGGTGCTGACTTCTCCTATTACGAGGGCAACGACCCGCGCGGGTCCTACGCCTCCACCGACGGCCACGGAAGTGGCTACGTCTTCCTCGACTACACCCAGAGCCGGCAGTACGACTCGGTCCGCGTCGCCACCCACGAGACCGGGCACGTGCTGGGCCTGCAGGACGACTACAGCGGGCCGTGCAGTGAGCTGATGTCGGGCGGCGGCGCCGGCCCGTCCTGCACCAACCGCTACCCGAACGCCACCGAGCGCTCGCGTGTCGACCAGCTGTGGGCCACCGGACTCGCGCAGGCCCCCGGCACGGTGACCAGGCCCGCTGACCACCCGAGCGCCGCACCGCCGGTACGGACCGTGGTGCCGGGCCGCGGTCCGTGGCATCCGCTCCACCGCACGCCCTGGAGTTGATTGCGTTCCCAAGCGGGAAGCGGCTCGCTGTCGAGGTTTCTGGTGACGGTGCCTCTCGTACAGGTCGACGAGAACTCCGTCGTCCTCAAGGGCGCACCTGCGGCGCGCCGGGACGCCCGGCCGCCCCGGACGGGCGTGCGACCTCCGCTCGCCGGGCCGTCCCGATTCGCGACACGTCAAAGGTCGGCTTCGGCGGCGTAACCCTGGTCTCCAGCCCGAGCGAGCGAGCCACCAGCGTCAGGCCGTCGTGGCAGACGAGCGGCGCACCAGATAGGCGAACGGCAGGGCCACGAGAGTCGCTGTCGTCAGGGCGAGCAGTGCTGTGACCGTCGGGTTGACCCAGGGCGGGACTATCTCCACGCCGCTGCAGACCGTGCTGAGGGGGAAGTAGGTGTGCGACTGCGGATAGGTTCTGACGCCCATTCTGACCATGCAGGTCTTGTCCCCGTACATTCCGGGTGAGTACAGGAGGTCGGCGTGACTGAAGGTCAGGAATGCGCTGGCCGCAGCGGATCCGGCGACGAGTGCCAGGGGTCTGGGGCTTGCCAGGCGTGGCCGGCCTCCTTCCCGTAACCGTTGCACCGCATGCTTGACGAGGCCGATCACGGTCGCGGTGAGCACCATCCCCGCGGGCAGGGCAAAGACAACAAAGAGCATGGGGAATGCTCGCACACAGGTGCGCCCGTGTAGGGGTCTGCGAAAGCAGGACGGATCACTGCTCGCCACGACGGCAAGGGTTTGCCCGGAGGGCGAGAATCCGAAGTCTCGAAGGTCAGGGTAGGTGGAGTGGAAGATGTGCCACCACCGCCAACTGCGCCGGCGCGGTCGTCTCCACTCGCGTCACCAACGCCGCCCTGGACATCCGCGAGTGCCTGCGCACCCGTGCGCCTGACGCCGGTGTGGCCGAATCCCGGGATGCGCCGAGTGTGTAGCCGACAGTTTCAGCCGCACCCGCGCTTTGTCCGGTAACAATCTTTCGACCCCCGTGAACCTCCTCGTACGGTCTTGCACTTGTGTACGAATTCGCACAAATGTTTGAAGATTCTACGGGGAAGGACACAGGTCTTCGTGCGAGAACACATACGGTGGTTCAGGAACCGCCGTCTCCACTCCCATGCCGCTCTGTGCGCGATCGTGCTGGCGGTCGTGCCGTTATCCGTCCAGGGGACTGCGTCGGCTACAAGTTCGGGTGGCGACCCCACGTCGCCGGCAGCGAGGCCGGCAGCCGGCCCGGAGCGGGTCACCCTCGCCGCCAACGGCCGACCGGAATCGGGGAAGAACCCGTCCGCCGGCCCGACGTTCCATGAGACTTCGGGCGTGTGGCAGGTGGACCGCTCCACGGTCACCCTGCGAAACACGGTGACAGACCCGGACAACGACAAGGCGAACCTGACCTTCGAAGTCTGGACCGTCGGCGCCGACGGGAAGCCTGGTAGTCGCGTCAAGCTGAACGACAGCGAGTTCGGCGTTCTGGTGTCGCCCATGGTGGACTCGGGCAAGACCGCTCAGGTCACCGTCGACTACGGCCGGCTGAAGCCGAACACCACGTACTTCTTCCACACCTCGGCCTACGACGGCGCCCTGTACGAGACCGAATGGTCGCCGTGGGCGAAGTTCAAGATCCGTGACCGCGCGGTGGACATCAAGCTGCCCGAGCCCGACCCGCAGGCACCGAGTGTCGACCTGGACTCCTACCAGGAGCCGCAGGTTGCCCAGCGGAACATGCCCGCACCGCCCACGCCGCTGACGAAGAACGCCCTGCCGGCACCCCTCGGCAAGGGCTGCACGCGCACGGCACCCGACAAGATCAACTGCCTGGTCGCCGGAGATCCGGGCGAGCTGACGAAAGCCCAGCGGGCGACCGTGCGGAAGAAGCTGACTGCCAGGGCATCGGCCGGCAACTTCTTCGCCTGGTGCGACAACCTCAACACCGGCAAGGACTACATCAAGCGCACCGAAGCATGTCTGAAGCGGGCGACACCGCTGCACAGCTACACCTACAGCAATCTGCCTAACGGGCAGACGATCCTCGTGGGCGACGCCATGTTCGCCTCCGAGATCCAGGTGAAGCTGGACCCGCAGTCGACCACGTTCCAGCAGCGGTGGTGGTTGGTGCCGGTCTACTTCAAGGACTTCGAGGGCAAGCAGTCCGAATGGGGTCCGCTGACGGTGCGCCCCGAGTTCACCTGCACCCCGCAGTGTTCCACCAGCGCGCCCGAATGGTCCGCTCCCCCGACATGGAGCACCACTGGCGCGGATTTGCACAGCACCTACGTCACGTTCACCCACACAGCGACGGGCACGGACACCAGCAAGATCTACTCTGTCCAGCTGGTGTGGAAGTGGCACGCGTCCACACCGAGCACGATCAAGGAGTGGGACGGCGACCTCGGCACCTCGGTGCCGGACGTCAACATCCGCTGCGACAAGGTGGCCAGTGCCAGCAAGCCCGGCTGTGTGTTCTCGGCGTACAAGCCGACGTGGGTGATGAACTTCAAGAAATATCCGCCGGCCATCGCGCACGGCTGGCTGGTCCAGTCGAAGCTGCCCAACCACCCCGGCAGCAAGGCGGCCGGCACACCGATGAAATACCTGCCGGGTAAGACGCTGAACCAGCACGGTCGTGATCCCAACGACAACCGCAAGGTCATCTGCCCCCAGGTGGATGGGAAGGGCTGGGCCGTCGCCAGGGGGAACCCGGACACGACGCTGCTGCCGGACCAGCGCCCCAATGACACCCGGTCCTGCGACGAGTTCGCCTATGCGTCGACCTACAACAGCGGCGGCATGCCGTCGAACCTGGACGGTCTGAACCCGGTCACGTCCGGAGACCAGTGCGTGCAGACCTACGCCACCCGCGTCAAGCAGGATGAATGGCATCTGTACGACGAGATCCGCGAGGCGGCGCCGACTTGGAAGGAGGTCTGCGGACGCTCCTCCATGTCGACGTGGATCAACTCCGGGTCGATGGGCGGCTTTTCCGGTACCTTCGCGGCGGCCGGCAAGTTCCACCTGCTGGACGAAGATGAGTACTGGGTGGCCTTCCCCGAGTTCGCGAACTGCGACGCGACCAAGGCAACCGTGAGGTGCACGCCGCAACCGTAGAGCACGGATGAACGAACGCGGCCGGCCTGGCGGAGTATGTTCCCGCCGGGCCGGCCGTTGGCATTTCTCCTACAGATCCCGCAGATACGTCATGTCGTCCTTGAAGCCGTCCCTCGGATCGATCCACGTCAGGCCCGCGTCGTGGATGACCGGCTGACTGAACTCGTCCTCGGCCCCGTCCGGGTCGCGCAGGCAGCGCCGCTCTTCCAGGGCGGACGCGATCTCTTCGAGCCAGTCAGCAAGCGGCCTGCCGATGGGTTCGCTCTCCTGGTCGACAGCCCAGGTGCCGACGTTGCCGTAGGCCGACTCGTCCTCGCGTGCGTCGACGTAGTAGCCGTACCACCCGTCGCCGGTGTTGTAGGCAAAGGGGATCAACCCCGGCTCGCGCTCCCAGTGCTGCGTCATCTGCTCGTACTGGACCTGGACGGACTGAAGGGGCAGCCAGCCCTTGCCGGCAGGCAGCCAGTCGACGTGCCCGTAGTTCCCGACGGGGTCCGCAGGGTCGACGCCGGCCGAACCGTCGTGAAGCTGGTACCACGCCCGCAGAGCAGGCGGGAACCGGTAGCCGATTGCGTCTTCCGCTGCGGCGATCTGCTCGGCCGTCGCGGGCAAGCGCAGCAGCGCGGCGGAGGCCGGGGCGTACTGGCGAAGCCAGGTCTCGATACGTTCCCACGCTGCCTGCGTCCGGTACACGGCGGCGGCGGTCGGCTGTAACTCGGCGTGCATCCGTCCTATGTCGTCGGTCATGCGGGCAGCGTACTCGCAGACACGGCACACCCTGTTGGCCGACTGGGTGCGGCGGGATGCGCCCTGTTCATTCCGCGACAGAGGGTCGGCTGCCCCGCTCGAAAGCAGACCAGCCGCTGTCCGATCAGCCCTTCTCGGGCGCCACGCCGGTCGGGCAGGAGACGCCCGTCCCAGCGGCTGCGTGCCGGCACCCCTTGCGTTCGGCCTGCGAGTGCAGAACGTGTCGCCTACGTCTTTGGGTGGTGTGAAGGCCGGCCATGTACATCTCTGAGGTGATGCCACTTCCATCTCTGAGGGGACGTCACCGCGACGCACCCGTTCTAGCGTCACCGCCATGACACGAACCCGTCGCGCAGCCACCGCTGTCGTGTTGGCCCTTGTCCTGCCGCTGCCTGTTGTCGCAGCGACCCCGGCGTCGGCCGCCACCGCCACCGTGCACCGCACCGTCGCGGCCCCCGACACGACCTCTTCGCCGGCCGAATTACCCGCCCCGACCGGGCCTCACGCCGTCGGCCGGGACATCCTGCATCTCGTCGACGAGCACCGCCAGGACCCGTGGGTCCCCTCGGCAGGGCCACGGCAGCTCATGGTGTCGATGTACTACCCCGCCCGGCCCGGCACCGGCGGTCCCGCACCGTACATGACCACCGAGGCAGCCCGGCTCATGCTCCAGATGAAGTTGCCGGGCACCACCATTCCGCCCGAGGCGGTCAGCGAAACCCGCACCTGGTCGCGCACTGATGCCATCCCGCTGCACGGCCGGTTCCCGCTGGTACTGCTTTCGCCCGGCTTCACCATGCCCCGCACGGAGATCAGCAGCCTTGCCGAGGACCTGGCCAGCCGCGGCTACGTCGTCGCCCTGGTCGACCACACGTACGAGAACTCCGGCACCACGTTCCCCGACGGGCAGACCCTCACCTGCACCGTCTGCGACGACCCCGACGCGTACCCGCCTCAGACCATCGAGGACAGCCGGGCGAAGGATCTCTCATTCGTCATCGACGCGTTGACCAGCCACCGCCACCCCGCCTGGCCCTTCGCCCACATGATCGACACCAAACGGATCGGCGTGGCAGGGCACTCCCTCGGCGGCGCCTCCGCCGTCCCCACCATGGCCCACGACAAGCGCGTCCTGGCCGGGGTCAACCTCGACGGCACCATGTTCGTGCCCGTCCCCGACAACGGCCTGGGCGGCCGGCCGTTCATGATGATCGGCCATCCCACGGGCGCTGGCGAGGACCCCACCTGGACGGACGCCTGGGGCCGGCTCAAGGGCTGGAAACGATGGCTGACCTTCGAAGGCTCCAACCACGCCAGCTTCACCGATGTACCCGTCCTCGCCGACAAGCTCGGCATCCCCGAACCGCCGGGCACGACCCTCTCTGCGCAGCGCTCCGTCCAGCTCACCCGCACCTACGTCGCGGCCTTCTTCGACCTCCACCTACGGGGTGTCCCGGAGCCCATTCTGAACGGACCCACCTCGGCCTACCCGGAGGTCAGCTTCCATACGCCGTGACCAGCGGCCAGCGCCTTCGGCCTCCAACCCCGACGCGTGACCCCGGCCGTGCCGCCCTCCCCGGTGATGGCCGGCCGGACGGCACGGCCAGGTGACGTGTGAGCCTGGCGGGTTGCTGGTCCCGGGCTTTCCGGCACCGGGGCGATCAACGTCGGGCAGGACGCCCCCAGTTGGTCGCGAACGGGGTACTTGGCTTGGCCCGAGCGGGGTTACCAGGGATCTTGCAGAAAGCCTCGGCGTTCACGCCGGGTATGAATGCATCTCAAGACTGCTCTGACGTGCATGTTA
Organism: Streptomyces sp. NPDC086549; assembly: GCF_044746205.1. NCBI lineage: Bacteria > Bacillati > Actinomycetota > Actinomycetes > Kitasatosporales > Streptomycetaceae > Streptomyces > Streptomyces sp. NPDC086549. The sequence continues at coordinate 248,262 of NZ_JBIVBS010000016.1, read as the reverse complement.
GAGCGGGCGTTTTTGCTGCTCGATGTACTGGCGGACGATCGCCAGTGGTGCTCCGCCGCAGGAGGCGGAGAAGTACGAGGGCGACCACAGGTGGCCGTGCATGATGGCGCGGTTGACGTGGCCGGTGAACTCTCCCCCAGCCTTCGGCCGGGAGGTGCCCCCAGGCGTATCCGGCGGGCGGAGACGCCCTTGAGGCTGTTGACCAGCTTGGAGACGGCGACCTTGGGTGGGTAGTTGATCAGGAGGTGGACGTGATCGCGTTCGCCGTTGAACTCCTTCAGCTCCGCTTCGAAGTCTTCGCACACCTTGCGCATGATCTCTTCGCAGCGCGTCAGCATTACGTTGTTGAACACTCCGCGCCGGTATTTGGTCACAAAGATCAAATGAACGTGCATCGCCGAAACCACGTGTCTGCCCCGCCTGAACCCGTCATTTGTCTCCATGAGACCAACTCTAGTACGGTCGCTCACATGCAGTTGCGCTATAACTACCGGGTGTATCCGGACGCCACCCAGCGGCGTGCGCTGGCGAGTGCGTTCGGGTGCGCCCGCGTGGTGTGGAACGACTGCCTGCGCGACCGCAAGGAAGCGCACGCAGCAGGGCTGCCGTACGTGAAGTCGGCCGAGCTGTCCCGGCTTCGCATCACCCAGGCCAAGCGCACCGAGGAACGCGCCTGGCTCGCCGACGTATCGGCGGTCGTCCTGCAACAGTCCCTGCGGGACCTGGACACCGCCTACAAAAACTTCTTCGACTCCATCAAGGGCAAGCGGCAGGGCCGCAAGGTCGGGCCGCCCCGCTACAAGTCGAAGAAAGACACCCGGCAGTCGATCCGCCTCAACACCAACGCCTTCTCCCTTGAGGAGAACGGCACGGTGTACGTGGCCAAGGTCGGCAACCTCAAGGTCAAGTGGTCCCGCCGGTTGCCGGCCGCACCCACGTCCCTGACCATCACCAAAGACAGCTCCGGCCGGTACTTCCTCAGCTTCGTCGTCGACACCGAGCCGGACATCCTCCCCGGCCTGGAGACCGATGCCGGTCTCGACCTGGGCCTGTCCGCCTTCGCCGTCCTGTCCGACGGCAGCAAGATCGACAGCCCCCGCTTCCTGCGCCGGGCCGAGAAGAAACTCAAGCGCCTTCAGCGGGAGCTGTCCCGCAAGGCCAAGGGATCGAAGAACCGGGCCAAGGCCCGCATCAAGGTCGCACGCCAGCACGCCCGCGTGGTGGACCGGCGCCGGGACTTCCACCACAAGGCATCCACACAGATCATTCGCGACAACCAAGCGGTGTACGTGGAAGACCTTGCGGTGTCCGGTCTCGGCCGCACCCGGCTCGCCAAGTCCGTGCACGACGCGGGATGGTCCGCGTTCGTCGGCATGCTGGAGTACAAGGCGGTCAGGCACGGCCGCACCTTTGCCAAGGCGGACCGGGCCTTCCCGTCCTCGCAGGTCTGCTCGGCCTGCGGCTTTCGGGACGGCCCCAAGCCCCTGAACGTCCGGGAGTGGACGTGCGGCGAGTGCTCCACCGTGCACGACCGAGACCACAACGCAGCCCGCAACGTCCTCTTCGAAGGACGCCGTATCGTCGCCGCCGGACGGGCAGAGACGCTAAACGCCTCGCAGAGCGCCGGTAAGACCAGGACGCAAGTCCCGGCACAGCGCGATGAAGCAGGAAGCCCCCGGAAGGGTCAGACGACCCAGGCTGGAATCCCTGGACTTTAGGCCAGGGAGCACGTCAAGTCGCGGATGTCGACCGTCCACTCGTCCGCGTAGCGTCGTACGGCCTCACCGGACAGACCGAGTTGCAGGGACCGGTACGGCAGCGGCCGCAGGTGCAGATCCCGTTCGGGGTCTCACGAGAGTCCACACAACCCCCGATGATCACGCGGTGGCCGTACCGTTCTCGGCCGGACCCACCAGGAGATCGGGAAGTCAGAGCGGAAGGCGCCTGTACAGACGCTCGGGTGTGCGAGACCGGTCCAGCGCCGTCAGCCGAGGGCGTCGAGCAACTCGCGCTCGCGCTGAGCGCTGAGGCCTGCGCGCCTTTCCCGGTCCAGCCCCTGCTCGCGTTCCCAGCGCAGCGTGTCGGCCAGCACCTCCGCCGGGGGCCGGTGACGCAGCCCCGCGGCGCGCGCCGAGGACCCGTCCCGGGCCGACCACCCTTCCCAGCCCGGCTCAACCAGCCACATCGCCAGCGATTCGGACCCCATGTACTGGGCCACGCCGTTGGCGAGCAGCCACGCCGATTCGGCGTTGACCACCGGACCGGTGTGCCCGCCGGCGGCGCGGGACAGCTCGATCCACTCTTCGAACGGAACGACCGGGCCGACAGCGTTGTATGTGCCGGTGGTTCCCGTCTCCGAGGAGTCGAGCAGCCAGGAGGTGAGGTCCCGCACGTCGACCACCTGGGTGGGCATGGCCGGTGTGTCGGGGACCAGCATCGGCCCGCGCGGATCGCGTGCGGCGCGGGCGACCCAGTAGCCGGAGCGCCCGCTGTGATCGCCCGGGCCGCCGATGAGCCCGGCTCGTGCGATGAGGAGGCGGTCGCCCACGGCGGCCGTCGACGCCTGCTCGCAGGCGACCTTCGCCTCGCCGTACAACTCGCGGTCGACCTCGCTCCGGTCAGTCGGGGCGAGCAGGGCCGCGGACTCGTCTGCCCCCAGCGTGGCGTGGGAGGCGTAGGCGTTGCCGGACGAGACATACACCCAGTGCCCGGCCTTGCTGCCCAGCACGTCGAGCGCTCCACGAACGAAGCCCGGCTGCCATGACACCTCGACGACCGCGTCCCATACCCGGTCGAGCAGGGGCTCGTACGCCGACGGATCGCGCCGGTCGGCGGCGACCAGTGTCGCTCCGTCCGCGACTTCTCCGCTCTCGCCACGCGCGAGGCAGGTCACCCGATGGCCGCGTTCGATCGCCTGTCGCGACAGCTCCCGAGCCACCCATGCCGTTCCGCCCAGAACCAGGATCTCCATACCGACACACAAGCACCGGGATCACCGCCCGGCCAGGCGGATTCGCTGACAGCAGATGGTCAGCCGTCGGATCGATCTCAACCCTCGGGCAATAGCGTCGACCCGCCGAGGCATCCCAAAGACGGTGCGGCAGCCTGACCCGCGAAGCCACTGGTGCGTGAGCGGGGCCGACGGAGTTCTGCCGCCGGGGCCGTGTCGCCTGATGTCGGCCCTATGCGGCCGTGCCTATGCGGCCGTGCCTATGCGGCCGTGCCTAAGCGGCAGGGTGCTCTCGCGCCGAGTGGACCGCCGGCGCCGACACCCCACCCGTTCTCCGCTTCTGCGAGGGTCTTGAGGTCTTGCCCCAGGCCAACAAGATCTTCTACCGTCAGGAGATCTGTGCAGGTCAGCGTCCGGATTCCAGCCCGGCGTCACTGGCTGAAACAGCTCGTGGACCGGGATTGACTCAAGCGATCACGATGCCGCTGTTCTTCGCCCTCAACGCCCTCGGTCCGTCTCCGTCATGCCGGGCTGGCTCCAGGCGGTCAGCAGGTTCAATCCCCTGAGTCACCAAGTCGACGCGCTGCGCGCCTCGCCGCCGATTTCGGCGTCCTGCTCGTGGCCGCCGCCCTCGGCATCACCGCGGCCTCGTCAGTGCTTGGCCGACTCGCCCGCTGATCTTGCGCCGGACGTGATGTGCGGCACGCACCCGGGCCTCGTCCCGGAGCCCGGTGACGGGATTCTTCCTGCGCAGCGCTTGATCAACGATCAAAGCGGGCGAATCATCTGGCCACAGTGCATTCCGCTCATTTGACAGTGCGCTGAGCCCACAGATAGACAGCAGCTCTCGGAGGTCGAGAGGGGCACTGTGTACGAGCCGAACGTGGTCGGGGACTGGCAGGAGTACGACGAGCATGCCGGTCTGCGCGTCCGCGTCCACCGTCTGGAAGCGGCCGAGCCGCCGCGCGGACGCGACGACGCGGCCGTCGGGCTGACGTACTTCAGTGTCCGGGTGACCATCGAGAACCGCGGTGCGCGCCATGTCGGCGTGCAGCTGGAGGACGGCCAGATCGACGTCCGGGTCGGCCCCGACGGGGAGGGCGCCTTCATCGACTGGCGCAACTCCGAGTTCATCGAGGGCTTCGACGTCTACCCGCTGCGCCGGGCCACCGCCGTGGTGTACGCGGCCGGTCCGCAAGCGTCCCTGGGCCAGATCGACGTACAGGTCCATCTGCGGGCCGACGAGGAGTGGGCCGACCGCCGGCTGTGGGCGGGTGGCATCGAACTGCGTGAAGAGCCCGTCGCGGCCGCTCCCGCGGGTGCCGGCCCGGGCAGCCTGGCCCACCAGGTGAGCGCCTTCCTGAAGGACCTGGAGGACCAGACGGAGCCGGGTACCGCCTGACGGCGGCGATGGCGGGGGTCAGTGCGGGATGCCGTCGATGATCTCGCGTGCGCCCTGCCGCAGCAGGGACACGGCGACCGAGGTGCCGAGCGTGGCCGGGTCGAGCCGGCCCGCCCACTCGTGCGCGTTCAGCCGGGTCTTCCCGTCCGGCGTGAACACGCAGGCGCTCAGGGACAGTTCACCGCTGCGGTCCATGCGCGCGTAACCGGCGATCGGGCTGTTGCAGTGGCCCTGCAGGACGTGCAGGAACATGCGCTCCGCCGTCGCCTCCCGGAACGTGTCCAGGTCGCCGAGCCCGCTCACGACGTCGATCAGCTCGGCGTCGCCCTCACGGCACTGCAGGGCGAGGATGCCCGCGCCGATCGGCGGCATCATCGTCTCCGGGGACAGCACCTCGGTGATCACGTCACGCCGGTCGATCCGCTCCAGACCCGAGACCGCCAGCAACAGCGCGTCCGCCTCGCCGGCCGCGAGCTTCTCCAGCCGCCGGTTGGCGTTCCCGCGGAACGGCACGCACTCCAGGTGCGGGTGGGTGGCGGCCAGCTGGGCGACGCGGCGCACCGAGGAGGTGCCGATCCGGGTGCCCGACGGGAGCTCGTCGAGGGTGAGCCCGCCCGGGTGCACGAGCGCGTCACGGATGTCGTCCCGCTTCAGGAACGCTGCGAAGACCGTGCCCGCGGGCAGCGGCCGGTCGGCCGGCACGTCCTTGACACAGTGCACCGCGAGGTCGGCCTCCCCGGCCAGCAGAGCGGCGTCCACCTCCTTGGTGAACGCCCCCTTGCCCTCGACCTTGGACAGGTCGCCCAGCCACTTGTCACCGGTGGTCTTCACCGGTACGACCTCGGTGCGCACCTGCGGATGGAGGGCGGCCAACTCGGCACGGACACGCTCCACCTGGGCGAGCGCCATCGGGGAGTCACGGGAGACGATACGGATCAGTTCCGGGACGGACATGGGGACACGATAGACCTTCACGAGGCACACCCATGCACATCGCCCGCATTCCTCCGGCGCGCCCCGACTACCGGTAGAGTCCTGCCCCCGCGTGCCGGTCGAAGAGGGGTGCGCCGGACCCGCCCTGCCCGGCCGGGGCTCCCGCGTCCATGGGTTCCTGCCGCGCTCGGGCGGCAGGAACCCCCGGTGACTCAGGCGTTGGGATCGAAGGGGATGCCGGACGGCTCGGCCGAGGAGAGGTGGGAGGCGAAGTTGCTGTCCTTCAGGCCGAAGTTGGCGCTGCCGAAGTCGTACGCGCTCAACTTGTCGCGCAGGCCCGCCGGGTAGCCGTTCCAGCCGACCAGCGGCGGGTACTGCCAGGTGTGCTTGTGGTTCTCCGGCGGCTCGTCGTTGGAGTTCGCGAGCCGGAAGCAGTGCGTACGGATGCCGTCCTTGTGATACACGATCTTCGCGTGCGTACCCTCGAAGCGGACGTCGGACACCGGGTGCACGGTGAACGAGCCGTGGTTGGACGTGGAGACGTACTTGATCTGGTCGTTCTGCACCCACACCACGACGTGCTCCCAGTCGTGCCGGTGGCCGCCGATGCTGCTCCCGGCCAGCGCCTGGTCCTTCTCGAAGTACAGGCCGTACAGGTAGGCGCACCAGCCGTTGTTGCACTTGTAGCGTGAGTAGCTGTTCGTGTTGTCCAGGTCGGAGGCGTCGTGGCACGAGCCGTTGAGGGCGCCGGTCGGCTTGAGACCGCCGTTGATGGTGCCGTCGGGGCCGATGGCGGGGGTGGAGTAGCAGCCGTCCGTGTCGTAGTCGAAGGCGGGCTGGTACGTGAACTCCGCGGGCTCGGCGTTGGCGGGCAGCGCCTGCGGCGGGTCGGCGTACGCGGCGGTGGCGGTGGCGACGACGAGTGTGGCGGCTCCGGCGAGACCTGTGAGCCATCTCCTGCGGTGTGCCTTGAACTTCGGTGACGACACTGCGTCCTCCTCTTTGGGCGCAGCCCAACGGCTGTGGGGGGCAAAGGGAGTTCAGCTTCCCGGGTTTTCACTTCCGGGCCAAGGGGTCACAGGCGTATCAGTGGTGAAGTGGGGCCCAGTTCTTGGATCGTGACGATGAGTCAGGACGGTTCGTCGGGGATGTCCGCCGCCGACTCCTCGGGCGCGAGGTCCGGACGCAGCCGGAGCCAGGACGGCTGGCGCAGCAGCCCGGCCCGGGTACGGGTGCTGTAGGCGACCTCGCCGACCAGCCGGGGCAGCACCCAGTGGGCACCGGAGACCGACGGGACAGGGTCGAAGGGGCACACGCCGGTCTCGGCGGCCTGCAGCAGTGCGGCCAGTTCGGTGCGCTCGGCCTCGCTCCAGCCGGTGCCCACCCCGCCGACGTACCGCAGCCGTCCGGCGTCCCGCTGGCCGACCAGCACGGCACCGGGCAGCCCGGCGAGCCGGCCCCTGCCGGGCAGCCAGCCGCCGACGATCACGTCCTCGCTGCGCATGTTCCGGATCTTGATCCAGGCACGGGAACGCACCCCCGGCTCGTACACCGAGTCCAGCCGCTTGCAGACCACCCCCTCCAGGTCGTGCTCGCGGGTCGCCCGCAGGGCCTCGGCTCCGTGTCCGACGACGGCGGCCGGGGTCGACCAGCGGGGCCCGTCCAGCCCGAGTTCCTCCAGCCGTGTCCGCCGCCGCGTGTAGGGGAGGGCGAGCAGGGACCGCTCCAGGTGCATCACGTCGAACAGCACGAGGTGCACGGGAACCTGTGCCGCCCGGCGTGCCGCGCGCTCCGGCGCGTGGGCCAGGCCCATACGGCTCTGCAGCAACTGGAAGTCGGCGCGCCCCCGTTCGTCGAGGGCGAGGACCTCACCGTCCAGGATCGCGGGGGTGGTGCCGAGGGCACCGCCGAGCGGTCGCAGCTCGGGGTAGGCGGCGGTGATGTCCTCGCCGGAGCGGGCGCGCAGCAGCACGCTGCCGTCGCCGGGCAGGTAGACCACCGCGCGCTGGCCGTCCTGCTTGGTCTCGTAGGCCCACCGGGCGTCCTGTGCGGCGGGCGGCAGCTTTCCGGGTGTGGCGAGCATCGGCGCGATCAGCGGCAGGGTCACGGCTGAAGGTGTCGACCGCGTCCGGCGCCGTCACGCCCGTTTCGGCAGCGGTTCCCCTGAACGGCCGCCGCTCGGCGTCGCCGCCCAGCGCTGCGGCCCAGCGCTCCGTGTCCGGCGGCGGCTGGGCCCGCACCAGGCGCGACTGGTCGGCCGTCACAACGAGTTGGGCGCGGTCGCGGGCGTCCGGTTCGGTCATGGTCAGGCGTTGTGCAGGGCCGCCGGTACCCGGCTGTGCCCGCCGGTACCCGGCTGTGCCCGCCGGTACCCGGCTGTGCCCGCCGGTACCCGGCTGTGCCCGCCGGTACCCGGCT
>NZ_JBIVBS010000016.1:0-240462 GCF_044746205.1 Streptomyces sp. NPDC086549 | reverse complement strand
GGCCGCCGGTACCCGGCTGTGCCCGCCGGTACCCGGCTGTGCCCGCCGGTACCCGGCTGTGCCCGCCGGTACCCGGCTGTGCCCGCCGGTACCCGGCTGTGCCCGCCGGTACCCGGCTGTGCCCGCCGGTACCCGGCTGTGCCCGCCGGTACCCGGCGGCAGCCCCGGCTTCAGGAAGACGTTGCCCATGTGCTCGGCCGCAGGTGCGCCTTTACTCGTCGAAGGTGACGACGACCTTCTCCGCTGCCCCCGGGGTCAGTGTGAGCTCGAAGGCCCGGCCGGCCTCGGCGAACGGGACGCGGTGGCTGATCAACTTCTCGAAGCGCTCGTGGTGCTCGACGAGTTCGGGGGTCACCTCGAAGATCTCAGTCGGGTAGCCCTGGGAGGCGACGAGGGTCAGCTCGCTGCGGAGCATGCCGCCGAGGTCGATCTCGGTGCCCTTCTTCTGCACGGCCACCATGACCAGTCTGGCGTGCCACTTGGCGTTGGCGACCACGGTGTTGAACACGGCCGCGGCACCGGCCGCGTCGATGTAGATGTCGGTGCCCGGCCGGGGCTGGCCGAGGGCGTTGGTGCTCTGACCGTGCAGCTCCGTCAGGCGCGCGGTCACGTCCTCCTCGGAGGAGTCGATGACTGCGTCCGCCCCCACGGCCAGTGCCTTCTCCAGCCGTCCCGGGACGACGTCGACCACTACCACGTGCTCCACGCCGCGCAGTTTCAGCCAGATGGCCGCGCCCAGGCCGATCGGTCCGGCGCCGAAGACGACCACCTTGTCCCCCGGCTCGGCCTCGGCGCGGTTCACGGCGTGGCGGGAGACGGCCATCGGCTCGTTGAGGGAGGCGACGTCGAAGGGCACGGTGTCGGGGAACACCGCGACGCTCCTGCCGACGACGGCGTTCTCGATGAGCAGGTACTCGCTCATACCGCCGTACCTGCCGCCGCAGCCGATGATGCCGGTCGGCGCGTCCTGCGGGTTGACGACCACGCGGTCGCCGGCCTTCAGGTCCGTGACGTCGGCGCCCACTTCGACGATCTCGCCGGCCGGCTCGTGGCCCAGGGCGACGGATACCAGGTTGCCGCCGAGGTGGGCGCGCGCCGGCATCCCGCCCATGTGCAGGAAGGTGACGTCGGTGCCGCAGATGCCGCAGGCGCGGATCTTCACCAGCACGTCCCTCGGACCGGGCGCGGGGCGCTCGACGTCCACGACGTCGATCTTGCCGACGCCACCGGTCCGGACGGACTTCATCGTGGTCATGGGGCGACTCACTTTCTGGCTGTCTCCGAAACTTCTGGCGGGGACTCGCGGCTGGGGCGGCCGGGCGCGCGCCGGGGAGGCGGTGTCCTCGGGCCGCCGTCGGACGGGGGGAGTGAACCGGCGGCCGACCCGAGGACCGCGCCGATCCCCGTCCCCACGGGTCCGACGCGCGGGAGCCGCCCCCGCTCAGGGCGGCTCCGGTCCGGGCATCTTGCTTGAGTCAGGCAAGCACATGTGAGTTACTTGAGTCAAGCAAGCTAATTTCCGTCAGTCGCGCGTGGTCAGGATGCTCAACGCGTTGGCGGTGACGACCGCCCCCATGCTCGCCCACTCCCAGACGCCCAGGCCCTGGCCGAGGACGCCCCACCCGACCACGGCCGCGAGCACGGGATTGACGCTCATGAACAGCCCGAACGTCTGCGCGGGCACCTTGCGCAGGGTGAGCAGGTCGGCGAGGTACGGCACGGCCGAGGAGAGGACCCCGGCCGCGACCGCGCACAGTACGGCACCGGCCGTGGGCGGGTGGCGTACGGCGACGACGGCCCCGATCGGCAGGAAGGCCAGGGCGGACACCCCCGCGGCGGCCGCCGCGCCCTGTGCCCCCGGGATGCGTCGGCCGACGACCCGGTTGAGCAGGATGTACGACGCCCAGCAGCAGGCGGCCACCAGGCCGAGGCCCATCCCCACGTAGTCGGTGGACGGCTGGGGGCGCATCAGGACGACCACCCCCGCCGCGGCCAGCACCGCGCACCCGGCGTCCAGCCGGCGGCGCGAGGCGGCCAGTGCGACGGCGAGCGGGCCGAGGAACTCCAGGGTCACCGCGAGCCCGAGGCCGATCCGGTCGATGGCGCTGTACAGGGTCAGGTTCATGGTGCCGAAGACCACGGCCAGCAGCAGGACCGGCCACCACTGCTGCCGGGTGAAGGCCCGCACCCGCGGCCTGCCCATGGCCAGCAGTACGAGCGCGGCGACGTACTGGCGCACCGCCACGACACCGAGGGGCCCCAGGACGGGGAAGGCCAGCGAGCCGATCGCGGCGCCGGTCTGGTTGGACAGGCCGCTGCCGAACATGGCGGCGACACCGGTCAGGCGCCGGCGCTCGGGAGCGGGGGGCGGGGCGGCCTGAGGCGCCGCGACCGCGGAGTGTTCGGGAGCTTGTCGCATGGCGCGATGGTGTGCCGCCGCGGAGCTTGCGCAAAATGCATGCGCACCCCGATCTATACGCTGGACGCATGGATCTGGAACTGCGGCAGCTGCGCTGCCTCGTGGCCATCGTCGACGAGGGCACCTTCACCGACGCGGCGATCGCCCTCGGCGTCTCCCAGGCCGCGGTCTCCCGGAACCTGGCCTCGCTCGAACAGGCCCTGGGGACGCGGCTGTTGAGGCGGACCTCGCGGGAGGTGACCCCCACGGCGACTGGGCTGCGCGTGGTGGCGCAGGCCCGGCGGGTACTGGCCGACGTGGCCGACCTGGTCCGGGAGGCCGCTTCCGGGCACACCCGGCTGCGGATCGGCTACGCCTGGTCGGCGCTGGGCCGCCACACCGTCGCCTTCCAGCGCCGCTGGGGTGCCGCCCACCCCGGGACCGACCTGGACCTGGTGCGCGTCAACTCGGCCTCCGCGGGCCTCGCCGAAGGTGTCTGCGATCTGGCGGTCGTCCGCAGGCCGCTGGACGACCGCCGGTTCGACTCGGCCGTCGTTGGCCTCGAACGCCGACTGTGCGCCCTGGCCGCCGACGATCCGCTGGCCCGGCGCCGTTCGGTCCGGCTCGCGGATCTGGCCGGCCGGATCCTCCTCGTGGACCGCCGTACCGGCACCAGCACCCCGGAGCTCTGGCCGCCCGACTCGCGCCCGGTCGTCGAGGAGACGCATGACGTCGACGACTGGCTCACCGTGATCGCCGCCGGCCGCTGCATCGGCGTGACGGCGGAGTCCACCGCGAACCAGTACCCGAGGCCCGGCGTCGTCTACCGGCCGGTGCGCGACGCCGAGCCGGTCGCGGTCCGCCTGGCCTGGTGGCGGGACGACCCCCACCCCGCCCTGCAGGCGGTGATCGAACTGCTCAGCGACCTCTATCGAACGGGCTGAGGCCGCCCCTCCTTGCGGGCAATACGGCGGACAAAATTGTTGACAATCTTGTTTGGCTAGATTTACGTTCGACAGGCACTCACTCAGGGAGGGCACGATGCCGGAAGAAGCCCGTCCGACCACCGGAGAGCAGGCCAAACAGCATGCGCTGGCGCAGCTGCGGCAGGCGATCCTGCACGGCGAGATGGCACCGGCTCAGCGGCTGGTGGAGAACGAGCTCGCCGAGCAGTTCGGTGTGACGCGGGCCAGCATCCGGGCGGCACTGATCGATCTGGAGGCGCAGGGACTGGTCGAGCGGATCCGCAACCGCGGCTCGCGGGTGCGGGTGGTGACCGTGGAGGAAGCGGTCGCGATCACGGAGTGCCGCATGGTCCTGGAAGGGCTGTGCGCGGCGAAGGCGGCCGTCACGGCCGACGACGCGCAGCTGACCGGGCTCGCCGACCTCGGGCAGGCCATGAAGAAGGCCGTCGCCGACGGTGAGCCGGTGACCTACTCCGAGCTCAACCACGAACTGCACGACCGGATCCGGCAGATCTCCGGCCAGCGGACCGCCGTCGAGCTGCTGGAGCGGCTGAACGCCCAACTGGTGCGGCACCGCTTCCAGTTGGCGTTGAGGCCGGGGCGTCCGCAGCAGTCCCTGAACGAGCATCTGGCGATGATCGAAGCGATCACGGCCAGGGACCCGCAGGCGGCCGAAGCGGCCGTCCGCGCCCACCTCACGAGCGTGATCGACGCGTTGCGGGGCTGATGCCCGGGGTGGTGGGCGCACACCTGTCCATCAAGGAGATGGTTGTCATGACGCACCCCAACGCGCCCACCCCACCACCGTCCACCCCACCACGGTCCACCCCACCACGGTCCACCCTCGTCGTCACCGCGCACGCCGGGGACTTCGTGTGGCGGGCGGGCGGAGCCGTCGCCCTGGCTGCCTCCCGGGGCGAGAAGGTCACCATCGTGTGCCTGACCTTCGGGGAGCGCGGCGAGTCCGCCAAGGCGTGGCGCGAGGGGAAGAACGTCGAGGAGATCAAGGCGATACGCCGAGAGGAGGCCGAGAAGGCCGCCGCCGCCCTCGGCGCGCAGGTCCGTTTCTTCGACGCCGGCGACTACCCTCTGGTCGCGAGCGCCGAGCTGACCGACCGACTGGTCGCCGTCTACCGCGAGACACAGCCCGACATCGTCCTCACCCACCCCGCCGAGGACCCGTACAACGGCGACCACCCGGCCGCCCACCGCATGGCACTGGAGGCCCGCGTCCTCGCCCAGGCCATCGGCTACCCGGGCCCCGGTGGGATCATCGGCGCCCCGCCCGTCTTCTGCTTCGAGCCGCACCAGCCGGAGATGAGCGGTTTCAGGCCCGAGGTGCTCCTCGACATCACCGAGGCGTGGGAGACCAAGCGCAGGGCCATGGAGTGCCTCGGTGCCCAGCAGCACCTGTGGGACTACTACACCGACCTCGCAGTCCGCCGCGGAGTGCAGCTCAAGCGCAACGCCGGACCCAACCTCGGCCTGGCCCACAGGACGATGGCCGAGGCGTACATGCGTCCCTACCCGCAGATCGCGAAGGAACTGGCGTGAGCGGCGTCATCGTCACCGACCCGCCGAAGGCCGACCCCGGGGACGTGGACGCGCTCGCCGGTCACGGCGTCTCCACCGTGCACGAGGCCATGGGCCGCACCGGCCTGCTCCCCGTGAACCTGCGCCCGATCCAGCAGGGCACCCGGATCGCCGGCACCGCGGTCACGGTCCTGAGCCGGCCCGGCGACAACCTCATGATCCACGCCGCAGTCGAGCAGTGCGGCGAGGGTGACATCCTCGTCGTCACCACCACCTCGCCCTCCACGGACGGCATGTTCGGCGAGCTGTTCGGCACCGCGCTGAAGCGGCGCGGAGTGCGCGGCCTCGTCATCAACGCCGGCATCCGCGACACCCACGAGCTGCGCGCGCTGGACTTCCCGGCCTGGTCCGCCGCGGTGTCCGCGCAGGGCACCGTGAAGGCGACCGGCGGCTCGGTCAATGTGCCGGTGTCGATCGGCGGCCAGCTGATCCGCCCCGGCGACGTGATCCTCGCCGACGACGACGGTGTCGTGGTCGTGCCCCGCGAGCGGGCCCGGCAGGCGGTCGAGGCGTCCGAGGTCCGCGCGGCCAAGGAGGCCGCCTCCCGCGCCGCCTTCGCCGACGGCCAACTGGGCCTCGACCGGTACGGGTTGCGTGAGACCCTCGTCCGGCTGGGCGTGACGTACCGGACGTACGAGCAGTACACGCAGGACGGAGCCGGGGCGTGACCGGGCCCGCGGAGGTGCGCTGCATGCTCATGCGCGGCGGCACCTCCAGGGGCGCCTACTTCCTGGCCGACGACCTCCCCGCGGACACCGCCGCACGCGACGACCTGCTGCTGCGCGTCATGGGCAGCCCCGACCCGCGTCAGATCGACGGCATCGGCGGGGCCCACCCCCTGACCAGCAAGGTGGCCGTGGTCTCGGTGTCCGACGATCCCGAGGTGGACGTCGACTACCTCTTCCTCCAGGTCGCCGTCGACCGGCCCGAGGTCAGCGACCGGCAGAACTGCGGCAACCTCCTGGCCGGGGTCGGGCCGTTCGCCGTCGAGCGGGGGCTCGTGGCCCCCGGTGACGGGGAGACGTCCGTGCGGATCAGGATGCTCAACACGGGAGAACCGGCCGTCGCCACCTTTCCCACCCCGGGCGGCCGCGTCGACTACACGGGTGACGCCGAGATATCCGGGGTGCCGGGGAGCGCGGCCCCCGTGGGCATCCGGTTCCCGCAGGGCAGCCGCCCGCTGCTGCCCACCGGCAACGTACGCGACACCGTCGCCGGCACCTCGGTGACCTGCGTGGACAACGGGATGCCGACCGTGCTCATCCCGGCGTCCGCAGTCCAGGTCACCGGCTACGAGGAGCCCGAGGACCTGGAGAAGGACCGGGCGCTCGCCGGCCGTCTCCGTGAGATCCGGCTGACGGCCGGACGGCTGATGGGCCTCGGTGACGTCGATTCCACCACCGTGCCCAAGCTCAGCCTGCTCGCCCCGCCCCGGCACGGCGGCGCGGTCACCACCCGCACCTTCATCCCCGTACGCTGCCACACCTCCATCGGAGTCCTGGGCGCCGCGAGCGTGGCGGCGGGCCTGCGCCTGCCCGGCGGCGTGGGGGAGGGGATCGCCCGGCCACCCGCCCGAAGCGATCGCATGCGCATCGAACACCCCACCGGATTCCTGGACATCGACACCCGCGTCGACCCCGGATCCGACGGGTCCCCACCGGCCGCCCGCCGCACCGCCGTGGTGCGCACCGCCCGGAAGCTCTTCGACGGCACGGTCTTCCCACGCTCTGCCGCCCCCGCCGCCGCACGCCCTCTTGGAGGCAACGATGGCCCCGCCCCTCGGTGACATCGCCCATATCGGCCACGCCCAGCTGTTCACCCCGGACCTGGACGCCAGTGTCGTCTTCTTCACCGACTACCTGGGGCTCACCGTCAACGGGCAGGACGGGGACACCGTCCACCTCCGCACCTTCGACGACTACGAGCACCACAGCCTGGTCCTGACCGCCCGTGACCGGCCGGGCCTCGGCCGGCTCGCGCTGCGCACCTCCAGCGAGGAGGCCCTTGGCCGCCGTATCGAGGCGATCGAGGAGGCGGGCGGCTCCGGTCGCTGGGTGGAGGACGAACCCGGCCTCGGCAAGCTGTACGTCACGGCCGACCCGGACGGGCACGAGCACGCCCTGTACTGGGAGAGCGAGCACTACCGGGCCCCCGACGAGCTCAAGCCCGCCCTGAAGAACCAGCCGCAGGCCAAGCCCGACCGGGGTGTGGGCGTGCGCCGCCTGGACCACATCAACTTCCTCGCCGGCGACGTGCTCGCCAACGCCGAGTTCCAGGAGCTCGTCCTGGGTGCCCGGCCCACCGAGCAGATCCGGCTCGACAGCGGGAAGATCGCGGCACGCTGGCTGACCTTCACGAACAAGTCGTACGACGTGGTCTACACGTCCGACCGGACGGGTTCGACCGGACGGCTGCACCACATCGCCTTCGCCACCGACACCCGCGAGGACATCCTGCGCGCCGCCGACCTGGCGATCGACACCGGTGTGTTCATCGAGACGGGCCCGCACAAGCACGCCATCCAGCAGACGTTCTTCCTCTACGTCTACGAGCCGGGCGGCAACCGCATCGAGCTGTGCAACCCGCTCACCCGCCTCGTCCTGGCCCCGGACTGGCCGCTGATCACATGGACCGAGGCCGAGCGCGCCAAGGGGCAGGCGTGGGGGCTGAAGACCATCGAGTCCTTCCACACCCACGGCACGCCACCGGTGGCCTGAGCCCTTCCGGGTACGCAGGACGCCGAGGCGGCTCGATTGTCGATGAGATTGTTGACAAAAATGTTGACGCTCCGTCTCCGGCTGCTTAGCGTCTTGCGCACCACCGTCCCCTCCAGGGAACGCCTCCTGGACGAGAGGAAAACAACGATGTCCTCCTCCTCCGCCCTGTCCGCCCGGGGCAGCAGACTGGCCGCCCTGGTCGTCGGCCTGTGCTGGCTGGCCGTGCTCTTCGACGGCCTCGACATGTTCATCTACGGCTCGGTGCTGCCCCACCTGCTGGCGACCAAGACCTTCGGCCTCACCCCCGACCAGGCCGGCGACCTCGGCAGCTACGCCACGTTCGGCATGCTCGTGGGCGCCCTGACCGCGGGCACGGTCGCGGACCGGATCGGTCGCAGGAAGCTGATGATCGCCTGCGTCACCCTCTTCTCGCTGGCCTCCGGGGTGTGCGCCATGGCGGGCAGCGTCGAGGTCTTCGGCCTCGGCCGGGCCCTGGCCGGTGTCGGGCTCGGCGGCCTGCTGCCCACCGCGATCAGCATGGTCTCCGACTACGCCAAGGGCGGCCGCGGTGCCCTCACCATCGGCGCGCTGATGACCGCCCACCACGCCGGCGGCATCCTCTCCGCCTACGTGGCCAAGTGGCTCGTCGAGCCCGTCGGCTGGCGCTCCGCCTTCTGGGTCTGTGTACTCCCGCTGCTGTTCGTCCCCGTGCTCGCCCGGATGATGCCCGAGTCGCTGAGCTTCCTGGTCGCCAAGGGGCGCACCGATCAGGCCCGTGCGCTGGCCGCCCGCTACGAGGTCGAACTGCCCGCCGCGGCCGGCGGGAAGACGGCCGCCGGCCGCTGGGACGCCCTGCTCCACCTGTTCCGCGGCGGCGAGTGGCTCCAGACCCTGCTGTACTGGCTGGCCTCCTTCGGCGGTCTGCTCCTCGTCTACGGCGTCGCCACCTGGCTGCCCACCCTGATGCGTGGCGAGGGCTACAACCTCGGGTCCGCCCTGACCTTCGTCGTCCTGTTCAACCTCGGCGGCATCGTGGGCATGCTGGTCGCGGGCCGCGCCGCCGACGGCCTCGGCGCCCCGCGCATCTCGGCGCTCTGGTTCGCGCTCACCGCGGCCGGCGTCTTCCTGCTCAGCGTCCGCATGCCGCTGGGCGTGACCTTCCTGGTCGTCTTCCTCACCGGCGTGTTCCTCAACAGCGCGCAGGCGATGATCTACGCGACGGTGTCCATCCGCTCCACCCCGGACAACCGTGCCACCGCCGTCGGCTGGACCTCCGGCATGGGACGCTTCGGCGCCGTCTTCGGCCCGTGGCTCGGCGGCCAGTTGCTCGCCGCGGGCAACGGCGACTTCGGCTTCACCGCCTTCGCCCTGGCCGGCGTCTCGTCCATGGTGTTCATCGGCCTCGCCGCCCTGCGCTCGGCGAGGCAGCCGGCGTCCGGCGGCGCGCGGCAGGAGGTGATCGCCGCCGGCTGACCGTCTCCGCGCCCGCGCCCACGCCCACGCCCGCGCCCGCGCGCGGCGCCGTGTCCGGACCCGGGGCGCGGCGCCGCGCGTCTCACCGCCGTTCCCCGGCCTCCTCCACATCGAGGCCCGTGCAGGCCAGTTCGCCGTCCACCTCCGCGCACGCCTCCACGCCCCGCAGCGACGGCACGGCGAGCATCGGGCTGGTGTTCCCGGTGGAGTCCTCGGCCGGATAGGTCGCCGAGAGCACGTCCTCGCCCGCGCGCACGGAGATCTCCCGGGTGTGCGGGGAGTGCATCCGCACCTCCGACCAGACGGTGCCGCAGGCCGGTGAGTAGCGCAGCCGGACGTCGTACGCGGTGTCGGTGACCGTGCTCTTGGTCTGCGCGTCGCGCACACAGGCCGACACGTCGGGCAACTCGCCCACGCAGGACCTGCCGTGGCAGCGGGGGGAAGCCGTGACGGTCTGTGTGCCGGGCGGGCTGTGCCGGGCGGACACGGCGAACGCGGCGGCGCCCGCGGCGGCCACGGTCAGCAGGGCGAACGCCGGCAGTCGCCCCAACCTGCTCCGGCCCGGGCGCACTTGGCCGCCGTCTTCGGGAGGGCTCGCGTCCGGCGGCCCGTCGGAGGCCTCCCACAGTGCCAGTACGGGGGCGGGATCGACGCCCGCGATCCGGGCAAGGGCGTCCACGGCCGAGCGGGGAGGCCGCTGGGTGCCTGCCAGATAGCGGTGCCACGCGGACTTGCTGTAGGGGGTGCGGGCGGCCAGCGCCGCCAGGCTCAGTCCCGTACGGTCCTTCAGTTCGCGCAGTCTCACCACCAACGGCTCGTCCGGCGTGGTCGGTTCTTGGGGCTGCCGCATGGTGCGTCCCTCGACTCCAATTCCGCTATGTGCGTTTCATCCTTGTTGTCGCAATGGCTTCCCGGGAAGTGGAAGCCGCAACCTGGGGTGAGGTGTGAGGAGGGTGAGGTACGGGCGCACGTCGAAGGCCTGTTCGGAGACGGGTGGTCCCGAACAGGCCTCGGCGGTCAGGGGGCAGGGCGGGTCGGCGGAGTCGTCAGCACCACGGCAGGGCGGTGCCGACCCGTACGTAGCGGGCGGAGACGTAGCCCCTGTGGTGGGTGAGCCGGTACCAGGTGTGGTTGCCGAACACCCGGGACCCGTGCGTCTTGCAGGTCAGTGCCACGAGGTGGTTCCCGTGCCGGTGGCCGACCACGCGGTAGCCGGTGCCCGGGCCGGAACGGACGTTCAGGGCGAGGCGGTGCGTGGTCACGCGCCCCACGGCGGGCAGGCCGCGGCGGTACACGGCGCGCCGGGCGGCGCGGTGGACGCGGTGCGTGCAGTGCGTGGTGCGGTGCGCACGCCGGGACGTGCGGTGGGTCTTGTGGTGCGCCTTGCGCTGCTTCGCCGGCTTGTGCCGGGCGGGGGCGGGAGCGGGGAGCAGTGAGGGCAGGGAGTACTGTGCGGAGGCGGTGGGCGCCGGCTGCGGCACGGCGTGGTCCGCCTCGGCGGCGCCGGCCGCGGTGGGCAGGAACGCGAGCACCGCGACCGTCGCCAGCAGGCCGCTCGTCAGGGTCCGTCGGATCATCGAAACCTCCGGGCTGTCGTTCGCGTGACCACGAGGCGTGATCACGACACTGAGCGTTTCCGTGACGACCCGTCAGGATGCCGTCCCCGCGTCCCGTGGAACGCGGGGGACGTCCCGGGGGACGTGTGACCCCAGCCCATCCGGTCGTCTGCGGGGGCCGTCGAGTAGTCTCGGCGCCGTGGGCCGGGTAGGTGTGCGCAGTAACTTACTTGAGTTACGCAACGATCTGGTAAACTGGTGGGTATGCCCACAGAACCGCTGCCCGTCGCCCCCGCCGCGTCCCCGGAGGTGGTCGAGATCGAGCGTGCCCTGACGCGCATCACCTACCTGAGCACCCGGGCCCGGCAGCACGAACGGCTGATGGCGCTCGCCGGTGTGCCGCTGGACCGGGCCGCGGTCGCGCTGCTGCGCCAGGTCGCCGACTCCGAGGCGCTGCGGCCGGGGGAGCTGGCGCAGCGGCTGGGCGTCGAGGCGTCCCATGTGACCCGTACGGTGCAGCAGCTGCAGAAGTCGGGCTACGTCACCCGGGTCCCCGACCCCGACGACCGCCGCGCCCAGCGCATCCAGCTCACCGAGGCCGGCCGGGACGCCGTCGGCCGGGTCCGGGACGCCGGAGCCCGCGGCATGCAGCTCGCCCTCGCCGAGTGGAAGCCCGAGGAACTGCGGCAGCTGGCCACGCTCTTCCACCGCATGGTCGACGACTTCCTGTCGTACGCGGTCGAGGACGAGTCCGGCCAGGAGGCCGGCGCGCCGGTGACCACGGCCTGAACGACCCGACGCAGTACTGCCGGGACCGCAACCGCCGGCCCCGCGCAGACGTCTACCTGGCATGTCCAAGATCAAGCAGCGCGTCGGGGTGCTCGTCCGTCAGGTGGCACTGTTCGGATGGGTCCAGGCCCGCTGCTGCGCCTTCGCGGTCGCGCTGTTCGGCGGCATGGCGGTCGTGCGGCTGCTGCCGCCGCTCCCCGTCGCACGCTACGACCTGCTGCTCGCCTACGGCGTGCTGCTCACGGCGGTGTGCCACCTGCTGGGCTGGGAGACCCGCCGGGACGTGGCGGTCGTCGCCGTCTGTCATGTCCTGGGCCTGGTCTTCGAGTTGGTGAAGGTGCACGTGGGGGCGTGGAGCTACCCCGAGCCCGCGCTGACGAAGGTGGCCGGGGTTCCGCTGTACGGAGGGTTCATGTACGCGGCGGTCGGGAGCTACGGCTGCCGGACCTGGCGGTTGCTCGACCTGTCGTTCACGGGCTATCGCGCCCGCCTCACCGCCGTACTGGCCGCCTGCCTGTACGTCAACTTCCTCACGCATCACTGGCTGCCGGACCTGCGCTGGGTCCTGGGCTGCCTGCTGCTGTGCGCGACCTGGGGCACCTGGACGTACTTCACGGTCGGCGAGCGGCGCCACCGCATGCCGCTCGCGCTGTCCTTCACCCTGGTCGGATTCTTCCTGTGGCTGGCGGAGAACGTGGCCACCTACCTCGGTGCCTGGCGCTACCCGTACCAACTCCACGGCTGGGAACCGGTGTCGGTGTCGAAGTGGGTCTCCTGGGCGCTGCTGATCACGGTCTCCTTCGTCGTCCGCGCCAACTGGCCGGCCGGACCGGCTCCTCGGGCCGTCGCACGGTACCCGTGACCTTTTGTGCCGTCCGGTCCGGGCGGCTTCACGCCCCGTTCAGCTCAACTCTCCCGACCCATTGACGTGTTCTTGCCACACCCTTACCGTCTGGTCGAAGTTCCGTACGTTGTTCGAAATCCCGCACGATCTCGGACAAGAAGCCGCCGGAAGGGACTACTGACCGTGTTCCGAACCCGTCACTGGCTCGTGCTCGGAGCGGCGCTGCTGGCCGTGCTCGCGTCGCTCGTGACCACGCAGCCCGCAGCCGCGGCCGAGGGCCGCCCGTACACCAACCCGGTCAAGGCGCAGAAGGGCGCCGACCCCTGGCTGGAGTACTACAACGGCAGCTATTACCTGATCAACACGACCTTCACCGGCGAGCTCACCATGCGGAAGTCCCCGACGCTCGCCGGGCTGGCCACCGCCCCGAGCGTGCAGGTGTGGGCCGACTCCACTGCCGGGCGGAACGCCAACATGTGGGCTCCGGAGTTCCACTACTTCAACGGCCACTGGTACCTGTACTACGTGGCCGGGCAGGCCGGAGCCGCCTGCTGCGACACCCAGCGCACCCATGTGCTGGAGAGCGCGGGCTCCGACCCCATGGGGCCGTACACCTACAAGAACACGCTCACCGGCTCCAACCTCACCCCGGGCGGCTGGCTCATCGACCCCAGCGTGCTGGAGTACGGCGGCAAGCTGTATCTGGTCGGCAGCGGATTCGTCGGCGGCAGCGCGCAGAGCCTGGTCATCGCGCCGATGAGCGATCCGTACACCCTGAGCAGTTCCGCCTTCACCGTCATCTCGCAGCCCACGCTGAGCTGGGAGACCTCCGGCGCCCCCGTCAACGAGGGCCCCGAGCCGCTGTACCACGACGGCCGGACCTTCCTGACCTTCTCCGCCAGCTACTGCCAGACCGCCGACTACAAGCTGGGCCTGCTGGAACTCACCGGCAGCGACCCGCTCGACCCCGTCTCCTGGACGAAGTCGCAGTCCCCGGTCTTCCAGCGCGACGACGCGAAGGGCGTGTACGGCCCGGGCCACAACGGCTTCTTCACCTCGCCGGACGGCAGCGAGAACTGGATCGTCTACCACGCCAACAGCTCGGCGAGCGGCGGCTGCGGCAACGCCCGCACCACCCGGGCCCAGAAGTTCACCTGGAACGCCGACGGCACCCCGGACTTCGGCACCCCCACGGCCACCGGCACGACACTGGCCGGACCCGCCGAGGAGACCGCCACGACCCCGACGGCGTACACGCTCGTGAACCGCAACAGCGGCAAGTGCCTGGACGTCGCGGGCGGCAACACCGCGGACGGCACCAATGTCCTGCAGTGGACGTGCAACGGCGGCGCCAACCAGAAGTGGCACGTCGAGGACCAGGGCGACGACACCAGCCGCCTCGTCAACGTCGCCACCGGCAAGGTCCTGGACACCGCGGACTGCTCCACCGCCGACGGAGCCGACATCCGGCAGTGGTCCTGGCTGAACAACAACTGCCAGAAGTACCGCCTGATCTACACCGGCAGCGACTACGTCCGGATCGTCAACGCCAACAGCGGCAAGGTCGCCGACGTCGCCGACTGCTCCGCCGCCGACGGCGGCGACGTACGCCAGTGGACCTGGCTGGACAACACCTGCCAGCAGTGGCGCCTGACGCCCACCACCTGATCCCGCTCCACCGACAGAGAGGAAGACCGATCTCCGTGAAACGCATCGTCGGACGGGTGCTGACAGCCGTCCTCGCCGTACTCGCCCTGCTCGTCACCGCCACCCCCGCGCACGCCGCCGCCCCCACCTCACCCGCCGTGACCTTCACCAACCCCCTCGTCGAACAGCGCGCCGACCCGCACATCTTCAAGCACACCGACGGCTACTACTACTTCACCGCGACCGTCCCCGAGTACGACCGGATCGTGCTGCGCCGGGCCACCACCCTCCAGGGCCTCTCCACCGCCCCCGAGACCACCATCTGGACCGAGCACGCCAGCGGCGTGATGGGCGCGCACATCTGGGCGCCGGAGATCCACTACATCGACGGCAAGTGGTACGTCTACTTCGCCGCCGGGTCCACCAGCGATGTGTGGGCGATCCGGATGTACGTCCTGGAGACCAGCGCCGCCAACCCGCTGACCGGAACCTGGACCGAGAAGGGGCAGATCACGACGGAGTGGGAGAGCTTCTCCCTCGACGCCACCACTTTCGTCGTGAACGGGGTCCGGTATCTCGCCTGGGCACAGCACAACCCCGGCGAGGACAACAACACCAGCCTCTTCATCGCCAGGATGGCCAACCCATGGACCATCAGCGGCACACCGGTGGAGATATCGCAGCCCACCCTGTCCTGGGAGACGGTCGGCTACAAGGTCAACGAGGGCCCGGCGGTCATCCAGCACGGCGGAAAGGTCTTCCTGACCTATTCGGCCAGCGCCACCGACGCCAACTACTGCCTGGGCATGCTCACCGCGTCCGCCTCCGGTGACCTGCTGGACGCCGCCTCCTGGACCAAGAGCCAGCAGCCGGTCTTCAAGACCAACGCCTCGGCCTCGCAGTACGGGCCCGGCCACAACTCGTTCACGGTCTCCGAGGACGGGAAGTCCGACATCCTCGTCTACCACGACCGCAACTACAAGGACATCACCGGCGACCCGCTCAACGACCCCAACCGCCGCACCCGTCTGCAGAAGATCTACTGGAACGCCGACGGCACCCCCAACTTCGGCATCCCGGTGGCCGACGGCGTCACCCCGGTCCGCCTCTCGTCGTACAACTACCCGGACCGCTACATCCGCCACTGGGACTTCCGCGCGAAGATCGAGGCGAACGTCACCAACCTCGCCGACTCCCAGTTCCGGGTCGTCACCGGCCTCGCGGGCAGCGGCACGATCTCCCTGGAGTCGACGAACTACCCCGGCTACTACCTCCGCCACAAGAACTTCGAGGTCTGGGTCGAGAAGAACGACGGCACCGCCGGCTTCCAGAGCGACGCCTCCTTCTACCGGCGCTCCGGCCTCGCCGATTCGGCGGACGGCGTCTCCCTGGAGTCGTACAACTACCCGGGCCGTTACGTCCGCCACTACAACAGCCTCCTGTACATCCAGCCGATCAGCACCACGCTCGGCGAGGCGGACGCGACCTTCTACCTGGAGTAGGTGACCGGACGACGGTGTCGCGGGCCGCGCGAACGCGGCCCGCGAACCCGGGGACCTTGATTCCCGCGACGCCTACCGTCCAGTAATATCCGGCCAGGTCGTCAGAGGAGGAACCGTGCCCCGGTCCGAACGCTCACCCCTGCTGCTAGCCGGTCTGCTGGCCACCGCGGGGGTCGCCCACTTCGCCGCTCCCCGGCAGTTCGATGCGACGATTCCGAGGATGCTGCCGGGCTCGCCCCGGACGTGGACATACGCGAGCGGGGTGATGGAGCTGGCGCTCGCCGCGGGCGTGGCGCTGCCGCGGACCCGGGCGGCGGCAGCGCGGGCCGCCGCCGCGTTCTTCGTCGGGGTGTTCCCCGCGAACGTGCAGATGGCCGTGGACTGGCGGCACCGCCCCGCACCGCTGAAGGCGGCGGCCATCGCGCGGCTGCCGCTCCAGGTGCCCCTGGTGCTGTGGGCCCGTGGTGTCGCGCGGAACGGGGAGGGCCGGTCGTGAGCGAGCGTGTCGACGTCGGCGACAAGATGGAGGACTTCGCGCTGCCGGACGAGACCGGCACGACGCGGAGGCTGTCGGAGCTGCTCGCCGACGGGCCCGTCGTGCTGTTCTTCTATCCCGCCGCGCTGAGCGCCGGCTGTACCGCCGAGGCCTGCCACTTCCGTGACCTGGCGGCCGAGTTCGCCGCCGTCGGAGCACGGCCCGTCGGGATCAGCGGTGACTCCGTGGAGCGCCAGCAGGAGTTCGCCGGGCGCCACACGCTCGGTATGCCCCTGCTGTCCGACGCCGACGGAACGGTCCGGGAGCGGTTCGGTGTGAAGCGCGGCTTCTCCCTCGCGCCCACCAAACGTGCCACCTTCGTCATCGCGCAGGACCACACGGTCCTGGAGGTCGTCCGCAGCGAACTGCGCATGGGCACCCATGCCGACCGGGCGCTGGCCGTACTGCGCACCCGGCGGGGGTGAGGGGAGCCGCGTTCGCGCTTGATGCGCCGGAACAAAGGGATCATCCTGGGGCGTATGGAGCATGTCGCGGCCGCGGCGATCATCGACGCCCTGGGCATCGTGACGGGGTGGAGCGAGGGCGCGCGGCTGCTCACGGGCCACCGTGCCGAGGAGGTCGTGGGGCGGCCCGCGGCCGGACTCCTCGACGGGGAGGTGCCGGAGCGGACCGTCGCCGCACGCGCCGGTGTCGTCGCCCTGCGCCACCGGGACGGCCACCGCGTCGAGCTCGCGCTGACCGCGTGCCCCGTGCTCGGCCCGGACGGCCGGCCCACCGGACACGTGGTCACCGCCGACCGGCCCCGGGGAGCCGAGCCCGCGCTGGCGGGCCAGGTCTTCCAGCAGGCGTCCATGTGTATGCAGGTCTTCGACACCCGCCAGCGCTACCTGCGCATCAACGACGCGGCCTGCCAGGAGATGGGCGTGTCGGAGGAGGGGCTGGTCGGCCGGCTCTTCATGGAGAGCGTGGAGGATGCCGAGCACAGCCGGGGCTTCCAGCGCCATCTGCGCCAGGTCGTGGAGACGGGCATGCCGGTCCGCTACGAGGCCTTCAGCAACGCGCCCGCCCTGAACCGGGACCACGCCTGGAGCGTCGAGATGTGGCCCGTGAAGGACTCCTCCGGCGAGCTGACCGCGGTCGCCCTGGCCGCGCTCGACAGCACCGACCAGTACTGGGCCCGCAAGCGGCTGGCACTGCTGAACGAGGCGGCGACCACCATCGGCACCACCCTGGACGTGGTGCGCACCGCCGAGGAACTGGTGGAGCTCCTCGTACCGAAGTACGCCGACTTCGCCAGCGTGGACCTGCTCGACTGGGTCCTCGGGGCCGACGAGCTGCCCATGGTCCCGGTGGACGACGTCGTGGTGCGCCGCGTCGCTCACGGCTCCACCAGGGAGGGCGTCCTGGGCGCGGCGGTGCACCTCGGCGAGACGCACCTCTACCAGGCGTCCTCGCCGCCGGCGCGAGCGCTGCGGGAGGGCCGGGCGGTGCTCTGCCAGGCCGGCGAGCCGGGATTCGTCCAGTGGCTCGCGGAGCGCGACGCCCGCTCGCCCGAGGGCCGACCCTACCGCCAGGGCGTCCACTCCATGATCGCGGTGCCGCTCCGGGCCCGCGGCATCACCCTCGGCGTCGCGGCGTGCGTCCGTATGGCACACCCGGACGACTACGTCGCCGATGACGCCGTGTTCGCCGAGGAACTGGCCAGCCGCGCCGCCGTCTGCATCGACAACGCGCGCCGCTTCGCCAAGGAGCGGACCACCGCCCTGGCCCTGCAGCACAGCCTGCTGCCGAGGGGACTGCCCGGCCAGGCGGCGGTCGACGTGACCCACCGCTATCTTCCGAGCGGGTCCCTGGCGGGCATCGGCGGCGACTGGTTCGACGTGATCCCGCTGTCCGGCAGCCGGGTCGCCCTGGTCGTGGGCGACGTCGTGGGGCACGGCATCCAGTCGTCGGCGACCATGGGCCGGCTGCGCACGGCCGTGCGGACCCTCGCGGACGTGGACCTGCCCCCGGACGAGCTCCTCACCCACCTGGACGACCTGGTCACCCACCTCGCGGCCGGGGACGGCGGCGAGGAGGTGGCCGAGCTGGGCGCCACCTGTCTGTACGCCGTCTACGACCCGGTCTCGTGCCGCCTCAGCCTGGCCGCGGCCGGCCACCCCGCACCGGCCCTCGTCCTGCCGGGCGGCACCGCCGAGCTCGTCGACGTGACAGCCGGGCCACCGCTCGGCGTGGGCGGGCTGCCCTTCGAGGCGGCCGAACTGGAACTGCCCGAGGGAGCGGTCGTCGCGCTGTACACCGACGGCCTCGTGGAGGACCGCGAACGCGACGTCGACCGGACGACGGAGGAGATGCTGCGTGCGCTGACGGCACCGGCCGACTCGCTGGAGGCCCTCGTCGACAACGTGCTGAAGGCCGTCCTCCCGGAGCAGCCCGGCGACGACGTGGCCCTGCTGCTCGCCCGCACCCGGGCCCTCGGAGCGGACCGGGTGGCCACCTGGGGCATCCCGCCCGATCCCGCGCACGTGGCCGTCGCCCGCCAGGCGGCCACCGAGCAACTGGCCGCCTGGGGGCTGGAGGAGACCGTCTTCGTCACCGAACTCGTGGTCAGCGAACTCGTCACCAACGCCATCCGCTACGGCGTACCGCCCATCCAGCTGCGGCTGATCCGGGACCGCGCGCTCATCTGCGAGGTCTCCGACGGCAGTTCCACCTCACCGCACCTGCGCCGGGCGCACGCCTTCGACGAGGGAGGCCGCGGTCTGCTCCTCGTCGCCCAGCTCACCCAGCGCTGGGGCAGCAGGCAGACGGGCAGCGGCAAGACGATCTGGGCCGAACAGCCGCTGCCCGGTACGTGATCATGGAACGGCGGCGGTGATCACGGAGCGACGCCGTTGATCATCGATGCGGTCGTCACTGGAAGGAGCAGCCCGGATTCGGCGCGTCCTCGGAGAACGGGGCGCCGTGCGGCAGGACGTACAGGACGTCGAGGACGAGTGGCTTGTCGCCCCGGTTGGCACCGAGATGGACGTCGCCCGGCCCGCCCGGCTCGTACACGGTGGTGCCTGTCCGGTACAGGCCGTCCTGGGCGCAGTCCGCGTGGTAGTGGGTGAGGGTGCCCTGCCTGACGTAGCCGTAGACGGGGCCGTCGTGGTAGTGCCAGCCGGTGGTCTGCCCCGGCGGAATCGTCACCTCCCGCAGGACGTAGTCGGTGCCGCCCACGGTGGTCCGGCTGATGACCCGTCCGGTGACGCCCGGGCCGGCGGGCGTGGCGTCGGCGGTGCCGCCGGCCAGGACGGTGCCGGCGACCACCGCCCCGGCTATGGCGGTACGGAGCGCGTTGCGCATGCGAAAGGCCTCCTGGGACGAAGAGACGTAGATCGAGTACCGCCGTGAACATAAAGGCCCGGAGGGGCAGTTGGGGGCGGAACCGGTCGATCCGGTGGGGTCGGCCGGCTTCCGCGCGGGATCAGCTCCCGCCCTGCCGCCCGATGCCGTCCAGCTCGGCGATCGCGTCGGCGGGCAGGACCAGGCCCGCGGCGGCGATGTTCTCGCGCAGGTGCTCCGGCGAGGAAGTGCCCGGGATGAGCACGATGTTCCGCGAGCGCCGCAGCAGCCAGGCCAGGGCGACCTGCTGCGGTGAGGCGTTCAGCCGTGCGGCGACCCTGGTCAGCGTCTCGGACTGCAGAGGGGTGAAGCCGCCCAGCGGGAAGTACGGGACGAAGGCGATGTTCTCGGCCGCGGTGCGTTCGACCAGGGCGTCGTCCTGCCGGTTGGCCAGGTTGTACAGGTTCTGCACGGTGACCACGGGCGCGATGGTCCGGGCCTCGTCGAGCTGCGCCGCGGAGGCGGTGCTGAGCCCGAGGTGGCGGATGAGGCCCTGCTGCCGCAGCTCGGCAAGCGCGCCGAACTGGTCGGCGATCGAGTCCTCGTTCGGGGTGTCCATGTCACCGAGGCGCAGATTGACCACGTCCAGGGTCTCCAGGCCGAGGTGCCGCAGGTTGTCGTGGACCTGCGCCGTCAGGTCCGCGGGGTGCCGGGACATGATCCAGGCGCCGTCGGCACCGCGGCGGGCACCGACCTTGGTGACGATGCGCAGGCCCTCGGGGTAGGGATGGAGGGCCTCCTTGATGATCTCGTTGACGACCACGGGACCGTAGAAGTCGGCGGTGTCGATGTGCGTGATGCCCGCCGCCACCGCCTCGCGGAGCACCGCGACGGCCCGGTCCCGGTCCCTGGGCGGACCGAAGACGTGCGGCCCCGCGAGCTGCATGGCGCCGTAGCCCATGCGGGTCAGGGCCAGACCGTCGACCGGGGTGAAGGTTCCGCCGAGCGCTGCAGACATGTCGTACCTCTCGTGCTGTCCGTCGCGGCGGGCCGTCGATCCGGCGGCCCGCTCTCGGCGCCCACCCTGCGCCGGCGGCACGGGCGACGGCAGTGTCCCCCTGATCCTGGGAGTGGCAGGGCCACTCACCCCGCGCGACCCGGCCGTACGGTGGTGGCATGGACGGAACGAACGCGCTGGGGGAGTTCCTGCGGGCCCGCCGGGCGCTGGTCCGGCCGCACGACGTGGGACTGCCCGGCGGCGGTCTGCGCCGGGTGCCGGGACTGCGCCGCGAGGAGGTCGCGATGCTCTCCGGCATCAGCTCCGACTACTACCTCAGGCTGGAGCAGGGCCGCGACCGCAACCCGTCCGTCCAGGTGCTGGAGGCCATCGCCAGGGTGCTGCGGCTGGACGCCGACGCCACCGCGTACCTCGTCGGCCTGGTCCAGGAGCGGCCCGCCGACGCCCGGCGCCTGGCCCGCGCCCGGCCGGCACGCGGACAGGAGCAGGTGCCGGTCGGCATCCTCCAGCTCATCGACGGCTGGACCCGCAACCCCGCCTATGTCCAGAACCGGTACACCGACTGCCTGGCCGCCAACGCCCTCGCGCGGGCGCTGACTCCGAACTACGCGCCCGGAGTCAACCTGCTGCGGGCCGTCTTCCTCGATCCGGCCGAGCGGGAGCTGCGCCGGGACTGGGAGGACCTCACGGAGGAGGGCGTGGCCACCCTGCGGGCCCACGCCGGGGCGGACGCCGACGACCCGCGGCTGCGGGACCTGGTCGGCGAGCTGTCCGTGCGCAGCGAGCGCTTCCGTCTGCTGTGGGCCCGGCACGACGTGCGGCCCCGGCGCGGCCGGGTGAGCCACCTGACCCACCCGCAGGTCGGCGACCTCGACCTGCACTCGAACAAGCTGTCCATGGACGGCACGGACGGCCTCACCCTGGTCGTCTTCCACGCCGAGCCCGGCAGCCGCAGCGCCGAACTGCTGGACATCCTTGGCAGCCTCACCGCGACCGGGGCGGATCGTGTCACCCTCACAGGGACGGACGGCACCGGATCGGAGCGTGCATGACGACGGACAGGGGCACGGTGTACGGGGGCACGGCGGAGGGGGACACGGTGGACGGGGCCGAGCGGGGCGCGGGGATCGAGGTGAAGCCGGTCGCCGGCCACATCGGAGCCGAGATCACCGGGGTCGATCTCGCGGAGGAGATCGACGACGCTGTGGTCGCGGAGATCCGGGCGGCGGTGCTGCGCTGGAAGGTGGTCTTCTTCCGCGACCAGAAGCTCGACCACGCCTCGCACGTGGCGTTCGCGCGCAGGTTCGGTGAACCGGTCGTCCTCGGGCGGCGCGGCAGCGCCTCGCCGCCCGGCTTCCCGGAGGTGGAGACCACGGCCGACCGGCTGGAACTGGGCGGACGGTTCGGCATGGACCACGACGAGTGGCTGAGACGGCGCCGGCACACGCTGCTGCGCGGCTGGCACTGCGACCACGGCGCCCGCGTCGACCCGCCTGCCGCGACCGTCCTGCGCGCCGAGACCGTCCCGCCGTACGGCGGCGACACCACCTGGTCCAACCTGGCCGCCGCGTACGCCGGACTGTCCGCCCCCGTGCGGGCCTTCGTCGACGGGCTGCGGGCCGAACACCGGCTCGGCGTCGGCTATCAGGCGCGGCCCGGCGACGACGGGTACCTGCGGCACCTCCTGGACCATCAGGTCGCCTCCGTCCACCCGCTGGTGCGGGTGCATCCGGAGACGGGGGAGCGGGTGCTGTTCGTCAACGGCTACTACGTCGAGCAGATCGTCGACGTGTCCCGGCCGGAGAGCGCGGCGCTCCTGGAGATGCTGCTGGAGCAGGCGGTCAGGCCCGAGTACACGGTCAGGTTCCGCTGGGAGCCCGGCAGCGTCGCCTTCTGGGACAACCGGGCCACCATCCACCTGGCCCCCGGCGACAACGCCCACCTGGGCTTTCCCCGGACCATGCACCGGGTGATGCTCACCGGTGACGTGCCGGTCGGCGTGGACGGCAGACCGTCCGAGCCGCTCACCGGCACCGAGGCGGGCCGCTGGTGAGTCAGGCGGCGGGCCGCCATCCCAGCGCCGGGCCCAGCCCGGTCGCCATGTCGGTGAGGATCTGTACGTAGTCCTCGTGCTCGAAGGTGAACGGCAGCGCGAACGCCACCTCGTCGGCCTCCCGGAACCCGGCGTGCGCGTGCAGCCGCTCGGCGATCTCCGCCGAGGTGCCCACCAGGTCCGGCGCGAACAGCAGTCGCGCCGGGCCCTGCGGAGTCGTCGTACGGGGCAGCCGCTTCGCCGCGTAGGCCTCGTACCTGGCGCGCTGCTCGGGCGTGGCGGAGTCGGTGGGGATGACGACCAGGCCCTGGGAGACGCGGGCCTCCTCGCCGTCGGGGTGGTGGGCGCGGAACTCGCGGATGTGGGAGAGCTGGATCTCGGCGAAGTCGACCGGCCCCTCCGTGCCCTCCGCCTTGACGACGCTGCTGGTCAGGAAGTTCATCCCGTGCTCGCCCGCCCAGCGCGCCGAGCTCAGGCTGCCGCCGCCGTACCAGAGGCGACGCCCGAGCCCGGGGGAGTGCGGCTGGACCACGTCGGAGAACACCTCGAAGCCTTCGACACCGCTGAAGTCGGTCGCCGGCTCGCCCCGCACGAAGTCCAGCAGCCGTCGCACCCGCTCGTAGCCAAACTCCTCCGCCTCGGCCGTGTCCGGGTACAGGGCTTCCTTGACCTGCTCGTAGTGCATCGGCGGGCCCACGCTCACACCGGGGTTCAGACGGCCGCCGGACAGGATGTCGACGGTCGCCAGGTCCTCGGCGAGGCGCAGCGGGTTCTCCCAGCCCAGCGGGATGACCGCGGTGCCGAGTTCGATGCGGCTGGTGCGCTGCGAGGCCGCCGCCAGAACGGCGACGGGGGACGAGATGCCGTACTGCAGATGGCGGTGACGCACCCACGCGCTGTCGAAGCCCAGCCGCTCGCCCAGCTCGATGATCTCCAGCGTGGACTCGTGGCCCGGCCGCGGATCCGCACCGTCGAACAGGCCGATGGTGAGGAAGCCCAGCTTGCGCAAGGGGCGTGGGGTGGGCGGCACGGGCTCCTCCGGCGGTCTTACATCGGCGCTGCCCCGATTCTGACAGGCGAACATTGCAGCCGTGTGATCAGAAAAGCGGGATGGTGACCTCGTCCTCGACCGGCGGGTCCAGTTCCTGCGCGCGCTTGCCGGTCGCGGCGAAGCAGCGCAGCCGTACCGCCTCCGGGGTGACGTCCAGGCGCAGGAAGCACTTGAAGAACGGCGGGCTGTAGGTCACCGAACCCGGCGAGAACAGCTGCGTGTAGATCTTCCGTACCGGCAGCCGGACCCGGGAGGTCCGGTCGGGCCGGCCGCCGGCGCCGAGCAGGCTGGCGATCAGCCGGGTGCGCCGGGTGACGCGGGTCTCCGGGCCGGGCGCGCGGCCGGGCTTGATGCCGAGCCGTTCGGCGATGACGGCCGTGGCCTCGGCCGCGGTGAGGGTGAAGAAGCGGCGCAGGCGCAGCCGGCGGCCGTACAGCCGGCTGTAGAAGGCCAGCGAGTCGCCCCGCAGCGGATAGCAGCGGAAGTCCTCCTCGGTGACGCCGGCTATCGACACCCGGGGGATGGTGTGCGTGGCGTGCATGAAGGCCCCGCCGCCGCCCGAGACGACGTACTGGATGGTGCGGCCGTGCACGTCGACCGGATAGCGCTGGTAGTTGTGGATGTCACCGCCGATCGCCGCGACGTAGTGGTGGGCGGGGTCGCGGACGATGTCGTCCACGGTGCCGCCGCCCTCGATGGCGCACGGGTGGTGCTCGCCGTCCACGTACAGCGGGGAGCCGGTGACGAGGATCTTGGGGCGGGGTCCCCGTGACACCTCGCGGAGCCACGCGCCCTGCTCGGCGTCGATCGTGCCCAGCAGACCCGTGTCGATGCCTATGATCCGCACAGGTCCCGCGTCGATCGCCCAGTACGGGCCCGGCTGGACGGCCTGTTGGGCGGGCGCCGAGCGCAACTTCCGTGCCTCGGCGAGGAGTTGCTCGTCCGTCGCCCGCGGTTTGTGCCACAGCAGCGCGCGCCACCAGGCACGGCTGAGCGTGCGGGGGGCCGGCTCGGGGGCCAGGGGCGGGGCGTCGTCGCAGAAGACGCGCATGAAGCCGCCGAGGTCCTCGTACCAGTCGTGGTTGCCGGGTATCGCGTACACCGGCGCTCGGTAGTCCTGGTACGGCCGGAAGAACTTCGTGCCGTAGTCGTCGGTGGTGCCGACCGGATAGATCACATCACTCGCGATCACCGCGAATCTCGTGTCCTGACTGACCTTCAGAAAGCCCGGCACGACTGCGTACTGGGAGTCGCCGCCCTCGCCGGTGTCGCCGACGACCATGAAGGAGAACCGGTCCGGATCCTCCCGCCGGATCACCTTGTCGGCGGGAGCGCCGGCGGCCGCCCGCTGCGCCGCCAGGCGGCTGCGGGTACGGCCCGTCGGGTCACCGAACCAGGACGCGACCACCCCGTTGCGGGCGACCCACAGCGCCCTCGGATCGAGCCACGACAACTTCTCGACGTGGTGCGGCATCAGCTGCTTGTAACGGCCCGGTTCGGCGGCGCCCCAGCCGGCGCCTTCTGCGGTATCGCGTGAAGAGTCAGACACGGCGTGAACCGTAGCAACGCCCGCCACATGACCTGCCAAGGGCTTGCCGGCGGGGGATTGTTGACCGCGTCACCGTCGCGGCCGGCGGGTCGCCGAGCCAGGTCCGCCATAGGGAAAACCCTTGAATGTTACCGACGGTACTGACATGGCTGGGTCAATGCTGAGATTCTCCCTCCGACCCCCCACAGCGTTCCCCATGGTCCGTTCACGGATCACGCTCCCGCACAGCTCATCTCGTCCCGGACAGCACACCCCGTCTGCCCGGTCTGTCACCGGCCGCGACCCGGCGGCCGCAGCAGGAGGAGTTCGAGTGAGACGCCTTCCCCACAGACGCTCCGCGGTCGGAGCAGCGCTGGTCTCGGCCGCGGCCTTCCTCGCCGTCGGCATGCAGTCCGTCCCGGCGACCGCCCAGCCCGCCACCCCCCACCCCGGTCCGCTGCGCACCGGCGGTCTGGAGGCGAAGCTCACCCCGGCCCAGCGCGGCGCACTGATCAAGAGCGCCCAGCAGAAGACCACCGCGACCGCCCGCACCCTCGGCCTCGGCGCCAAGGAGAAGCTCGTCGTCAGGGACGTCGTCAAGGACAACGACGGCACCGTGCACACCCGTTACGAGCGCACCTACGCCGGCCTCCCCGTCCTCGGCGGCGACCTCGTCGTGCACACCCCGCCCGCCTCCCTGGCCACCGGCACGGTGAGCACCACCTTCAACAACAAGCACACCCTCAAGGTCGCCTCCACCACCGCGACCTTCACCAAGGCGGCCGCCGAGACCAAGGCCCTCGGGACGGCCAGGTCCCTCGACGCCAAGAAGCCCGCCGCCGACAGCGCCCGCAAGGTGATCTGGGCAGGCACCGGCACCCCGAAGCTCGCCTGGGAGA
Source organism: Streptomyces sp. NPDC086549 (assembly GCF_044746205.1). Taxonomy (NCBI): domain Bacteria; kingdom Bacillati; phylum Actinomycetota; class Actinomycetes; order Kitasatosporales; family Streptomycetaceae; genus Streptomyces; species Streptomyces sp. NPDC086549. The sequence goes on along the minus strand of NZ_JBIVBS010000016.1, from coordinate 214,606 downwards.
CGGTGATCGGCGGCTTCCAGGACGACGGCACGCCCAGCAAGCTGCACGTCATCACCGACGCCACCACGGGCAAGGAGCTCCACCGGTACCAGGCGATCGAGACCGGTACCGGTAACACGCAGTACAGCGGCACGGTGACCCTGAACACCACGCTGTCCGGTTCGACGTACCAGCTGTACGACACCACGCGCGGCGGCCACAAGACGTACACCCTCAACAACGGCACGTCGGGCACCGGCACACTGATGACCGACTCCGACGACGTCTGGGGCACCGGTTCCGGCTCCAACACCCAGACCGCCGGCGCCGACGCGGCCTACGGCGCCCAGATGACCTGGGACTTCTACAAGAACACCTTCGGCCGCAGCGGCATCAAGAACGACGGCGTCGCCGCCTACTCGCGCGTCCACTACAGCACGGCGTACGTCAACGCCTTCTGGGACGACGACTGCTTCTGCATGACCTACGGCGACGGCACCAGCAGCACCCACGCCCTGACCTCACTCGACGTGGCCGGCCACGAGATGAGCCACGGCGTCACCTCCAACACGGCGGGCCTCGACTACACCGGCGAGTCGGGCGGCCTGAACGAGGCGACCTCCGACATCTTCGGCACCGGCGTCGAGTTCTACGCCAACAACTCGACCGACGTCGGCGACTACCTCATCGGCGAGAAGATCGACATCAACGGTGACGGCAGCCCGCTGCGCTACATGGACAAGCCCAGCAAGGACGGCTCGTCCGCGGACAGCTGGTACTCCGGCGTCGGCAACCTCGACGTGCACTACTCCTCGGGTCCGGCGAACCACATGTTCTACCTGCTCTCCGAGGGCAGCGGCACCAAGACCATCAACGGCGTCACCTACACCAGCACCACCTCCGACGGCGTCGCCGTCGCCGGCATCGGCCGGGACGCTGCCCTGCAGATCTGGTACAAGGCGCTGACGACGTACATGACGTCGAGCACCAACTACGCCGGCGCCCGCACCGCCGCCCTCAACGCGGCCGCGGCCCTGTACGGCACCAGCTCGACCCAGTACGCCGGAGTCGGCAACGCCTTCGCCGGCATCAACGTCGGCAGCCACATCACCGTGCCCACCTCGGGTGTCACGGTCACCAACCCGGGCAGCCAGTCCTCGACCGTGGGCACCGCGGTGAGCCTGCAGGTCTCGGCGAGCAGCACCAACAGCGGCTCACTGACCTACGCGGCGACCGGCCTGCCGACCGGCCTGTCGATCAGCAGCTCGACCGGCCTGATCTCCGGTACGCCCACGACGGCGGGCACCTACAGCACCACCGTCACGGTGACCGACTCCACCGGCGCCACCGGCACGGCCTCCTTCACCTGGACCGTGAGCTCCAGCGGCGGCGGCGGAACCTGCACCTCGGCCCAGCTCCTCGGCAACGCGGGCTTCGAGTCGGGCAACACCACCTGGACCGCCACCAGTGGCGTCATCACCAACTCCAGCAGCGAGTCGGCGCACGGCGGTTCGTACAAGGCCTGGCTCGACGGGTACGGCTCGACGCACACCGACACGCTGTCCCAGTCGGTGACCATCCCGAGCGGCTGCAAGGCCTCGTTCACCTTCTACCTGCACATCGACACCGCGGAGACCACCACCAGCACCCAGTACGACAAGCTGACGGTGACCGCCGGTTCGACGACCCTGGCGACGTACTCGAACCTCAATGCCGCGACCGGCTACACCCAGAAGACCTTCGACCTGTCCTCGTACGCGGGCTCGACGGTCACCCTGAAGTTCAGCGGCGTGGAGGACTCCTCGCTGCAGACCAGCTTCGTCGTGGACGACACCGCCGTCACGACCAGCTGACCCACCGCACATGACACGTCCCGCACGCGGAAGCCGTCCGCGTGCGGGACGCGTGCGTGTCAGCTCAGCGGATCCAGTGTGAGGTACGCCTGCTGAGGGCCGCCGTCGTGGACCAGCGACTCCTGGTTCCCGACGTCGTCGAAGGCGAACGCGTACGCCTTGCCGTCCGCCATCTGGGCGTGGATCTTGCGCGCGTAGTGGTTGGTGACCACATCCTTGTAGAAGTCCGCCGTGTTGGTGTCCGGCTGGTTGGAACTGGTCAGCAGCGTCGACCGGTTGAAGCCTGCGCACAGCGTGCGGGAGATCGGGCCGCGCACCTGGTCGTTGGGCGCGTCGAGCAGGTTGTGACAGCCGAAGATGCTGTTCGCGTCCGGCTTCTGGAAGCTCGTCACCACCGCCCCTGACGAGTTGGTGAAGTTCATGACGTTCCCCGAGACCCGGCCGTAGTACTTGGTGCTCGGCTGGTCGGCGAACGGCGTGACGGTCAGGGTCGACGTCGAGTACTTCGACCAGACCCGGTTGACGTAGTCGTCCATGACGGTCGACGGAAGCGCCCCCGTCTCCACCCCGTACAGCGGGGAGAGCGCGCGGAGCACGGTGCCGTCGGACCGGGTCTGGATCAGGTTGGCCCAGCCGCCCGGCTGTCCGCGCAGCGCGTTGAAGAATCCGTTGTATCCACCCGACTTGAGGTGACCGGTACTGCTGACGCTTCCGTCGGACCGCTGCACCCCGACCGCGTAGGGCGCGGAGAACATGTCGACCTGTGTGCTGTTGAGCCACAGTCCGGAGTCGTTGAGCGTGTACTCCGACCAGTTGAAGAGGATGTTGCGGTTGGGGTCGCTCGGATTCTGCACGGCCGGCTGCACCAGCCCGCCGGTGGTGAGCCGGAAGTCGAGCTTCTGGCCGTAGGAGAAGTAGATCCGGCCGGAGAACTTCGGGATCCGGATCGTGATCGACTGCCCGGCCGCGGGCCCGGGAATCGAGGCGTCGGGAGCGGGTGTCGGCGGGATCCCGCCCGCCGGCCAGGCGTGGAAGGTGCCGTTCGCGTCCGCCCAGCCCTGCCGTCCCGTCGACAGCTGGGTGCCGAGATCGTAGATGTAGACCGCGTCGCCGCGGCCGGAGTTGTTGGACACCTTCAGGGGGATCGTGTCCGGCACGGCGGCACCGGCCGGTTCGGGCGAGGCCAGCACGAGCAGTGCGCCGACCAGGGTCGCCGCGGCCGCGAAGGGCAGTGCGGGACGGGTGAGTCTTGCGAGCACTCTCCACCTCCGTGTGGGGTCGGGGCGGTACGGACATTGGTCCGGACCAGTTCTGAGAGCGCTCTCAGAGTTGCGCCGAGGCGCGTGCATGTCAATGAGTTGGACCGGCTCAGAAGGTACGGTTCAGCAGGTCGAGCAGCGCCGCCCAGTGCCGCTCGTCGGCCTCGCGGTCGTACGCCGAGGTGTCCGCCTGCGTGTACCCATGGCGAGCGCCCGGGTAGACCTCGCAGCGGTGCCGTACGCCCGCCGCCGTGAGCGTGTCCTCGAGGAGCTCGATCTGCTCCGCGGGCATGGACGGGTCCTGGTCGGCGTGGCCGAAGTACAGCTCGGCCGTCACGTGTCCGGCGACCAGGTGCGGGCTGTCCGGGCCCTCGGTCGCCAGCCGTCCGCCGTGGAACCCGGCCGCGGCCGCGACCCGGTCCGGGTAGCCGCCGGCGACGAGCAGGACCAGCCGGGCCCCCATGCAGTAGCCGGTCAGCGCGACCGGGCCGTCCGCGACCAGCGGGCTGTCGGCCAGCCAGCGCAGATAGGCACCCGCGTCCCGCTCGGCGAGCTCGGGCGTCAGCGACTGCACGATCGGGCCCACGCGCTCCCAGATGGTGGGATCGGCGGCGGTGTCGATGAACTCGGGCAGGTCGACGACCGGCGCCCGGCCGTGACGGTAGAACACGTTCGGCACCAGCACCGTGTAGCCGGCTCCGGCGAGCCGGTCGGCCATCGCCCTCAGGTGCGGACGCAGTCCGTAGGCGTCCTGGTAGAAGAGGACGGCCGGACGGGGGCGCCCGTCACCGGGGTGGACCAGGTAGGCGTCGGCGGTGCCGTCCTCGGTCGGGATGTCCACGGCTGCTGCCTGTACGGCGGTCATGGCGTCGGTGCCTTCCTGAGGAATCGTCGTCGGAGGCGGGCGCCTCCATGACGCGGCGGGTACGGGATCATGGTTCCACGCGAGACCGACGCCCCCGTGCCTGACCCTCCGGCCCTGGGAGTCACTCGAAGCGTGTCGTGTCGCCCGCTCCCCGCCGTACGATCTCCGCCTCGCCGCTGGAGAAGTCGATGACCGTGGTCGGCTCGGTGCCGCAGTCCCCGGAGTCCACCACCGCGTCCACCGCGTGGTCGAGGCGGTCCTTGATCTCCCAACCCTGGGTCATCGGCTCCTCCTCGTCGGGCAGGAGCAGCGTGCTGGACAGCAGCGGTTCGCCGAGCTCGGCCAGCAGGGACTGGGTGACCACGTGGTCGGGGATGCGTACGCCGACGGTCTTCTTCTTGGGGTGCAGCAGCTTGCGCGGCACCTCCTTGGTCGCAGGGAGGATGAACGTGTAACTGCCGGGGGTCGACGCCTTGACGGCCCGGAACACGTCGTTGTCCACGTGGACGAACTGGCCGAGCTGCGCGAAGTCCCGGCACATCAGGGTGAAGTGGTGCCGGTCGTCGAGCCGTCGGATCGCGCGGATCCGGTCGATGCCGTCACGGCTGCCGAGCTGGCACCCCAGCGCGTAGCAGGAGTCGGTCGGGTATGCGATGAGCGCACCCGAGCGCACGGCATCGGCGATCTGGGCGATGCTGCGCGGCTGCGGGTTCTCGGGGTGCACGTCGAAGTACTTCGCCATTCGCCGAGCTTATGCCGTCGGCCGGGGCCAGGTGCGCAGGCGGGCTCCGGGGCTCGCGTCGTCCCGAGGCCGGGGGAAGGCTCCGAGCGGACCGCAGGCGGAACCTTACCCTCCTGCTCCGGGCCGTTTGTCGGGTAACGTCCACCCCCGAACACCGAGGTCAACGCGATGGACAAGGAGAGGGCAGACGTGGGTGGCCGAGCGGACGAGGACCCGCGCTCACAGACGCCGTACGACACGGACGCCTCATGGGCCGAGGAGCTCCTCGATCATCTGCGCCCGACCGGGCGCGACCTGCGCCGGGTCGTAGCCTGGCTCGCCCGCGCCGTACGGGGAACGGCCTGCCTGCAGGACGCCGGCGGTGTCCTCCTCGCCGGAGAGCGGATGACGCTCGACGACGTGCTCGTCGCCGATGTCGTCGCCGGCCGGATCTCCTCCGCCGCGCTGCAGGACGCCGGCCGTCACGTACGCCTGGTCGCCGTCCGGCACCCCGACCCGCACCCGGCGTCGACGTGCCTGCTGGCCGTCGCGCGCGCGACCCCCTTCGACCGGCGCGCCGCCGAGATCGTGACCCGTACCGCCGGCGTCGTCGAACTGCTGCTCGGGGACCGCGAGCTTACGGCCGCCTGCCACAGGCTCCGGCGCGCCGCCTCCGACCTGCGGCTGGCGATCCTGCAGCTGCTGATGGTGGAGGACACCGTGTCGGCCCGCCGGGTCGCCGCGGGCCTGTGGCCCGGCCTGCTCGACACCGACACGGCCCGTGTGTACGTCGTGGAGGGGTCCGCAGGGGAACGGGACCGTCTGGCCGACGCATGCCTGGAGGTGACCGACGGTCAGGCCCTGGTCGTGCGCTGCCCCGCGATGGACGGGCACGTCATCGTCGTCAGCGCCGCGGTCAGGGCGGGGGAACGGCTGCGCTCCCTCGTCGGCGGCCGCCCCGGCACCTTCCTCGGCGCCAGCGCCCGGCAGAGCCTCGCCCAGACGGCCACCGCCTACGGCCAGGCCATCAGCGCGCTCGCCGTCGCCCACTTCCGCCCGGACCAGGCGGCCGTCTATGCCGAACGCACCCACCCGGAGCGGCTGATGGACCCCGCGACGCTGCGTGCCTGGTCCGCCGGCGTCCTGCGCCCCCTCGACACCCTGCCCCACCACACGCGCGCCGAGCTGCTCGCCACCACAAGGCTGGGCCTGGAGTTCACCGCGGTGAGCGCGGCCAAGGTCCTCGGCGTCAACCGCAACACCGTCCGCGCCCGCATGGACCGGGTCGAAGGTCTGCTGCGCACCGACTTCTCCGATCTCACCGTCCGCGCGGCCGCCCATCTCGCCCTGAACACCGAGGCGGGCTGCGCGGCAGGCGCCGCCGACGGCGCCGAGTCCCGGCCCGGCGCCGTCCGGCTCGGTGACCTGGTCGCCGGTCCCGCGCTGCGCACCTGGGCGCACGACCTTCTCGGGCGTCTGACCCGCGACGGACGCGACCTGCGCGGTACCCTGCGTGCCTGGATCGCCGCCGGGGGGAACGCCGAACGCGCGGCCCAGGACCTGGGCGTCCACGCCCAGACCGTGCGCGAACACGTCCGCAGCGCCGAACCCGTCCTCGAACGTCAGCTCCTGGCCGCGGGCACCGACCTCTACGAGGTCGTGCTGGCCCTGCTGGCAGTCGGTGACCTCGCCGAACCCGCACTCCACGGTACGTAGCCGGGCCATTCGGACTCACCTGTGCACGGGTGAGTCCTCCGTGCGTCGAAACGGGCATTGCCGCGATACCCAACGGCCCGACCTGCACGTAGGTTCACGTTCCGCGGGGCACGACCGGAACGGGGGACCGGTCGCGCCCCCACCGGATGCCTAGCGCAGGCGGACCGGTACCTCCTGCCAGCCGAAGGCGATGAAGGACGGGACCTGCCGCAGCTCGTCGGCCGCGACGGCCAGCCCCAGGTCCGGGAACCGGTCGAACAGCGCGGGGAGCGCGGTCAGCGCCTCCATCCGGGCGAGCGGCGCGCCGATGCAGCGGTGCACCCCGATGCCGAACGCCAGGTGGTCGTCGGCTCCGCGCGCCGCGTCGAAGACGCCCGCGTCCGCCCCGTACCGCTCGGGATCCAGTCCGGCGGCGGCGTACGTCGTGATGATCGCGTCCCCGGCCGGAACGGTGACGTCCCCGACCTTCAGGTCGCTCACCGCGAAGCGCAGCGGCAGCGAGGAGATCGAGGGGTGCACCCGCAGCGTCTCGTCGATCACGGCGTCCCAGGAGACCGCGCCCGAGCGCACGGCCGCGAGCTGCTCCGGGTCGCGCAGCAGGGCGACGATCGCGTTGCCGATGAGGTTGACGGTGGTCTCGAAACCGGCGCCGATCACCAGCAGCAGCGTGTAGAGCAGCTCTTCGTCGCTGAGCCGGTCGCCGTCCTCGTCCCGGACCCGGATCAGCTCCGTGGTCATGTCGTCGCCCGGGTGCGCGACCTTGTGCGCGATCAGCCCGCCCAGCACCGTGCCGATCCGCTCCTGCACGAACGCGGCGTGCTCCGGGCTCGGGTCGGTGGTGTCCATGATCGCCGCGATGAGCTGTGCGGTGTCCGGCCGCATCTCCTCGGGCATGCCGAACAGGTCGCAGATCAGCCGCATGGGCAGCGTGAGCGCGAGCCCCTGCCGGAGGTCGACCGCCCCGCCGTCGGCCCCGGCGCTCTCCAGCGCGTCGAGCAGCTCCGCGGTGATGGCCTCCACCCGCGGGCGCATCGCCTCGGTGCGCCGGTGCGTGAAGCTCGGCGCCACCAGCTTGCGCAGCCGCGCGTGGTCGGGGCCGTACGAGGAGAGCATGTTGACCACGCCGACCCAGCTGATGATCCATCCCCAGGAGGGGTGTTCGCCGACCTCGGGAAACAGCCGCCAGTGCAGCCGGGGATCCTTGCTGACCTGGGGATCGAGGATCAGTTCCTTGAGGACGTCGTACCGGGTGGGGGCCCAGGCGGGGATGCCGCCGGGCAGCTCCACGGGCACGATCGGGCCGAGGGCGCGCAGCTCGGCGGCCTCGGCGGGGATGTCGGCGCCGAACGGGTCGACGACGAACCGTTCGATGTGGTCGGTCACGGTCACGACAACTCTCCTGGCTGGTCGGGGGAGCGGGGGCTGAACCGCACGGGCAGGGACGTCAGCGAGCGGTGGAAGGGGCCGGGCCGCCAACTGAGGCGCTCCCGGGGCACTACGGGTTCGAGGTCGGGCAGCCACTGGGTGAGCTGCTCGATCGCCTCGGTCACGATGAGCAGCGTGTGGTGCCGGACCGGACAGGTGTGCGGGCCCGCGCCCCAGGACAGGTGCGAGGCGTCCCCCGGGCGCCGGCCGCTGGTCGCCTCCTGCTCGGCGAACAGCCCGACCGCCCCGAACGACACCACCACCGGCACCGCGTCCCGGATCCACGCCCCGTGGAACGACACGGGTCTGCGGGCGTAGTAGATGCCGTAGTTGGCCAGCGGCGTCTCGTGGTGCAGCACCTCGACCACCGCGTCCATGACCGGGCGGGCACCGCTGGTCAGGGTGGAGTAGTAGAGCGGATTGCCGAGGATTCTGGACAGGGCGTTGGACAGCAGGTTCGCGGTCGGCTCGTAGCCCGCGCCGAGGGTGAGGAACACCTGCCAGGTGACCTCCTCCGGCGTCAGCCCGGCAGGGTGGTCGAGGAGCCTGCTCGGCAGGTCGTCGCCGCGCCGTTCGACCTTCCCGGCGATGAGCCTGAGCACGTACTCGGCGAACTCCGCCTCGCCCTCGGCGGCCTGGGCGCCGCCCTCCATCATCTTGCCGAGGCCCTCGTTGAGCCGGTCGCCCTGGCTGTCCGGCAGGCCGAACAGGTTGTTGAACACCAGCGCCATCAGCGGCCGGGTGAAGTCGGCCACCAGGTCCGCCTCGCCCAGGGGACCGAAGCGGTTCACCAGGAGCCGCACCGCCCGGTGCACCCGGCCCCGCAGGTCGTGTGGCTCCACCAGCTCGAAGACGTCGATGAGCGTGGTGCGGTAGCGGACGTGGGCGCCGCCGTCGGAGAACAGGGCGTTGGGCCGCCAGCGCATCATGGCGAGGACCGGTGAGTCGTCGGGGACCGTGGTCTCCCACGCGCGCGGGTCGTGCGAGAAGGTGTCGGTGTCGCGCAGCACGTCCAGTGCGGCCTGGCGGTCCGTGACCAGGTACGCCGGCACACCCGGCGCGAGCTCCGCCCAGCCCACCGCGCCCTGGGCGCGCAGGGCCGAGTAGTAGCGGTGGGGATCCTTCGCGAAGCCGTCCTCCCACAGCCGCACGGGTCCCGAGACGGTGAAGGACTGCCGGTCCGTCGGTTGGGTGGTCACCGGTTCTCCGCTCGGGGATCGTCGATCAGGTGCTGGACCAGGGCGAGCAGCGCGTCGATGGAGGAGTGCGCGTCCCTCGCGTCGCACGTCACCATGGGCGTGCCCGGCTCCAGGTCCAGGGCCGCGCGCAGCTGCTCTCCGGTGTAGTGGCTCGGGGCGTCGGGGAAGGCGTTGAAGGCGACCGCGTACGGCACCCCGGTCTCCTCCACCAGACCGAGCACGTCGAAAGAAGCATCGATCCGGCGGCTGTCGACCAGCACGAGGGCGCCGAGCGCCCCGTACGCTATGTCGTCCCACAGCGGGCGGAACCGCTGCTGGCCGGGCGTGCCGAACAGGTACAGCACGATCTCGTCCGGCAGGCTGATCCGGCCGAAGTCGATGGCGACGGTCGTCGTCGCCTTCTCCCGCACCCCGTCGAGGTCGTCCACGTGTGCGGACTCCTCGGTGAGATGCTCCTCGGTGTGCAGGGCCCGGATCTCCGACACCGAGTCGATCAGGGTCGTCTTGCCCACCCCGAAGGGTCCCGTGACCAGGATCTTCACCAGGTGCCGGGCGGTGTCGGGCAGATGTATGCCACCAGTGCCGCGGACGTCACTGGTGCTTGAGGGCGCGGAGGCCATCGGCCACTCTCTTCAGCAGGTCGGGGTCGAACCGTTCGGCGGGCGGGATCGGTGCGCGGGCCAGGACCAGATTCCGGTCGACGAGCTCGGCGGCCAGCACGCGTACGGCGGAGACCGGCAGCTCCAGCAGGGCCGCGGCCTCCATCACCGTCAGCGCCCCGCCGTCCAGGAGGTCCAGGAGGGCGAGTTGAGCGGCGGGCAGCCCCGCGGGCACCGGCTCCCCGCCGGCGGTGAGGACCGACAGCCGCTCCAGGTGCGGACGGCTGGGCCGGGCCACGCCGCCGGTCGACAGATACGCGGGAACCAGGGGACGGCCGCCACGGCGGCCGGTCATGCCGGCGCGCCGCCGTCGGAGACTCTGGGCGCCGCCGCCATCGCCTTCTCGCCCAGCCGGGCCACCTGCGAGTGGACCCGGTGCGCCAGCAGGTCGAGGCGCACCTCGGGGTCGCCGTACGCGGCGACACAGGTGCCGTGGTCGGTGGGCACGATCAGCACGTACCCGTGGTCGGACTCGATGACGACCTGCCGTACCTCGGCCCGGTCCCGGTCGGCGAACGCGGCCGCGGCGGTACGGCAGGCGCCCTGCACGGTGCTGGTGATGGCGGCCACCCGCTCGGCCGAGGGCTGCGACAGCGCGTCGGTGTAGCCCGTCACGAGTCCGTCCCTGGTGAGCAGGACGGCGGCGACGACGTGCGGTACCTGCAGGATCGGTTCGAGCACCCACGCCGTGTCGCCCGCATCGCGGCTGGTCATCGAGCCGCTCCCCCTTCGTGTTCGGTCTGTTCGGTGTCGTCGGTCCGTTGTCCGTGCGCCGGTTCGGACTCGCTGCGGCTCGCGTCCGCCGGTCTGGGGGCGCGTGCCGCCGCGGTGCCGTACTGCAGCGCGGCGAGCGCGGCGGCGGCGTCCTCCGGGCGCCGGGGCGGACTCTGCGGCGCGGGTGCGGCCGGGGCGGCGGCCCGGGTACGGCGCCGCCGCTGCGGAAGGCCGCCCGGGTCCCGCAACCTCTGGTGCCCCGACGCCGAGCCGGGACCGTCGTGTTCGGCGCCGTATCCATGGGCAGCGTCGCGGCTCGGTGCGGTGGCTGCTGCGTCCGGTACGGCCGCTGCCCTCGCCGGCGCCGCGGAGGCCCTGGCGTCGGGTGCGGCGCTTCTGCGCGTCGAGCGCGGGGCGCTGGCCGCCGGCGGCTGCTCGACCGGGTCGACGCGGCTGAGCAGATGGCTCTCCACGCGCAGCACCGCGCGCACACCGCCGTACGGCGAGGGGGAGGAGACGTCGGCGCTCAGGTCGAACTGCCGGGTCAGCCGGCCGATCGCGGCCAGGCCCATGCGGGGCGGGTCGCCGAGGTCGGTGAGCAGGATGGGGTCGCTGCCGGCCACCAGGCGCTGGGCGCGGGCCCGTTCGTCCTGTGTCATGCCCAGGCCCGCGTCGTCGACAGTGACGCAGACCCCGTGGTGGACGTGTTCCAGGTTGACCACGACGTCGGTCTCCGGCGCGGAGTGCCGAAGCGCGTTGTCGAGGAGCTCGGCGACGATGATGGCGACCGGCTCGACCGCGTGCGAGACCAGCGCGGTGCCCGGCTCCAGGTGGTTGTGGACCCGGACGCGGTGGTAGCCCCCGAGCCGGGCCTGGCCACCCGTCACCGCGTCCACCACATGGGACTCCTCACGGGCGAGCCCCACCCAGGCGCCGCACACCACCGCGGCGACCTGCGCCCGGCGCAGCGACTGCTCGTTCTCGTGGTCCAGTGCGAACAGTGTCTGCGTCAACTCGGGGTCGTCGTACCGCTGTTGCAGTCCGCGCAGGGCGTCCTGCAGCCGGTACAGGGCCGCCTGGATCTCCCGGGTGGCGCCGCGTAGTCCCGCCTGTGCGGCCGCGTCTATTCGGGTGCGCTGCGCCGTCAGCTCGGACCGCAGGCCCGTCAGTGCGTGCTCCAGCGCGATCCCCGCCGGCGTTCCGGCGGTCTGCGGCCGTGGCGGGCCCGGCACGACGACGTGGGGATGCGCGAGCTGCTGGGCGGCGGCCGGGATGCGCCGCGCCGCGAGGTGCTCGATCTCGGCGGTGAACGCCTGCTCGGCGCTGTCCAGTCGGGCCCGCAGCTCGGTCAACTCGACGCGTAACGCGGCCCGTTGGCGCCGAGATCGCAGCAGACCACCGCCGAGCGCGAGCGCGGACAGCGTGCCGGCGGCGAGACCGCCGGCCACCAGGTCCGGTAATTCGATCATCGAAAGGGCTTCCAGAGAAGTCGGGCGGGGGAGGACAGGGGAGTCCAAGGCGCTCACTGAAGGCGCTCGCAGCACAGTACACACCGTCATCGACCGACCTCGCACGGTTGGAGAAGAACTCGTTCCGAATCGGCTCAGAATCTGTTCGCTTCTGTGTGGACTGTCTGAATTGCCATGTCCACACGGCCGGGTGGCGGCGTGCGCCCCGCTTTCGGGTGACGCCGCCGCTTGTCGGTGGCGGGACCCGCCGCGGGTGGCGCAGCATCACAGTCGGCCGGGCACGACTGCCCGGTGCGTCGTCCGCCGGGAGTACGCCGTGCACATCCTGCTCGTGGCCAGCGCCTTCAACAGCCTCACCCAACGTGTCCACGCCGAACTGCGCGACCACGGCCACACCGTGGCGGTGGAGCTCGCACTGCCGGGCACCTCCCTGACGGCGGCCGTCGAGCGGCACGACCCGCACCTGGTCCTCGCCCCGATGCTGAAGACGGCGATCCCGCGGGAGGTGTGGGCCGCCCGGCCGTGCTTCGTCGTGCACCCGGGCCCGGTCGGGGACCGGGGTCCCTCCTCGCTCGACCGGGCCGTCCAGGAGGGCGCCACGCAGTGGGGAGTGACGATTCTTCAGGCAGTGGAGGAGATGGACGCCGGTGATGTGTGGGCGACCGTACGGTGCCCGGTGCCGCCGGTGTCCAAGAGCGACCTGTACCGGGGCGAGATCGCCGACGCCGCACTGGCGGCCGTCCTGCTCGCCGTGGACCGCTTCGCCACCGGGCGCCACACCCCGCTGCGGCAGGGCGCCGCGCGCACCCGCCCCTACCTCGACCAGAGCGTCCGGCGGATCGACTGGGCCGTGGACGGCACCGAGACCGTCCTGCGCAAACTCCGCGCCGCGGATTCACAGCCCGGCGTGCTCGACGTCCTGCTCGGCGACGAGTGGTACCTGCACGGCGGCCACCCCGAGGACCGTCTCCACGGAGCACCGGGAGCGCTGCTGGCCACCCAGACCGGGGCGATCTGCCGGGCCACGAAGGACGGCGCCGTGTGGATCCCGGAGCTGCGGCGCCGAAGCGGTCCTGGGCGGCCGCGCGCGATCCGGCTGCCCGCGGTGACCGCCCTCGGCGACCGGCTGCCGCCCCTCCCCGAACTGGCGCCGCTGCCGGCCTCCACCGCGGGGACCTGGACGGACATCCGCTACCGGGAAGCCGGGAGCGTCGGCTTCCTGTCCTTCTCCTTCCCGGGCGGTGCCCTCAGCACCACCCAGTGCCGGCGCCTGCTCGCCGCGTACCGGGAGGCGTGCGCCCGCCCGACCACCGTGCTGGTGCTGGGCGGGCAGCGGGACTTCTTCTGCAACGGCATCCACCTGGGCGTCATCGAGGCCGCCGCCGACCCCGCCGCGGAGTCCTGGGCGAACATCAACGCCATCGACGACCTGGTCGAGGCGGTCCTGACGACCACCGACCGGCTCGTGGTCTCCGCCATCGGGGGCAATGCGGCGGCCGGCGGCGTGATGCTCGCCCTGGCGGCCGACGAGGTGTGGTGCCGCGCCGGTTCGGTGCTGAACCCGCACTACCGGCTGATGGGGCTGCACGGCTCGGAGTACTGGACGTACACGCTGCCCCGCCGCGTCGGCGCGGCCACGGCCGACCGGCTCATGGGCGAGGCCCTGCCGATGAGCGCCGCGAGCGCCGTGCGTCTGGGTCTCGTCGACCGACTGGTCGACTGCGGACCGGGGGACTTCGCCGCCGAGGTCGGCGGCCTCGCGGCCCGGCTGGCCGCGCTGCCGGGAACACCGTCCCGGATCGCGGCGAAGAAGGAGTCGCTGGACCGCCAGGAGAGCACCGAGCCCCTCTCCGCGTTCCGGGAGCGGGAGCTGACCCGGATGCGCAGGACCTTCGACGACCCCGAGGCCCCGTATCACGCGCTGAGGTGCGCGTTCGTGCGCAAGGAGCGGCAGGCCGGCACACCGCCGCAACCCACCGTCGGCACCGGCCCCGCGGGAGCCACCGGACCGGACCCGTCCGGGGCCCGTGTCACCGGAACGGACGGCGCCAGCGTCACCTGACCGCCGCATCACTGGTAGCAAGAGTCTGGCAGTCGAAAAACATGCCTTCGTCCCTTACCTCCCCGAGGAGGCGGTCCCATGACACCGGCGACGCCCGACACGGCCGGCACGATGCACACCGCCGGCGCGCCCGCCGACGAGACGCCCACGATCCACATCCTCTGGATCAACGCCGGACTGAGCTGCGACGGCGACTCGGTCGCACTGACGGCCGCGATGCAGCCGAGCATCGAGCAGATCGCGCTCGGCGCGCTGCCGGGGCTGCCGAAGATCGCCGTCCACTGGCCCCTGATCGACTTCGAGTGCGGGCCGGTCGGGGGCGCCGACACGTTCATCGAGTGGTTCTTCAAGGGCGAGCGCGGCGAGATCGACCCCTTCGTTCTGGTCGTCGAGGGCTCCATCCCCAACGAGAAGATCAAGCCCGAGGGCTACTGGTGCGGCTTCGGCGACGACCCGGACACCGGCCAGCCGATCACCACCAGCGAGTGGATCGACCGGCTCGCGCCCAAGGCCCTCGCGGTCGTCTGCGCCGGCACCTGCGCCACCTACGGCGGTATCCACGCCATGGAGGGCAACCCGACCGGTGCCATGGGCGTGCCCGACTACCTCGGCTGGGACTGGAAGTCGAAGGCCGGCATCCCGATCGTGTGTGTCCCGGGCTGCCCGGTCCAGCCCGACAACTTCGCCGAGACGCTCACCTACCTGCTCTACCAGGCGGCCGGCTCCGCTCCGATGATCCCGCTGGACGACAAGCTCCGCCCGGCCTGGCTGTTCGGCGCCACCGTGCACGAGGGCTGCGACCGCGCCGGCTACTACGAACAGGGCGAGTTCGCGGAGACGTACGACTCGCCCAAGTGCCTGGTCAAGATCGGCTGCTGGGGGCCGGTCGTCAAGTGCAACGTGCCCAAACGGGGCTGGATGAGCGGTATCGGCGGCTGCCCGAACGTCGGCGGCATCTGCATCGCCTGCACCATGCCCGGCTTCCCGGACAAGTTCATGCCCTTCATGGACCAGCCCCCCGGCGCGACGATCTCCACCACGGCCAGCGGCGCCTACGGCGCGGTGATCCGAAAACTGCGGTCCGTCACCCTCCACACCGTCGACAAGGAGCCGAAGTGGCGCCACAAGGGCCGCAAGCTCACCACCGGATACCGACGTCCGTGGTGAACCCGCCGCGCGGCCGAACCACCGCGTGAACCCACCCCCGTCCCCCGCCCGACCCCCGCCACACGAAGGACACCACACAGACCATGACCCCCAAGACCAAGGCGGCCGGCGACGGCAGCGGCCTGATGGAGATGTCCTGGGACCCGATCACCCGGATCGTGGGCAGCCTGGGCATCCACACGAAGATCGACTTCAAGCAGAAGCGGGTCGCCGAGTGCTACAGCACCTCGTCGGTCTTCCGCGGCTACAGCGTCTTCATGCGCGGCAAGGACCCGCGCGACGCCCACTTCATCACCAGCCGCATCTGCGGCATCTGCGGCGACAACCACGCCACCTGCTCGGTGTACACGCAGAACATGGCCTACGGCGTGAAGCCCCCGAACCTCGGTGAGTGGGTCATCAACCTCGGCGAGGCGGCCGAGTACATGTTCGACCACAACATCTTCCAGGAGAACCTGGTCGGGGTCGACTACTGCGAGAAGATGGTCAAGGAGACCAACCCCGGCGTCCTCGAACTCGCCGAACGCACCGAGGCCCCGCACGCCGCCGAGCACGGCTACCGCACCATCGCCGACATCATGCGGTCCCTGAACCCCCTGGAGGGCGAGTTCTACCGCGAGGCGCTGCAGGTCAGCCGGTACACCCGCGAGATGTTCTGCCTGATGGAGGGCCGCCATGTGCACCCCTCCACGCTGTACCCGGGCGGCGTCGGCACCAATGCCTCCGTACAGCTCTTCACGGACTACCTCAGCCGCCTGATGCGGTACGTGGAGTTCATGAAGCGGGTCGTCCCGCTCCACGACGACCTCTTCGACTTCTTCTACGAGGCCCTGCCCGGGTACGAGGAGGTCGGCCGCCGCCGCGTCCTGCTCGGCTGCTGGGGAGCGCTCAACGACCCCGAGTACTGCGACTTCACGTACGCCAACATGACGGGCTGGGGACGGCGCATGTTCGTCACCCCCGGCATCGTCGTCGACGACAAGCTCGTCACCACCGACCTCACCGAGATCAACCTGGGCATCCGCATCCTGCTGGGCAGCTCGTACTACGAGGACTGGGAGGGCAAGGACCTCTTCGTCACCCACGACCCGCTCGGCAACCCGGTCGACCCGCGCCACCCCTGGAACCAGCACACCATCCCGGCCCCGCAGAAGCGGAACTTCGACGACAAGTACAGCTGGGTCATGTCCCCGCGCTGGTTCGACGGCAAGGACCACCTCGCCCTGGACACCGGCGGCGGCCCCATCGCCCGACTGTGGACCACCGCCCTGGCCGGACTCGTCGACACCGGCGGCGTCAAGGCCACCGGCCACAGCGTGATCATCAACCTGCCGCGCACCATGACCAAGCCCGAGACCACCTTCGAGTGGAAGATCCCGAAGTGGAGCAACGCGCTCGAACGCAACCGCGCGCGCAGCTACTTCCAGGCCTACACGGCCGCCCTCGCCCTGCACTTCGCAGAGCAGGCCCTGGACGAGGTCCGCGCCGGACGCACCCAGACCTGGGAGAAGTTCGAGGTCCCCGACGAGAGCATCGGAGTCGGCTTCACCGAGGCCGTCCGCGGCGTCCTCTCCCACCACATGGTGATCCGCGACGGCAAGATCGCCAACTACCACCCCTACCCGCCCACCCCGTGGAACGCCAGCGTCCGGGACTCCTACGGCACACCCGGCCCGTACGAGGACGCGGTGCAGAACACCCCGATCTTCGAGGAGAACCCGCCGGAGAACTTCAAGGGCATCGACATCATGCGCACCGTGCGCAGCTTCGACCCCTGCCTGCCCTGCGGCGTCCACATGTACGTCGGCGGTGGGAAGACCGTGCAGAAGATGCACGTCCCCACCGGCCTGAGCGGACTGGGCGGATGAGCGCGGCCACGGCGGCCGCCGCCACGCGTCCGATGAACGCGGAACAGGCCGGGCGGCGGATCGAGGACGTCCTCGACCGCCTGGCCGACACCGGTGACACCGCCGCGGTCGCCGCGGCGGAGGAACTGGTGCGCTCCCTCATGGAGTTCTACGGCGCCGGGCTCGCCCGGCTCCTGGAACTGCTGCCCGCGGGCGGTCCCCTGGAGGCACTGCTCGGCGACGAACTGGTCGCCGGTCTGCTGGTGCTCCACGGCCTCCACCCCGACGACCGGGAGACCCGCATCGCCCGCGCCCTGGCCACCGTTCCCGACCAGGGCCTTGAGGTCGAGGACTTCGACGAGCCCACCGGCACCCTCCGGCTGCGGGCGGCGGCCGGGCCGGGCTGCGGCTGCGCCGCCACCGCGACGGCGGCACGGCAGACGACCGAGGACGTCATCGCCTGCTTCGTACCCGAGGTCACGGCCGTCGAGGTGCGGAGCGTCGGCGGCCCGGGAGAGCCCGCGCTGCTCCAGATCGGCATGCGGCCCGGGGCCGGCGGATGACCGCGCCCCCGGCACAGGCGTCCGGCCTGCGCAGGTTCCTCGCCGAACGCCCTGAGCAGCCGGAGCGGTGCGGACTCTGCTCGGCCGTCGTGGACGAGGACGAGCACCGCCACCTCGTCGACACCGAGCAGCGGGCCCTGGTGTGCGCCTGCCCGCCCTGCTACCTGCTGATGGACCGGCCGGGCGCCGGCGCGGGCCGGTTCCGGCCGGTCCCCGGCCGCTACCTCGCCGATCCCGGCCATCGCCTCGACGACCAGGCCTGGGACGCGCTGCGCATCCCCGTCGGTGTCGCGTTCTTCTTCCGCAACGCCTCGCTCGACCGGCTGGTCGCGCTCTACCCGAGCCCGGCCGGCGCCACCGAGAGCGAGCTCGATCCGGAGGCGTGGACAGGCGTCCTCGCCGCCACCGGGCTCGCCGGGCTGCTCGAACCGGACGTCGAGGCACTGCTGCTGCGCCGTACCGGCACCGGAGTCGAGTGCCATCTCGTGCCGATCGACATCTGCTACGAACTCGTCGGCCGCATGCGCCTGCTGTGGACGGGCTTCGACGGCGGGGCCGAGGCCCGCGCCGCCCTGGACGCGTTCTTCGCGCGCGTCCGGAGCCTCGCCCGGCCCGTGGGCGAGGGGGAGCGGCCGTGACCGGACTCTCCTTCGTCTGCACCGGCGTACGCGCCGACCCCTACGCGGCCGGGCCCACCCTGGTGTTCCGGCTGCGCATCACCAAGCCCGACGACGAACCGGTGCACGCCCTCCTGCTGAACTGCCAGATCCGCATCGAGCCCGCCCGGCGCGGCTACGAGGGCGCCGAGGCCGACGGGCTCACCGACCTCTTCGGCGAGCGCTCCCGGTGGGGCAGCACCCTCCAGCCCGTGCAGTTCGCACAGGTCCCGCTCATGGTCACGGGCTTCACCCGGGAGACCGAGGCGGACCTCGTCGTGCCCTGCACCTACGACATGGACATCGCCGCGACCCGCTACCTCGACGCTCTCCAAGGGGGCGAGGTGCCGCTGCTGATGCTCTTCTCCGGTACGGCCTTCACCGGAAAGGGCGGGTTCCGCGTCGAGCCCGTCCCCTGGGACCGGGAGGCGACGTTCCGGATGCCCGTCGCGATCTGGCGCGAGATGGTCGAACAGCACTTTCCCGGCTGCGGCTGGATCCGGCTGCCCCGCGACACCATGCTCGCCCTGCTCGCTTTCCGCTCCCGCCGGGCGCTGCCGTCCTGGGAGGCGACCGTACGCGCCCTGCTGGAGGAGACGCGCGGCGCATCCGTCACCGGCCCCGTCATGTCCGGGAGGAGCGCCCCGTGAGCGTGACCACGTTCGCGCCCGAGACCGAGGCGCGGCTCGCCCTCGCGCGGCAGGTGGCCGACGCCGTCCTCTTCGAGGGCTATGTGCTCTACCCCTATCGCGCCTCGGCCGCGAAGAACCGGCTGCGCTGGCAGTTCGGCGTACTGGTGCCGCCCGCCTGGGGCGCCGAGTGCGAGGAGCACGCCTTCCAGCACACCGAGTGCCTGATGGAACCCAGGGCGGGCGCCACGCTCGCCGTGGAACTGCGTTTCCTGCGCGCCCGTCGGCGCACGGTCCAACGGGCGCTGCCCGACGGCGGGTTCGAGACCGTCCCCGAACTCCGGCTGGCCGACCGGGTCCTGGTCCCCTGGGACGAGGGGGTCGAGGAACGCGTCGAGGCGGTCGTAGCGGTGGCGGACCTCCTGGCCGGCGATGTCACCCTTCCCTTCGACCGGCCCGCGGGAGAGGAGACCGAACCCGTCCTCGACGAGACGGGCCGGACCGTCGGCCGCACGATCCGCCGCTACGAGGAACTGGGCGGAATCCTGCGCCTGTCGGCGCGCGAACTCGACGGGCCCTACCGGGTCGTGCGGCTGACCGCCGTCGCCGAGAACACCAGCACCTGGCTCCCGCCGGCCGGCCACGCGGCCGACCGCGACGCGGCGCTCCCGCGCTCCCTGGTGGCCGCCCACCTCCTCATGGCGCTGAGCAAGGGCTCGTTCCTGTCGATGACCGATCCCCCCGAGTGGGCGAAGGCCGCGGTCGGCTCCTGCCGCAATCTGCACACCTGGCCGGTGCTCGCGGGCGAACCCGGCCGGGCGGACGTCGTCCTGTCCTCGCCGATCATCCTGGAGGACCATCCGGCCATCGCGCCCGAAAGCCCCGGCGCCCTCTACGACGCCACCGAGATCGACGAGATCCTCGCTCTGCGCACCGCCGCCCTCACCGACGAGGAGAAGCGCGAGGCACGGGGCACCGACGAGCGGGCCGCCGCCGTGATCGACCTCGCCGACTCGCTGCCCCGGGAGGTGCTGGAGCGGCTGCACGGCGCGGTGCGCGGCCTGCGCGAGGTGACACGGCCCGCGCCCGCCGCCGGCTTCCCCGACGAGCACGGCGTGCAACAGCCCGATACACCCTGGTGGGACCCGGCAGCCGACGCCGGCTTCGACCCCGTCCACGACCGGGTCACGGTCGACGGCCGGCCGGTGGGCGCGGGCAGCCGGGTCGTCCTCAACCCCGGCCTGCGCCGCACCGACGCCCAGGACCTGTTCCTGCGGGGGCGCGCCGCGACGGTCGAGGCCGTGCTGCACGACGTGGACGGCGGAGTGCACCTGGCGGTGACGGTGGACGGGGACCCCGGCGCCGACCTGCGCCGCGAACAGGGCCGGTACCTGTACTTCCAGCCCGACGAACTGACCCCCCTGGAGGACGGCGCATGAGCTCTTCCCCGGAGCGGGGCCTTGGCGGCCGCGTGCTCGTAGCGGGCATCGGGAACATCTTCCTCGGCGACGACGGCTTCGGTGTCGAGACCGTGCGCGCCCTCGCCGGACGCCCGCTGCCCGGCCATGTCGAGACCGTGGACATCGGCGTGCGGGGCGTGCACCTCGCCTACCAGGTCCTCGACGGCTACGACACCCTGATCCTGGTGGATGCCACGGCCCGCGGCGGAGCCCCCGGCACCCTGTACGTGATCGAGCACGACGACACCGGCGCGGGCGGTACGGAGCACGCCCCGCTCGACGGCCACCGCATGACCCCCGACGCCGTGCTCGCCCTGCTGGGCACCCTCTGCGCCGGAACCGGCGGCCGGCCCCCGCGCCGCACCCTTGTCGTGGGCTGCGAACCGGCCTGTGTGGAGGAGGGGATCGGTCTCAGCGGGCCGGTGTCCGACGCCGTAGCGCCGGCCGTACGGCTGATCGAAGAGCTGCTGGGCGCGCCCCCGGAGCCCGGCTCGCGGCCCCTGGCCGGCGAAGCCGTCAAGTGAGGAGAGACAGGATGAAGAAGAACATCGTGCTCGGAGTGCTGTCCGCCGCCGTCGCGGCCCTGGTCGTGCAGTCGCTGCCCGACATCAGGCGCTACCTGCGGATGAGCAGGATGTGAGGCACGGCCGCGTCCGCCCGGCGGCTCGTTGCGGCGAACGGCGTACGCACCCGGGCGGCGACGGCGTGCCGAGCCGCCCGCCCGCGCCGCCACGCCTCTAATGGGATCCGGTGACCGGCGCGCACACCACGCGCCAGGACGGAGACCGATGCACGAGATGTCCATCGCGCTGGCGGTGATCGAACAGGTGGAAGAGGCGGCCGAGCGGGCCGGGGACGTCACCGCGGTGCGTTCGGTGCGCCTGGAGGTGGGCGAACTGGCCGGTGTCGTACCCGACTCCCTCTCCTTCTGCTTCGAACTGGCCTGCGCCGGCACCGTGCTGGAGGGCGCCGAACTGATCACCGACACCGTGCCGGGGCGGGCGCGCTGCGCACCCTGCGCGTACGAATGGGCCGTCGGCATGCCGCCCTCACTGACCTGCCCGCGCTGCGACGGCGGGACGGCCGACCTGCTGTCGGGCCGTGAACTGCGCGTCACCAGCGTGCGGTGGGACGACGGCACGGTCCCCGCACCCACCCGCGAACCGTTCGTCGAGGAGCGCTGAACCATGTGCCGTGTGGTCGACCTGCAACAGGCGGTCCTCGCCCGCAACGACGAGGCCGCGCACACCCTGCGCGCCGAACTGGCCGCCCGCGGCACCACCGTCGTCAACCTGCTCTCCAGCCCCGGCAGCGGCAAGACCGCCCTGCTGGAACACGAGCTGACGCTGGCGCGCGAGCGAGCCGTGCCGGTCGCGGCGCTCACCGCCGACCTCGCCACCGAGCACGACGCGGCCCGGCTGGCGCGTTCGGGCGTCCCGGTCAAGCAGGTCCTCACCGACGGGCTGTGCCACCTGGAGGCCGGGATGCTCGCCCGCCACCTGGACGGGTGGCTGCCCGATCCGACCCGGCTGCTGTTCGTGGAGAACGTGGGCAACCTCGTCTGTCCGGCCTCCTACGACCTCGGAGAGACGCTGCGGATCGTGCTCGCCTCGGTGACGGAGGGCGAGGACAAGCCGCTCAAATACCCCACCGCCTTCGGCCTGGCCCACCTGGTGGTGGTCACCAAGACCGACATCGCCGAGGCGGTCGGCTTCGACGAGGCCGCCTTCCGGGCGAACGTGGAGCGGGTCAATCCCGGAGTCGAGGTGCTGCTGACCTCGGTACGCGGGGACCAGGGCCTCGGCACCCTGCTCGACCGGGCCCTCGCGGCCGCGGAAGGCGCCCCGCCGCACAGCCCCGTCATGGCCCGTCAGCCCCTTCACCACCATCATCACCACGACCACGACCACACCACGGTCCCGTCCCGGTCGTGAGCGTCCTGCCCCCACCGGCCGAAGCCGACGGCCTGACACGCCTGCGCCGCCGGGTCACCGTACGGGGCGTGGTCCAGGGGGTCGGCTTCCGGCCCTACGTCCACACCCTCGCCACCGCCCTGGACCTGTCCGGGCACGTGACCAACACCCCGGACGGTGTCGTCCTGGAGGTCGAGGGCGCGCCGGAGGCGGTCGCCCGGTTCTGCGCCCGGATCGCGCCGGACGCGCCGCCCCTGGCCCGCGTGGACACGGTCGACCACCAGGACGTGCCCGCCACCGGCGACACAGGGTTCACCATCCTCGTCTCCCGCACGGCCGGACCCGCCCGCACGCTGATCCCCCCGGACACGGCGACCTGCGCTCAGTGCCTGCGTGAACTGGCCGACCCCAGCGACCGGCGCCACCGTCACCCCTTCGTCAACTGCACCCATTGCGGGCCGCGGTTCACGATCGTCACCGGCCTGCCCTACGACCGGGCGCAGACCACGATGGCCGGCTTCCCGATGTGTGCCGACTGCGCCCGCGAGTACGCCGATCCCGGCGACCGGCGCTTCCACGCCCAACCCGTCGCCTGCCCGGCCTGCGGGCCACGCCTGCGGCTTCTCGCGCGCGCACCCGAACCCGCAGACCCACCGGCTCCGGTCGCGGCCGCCGATCCGATCGGCACGGCCCGCGCCCTCCTCGCGAGCGGCGCGATCGTCGCCGTGAAGGGCCTCGGCGGCTACCACCTGGCCTGCGACGCCACCGACCCCCGTGCGGTCGCGCTGCTGCGGCGCCGCAAGTCCAGGGGCGACAAGCCGTTCGCCGTCATGGCCCGGAGCCTCGACGACATCGAGCACCTCGTGCGCCTCGACCCCGAGGAACGCCGTCTGCTCACCGGCGCCCGCCGTCCTATCGTCCTGCTGCGCCGGCGCACGGACACCGGGACCGCGCAGCCACGGCCGGCGGACACCGTCGCCCCCGGCAGCCCCGACCTCGGCGTCATGCTGCCGTACACCCCGCTGCACCACCTCCTGTTCGGCCTGCCCGGCGACCGCGCGGGCACCCGGCTGCTCGTCATGACCAGCGGCAACGTCTCCGGCGAGCCGATCGTCACCGATGACGGGGAGGCACTGGAGCGGCTCGCGCACCTGGCCGACGCCTGGCTCACCCACGACCGGCCGATCCACGTGCCGTGCGACGACTCCGTGGTGCGCGTGTGCGACGGGAAGCCCCTCGTCGTACGCCGGGCCCGCGGATACGCGCCCCTGCCCCTCGACCTCCCCGTGCCCGTGCGCCCGGCCCTCGCGGTCGGCGGCGACCTGAAGAACACCTTCTGCCTCGGCGAGGGCCGCCGGGCCTGGCTGTCGGCCCACATCGGCGACATGGACGACCTCGCCACCCAGCGGGCCTTCGAACGCGCCGTGGGGCAGCTGGAGTCGATCACGCCGGTACGGCCCCTGCTGCTGGCCGCCGACCGGCACCCCGGCTACCGCTCTGCCGGGTGGGCGGTCCGCAACGCGGCCGGCCGGCCCGTCGTACGCGTCCAGCACCACCACGCCCATGTCGCCGCCGCGATGGCCGAACACGGCCTGGACGGCAGCCGGCCGGTGCTCGGGGTCGCCTTCGACGGCACCGGGTACGGCGACGACGGGGCGGTGTGGGGCGGCGAGTTCCTGCTCGCGGACTACGACGGCTTCACCCGCTTCGGACACCTCGCCTACGTGCCGCTGCCCGGCGGTGACGCGGCGGTGCACCGGCCCTACCGCATGGCCCTAGCGCACCTGCGCGCGGCCGGGCTCGGCTGGTCCGCCGACCTGGCGTGCGTCTCCGCCTGCCCGCGCGACGAACTCCCGCTACTGGACCGGCAGTTGCAGCGGAACCTCAACTGCGTGCCCACGTCCAGCATGGGCCGGCTCTTCGACGCGATGTCGTCCCTCGCGGGCGTGTGCCACCGGGCCGGTTACGAGGCGCAGGCGGCCGTCGAACTGGAGGCGGCGGCCCTTCAGGCTCCCCCTGAGGACACCGTCGCCTACGCCTTCGCCCTGCGCGGCACCGACCCGGTGCGGGCCGACCCGGCGCCCGTCCTGGCCGCGGTCGTGGACGATCTGCGGGCGGGTGCGGACCGGGCGAGGGTCGCGGCCCGTTTCCACCGGGCCGTGGCCGACCTCGTCCACCGCCTCTGCGTACGGGCGCGGCAGCGCCACGGAGTGGACACCGTCGCCCTGACCGGCGGGGTGTTCCTCAACTCCCCACTCTCCTCGGCCTGTACGACCGCGCTCGACGCGGACGGCTTCACGGTGCTGCGCCACCACCTGGTCCCGCCCGGCGACGGAGGCCTGGCCCTCGGCCAGCTCCTGGTGGCCGCGCGCACGACAGCCCCCGACTGACGAACCACCCACAGCGAGGAGAGGCCCATGTGCCTGGCGGTACCCGGCAGAGTGCTGCACATCGAGGAACGCGACGGCACCCGGTTGGCCACCGTCGACTTCGGCGGTGTGGTCAAGGAGGTGTGCCTGGAGTACCTGCCCGACCTGCGGGTCGGTGAGTACGCCATCGTGCACGTCGGGTTCGCGCTGCAGCGGCTGGACGAGGAGTCGGCCCGGCAGACGCTCGAACTCTTCGCCGAACTCGGCATGCTTCAGGAGGAGTTCGGCGACCCCTGGGAAGCGGCCGCGGGCGAGGCCGTACCGCCCGTCGGCGAGGAGGCGCGGCAGTGAAGTACATCGACGAGTTCCAGGACCCCGAGCTGGCGCGACGGCTCCTCGACGAGATCCACGCCACGGTGACCAGGCCCTGGGCGCTGATGGAGGTGTGCGGCGGGCAGACGCACTCCATCATCCGTCACGGAATCGACCAACTCCTGCCGGAAAAGGTCGAGTTGATCCATGGACCGGGCTGCCCCGTGTGCGTGACCCCGCTGGAGGTCATCGACAAGGCCCTGGAGATCGCCTCCCGGCCGGAGGTGATCTTCTGCTCCTTCGGTGACATGCTCCGGGTGCCCGGCACGGGACGGGACCTGTTCCAGGTGCGCGGTGAGGGCGGCGACGTACGGGTCGTGTACTCGCCGCTCGACGCCCTGCGGATCGCCCAGCAGAACCCCGGCCGCCAGGTGGTGTTCTTCGGCATCGGCTTCGAGACGACCGCGCCGCCCAACGCCATGACGGTCCATCAGGCCCGCAGGCTGGGAATCCGCAACTTCAGCCTGCTGGTCTCGCACGTCCGTGTCCCTCCCGCCATCGAGGCGATCATGCGCTCCCCGAGCTGCCGGGTGCAGGGCTTCCTGGCCGCCGGGCACGTGTGCACGGTGATGGGCGTGGACGAGTACCCGGAGCTGGCGCGGCGCCACCGGGTCCCGATCGTCGTGACCGGCTTCGAACCGCTGGACATCCTGGAGGGCGTGCGCCGGACCGTGGCACAGCTGGAACGCGGTGAGCACACCGTCGAGAACGCCTACCCCCGTGCCGTCCGTGCCGAGGGCAACCCGGCCGCCAAGGCCATGCTGGAGGACGTCTTCGAGGTCACCGACCGCGCCTGGCGGGGCATCGGCGTGATCCCCGGCAGCGGCTGGCGGCTGTCCGCCGCGTACCGCGACTACGACGCCGAGTCACGCTTCTCCGTGCAGGGCATCCGGACCCGCGAACCGGCCGAGTGCCGCAGCGGAGAGGTCCTGCAGGGACTGCTCAAACCGAACGAGTGCGCGGCGTTCGGCACCCGCTGCACCCCCCGTACCCCGCTCGGAGCGACGATGGTCTCCAGCGAGGGCGCCTGCGCCGCGTACTACCTCTACCGGCGCCTGGACCTCACCCCTGCGGCCCGGGAGGCGAGCCCCGTTGCCTGACACCACGACCGCCCTGGACCCCACCGCCTGGGCCTGTCCGGCGCCGCTGCGCGACCAGCCCCGGATCGTCATGGGCCACGGCGGGGGCGGCACGCTCTCCGCCGAACTGGTCCAGCACGTCTTCGCACCCGCCTTCGGCGGCGACGTGCTCGCCCAGATGGGCGATGCCGCCGCGCTCTCCCTCGGCGGGCTCCGGCTGGCCTTCTCCACCGACTCCTTCGTCGTACGGCCGCTGTTCTTCCCCGGCGGCAGCATCGGCGACCTCGCCGTCAACGGCACCGTCAACGACCTCGCGATGAGCGGAGCCCGGGCCGCCTACCTCTCCTGCGGATTCATCCTGGAGGAGGGCGTGGAGCTGGAGACCGTCGCCCGGGTCGCCGAGGCGCTCGGCGCGGCCGCGCGCGCCGCGGGCGTCGAAGTGGCGACGGGAGACACGAAGGTGGTGGAGGCCGGCCACGGCGACGGGATCTACGTCAACACGGCCGGTATCGGGGTCATCCCGGCGGGCGTCGACCTGCGTCCGCAACGGGTCGTGCCCGGTGACGTGGTGATCGTCAGCGGTGCCGTCGGCGTGCACGGGGTGGCGATCATGAGCGTTCGCGAGGGCCTCGAATTCGGCGTGGAGATCGAGAGCGACTGCGCCGCGCTCGGCGGTCTGGTGCAGGCCATGCTCGCCGTCACACCGGATCTGCACGTGCTGCGCGACCCGACCCGCGGCGGCCTCGCGGCATCGCTCAACGAGATCGCGGCCGCCTCGGGGACGGGCGTGGTCGTCACGGAACGGGACGTCCCGGTCCCGTCGGCCGTGGCCAATGCCTGTGCGGTACTGGGCCTCGACCCCTTCTACGTCGCCAACGAGGGCAAGCTGGTGGCCTTCGTCCCGCGCGAGCACGCGGACGCCGTCCTGGACGCGATGCGGGCACATCCGCTGGGCGGGGAGGCGAGGATCATCGGCGAGGCGGTGCGGGAACACCCCGGGATGGTGGTGGCCCGCACCGGTCTGGGAGGTACCCGCGTGGTCGACATGCCGATCGGGGAGCAACTGCCGAGGATCTGCTGACCGGGCCGTGGTGCGCGCGTTCAGGATGCTTGTCGGACCGGCCGGTGGTCCGATCGGGCGGTGTGCTCACCCGAGCCGGTGAACCGGCCGTACCACCGGCGCGCGGTGAGCGTTGCTCCGGCATGGACCGGACTTCCTTCGGGTTCCGACGCTCACCGCACCTGGAGCCCGCGCCTCTCCGCCGCGCACAGCCCGTCGGCGCCCCGCGGACACGTGAACCGATCTACGCGCAGCTCGTCGCGGAGTGGCGCGCCGAGGGGCGGACCGTGCCGGCCGCCGCCGAGCTGAAGTGGGCCTTCCGCATCGGGCTTCCGGCACGCACCGGGCCGGAAGCGAAGCGTCCCTGAGGCGCTACCCGTCGCCGGGTGGCGCGAGGACCGCCAGCGTGCCGTTGGCCTGGCGCAACGCCATTTCCAGGGTGCCGGGCCCGTGCAGCGAGCCGGTGCCGTCGGGCGGGATCAGCCACTCCAGGGACCGGGCCGACCGGTAGGGCGGCGGCACGGCCACCCACGAACCCTTGCTCGCGTAGCGCAGTCCCGCGCCGACCCACTGCCCGGACGGGTCGGGCGGCACGAAGAAGCCGACCCGGTGGGCCGTCGTGTCCACCAGGGTCGGCCCCGGCACGGGCAGCGACGGCCGCCACAGCAGGTCGAGGGTGAGCAGGCCGAGCCGGTCGGGAACGCTCAGTACGTCCCAGAAGCGGCCGGCTTCCAGCAGCGCGATGCCGTCGCCGTGGTCCCAGTCCCATTTGCAGGTCCGGGGGTCTGCCGCCGCCGCGGCAAGCCATTCCACGCCCTGCATCCACATCGTGTTCGTCATGCTGCTCCGGGTGATCTCCGCTTGCCTGACACGGCCGTACACAGTGGCTTTCACCGGGCACTCGGTGCGACACCACACCTACCCGGCGTATGCATGCTGGTAGATAGATCTACCTCACGGAAGGGGTGGCGCGGCCTGGCGTTTCGTGCCGTTTGTTCGAAGGGTGAGCGCGCTTTCGGCACACGGACGGAGGAATCGTTACTGCCAGTGAGGGAGATGGCGCTTGATTCAAGCGTCGTGACGATCGAATCGTTTGTAGATCCTTGTCTTCTCGGCTGTTCCGGTCGTACGCTCCGACTGATCCGTCGTCGTAGTCGTCGCCCCTGGGGTACTCCATGGACCGCACCCGTCTTCACCACCTCCTGGCCCGCGAGAGCGCCGAGGCCGACCGCCGCAACCCGCGCTCGAAGGCGGCCTACGGCCGGGCCGACCATCTCTTCGGCCGGGTGCCGATGACGTGGATGAACAAGACCGCCGGCGCCTTCCCCCGCTACCTGGCCACGGCCCGGGGAGCCCGGGTCACCGACATCGACGGACACGAGTACATCGACTTCTGCCTGGGCGACACGGGAGCCATGGCCGGTCACTCGCCCGACGTGGTGGGTGAAGCGGTCAACCGCAGGTTCACCGAGCAGGGCGGGGCCACCGCGATGCTGCCCACGGAGGACGCCGAATGGGTCGGCGCCGAGCTGACCCGCCGTTTCGGGCTCGCCCGCTGGAGCTTCTCGCTGACCGCGACCGACGCCAACCGCTGGGCGATCCGGCTTGCCCGGGCCGTCACGGGCCGGTCCAAGATCCTTGTGAACAGCTACAGCTACCACGGCAGCGTCGACGAGTCGCTGATCGTCGTCGGCCCGGACGGCCGCGGCACCGCCCGGCCCGGCAACGTCGGAGCACCCTGCGAGGTCACCCTGACCAGCAGGGTCGCCGAGTTCAACGACCTGGCGCAGCTGGAGCGCGAACTGGCCCACGGCGACGTCGCCGCCGTCCTCATGGAACCGGCGCTCACCAACATCGGCATCGTGCTCCCCGAACCCGGATACCTGGCGGGTGTACGCGCCCTCACCAGGCAGTACGGCACCCTCCTCATCAACGACGAGACGCACACCTTCTCCGCCGGGCCGGGCGGCTGCACCGCGGCCTGGGACCTGGAACCCGACCTGCTGACCATCGGCAAGGCCATCGGCGGCGGCATCCCGGCCGGCGCCTACGGGCTCTCCGCCGACCTCGCAGGGCAGCTGCTCGCCCGCGAGGACCTGGACCTGGTGGACATGGGCGGGGTCGGCGGCACCCTGGCGGGCAACGCGCTCTCAGTCGCCGCGATGCGGGCCACCCTGGAACACGTCCTCACCGACGAGGCGTTCGCCCACATGGCCAAGCTGTCCGAACGCTTCGAGGCAGGCGTCCGCGCGGGCATCGAGGCACACGCGCTGCCCTGGTCGGTGAGCCGCCTCGGCGCCCGCACCGAGTACCGGTTCGCCGACCCGGCACCGCGCACCGGCACCGAGTCCGAGGCCGCCGCCGACCCGGAGCTGGAGGACTTCCTCCACCTCTACCTGGCCAACCGGGGCATCCTGCTGACCCCGTTCCACAACATGGCGCTGATGTGCCCCGACACGACCGAGCGGGACGTGGACACGCACACCGAGGTCTTCGCCGCCGCCCTCGCGGAACTGACCGGCTGAGACACGCCGTTAGGGTGGGCCCGAGCCGACCAGGGGCGGAAAGGAAGCACGTGGACGAGATCGACCGGGCCATCCTGCGCGAACTGCAGACCGACGGGCGCATCGCGTACGCCGACCTCGGCCCGAAGGTCGGCCTGTCCGCCTCGGCGGCCCGGCAGCGACTGCAGCGGCTGCTCGACACCAAGGCCGTCCAGGTCGTCGGCGTCACCGACCCGATGGCCATGGGCGGGCAGGCCATGGCCCTGCTCGGCATCGGCGTGGACGGCGACCCGCGTGCCGTCGCCGACGCCCTGGCCGACCGGCCCGAGGTCGTCTACTCGGTGCTCACCTCGGGCGGCTTCGACCTGTTCGCCGAGGTGGTCACCCCGGGGCCGAAGGATCTGCTGGACTTCGTCAACGACGTGGTCCGGCAGATCGAGGGGGTACGGCAGGTCCAGTCCTTCCCGTACTTCGCCATTCACACCCACCGCTTCCTGTGGGACGTGGGCTGACTCAGGCCGGAGAGGTCCTAGGGCTCGGGGGCGAGGACCAGCATGCTGGTGTCGTCATGGATCGTGCCGCAGTGCCGGACGAGATCCGCCCAGACCAGCTCGGTCAGCGGGGCCGAGCCCTGGGCGGCCAGCTCCGCGAGCCGTTCGGGCAGCGGATAGAAGCCGCCGGAGTCGTCCCGCGCCTCCCATACGCCGTCGGACGCCAGGAACAGCCGGTCGCCCGGCTCCAGCGCCACCGTGACCTCCTTGGGCGCATCGACACCGACCAGACCGAGCCCCAGGGGAGTCCCCGCCGCGACGCCGATCTCGCGGACCTTCCCGTCGTGCAGCAGGATCGGTGCCGGATGTCCGCACGCCACGATGCGCACCGAACGGGCGTCCGCGGAGAACTCCAGCAGCATGGCGGTGGCGAACAACTCGGCATTCTGCGCACCCGCCGAGTCGACCGTCAGCCGGCGGTCCATCCGGGCCGCGACCGACTCCAGGTCGGGCTGGTCGAGCACCGCTTCCCGGAAGGCCCCCAGCAGTGACACCACGGTGGCCACCGCCGACAGCCCGTGCCCCTGCACGTCACCCATCACCGCCCGCACGCCGTACAGCCCGTCGCGCACCTCGAAGAAGTCCCCGCCGACCAGCGTGCCGTGCTGGGCGGCCCGGTACAGCCCCGCGCACCGGACCGGCCCGACCCGCTTCGGAAGCGGTGGCACCACGGCCCGCTGCACCACCTCGGCGACCGTCCGCTCCGTGACCAGCTGGGCGTCCCGGTGACTGCGCACATAGGACACGAACACGCTCAGTACGGAGACGAAGACGATGGTGAGCAGATCGGTCTCGCCGGGCCGGTTCAGATGGGTGGCCGGAATGTGCAGCACGCCGATCACCAGAACGCCCAGCACCGCGGTGGCCAGCGGTCCGTACGACAGGACGGCCAGCGGCGGGATCGCGCCGAGCAGGAACCCCAGGTCGAGGTAGTTGCGACTGGCGACGGTGACCACGACGACGCCCACCAGCAGGGCGATGGGCAGCACCCGCACCCACCACGGCGGCGGAGCGCCCCGCAGCCAGCTGCGCTCGTCCCGGTACTGGCGCGACCAGCGGCCGCCCACCGTCCTCACAAGCCCAAACTACGCTCCCACCCGGCCCCGGGCCCGCCCGCGAAAAAGCGGTGGACGCGTGCGTACGCGCCCGCCTACGGTGTGACACCACGCCCGACGACCCCGCGGAAGGAGGCGAGTGCCATGCGGTCCACGACCATCCAGCGCTCCCTCCCCGTTGCCCGGGCGTGCCACGTCTGACCTGACCGGGAGCGCTCCACGCAGTACGCATCCCGGAGGAATCCATGACCGGTCTGGTCATCCGCGCGCTCGACGAGAGCACCGTCCATGTCTTCGACACCCTGTCCGACCCGCTGAGCGCACGTGATGCGCACCGGCCGGTGCAATACCGCCCCGACTGGAAGCGCGTCGCCCTGCGCGACGGCGCGGTGGTGGCACGGGGCGCCTGGTGGGGCGGCCCCGACGACCCCGAGCCGCTCCTCGTCGACCACTTCGACGTGGCCGAGGGCGAGGAGGACGCAGGGGCCGAGCTCCTGCGGACCGCGCCCTGGCAGGTCGACCACCTGGAGATCAACCTGCCCAGCGGCTGGCGCGACGCACCCGCGTTGCGCGCGGCCGCCGAGGCGCGCTTCACCGCCGTACGCAGGGCCGGATACGAGCTGCTGGTGGAACGCTTCGTGTACCGGTGGACACCGCAGTGCGGCCTGCCCGAGCGGCCCGGCCGTCTCGTCTTCGGCGCCGACCCGGACGACGCCGTGTTCTTCGACGCCCTGCGCCGCATCCACTCCGTCACCCTGGACGCCCATGCCCGCCGGGCCATCGAGGAAGGGGGAGTGGACCGGGCAGCCCAGGAGGAGCTCGACTTCTTCCGGTGGTGCCCGTCACCGCGGGAGTGGTGGCAGGTCGCCCGCACGCCGGACGGAGAACCGGTCGGCATCCACATCCCCGCGCACAATCCGTCGGGGCCGTGCATCGGATTCATCGGCGTGCTGCCGCAGCGGCGCGGTCACGGCTACGCCTACGACCTCCTCGCGGAGTGCACCCACTTCCTGGTCGAGCGAGGAGCCGAGGTCATCGCCGGTGCGACCGACCAGGGCAACTTCCCCATGGCCGCGCACTTCACCAGCGCCGGGTATCCCGTCGTCAGGGAGCTGGCCACCTTCCGGGCCGGGTCCGATGTCAGTGCCGGCTGACATGCTGTCCGTGCGGTGACCGGCAGCGGGCGGCGGAGGGTGCGGGGATGGCGTTGGGCGGCTCGGTGTGGCGCGTGCGCAGCGGCGGGGAAGCCGTGGGCGAGATCCTGATCGACGACATGGACTTCCCCTGGCTGTCGGGGAAGTTCACGCCCGGCCCCGGCTTCGACTCCGTCCGGCATCTCTTCGTCCGCGAACTCGCCCTGGCGGAGCGGGACGACGACTGGGAGCAGTGGGAGAGAGCGTACGACGAGATCCGGCGCCGGGTGTCACTGTCCTCGCCGGACGGCCCCGTCCCCGAGTTCCTGCTGCACATAGAAGGGGACCGGGCCTGGTTCCGGTGGAGCGACGAGCCGTTCGACGACGACTGACCGGACGGGGCCCGGCCGACCCCGGGGACGGCCGGGCCCAGGGGGCGTTTCCCTCCGGCCCCTGCCGTGCATGTGGCCGACGCGTCCTGCCGATCGCAGCAGTCGGCCGGTCTACCCGGTCAGCAGGCCGGCGCCCAGCACGAGTAGGGTGAAGACCTTGGCGACCTCCAAGGTCACGTAGTGCACATGGCCCCGGGAGCGCGGCAGTTGCCCTCAGGCCAGTACCCGGTCGGTCCTCCGGTTGAGGCGGGGCCGTACGATCCCGAGCTGCACCGCGAGCAGCACCGCCAGCACCGCGGTGGCCCCCGCGGTGACGGCCGACACGCTGTTGGTGGCGACCACAGCGATCACTGCGATGAACAGCGCGACTTCCATGAGGTTCAGCGCCCGGAAGACCAGGCGACCGATCCCGAGCCCGAGCGGGACCGTGATCCCGGGGGCGCGGAACTTCAACGGCGCTTCGACGAAGGAGATGGCGAGGACCATCCCCAGCCAGACGAAGGTCACGGCACCGGCTGTCGCGGCGGCGGTGGTATTCATGACTCCTGAGGCCTCTCTGCATGTCGCGCGGCCGCTGTCGGCTCCCTCATGCGGTGGGCCAGGCCGCCAGGTTCTCGGTGAAATCGGGAGGGCAGGCCACGGCCATGACGGAGGCCGGTTCGGTTCCCGGGTTGGCCACGCTGACGCGCTCGCCGACGCCGATGTGCGCGGCCATACCCGGTGACAGGGTCCGGGACTGCCCTTCGTGCAGGAGCTCGATGGACCCGGCCAGCGGGATCAGCACGATCTCCGAAGGTCCGTGGGCGTGTTCGGGCATGCCGCCGTCGGCAGGGATCTCGATGTGGAAGACAGCGACCTGATCGGAGATGCCGGACGGGGTGAGCAGGGCCACGGTGGGACCGCCGGGGACGGGGGCGCGGTGCCGTTCGGTGCCGGCGATCTCGGCGATGTGCATGGGTCCTTCTTTCGGGGCTCGACTGCGCGGTTCGGTGTCAGGCGGTGGGTCAGGGACGAGTCACTCCGCGCCTGCTTGTGGCGGCAGAGCGGCGATCAGGGGGTGGTCGCGTTCGATGAGGCCCAGCGTCGATGCGCCGCCGGGCGACCCGAGCTCGTCGAAGAACTCCGTGTTCGCCTGGAGGTAGCCCTTCCATTCGGAAGGCAGGTCGTCCTCGTAGAAGATCGCCTCGACGGGGCACACCGGCTCACAGGCACCACAGTCCACGCATTCGTCGGGATGGATGTACAGCGACCGCTGTCCCTCGTAGATGCAGTCGACCGGGCACTCCTCGACACATGCCTTGTCCTTCACGTCCACACATGGCTGCGCGATCACATAGGTCATGGGTCCCTGCCTTTCTGCGACTCCGCCGGGCGCGGGCCAATTTATCTAATAAATATTAGGAACGCTAGTGCCGCGCTCGACCACGGTGCCATCACGGGGGCCCCGGTCGGTGTGCCTCCGTCGGCCGATGACGATGATTGCCAGGGCACCGGCGTCGCTGACGATCAGCCGGTAGCCGGCGCCGTGCAGTGCCCGCATGGCACGGACCATCGGGGTGGGGGCAGGGCACTTGAGGACAACCATGTGGCGTTGTCTTGCCCAGGACCAGTCGTACTGGGCGAAAAGCGGGGCGACGAGCGCGAAGACGGCCCGGGCGCAGCTGTCAGGAACCTGCGTGGTCGGGACAGCGTTCTCGGCCGCAGAACAAGGCGTCATGAGCGGGAACCTCAGCTGTGGGGACCAGGTGCGGCGACGCACCTGAATATCTCTGATACATATCGGCGATGGTAGCTGCTGGCGGCCTCCGAGCCCAGAGGCCTCAGGTGTCTCAGTCCGCCGACGCCCTTCTCGGCTCGGCCCGCGCGACTGCGATTGACCCCATGCCCCGTGTGACCAGGGGACATGCCGCAAGTTCGCGTCGGGGGTGGCGGCCGACCGGCACCTCGGGACCCCCAGGGTGCGACGCAGCTCACACTAGCCAAGGTCCCTTATTTTTATGATCCAAACTCGCTGCAATCTCCATCGCTGAGAGAAGGCAGCATGTCGAGAACGAAAGCCCTGATCAGTGCTGTCGCGTTCGCAGCAGCGCTGGCCACGCCCGCATGGACGGTGCCACTGGCCCTGACAGGCGGCGACACCAGCGCGGAATCCGTAGCGGCCGGATCCTCCCAGGCCGAGACATCCGGACACGACGACCAGGCGGCCGGCGGACACGGCGAGGCCGGGGCAGCCCGGACCGGCTCCACGGTGGTCGACGCCCAGACCTACAACGGCATGGTTCCTGGGCCGCTCATGCACGTGAACGTCGGTGACAAGGTCCGCATCGTCGTGCAGAACACGCTCCCCGAGTCGACAGTCGTCCACTGGCACGGCCTCCCGGTACCGAACTCCATGGATGGTGTCGCGGACGTCACCCAAGACCCCATCAAACCTGGTGAGTCGTTCACCTATTCGTTCACCGCGACGCGGGAATCCGTCGGCTGGTACCACTCACACCACAACGGGACCAAGCAGGTCGGTGACGGACTGTTCGGAACGTTCCTCATCGGCGACGTACCCGTGCCCAGGGGGGTCGAGGTCGCCCAGGAGATTCCCATGGTCCTCCAGGACGCCGACGCCATCGGACTCTCACTCAACGGCAAGTCGTTCCCCGCCACCGAGCCCATCAGGGCACGGAAGGGCGAGTGGCTCAAGCTCCACTACTTCAACGCGGGAACGCAGGCCCATCCCATGCACCTGCACGGCCTGGACCAGCTCGTCATCGCCAAGGACGGCTTCCCGCTGCCTCAGCCCTACAAGGCGGACACCGTCCTCGTAGCACCGGGCGAGCGCTACACGGTGCTCATCAAGGCAGACCAGCCCGGGACTTGGGCGTTCCACTGTCACATCTTCCCCCACTCCGAAGGGGCCCAGGGCATGTTCGGCATGTTCACCGAGTTGATCGTCACCTGACCGGGTGCCCGCTGCCCTGTGGCCCGCCGGCGGATTCGGCGTCGGACCTCGCCACACGACTGCGCACCGCGTACCCGATTCCGCGGCTGCGTCCCGATGGAACCGCTCGATTGGAGCACAACCGTGTCCGACAACACGGAGCCGGCCGGCTCCGGCAGAACCGTCACCGAGATAATCCGCCCCTTCGTTCCCGCGGTCACCACCGCGGTCACCCTCGGCCTGCTTCTGGGCCTGATCATCACCGGAGTGTTCCGGTCGGGCGTGTCCGGTCACACCGAGGCCGCCGGCCACGGTGCCCAGCCCGCCGCCGCGGCGGGCGGCACTGTGACCGTCGACCTCGAGTTGGGTGACATGTACGTCAAACCCTCCTCGATCACCGTCCCCGCCGGGTCCAAGGTGGTGGCCAAGGTCGTCAACAAGGGCGCCATGCCCCACAACATGTCGGTGCAGGGCAAGGATGTCCCGCTGCTCGACCCGGGAGCGTCGACCACGTACGAGTGGGGCGCCTTCGACCAGTCCACGCAGGCATGGTGCACCGTCCCCGGCCACAAGGAGGCGGGCCTGCTCCTGAACATCAATGTGCAGGGCGCCGGGACAGCGGACCACGCGAGCGACCACTCCGGCCGGAGCGGTGCGACCACCGCAGCCGACGGGGCCGCCAAGATCGACCCCAACGCCGAGCCCTCCAAGGACTGGAAGCCGGTCGATCCCGTGCTGCCCCCGTCAGGTCCGTCCACCCACGAGGTGACGCTGCACGTCAAGGAGACGGAGCAGGAGGTCGCCCCGGGCGTCCGCCAGCTCCTGTGGACCTACGACGGAAAGGCCCCCGGCCCCACCTTGCACGGCAAGGTCGGCGACACCTTCAAGGTGACCCTTGTCAACGACGGGTCGATACCGCACTCCATCGACTTCCATGCCTCCAAGGTCGCGCCCAACGTCCAGATGCGGACCATCAAGCCGGGAGAGAAGCTCCTCTACGAGTTCACCGCCAAGTACGCCGGAGCGTTCACCTACCACTGCGGGGCGGCGCCGATGATCCACCACATGGGCAACGGCAGGTTCGGCGCGATCATCATCGACCCGCCGAACCTGCCCAAGGTCGACAAGGAGTACGCCTTCGTCCAGTCCGAGCTCTACCTCGGGGCCCGCGGCAAGGTGTCCGACCTCAACAAGATGACGGAGGGCAAGAACGACGCGGTCGTCTTCAACGGCTACCACAACCAGTACGTCCACGCCCCGATCAAGGTCGACCCCATCTGGTTGAGCCCCAACGCTCCGCTGGTGGTGGTCGCCGGTCTGGTGGCCAACATCGGGGCGATAGCCCTGTGGGCGGTCAGCCGCACGCATGGACTGTCCTTCGGCCCGCATGGCGGTGGGCCTGAGGAAATCGGCGCTCTCGACGTGTCGGCCGGTCTGGCCGAGCTGATCACCCTGACCACCCTGGTCCTGCTGGTGACCTACAGGCCGGGTCCTGACCGGTGATCCTCTGAATCCATGAGGAAGAAGCCCGTGTCCCGGTGGACATCCTCCACTGGGACACGGGCTTCTTGGTTTCTACGAAAAATCTGTCATAATTGGTGCATGGTGGATTCAAGTACTGGTAGGCCAGGTCGAGCCCTCGCCAGCGACACCCGGCAGGCTGTCCTCGACCTGTTGCGCCGGTCCGGAAAGCCCGTCACCGTGCAGGAGATTTCCGCCGAGTTGGGTTTGCACACCAACACGGTCCGGTTCCACCTCAACCGCCTGATGCAGGACAACCACATCTGGGAAGAACAGGCGAGCGCGGTCGGGCCTGGCCGCCCGAGCATGGTGTACACCGCTGCCCAGTCGGCACGCCCCGAGCCCGAGGGCGGCTACCGATTCCTCGCTGAGATCCTGGCGAGCCATCTCGCGTCCACTTCCCCGGAACCCGAGACGACGTCGATCGCAGCCGGCCAGGAGTGGGGACGCTTCCTCACCGAGCGGCGCGCCCCGTTCGCGCGTGCCACCAGGGCGGAAGCGATCGAGCAGGTGCAGTCCATGCTCGCCGGCATGGGCTTCGATCCTGAAGTGGAAGAGGAGGGCAGCCGGATCCTCCTGCGCCATTGCCCCTTCCGCAAGGTCGCCGACGAACTGCCGGGCGTTGTCTGCTCGATTCACCTGGGACTGATGCGCGGAGCCCTCGCGGAGATGGGAGCGCCGGTGGAGGTCACCGAACTCCAGCGATTCAACGCTCCGCGTCCCTGCATCGCGAGCCTGAGCAACCCGAAGGAGCAGCAGGCTGGGCGTGACGCTCCGGCCTGACGCCGGCATGCGCCCCTTGTTCACACAGCCTGGCGGATCCGCGGCATGGCCGGGTCCGCCATTTCACGCATGCGTACGTGCTCCGCACGAGGACCCGATGGCGGACACAGCCGACGGGGCACTCGTCGGCGTACGCGCACCCTTCACCTCTACGCCGGCTGCGCGATGACGCAGGTCGGAGTGCCCGTCGCGGCGGATTCACGATTTTAAACGAATAATACATGTGTTAATCTCGGCGAGCCCTGATCGGCCCATTGAGGAGCCGACGGACCCCTTGGTGCAGGTCGTGTTGGGGCTGGCTGTGCCCATTGGGGCGAGAGCTCGCCGTCTACCTACGGTTCGTGCCTGTGCTCACTGATTTCTCCAAGAAATATCCGCGCGCATCTTCGGAAGGGAACCCGGAGTGAGCATGAAAGATCTCGCCCCGACGACCGTGCCTCCCTCACCGGCAGACGCGGCCGACGCGGCCAGCGCGGCCGGCGGGCGACGGAACAGCAAGGTGATCGGCTGGCTGACGGCCACCGACCACAAGGTGATCGGCAGCCTCTACCTGATCACGTCGTTCGCGTTCTTCCTCGTCGGCGGAGTGATGGCGCTCCTGCTGCGCGCCGAACTGGCCCGCCCCGGACTGCAGATCATGACGAACGAGCAGTTCAACCAGACGTTCACCATGCACGGCACAGTGATGCTGCTGATGTTCGCGACCCCGCTGTTCAGTGGCTTCGCGAACTGGATCATGCCGCTCCAGATCGGCGCCCCCGACGTGGCGTTCCCGCGCCTCAACATGCTCGCGTACTGGTTCTATCTGTTCGGATCGCTGATCACCGTCGGCGGCTTCGTCACCCCGCAGGGTGCGGCGAGCTTGGATGGTTCGTCTACGCGCCGCTGTCCGACGCCACACACAGCCCCGGGGTCGGTGGCGACATGTGGATCATGGGTCTGGCCCTGTCCGGCCTCGGCACCATCCTGGGCGCCGTCAACTTCATCACGACGATCGTGTGTCTGCGTGCCCCGGGCATGACGATGTTCCGGATGCCGATCTTCACCTGGAACGTCCTGCTCACCTCACTGATCGTGCTGATCGTCTTCCCGGTGCTGGCCGCCGCGCTGCTCGCCCTGGAGATGGACCGCAAGTTCGGCGCCCACGTCTTCGACGCGGCCAACGGTGGGGCACTGCTGTGGCAGCACCTGTTCTGGTTCTTCGGCCATCCCGAGGTGTACGTCATCGCGATTCCCTTCTTCGGGATCATCTCGGAAGTCATCCCCGTCTTCGCCCGCAAGCCGATGTTCGGCTACCTCGGCCTCGTCGGGGCGACGATGGCCATCGCCGGCCTGTCCATCACCGTCTGGGCACACCACATGTTCGCGACGGGAGGTGTCTCTCCGGATACCTCCTCTGGCAGGCGGAAGTGAAAGAGGCGCGCGACGCCGCGGAGACATTCGCCGACCGTCTGACCTGGCTGACGACCGCGCAGCGCGAGGCCGTCGTCCGCGTCTACACCGACGACCGGCTGGAGACAGCCCGCGAGGTCCTGTTGCGTATCGCCGGTCGGACTCTCGAACTGCGGGACGAATATCAGGCCCGCTATCGGACGATGCGAGCGAGACTCCTCTCCGCGTCGTTGATCGTCGCGACCGTCGCGGTCGCGGTGGCGGTGGTCTGGCTCATGGCGACGGTGAACCTGCACCGGTGAGCCGCGCCGCAGCCGGTGGCGGACCTGATCCACCCGCTGCGGCATGAAAGAGACACGCTCTGGTCGAGCTCTAGTCGGCTTCGCCGTTCAGTCGGGCCTCGGCCATGGCGAGGATCTCGGTGACCCGTAGGCCGAAGGCCGCGTCGCAGGAGTGGGGACGGCCCGTGCGGGCGGCCGCGAAGAGGGCCTCGGCGGCTCGGGCGACGGCGGGAACCGCTCCTTCGCTGCTGCGCGGAAGGAGCGTCACCCCCGCCTCGCCCCGGAGCTCGACCGCGGCCCCGGCCGCCGCCGGCGGGGCCGTGAGGCTCAGGGCCAAGGTGCTCGATGTGTCGGTGACATGGTCGAGGACGAGGTGGACGGTGTCCCCGGGGCCGTGCGCCGCGGCCGTCACCCCGCGGACGTCGCCGAGCACCGGCAGGAGCACGGACAGGGCGTGCGGGCCGACGTCCCACAGTGCGCCCTTCGCCCTGCGCCACGGCGAGGCCGCGAACGGGCTGTCACTGGTGAACACCGCCCCGAGCCACTCCGCCCGCGCGGTGAACCAGCCCGTGACGGCGGCCTGTTCGTCGATCCAGGCCTGCGGCTCCTTCTGGAACCGTGTGGTGAAGAACACGACCGAGGCGACACCGGCCCGCTCGGCCGCCTCCACCACCGCCCGGCCGTCGGCGACGCTCAGGGCGAGCGGTTTGTCCAGCAGCAGATGACAGTGCGCACGGGCCGCGCGCACCGCCAGGTCCGCCTGCACGGTCGGTGGCAGCGCCACGGCCACCGCGTCCACGTCGTCGAGCAGGGCGTCCACGTCGTCGTACGCCCGCGTGCCGTACTGCTCGGCCAAGGCCGAGGCAGCCTCCGGACGGCGGCCCCACACCCCGGCGAAGTCCAGTCCACCGTGCCCGCTCAGTGCGGGGGCGTACGCCCCCTGCGCCCACGGTCCGGTCCCGAGCAGTCCCACACGCATATGGCGGTCCCTTCCTGATGCCGTTGCCGATGCCGTCAAGGAGCCGATCTCCTGGCTCCGTTGACGTACGCCCCTGCCGATTCGGTGTCCTGAGCCAGCCACTCCGCGATGGAGCGGGCGATCGGCTGACCCGTGTCCATCTCGACGAAGCCGAACTGGCCCGACTGGTTGCACTCCAGGAACCACCAGATCCCGTCGGCGTCCTCCGCGAAGTCGAAGGCCCCGTAGGCGAGTTCTGCCCCCTTCATATAGGTGTGCACGGCCTCCGCGGTACGTGGGGGCACGTCCACGGGCTGCCAGGGGGAGACGGACGGGGCGAAGCGGACGTCCACGTCGTCGGGGTCGGCGTCCTCGGCGACCGCCTTGCGGGCGGCGAGCAACCGGTCGCCGACGACGGTGAGACGTATGTCGGCCCGCTTCGCCACCCGTCGCTGCAGCAGGGTCGGTCCGAAGGCGACGGCCGAGAAGTCGGTGTCCGGCGCGACCCGGCTCGTCGGCACCGCCCGCGGCGGCTCCTGCGGATGCGCGCCCGACACGGGCTTGACCACCAGGTCCGGGAAACGCGCCGCGAACTCCCGGGCGGCCTGGGGAAAGGTCGTGATCAGAGTGGCCGGCACGGGCAGCCCGCTGCGCTGGGCCAGCCGCAGCTGCCAGGGCTTGTGCCGTGCCCGCTGGGCGGCGTCGGGATCGTTCATCCAGCGGGCGTCGGTGCAGCGCAGCATGCCGTACAGCGCCTGGGAGGACTCCTCGGTCAGCCAGGCGGACGGCTGGGCGGCCCGGGCGGCCGCGATGCCCGGCCTGCGCACCCAGATGGAGCGCAGACCGTTCATGCTCACCAGGCGGCCCGCCACGGACAGGTGTCCGCGGCAGGCCCCCTGCACGTACTCGCCCGAGAGGGCGACCCGGCTGGTGAGATCGGCGGGGTCGAGTCGGACCACGGGCACACCGGCCTCGTTGAGCCGGAGGACCACCATGTCCGCCGTCACGTCCTCGTCGGAAGTCAGGATGAGCACGGTCATCGGGGAATCCGCGGTCAGTCGTCGAAGTGCG
This sequence comes from Streptomyces sp. NPDC086549, assembly GCF_044746205.1. Classification (NCBI taxonomy): domain Bacteria; kingdom Bacillati; phylum Actinomycetota; class Actinomycetes; order Kitasatosporales; family Streptomycetaceae; genus Streptomyces; species Streptomyces sp. NPDC086549. The sequence goes on along the minus strand of NZ_JBIVBS010000016.1, from coordinate 172,997 downwards.
TCTTGGAACCCGCCGTGGAGGTAGTGGTCCCCAGCGCTCTTAGCGTTGCGTGATCGGCGGCTGCGATCCGGCCATCGGGGAACACGTTCAACTGCAGTCCGGAGTCGTACGCGTACGGAGCGGTGACTTCCAACTGCACTGCGGGGCGCGCGTAGTTGAGCGTGAACGGTTGCATGGTCTCTCCCTGTTTAAAGCTTCCATGCACTTATACGAATCGAACGCGTGGTTGGTTTCCTTACTCTGAGTAATCTCAGCCCGATTTAAGATCCCGTTAAGGATCAACAGAACGTTGTTCCGTTGCGTGGCTGAGATAGCATGCCCGCATGGCACATGACGCCCAGGACGAAGAGGCCCGTCGGAGGCTTTCCGCCCTGGCGGAACATCCCGCCGACGACGGCGCTCCGGCGGACCGGCTCGCACGGGACGCGGCCCTGCTCGGCCGGCTGCTGGCGGCCGCCGACCGCCGAGGGGCGGACGGCGACGAACCGGCGCCGGAGGTGACCGTGGACCACATCGGCGCCGCGCTCAGCCTCTTCGACGAACTGCGGCACCAACTGGACCGCCTGGAGAGCCAGGTGGTCATGGAGGCGCGGCGCCGGGGCATGGACTGGCGGCAGATCGCCCGGCACCAGGGCCTGAACTCCTCCCAGGCCGCCTCGCAGCGCCACCAGCGGCTGACGACCCGGCTCGAAGAGATCCGCCAGGGCGTCCGGTAGCCCGGTAGAAAGACGGATGTGGAAATGACGGACCAGCCCGACGAACTGTTCGCGGCAGTCGACTCCCTGCTCGCCGCCGTCGACGGCGGCACCGTGCTGCCCACCCCCGCGGAGCGGGTGAGGCTGCGCGAGACGGCCGGGCTGACGCAGGCCGCCGTGGCCCAGGCGCTCGGCGTCCGCGTGCCGAGCATCCAGGCCTGGGAGGCGGGCCGCGCCGAGCCCAAGGGCGAGCGCCTGGAGGCCTACCGCAGACTCCTCGACGGCCTGGCCTCCCGCTATCCGGCCGCGACGCCGCCCGCCTCGGCGACAGGCGCGGGCCCCGAACGCCCGCACGCGCCCGCGGCGGACCCGGTCCCGAGCGACCAGCCGGCGCACGCGCCGGAACTCCCCACCACGGGCACGAGCCCGGAGCACGGCCGGCCCACCGCCGAGAACGGGGCCCCGCCACCCGAGGCGGAGGGCGCCGGGCAGGGGCCCGCCGGCGACAACGCCGCACACTCGGGCCGGGGCGGCGCTCGGCCCGCCGCGTGGCACGCGGGCCAGGGCTCGGCCCCCGGGGGAGCTCAGGCATCCGCCGGGTACAGGTCCCCGGCCGCAGCGGGACCGTCCGGTGAGGAGTCCGCCGTCGCGCGTTCGGGGGCGGACGCGGTCCGGCGCGGACCGGCTGCCGGGCCGCGCCGTCCGGCCGCGCGCAAGGGCGCGGCCAAGGCGCCCCGGAGCGCCGCAGAGTCCGTGCCCGCCGAGGCCGTCGACCCGCGCTTCGCCCACGGGCCCCTCGCCGTGGTCGACGCGGACGGCGGTGAGGTCAGCGCGTACTGCGTCGGCGGTCTCGTCCTCGACGTGCCCGCGAAGTCGCTGCCGGCGCTGGTGGAGTGGACGCTGACGGAGGCGAGGCTCGGACAGCCCCGGCTGCACCGCTCGGGCAAGGACGCCGACCCCCTCGTCGTGCTGACCGCGGCGGCGTGCGAGCGTTACGGGCTGCCCGCCGGCCTGAGCGACGAGGAGCGCCTCGCGGGCCGTGTCCCGGAGTCCCACAAGGTGGTCCGGCAGCTGAAGAAGGCCGACTGGCAGCTCACCAAGCGCGGATTCGGCCCGTGGGCCCGCATCTACCGGCCCGCCCAGGGCGGCCGGCGCTCGTGCGTCCAGCTCTGCATCCCCTCCTGGCACGCCCTGGACACCCGGCACTGGGGTGACGCCGCCGAACTGCCACCCGCCGAACTCGCCCACGTACTGGGCATGTACGCCACCCGGGTCCTCACCCCGCGCGGCTCCACCGCCGTCACCGGCCTGGAGCTGATGACCGCGCTGCACCCGCCCACCCGCGCGGTGAAGGACGACAACGGACAGTGGGTGTCCGCACCGAACCCGGGCGCGCTGACCCAGGTGGTGGACTGCGCCCCCTGCGAGGCCCCTGACGGCCACCCGCTCCTCGCCCACCTGCCGCGCTTCCACCAGCGCACCCCGTCCGAGGTGCTGCGCGAGGAGGCCTACGACTGGGCCCGGCCGCTGACCGACGAGGAGTGCATGAACCCGTACCTCGTCGGGATCGACGTCAACATGGCCTTCGCGGCGGCCGCCAACCGCACCGTCGTCGGCCTGGGCGCGCCGGTCCACGCGCACAACCCCGCCTTCGACCCGTCGCTTCCCGGTTCCTGGCTGGTGGACCTCTCCCACATCCGGCTGGACCCGCGCCTGCCGAGCCCCTTCACCCCGGACGGCGACGCGCCCCTCGGCCCGGCCTGGTACGCGACTCCGACGGTGGCGTACGCACAGGAACTCGGCTACGAGGTCGCCCCCTTGGAGGCGTACCTCCGTCCCGAGCACGGCCCGTATCTCGACGCCTGGTACACCCGCCTGCGCGACGCGTACATCGCCACCATGGCCGACCTCGGCATCACCACCGGGATGACGCCGGAGGAGTTCCTGACCGCGATGGACGGACACAAGGACCGGGACCCGCAGTCGGCCCTGGTCCTGGCGGCGATCAAGGCCACGGTCAAGGGCGGCATCGGCAAACTGCGCGAGCGGGCCCGCACCGGATGGCGGCCGGGAGAACGCTGGCCGGCGCTGGAAAGGCCGACGTGGCGGCCCGACATCCGTGCGGCCGTCATCTCCAAGGCGCGGATCAACATGCATCGCAAGATGCTGGCCACGGCCCGGGCGACCGGCCGGTACCCGGTGGCGGTGCTGTCCGACTGCGCGGTGTACGCCTCCGACGGCCCGGCCCCCCTCGACTTCCTGCCCTACCGGGACGGCAAGCCCCTGCCCGGCGGCTTCCGGATCGGTGTGAGCCCGGGCATGGTCAAGCACGAGGGCACGCAGAGCGTGCTGTGGGCGGAAGGCCTGCGCGAGGAGCACGGCGACCACCTCAACCTGGCCCGCTACATCAAGTCCGGCCGGATCCACGCCCCGGACGCGGAGGAGTAGTCCCCGCCCCGGCCTGACACGGGACCGGCCCGGTCACGTCGCCACGGCCCTCCGGGCGACCGCGAGGGCCTGTTCCGCGTAACCCCGGCCGAACAGCACCGCGTGCACCAGAAGCGGGAAGAGCTGGTGCACGCCGATGCGGTCCTCCCAGCCGTCGGCCGGCGGGGCCGCCTCCCGGTAGCCGTCCAGCACGCGGTTCAGGTGGGGGCAGCCGAAGAGGTGGAGCATCGCCAGGTCGGTCTCCCGGTGCCCGCCGTGCGCGGCCGGGTCGATGAGCCGGACGTGACCGTCGGTCCCCCACAGCACGTTGCCGTTCCACAGGTCGCCGTGCAGCCGGGCGGGCGGCTCGGTGGGTCCGGACAGCTCGGGCAACCGCTCGCAGACGCGCTCGACCACGCCGGCCTCGCCGGGCTGGACGGTCCCGTTGTCGACCGCGCCGCGCAGATAAGGCAGCACCCGGTGCTCGGCGTACCAGCGTGGCCAGTCGGTGCCGGGCGCGTTGCGCATGGGGGCGAGACCGATGTACGCCTCCTCGGGGCCGCCGGGCGGCGGGGCACCGAACGCCGGTGCCCCGGCGGCGTGCAGGGCGGCCAGCTCCTGTCCGAAGCGGAACGCCGCCTCGGCACCCGGCCGCCCGGCCGGGACACGGTCGATCATCATCCACCGCTCGTCGTGCCCGTACACCTCCGGTACCCGGACCGCCCCGGCCGCGGCCAGCCAGCGCAGCCCGGCCACCTCGGCCCGGACGGCACCGGGGGCGTCGCCGCGCTTGGCGATCACCACCCGGCCGTCCTCGAGCGTCACCTCCGCGAGGTTCCCGGACAGCGCCCGTTCACTCGTGACCGGGCGTCCGGTGAGCCGGGCCACCGCGGAGCCCGGCCCCTCGCCCGCTTCTTCGCCGCGCTCGACCACGGTCCCCAGCGTACGGTCCGCGCGGGATCAGCTGCCCCAGGTCCCCTGGTCCGAGGCGCAGTTCCAGCCGGTGCCCTTCAGCGTGAACTTCACCTTGTAGGTGTGGGTGTTGAGCAGGTGCGTCGGCACCTTCATGCCGAGGCTGGCCTTCTTCTTCAGCGTCAGCGTGTACACCGACACGACCTTGGTCGTGTTCTTGGTGATCTTGCCGCCCGTGGCCTTGGCCGTGCCGAAGCGGATGTTCTTGACGTCGGTGACCGTGAGGGTGACCTTCGAGAAGCTCTTGGTCGTGCTCTTGTTCTTGAGCCCGAAGTAGAGGCCGCCGTTGGTGACCCATCCGTGCGAGTTGACGTAGAAGCGGCCCGGGTAGACGAGGTCGATCGGGCAGCCGGAACTCTTCGGCGCCGAGGTCTGCGCGGACGCGGCTCCCGCGAAGCCGAGCTGGGCGGCGGTGACGATCCCGGCCGCGGCCAGGACCGTGGCGGATGTGCGCATGCGATTCACTGTGGTGTTACCTCCCCCTGTGGCCCGGACGGGCCACGACGGCAGAATCTCATCTCCGGTATCCCGAAGACCTCTGAATTACAGGGCATTTCGAACGTTGCTACGACGATTTTCGGCCGAACCCGCTCAGTTGCTGTTCGCGTCGAGGAGCCGCAGCGGGTGAACCTCAGCTGATGTGGCGCACCCGCGTCGCGCCTCGATCAGCGGTCCGAGGTGCGGGGTAGACCGACCGGGTTGCCGGACGGCAGCAGCCCGGAGTCCCGGACGGTCCGGGCCAGTGGTTCGAGGAGGGTGGCGAGACGCGCGGTGCGGTCCGCGCCCAGGGCGGCCCAGGGTCGCTCGGCCGCGGCGTCGGTCTGCGCCTCGACGGCCGCGCGCCCGGCCGCGCCGGCCGGCGTCAGGGCGCCGTCCCGCCCGAGCCACCCGCGCTCGCGCAGCCCGGCAGCGGCCTCCTGCCAGGCCGGGACGTCCCACGCGCGGGTCTCCCGCAGCATCCGGTCGTCCCCTTCACCGGCGGCCGCCTTCAGCACCATCGCCTCGACCGGTCCGAGACCGTGGCACACCAGAACCGCGAAGTGCCCGTCACCCCGGTGTTCCCGCAGTGTGGTGAGGGCCTGCCAGAGCCGCACATGCGGCTGCTCCGGGCGGTCCACGGCCTGGTTGGCGGCGGCGAGAACCCGGCCGGCGGTGTCCGCGGCCATGGCCGCCTCCCAGGCCAGATCGGCGGCCTCGGCCATCTCCGGCGAGCCGACGGCGTCCGTCCCGAACAGCCGTGTCATCGCGGCGTCCATGGCCTGCTGCCGCGCCGCGAGAACGTCGGCCGGGACTGCGTACCGCCATGCGTCGGGCAGCGCCCGCGTCACGCGGTCGGGGTGGAAGACATAGAAGGAACCGGTGACGACGGAGGCGGGCACCGCGCCCAGCGGTGCCGCGCGCAGCGCGAAGTAGCCCATCCAGAAGCCGCGCATCCCGAGTCCGTCGGCGGTCTGACGCGCCTCAGGGGCGAAGTAGATGAGGTCGTGCACCGGCTCGTACCGCTCCCACAGTGCCCGCGACAGCCCGTCGCCCACGGCGTCCCCCCGTCCCGCGGCCCGCGCCGCTCGGTTCCGTTGCGTACCCACGATCATGACTCGCGCCGGGAACAGCGCGCGACATGACCGCGGTCACATGGGGTGCGGGGACCACCCGGAGAGGCTGATCTCCGCCGTCGGCAGCGGGAGTCAGGTGGCGCCGCCGGAGGCGGCGATCCGTCCGATGCGACCGACGCCCGCTGCGGTGAACCACAGGGCACCGAGGCGGCGTCACGGGTATCTGTGTTCCTGGGCGCGGGCGACGTGCGTGTTCAACAGCCGAGGGGAGGGGGGCGAAGCCGTGGCGGGCGTACGCCGGGATCGCCCGGGGGCTGGAGTGCACGGTGACCCGTTCGAGGCCGAGTTCGCGGGCCCTGGTCAGGACCGCGTCGATCAGGCGGCCGCCGAGTCCGCCGTCGCGCTCGGCGGGGACGACGTACACGCACTGCAGGTCCCCGGACGCCCGCAGCGGGGCGCGCGGACTGGGTACGCGCTGGAGGACCGCGAGCCAGGCCATGCCGATGACGGTCTCGCCGCGGAGCAGGACCGTGCAGCGGTGCGAGGAGCCGTTCTCCCGCGCCCAGGCGACGAAGTGCCGTACGAACTCGTCCCGTTCGGTGACCGGTTCGCCTTCGTTCTCGAGGATCCACTGCCAGCGCAGCTCGGCGACGGCGGTCAGTTCGTCGGGGGCGGCCGGGCGGATGGTGATGGTGTCCACCCGTGGCATTGTCCGGGCGTCTGGCTCGGCCGTCACTCCCGCGTGCTGTCCCGGCGGTGTCATTGACATCAGGAGTCAGTCCTCTACCGTGGAGCCCCGCACAGCATGTCGCACAGTCTTCGATATTTCGAACCACAGCCAGTGGGGCGGGGGCCGGGACTCCCCGTCCCGCGCCATCGACATGCGGAGGACATCGTGACCCCACCTCTCGGCAGACGGACGTTCCTCACCGCGGCCGGCGCGGCGGCGACCCTGACCGTGACGGACGGCCCCGCGGCCCGGGCGGCACAACGCCCCGCCGCCGCACCCCGATCGAAGGCCGCGCAGGTGCGGCCCTTCCCGCTCACCGCCGTGTCCCTGCTGACCGGCCCGTTCCAGGACAACCAGAGCCGCAACACCGCCTATCTGCGCTTCGTCGACATCGATCGCCTGCTGCACGCCTTCCGCCGCAACGTCGGACTGCCCAGCAGCGCCCAGCCCTGCGGCGGCTGGGAGGCCCCGACCGTCGAGTTGCGCGGACACTCCACCGGTCATCTGCTCTCCGGTCTCGCCCTGACCCACGCCAACACGGGCGACACCGCGTTGCGCGACCAGGGCCGCCGACTGGTCGCCGCGCTGGCGGCGTGCCAGGCCGCGTCGCCGTCGGCTGGCTTCGGCAAGGGGTACCTGTCGGCCTTCCCGGAGAGTTTCTTCGACCGGCTGGAGGCCGGTACGGGGGTCTGGGCCCCGTACTACACCCTGCACAAGATCATGGCGGGGCTGGTGGACCAGTACCGGCTGGCGGGCAACGACCAGGCCCGGGACGTGGTCATCGGCATGGGCGAGTGGGCCGACCGGCGCACCGCGAAGCTGAGTCACGAGCAGATGCAGCGCGTGCTGGAGACCGAGTTCGGCGGCATGAACGACGTACTCGCCGACCTGCACGCGATCACCGGTGACGCCGTCTGGCTGGAGGTCGCCGAGCGCTTCACGCACGACCGGGTCTTCGACCCGCTGGCCGCGAACGAGGACCGGCTGGCCGGGCTGCACGCCAACACACAGATCCCCAAGATGGTCGGGGCGATGCGACTGTGGCAGGAAGGTCTGCCGGATCGCTACCGCACCATCGCCGAGAACTTCTGGCAGATCGTCACCGACCACCACACCTATGTCATCGGCGGCAACAGCAACGGCGAGGCGTTCCACGAACCGGACGTCATCGCGGGCCAGTTGTCCAACGGCACCTGCGAGAACTGCAACAGCTACAACATGCTCAAGCTGACCAGGCTGCTGCACCTGCACGCCCCGGAGCGCACCGACCTCCTCGACTACTACGAGCGCACCCTGTTCAACCAGATGCTCGGCGAGCAGGACCCCGGCTCCGCGCACGGCTTCAACATCTACTACACCGGCCTCGGCCCCGGCGCGTTCAAGCAGCAGCCCTCCTTCATGGGAACGGACCCCGACGCCTACTCCACCGACTACGACAACTTCTCCTGCGACCACGGCACCGGCATGGAGACGCAGGCCAAGTTCGCCGACACGATCTACACGCACGACGAACAGCGCCTGCTGGTCAACCTGTTCATACCGTCCCAGGTGAACTGGCAGGAGAAGGGCATCACCTGGCGGCAGACCACGCGCCTGCCCGACGCCGCCTCGACCCTGCTCACGGTCACCGCCGGAGGTGCCGCACACCAGCTCCTGGTCCGTGTTCCCGCCTGGGCCTCGGGCGCCCGCGTCCGGCTCAACGGACGTACCCTCTCCGACCGTCCGGCTGCGGGCAGTTGGCTGATTATCGACCGTACCTGGCGCACCGGCGACCGGGTCGAGCTCACGCTGCCCATGCGGACGCGGGTCGAGGCGACGCCCGACGACCCCGACGTCAAGGCCGTCCTGCACGGACCCGTGGTCCTGGCCGGCGCGTACGGCGGCACCGCGAACCCGTGGATGCCCCGCCTCGACACCGCCTCGATCAGCCAGGCATCGGCCGACCCGCTGCGCCTGACGGCGACCGACGACAGCGGGACCGTCACGCTGCTGCCGATCGCCCGTATCCACCACCAGCACTACAACGTCTACTGGCTGACCGGCCAACCACCCTCCGCGCCGCCGGAGTTCGCGGCCTGGCACCGGTTTGACGAGACCTCGGGCACGACGGCCGCGGATGCCACCGGCAACGGAAAGGCGGCGACACTCGCCGGCGGCGCCTCGTGGACGCAGGGGCACACCGCCGGAGCGGTGGCCCTGGACGGCGCCGACGGCCATGTCACCCTCGCCGAGGACCTGCTGGCAGGCGCGTCCGCGTACTCGGTGGCGACCTGGGTCAGGCTGACCGGCCGGCCCGCCACCTGGAGCCGCGTCTTCGACTTCGGCACCGGCGTGAGCGCCAACATGTTCCTGACCCCGCTCAGTGACGCGGGCACCCTCCGGTACGCCATCACCGCCGGCGGCGGGGGAGCGGAGCAGCGCATCGACGCCGATCCGCTGCCCGCCGACCGCTGGGTGCACGTCGCCGTGACGTACGGAGCGGGCACCGCCGTGCTCTACGTGGACGGGCAGGAGGCGGGCCGCAACACGGCGGTCACCGTCGAGCCGCGCTACTTCGGCAACCACATCAGGGCCGCCTACATCGGCAGGTCCCAGTACCCCGACCCGTACCTGAAGGCGGCGGTCGACGACTTCCGTGTCTACGGCAGGACACTGACCGCGGCCGAGGTCGGGACGCTGGCCGGGGAGAGCTGACCGGCCCGCGTCCGCGGAGTCCGCCGAGCCCGGCCCAGGGGGTGTCATGCGCTCGTCCACCCCGGGGCCGGGCGCTGTGTGCGGCGGAGGGCGAGCGGCGCCCCGAGGCCCCTCAGGGCGAACTGAACTCCCCTCATCATTCCGGCATGTCGAATTCACGTCGGGTGGAGAGGCGGCGATGAAGAAGCGGGACTGCGGCGGCGTGACACGGCGTCAGGCGCCTCGGCTGGGCGTGGTGGCACCTGGTACGTCGGTCACGGCCACCCCCCCCGACGGTGTACGTCTACACCCCGAGGGACAGCGTGCGGCCGCGCGACGCTCAGGATGAGGCCCGGCCGCGTCATGCTCACCGCGAAGGCGGCGGGACTTCGGCAGGCGACGCTCGCGCTGTCGGCCACAGGCACTCCACAGACATGACTCCCGTGTCGCAGAAGCATTGACGCGCCACTCCCACCCCTCTAGTTTCTGACCGGCTCACCGAACTTCATTCGGTATATCGAACATCTCTAACGGCTCCACGTCCCCCTGGAGAGCAGATGAGCGCCGATCCCCGCCCCGCCATTCCATCGAGACGACTCTTCCTCGGCATGGCGGCTGCCCTGCCCCTCGCCGCCGCGACCGACCTGACGATCGGTGCCCGTCCCGCGCACGCCGCCGACTCGGCCTATGTCATGGGGTACTTCACCGAGTCCCCGGACATGCTGGCCGCGAACTACGGTCTGCACCTCGCCGTCAGCACCGACGGCCTGCAATGGACACCGCTCAACCAGAACAACCCCGTCGGGACCCCGACCGCGGGCTCCGGCGGGCTCCGCGACCCCTTCATCCTGCGCAAGCAGGACGGCACGTTCGTCGTGCTCGCCACTGACCTGTACGGCACCGACTGGACGTACGTCAGCCAGTACATCCACGTCTGGGACTCGACGGACCTGCGCACCTTCACCGGATACCGGCGGCTGAAGCTGCACGACATGGACACCCACAGCTGGGCGCCGGAGGCGTTCTGGGACGCGGGCCGCGGCAAGTACGGGATCATCTACTCGTCGGTCAACGACAGCGGCCACAACGTCATCATGATCAACTACACGAGTGACTTCATCACCGTCGGTGACCCCCAGGTCTTCTTCGACCCCGGCTACGACGTCATCGACGGCGACCTCGCGGTCGGCGTGAACGGCGTCAACTACCTGTACTTCAAGAAGAACTCGACGCTGGTCGGCGCCCGCTCCACGACCCTGGATCCCGGCAGCTTCACCGAGTTCAGCACGCCGGTCTCGCACAACGGCACCGAGGCCCCGACCCTCGTCAAGTCGCTGACGTCCGGCACCTATTACCTGTGGGGCGACACCTGGAGCCCCAACGGAGTCTTCTACGCCTGGCAGTCCTCGGACCTCTCGGCCGGCACCTGGACGGCTCTCGACCAGCGTATCTACACCCAGCCGCTCAACTCCAAGCACTGCACGATCCAGCCGATCACCACGAGCGAGTACGCCAACCTGATCGCCACCTGGGGCACCCCGAGCTGGAACCGGCTCAAGTCGTACAACTACCCGGCCCGGTACGTCCGCCACTCCGACTACGTCGGCAGGATCGACGCGTACGCCTTCGACCCGTACCCCGACTCCCAGTGGAAGCTCGTACCCGGTCTGGCCGACAGCACCGGGATCTCCTTCCAGTCGGTCAACTACCCGACGCGCTACCTCCGCCACTACAGCTACCAGCTGCAACTGGACGTCAACGACGGCACAACGACATTCGCCCAGGACGCCACCTTCTACAAGACCGCGGGCCTGGCCGACGCCACCTGGACGTCCTTCCGCTCCTACAACTACCCCACCCGCTACATCAGGCACTCCGACTACGTCCTGCGCATCGACCCCGTCTCCACGACCACCGAGAAGGCGGACGCCACCTTCTTCATCGGCTACTGAGCCGTTCGGGCAGGTCCTCCACGGTCGATCCACGGTGGCCTCGATGAGCCGTAGCGACATCGACGAGGACCTGGTCCGATCCCTGCTCAGGGAGCAGCACCCGGACCTGGCGGAACTGGACCTGCGCCGGGTCCCGGTGCCGGCCGGCCGAGCTGGCGGCGTGCGGGCCGGGCCGCCCTTGAGCGGGTGGAGGAGACCTCCTGACCCTGGCGGTGGCCGCCCTGCCGACCGTGCTGTGTCCGGCAGCGCGGGGGACGTGAACCGCCCCGCCGTCGTGGTCAGTTCACGGTGCTCCGCGGCCCGCGCGGGCGGGGACTCCCGGGACCGGGTTTCGGGCGGGTGCGGGTCCAGGACGGATCGGTCGTCCGGACGCCCGGTGCCGGGTTCGTGTCACGCGGCGGGACGATGACGGGCACGGGGCGGGGTACCCGCGGGTCAGGGGTGTGTGAGTCCATGCGGCAAGGGTCCTTCGGCCGAGTGGGGGACGGGCCGGTCAACGAGCGTGGCCGTCGCCGGGGGAGTGTCCGTGCCCGACGTCAGGTCGGCCCAGACGATGCGCCCGGACCGGTGCGGGGCGCCGGTGACTCCCCACTCCTCGCTCAGGGCGTCGACCAGGAGGAGTCCACGCCCGCTCTGGTCGTCGGGGTCCGGCTGCCCGGGCGTCGGGAGCGTGGTGCCGCGGTTCTGGTCCTCGACCTCGATGCGTATGCGGTGCGCGGTGCTGTGCAGCCGACACACGATCCGATCGCTCTTCGAGTGCGTGACCGCGTTGGTGACGAGCTCGGAGGTCACGACGGCGGCGTCGTCGCACGCGTCCTCGTCGGCGCCCCAGCCCGTCAGCACCTCACGGACGCCTCTGCGGGCCGTGGCCACGGACGCCGGCGTCGCGGGCAGCACGAACACATGCGTCCGGCGGGGCGGTTCGGCCCCGGAGACGAGGCGGTCGGGGCCGTCGGGCCCGGGGAGTCGACCGGTGTACTCGCCTCCGGGTGGTCTGATGGGCAGCCGTGCTCCGGGAAAGCGGCCGGGAAGCGGGTCCTCGGACAGTCGGTCCAGCGGCTGGGGGAGGGAGGGCGGAGCCATCGCCGTACGCCTTTCGTCCGGCCTCGCAACGTGGGGGGCGGTGTCGCGTCGATCCGGCCGCACGGGACAGCAGACGACAACCCGCGCCGGATGACGCCGGATGGCCGCCCAATCTCCCCCAACTGAGCTGCCTCGCCCGCTCCTTCGGTCGGCCGGAACAGTGAGTCCACTGTGACACCTGCCAACAACCGCCCGCAACTGGCAAGTTGAAAATTGCAATAGCTGGTGTGCATGCTGCTTCCGTCAAGAAGTGTTCGAACGAGCCTGTCGAGACCGACCGCGTGAGACGGTGACCCTGGAACCCGGTGTGAGGGGGCAAGGCGTGACGGCGGAGACCGACTGGGGCGGCGCTCCCTCCGTCCTGCGCATGATTCTCGGCAGGCAGCTGGAGGAACTGCGGACCCGGTCCGGTCTGACGTACGAGCAGGCGGGCGCGGCCATCGGAGTCAGCCACTCCACCATCCGCCGTATGGAGGCCGCGAAGGTGGCCCGGCTCCGGCTCGCGGACGCCGAAAAGCTGCTCCAGACCTACGGTGTGACGGACCGGCAGGAGCTCGACACCTTCCTGCAGTCCGTCCGCGAGGCCAACAAGCGCGGCTGGTGGCACACGTACCGGGACGTCATGCCGGACTGGTTCGCCGCCTATCTGAGCCTGGAGCAGGCCGCGCTGCAGATCCGGGCCTACGAGAACCAGTTCGTCCACGGGCTGCTGCAGACGGAGGACTACGCACGCGCCCTGCTCTCCGCGGGCAATCCGCACGCCCCGGAGGAGGCCACGGAACGCCGGGTCGCGCTGCGCATGCGCCGCCAGGAACTCCTCGCGCGCGACGGGCCGCCGCGGGTGTGGGTCGTGATGGACGAGACGGTGCTGCGGTGGCCGGTCGGGGGCGCCGACGTGATGCGCGCACAGGTCGGCCACCTCATCGAGGTCCACCGACTGCCCCAGGTGACCCTGCAGATCATGCCGTTCGCCAACGGCCCGCACCCGGCCATGCGGGCCGGTTCCTTCCACCTGTTCCGGTTCCGGGCGCCCGAACTGCCCGACATCGTCTACCTCAACGGCCTGGTGGGCGCGGTCTACCTGGACAAGGGCGACGACGTCGTGGTGTATCGCGAGGCTCTGGACCGGCTGGGAGCCCAGGCGGCGCCCGCCAGGAAGACCGAGGCTCTCCTCGGTGCGATTCGCAGGGAGCTCTGACGTGCGACCTCCTCCTCCGAACCCCCTTGCTGCCGCTGAGAGTTCACCGTGACCTACTGATCCCCCCGCACCCCCTACTCGAATGGGAGATACGGCGTTGCCCGACAACGGATGGCCGGCCGACCGCATCGACACCGAGAACGCCCACTCCGCGCGGATCTACGACTACATCCTCGGCGGAAAGGACTACTACCCCGCCGACAAGGAAGCGGGCGACGTCATGTCCCGGGAGTGGCCCGCGCTCCCCGTCCACATGCGCGCCAACCGGGACTGGATGAACCGTGCCGTGCGCCGGCTCGCCGAGAAGGCGGGGATGCGGCAGTTCCTGGACATCGGGACCGGCATCCCCACCTCCCCGAACCTCCACGAGATCGTCCAGTCGGTGGCGCCCGATTCCCGGGTCGTCTACGTCGACAACGACCCCATCGTCCTCACCCTCTCCCAGGGCCTGCTGGCCAGCGCGCCCGAGGGCAGGACGTCGTACATCGAGGCCGACTTCCGTGACCCGGCGGCCATCCTGGACGCCCCCGAACTGCGCGAGACCCTCGACCTCACGCAGCCGGTGGCCCTCACGGTGATCGCCATCGTCCACTTCATGCTCGACGAGGACGACGCGGTCGGTGTCGTCCGCCGCCTCCTGGAACCGCTCCCCTCGGGCAGCTACCTGGCGATGTCCATCGGCACCGCCGAGTTCGCGCCGGACGAGGTGGGCCGCGTCGCCCGTGAGTACGCCGCCCGCAACATGCCGATGCGGCTGCGCACCATCGACGAGGCCCACGAGTTCTTCGAGGGCCTGGAGCTGACCGAACCGGGCATCGTCCAGGTCCACAAGTGGCACCCGGACGGCACGGGCGAGCAGAACATCCGGGACGAGGACATCGCGATGTACGGGGCGGTCGCCCGCAAGCCGTGACCGGTCCCGTGCCAGGGCTCGGGACCGGGGACCGTCTCTCCGGCCCCGGCCCCGGTCCCGGTCCCGGCCCCGGTCCCGGTCCCGGTCCCGGCCCCGGTCCCGGTCCCGGCCCCGGCCCCGGTCCCGGTCCCGGGCGTGCGGCGGTGGCGCTCACCGCGGTACGGCGTCGGGCGGTGGTCACCCCGTCCGGGGCTGTGTCTGGGAGCCGTGCTGGAAGGCATCGGTGTGGATGATCCGTCCGTGGTGCCGGCGGTGGGCGGGGGACGTGCGGTGGAGGGCGATCAGGGCGGCGTCGTCGTCGAGGCGGCCGCCGCAGTGGGCGAGCAGATCACGCCGGATGTGGTGCATGAGCGCCTCCGGGCTTCCCTCGGTCCACTGCGCGGCGCGCTCCGCGAGCGGGTAGAAGTGACCGTCGGCGTCGCGGGCCTCGATGACGCCGTCGGTGTACAGCAGCAGGGTGTCGCCGGGCTCGAAGGAGAACGCGTCCAGCGTGTAGTCCGCGGGCTCTGACGGGTGGACCCCCAACGGGGGCGACGGATGCAGACTCGGGACCGTCACCACGTGACCGGGACTGAGCAGCAGTGGTGGAGGGTGGCCGCAGCTGGTCAGCCGTGTGATCGGGTCTCCGTCGGGGATCTCGACCAGCAGGGCGGTGGCGAAGCGCTCGCCGGCCTCCTCGGGTGTCTCGAAGTCGGCCGCGTAGCGGGTGACGCTCTGCTCCAGGGTGACCGCCAGGTCCGGCAGGGAGGTGTGCCGGTGGGCGGACTCGCGGAAGGCGCCGAGCAGCAGCGCGGCCTCGCCGATGGCGGACAGGCCCTTGCCGCGCACGTCACCGATCAGGACACGCACCGAGTTGTCGACCCGGGTGGTCGCGTACAGGTCGCCGCCGATCTGGGCCTCGTCCTCGGCGGCCAGGTACAGCGTGGCGATCCGCAGGGGGCCGATCTGCTCCGGCAACGGCCACATCAGCACGTGCTGGGCGGCCTCGGCCACGGACCGGACCTGGGCCAGCTGGGCCTTGCGCCGCTCGCGGATCGCGCAGTAGATCACGATCAGCACCGACAGCACGAAGAGGGTGATGAGCTGCACGATGTGGTTCATGGTGCCCAGGCCGCCGTGGAACACACCGATGACGGCCTGGGCCGCCACCGCGAGCCCCCCGACCAGTCCCGTGGCCCAGGGCCCGGCGAACGACGGGGTGAGCGCGGGCGCGATGACCAGTGTGGGCCCCAGATGGACGTCCTCGGGCGAGCGGATGTCCACGATCGTGATCACTACGATGAGCGCGATCGGAAGCAGCAGCAGTGCGTGACTCGATTGCCAGGACTGCCGCAGCCCCGCGAGGCTCCGCCGGAATCCCACGCTACAAGCGTGCCCCACCCCCACCGGCCCGGCCATCCTGGGACGCCGTCTCGCCCGTTCGGACGCCGTCCGCGTGCTCCGGCGCCCGCCCGCTGACGGAATGGGGTGGTCAGGCATGCACCCTGCCGGAGGCCTCATGAGCGACGCGCACGAGCCCAGATCGGCACCCGGTCCGGCCCCTGGCGGCGAGGGGACGGCGAAGGGGGCCATGGCCGCCGGGGTGGCCCGCAAGGTCGCCTCGGCCGTGCTCATCGTGCTCACCTGCATCCTGGTCCCCGTCGCCCTGCTGACGACCTGGGTGCACGACATCGTGCTCGACACCGACCGGTACGTCGCCACCGTCTCGCCCCTCGCCACCGATCCGGCCATCCAGGACGCGGCCGTCCACCGGATCACGGAGGCCGTGGCCGTCCATGTCGACGGGCAGCAGGCCGCCGACGACATCGCCAACTGGCTGGAGACCCAGGGACTGCCGCCGCGCGCCGCCGACGCGCTCAAGGGGCTGGGCCCGCAGCTGGACGCCGCGGTCGACCAGGCCGTGACCAAGGCGGCCACCCGAGTGGTGCAGAGCGAGGTCTTCGACAAGGTGTGGACGGACGCCAACAGGGCCGCCCACAACCTCGTCGTCCACGCGCTCACCGGCAAGGGGCGGGGCGCGGTCGGTGTCTCCGAGGGCACCGTCACCCTCGACGTGGGCGCGCTGGTCGAGAAGGTCAAGAACGACCTGGTCGACGCCGGGCTGTCCCCCGCGAAGCACATCCCCACGGTCAACGAGCAGATGGTGCTCTTCAAGTCCGACGAGCTGGCCAAGGCCCGTGAGGGCGCCCGGCTGCTGGACGCCCTCGGCAACTGGCTCCCCGTCTTCGTCGTGCTCATCGGCGCCGGCGGCGTGTTCCTGGCCCGTGGGCGACGGCGTGCCCTGGCCCGCACCGCACTCGGAGCGGCCTTCGCCTGCCTGGTCGTGGCCATCGGGCTGGTCGTCGCCCGCCGCTACTACCTCGACCACCTCCCGCCCGAGGTGCAGTCGAAGGCGGCCGCCTCCGCGGTCTTCGACACGCTGGTGCGCTTTCTGCGCGTCAGCCTGCGTACGGCGATCGTCCTCGGCGTCGTCATCGCGCTCGGCACCTACTGCATCGGACCGGGACGGCTGCCCGTGGCCGTCCGCAGCAGATCGGAACGGACCGCGGACGCCACCGCGCGCTGGGCCGCGGCCCACCAGATCCGTACGGGCCGGGCGGGAACGTGGGCCCAGCAGTACCGCCGGGCCGTCACACTCGCCGCGCTGCTGATCGTCTCCCTGGTCTTCGCCCTGTGGAACCATCCGACGGTTCTGACGGTCCTGCTCCTGGCGCTGGTCCTGCTCGCCGTCCTGGCGGTGCTCGCCCTGCTGTCCGCGAGCGGCCGGGTCGGCCCCGGCGGGCAGGCGGCCGGGACCGGCCCGCCGGGAGAGGGAGCGGGCTGATCAGCGGCCGCCCTGCGACGGGGGCATGGGCTGCTCGGTCCAGATCGTCTTGCCCTGGTCCGAGTACCGGGTGCCCCACGCGTGGGCCAGCTGCGCGGCGATGAACAGCCCCCGTCCGCCCTCGTCGACGGTGCGGGCGTGGCGCAGGTGCGGTGCCGCGGCGCCGCCGTCGCGGACCTCGCACGTCAGGCCGCGGTCGTTGATCAGACGGAGTTCCAGGGGCGGATCGCCGTACCGGATGGCGTTCGTCACGAGCTCGCTGACGATGAGTTCCGTGTTGAATGCGGTCTCCTCGTCCACGTTCCAGGCGGTGAGCTGGGCGCGGACGCGGTGCCGGGCGAGGGCCACCGAGGCGGGATCGGGATCGAGGCGCCAGGCGGCGACCCGGTCGGAGGGCAGAGTGCGCACCCGTGCGACGATCACCGCGGCGTCGCCCGCCCGCAGGCCGGGCGGGAGCGCATACACGATGGCGTCGCACAGGTCCTGGAGCGGGCGTTCCGCGTACTGCGGCGCCGACCGCAGGGGTCCCGGGCACTCCGCGAGGTACGAGGTGAGCAGCGGATCACTGGTGAAGACCAGGACGCTGCCCTCCGGCACGGCGAACTCCACGGACCCGTAGGGCGTGTCCTCGTCCGTGCCCAGGCGGGGTCCGGACGGCGGGTCGGGGATGCCGACGGTGCGGTCGGGCCGTACGACGAGAGCCGCCGGCCGGCCCGCTCCGGCCATCAGACAGGTGCCGGTCAGCGGGTTGTGGATCGCGTACACGCAGTCGGCGGTCAGGGTCTCGCGGCGCAGCGGATCGCCCAGCGGGAGGTTCGCACGCTCGGCGGCCAGCTGGGCCGTCGTGTCGTGCAGCCGGGCGAGCAGCTCGTCGGGCGCCAGGTCGAACGCGGCGAGGGACCGGATGACCGTGCGCAGCTGCCCCATCGTCGCCGCCGCGTTCAGACCGCGCCCGGACACGTGTCCCACGACGAGCGCGGTACGGGCGCCGGACAGGGCGATCGTGTCGTACCAGGCACCGGGATCGGCACCGGTGACGGACAGGAACGCGGTGTCCAGGGACGCGTGGGTCTCGGGCGTACGGGGCAGCAGCTGGCGCTGGATCGTGGCGGCGACGGTGTGCTCCCGTGTGAAGCGCCGGGCGTTGTCGACGCACAGGGCCGTGTGGGCGGCCAGCTCCACCGCGAGTCTCCTGTCGTCCTCGTCGAAGGGGGGCGTCTGCCCCGTGCGGTAGAGACTGACCAGGCCGACGACAGCGTCGCGCAGCGCCAGGGGGGCCGCGAGCAGGGTGTGGGCCCGCGACGAGCGGATGGCCTCCGCTCGCGGAGGGTCGACATGGAACCACGGAGCGTCGGGCTGCAGCTCGACCACCCGTGGGCGCAGGTCGGCCAGGGCCTGGGTGAAGGCGGTGGGGCCCGGCAGCCGGCGAACGTCACCCACGGGGTGCGCCGTCGGCGGCCGGGAAATGTCGCTGCGGAACGCGGTGCGCATCAGTGGCGTGTCCCCGTGCAGGGGGGCGAGCGGCGGCTCGTCCCCGCGGATCACGGCCTCCACCACTTCGACGATGGCGACGTCGGCGAACGCGGGCACCAGGGCGTCGACGAGCTCCTCGCCGGTCACCGCGGCGTCCAGGGTCCGGCCCACGGTCCGGCGGACCGTGTCGAGGACCTCGGCCCGGGCCCGGTTCCTCTCGCGCTCGCTGACGTCGACCGAGGTGACGGCCAGGCCGATCACCGTGCCCTGTGGGTCTTCCAGACGCAGCACGGTGACCTCGAAGTGGCGTACCCGCATCGGGTCAGCCTCGATGCGTACCCGGATGACGCGGTTCCGCAGTGGGACCCCGGTGTCCAGCACGGTGCGGAGGGCGGCCTCGACGCCCTCGTCCCCGAAGCCCTCGCCCCGGATGAGGCCGTACACCTCGCCGACCGGGCGCCCGATCACCTCGTCAAGCGAGACGATCTGCATGGCCGGTGTGGCGGTGTTGACCCGGACGACGCGCAGGTCGGTGTCCAGGAGATGGAGCCCGACGGGTGACTGCGTGAACAGCGCCTCCAGCATCGAGGCCGCCCGCTCGTCCACCTGTCCGCGGGGACCGCCGTACGCCACAGAGACCACCTCCCAGCTCACGCACCTCCCAGCGTGCCCCGCGCTCGAAGCCGCCGCACCCCGCCGTATCACCTCTGCCGGGTGAGGCCGGGCGGCGCGTCGCGGCGGAGGATCGCGGTGAAGCACAAGTTCGCCTGCGCCACACGCCACACGCCACCCGCGGGGAGAGCAGCTCATGCGGTACGAGATCCGCATCGACGGACGACTGTCGGAGACGCTCGCCGACGCCTTTCCCGAGCTCGACCACGTGGTCGTGTCCGATCAGACCCTGCTGTTCGGCCCGATCGTGGACGAGGCGCACCTCTACGGGCTGTTGGCCCGATGCCAGTCGTTGGGGCTGCACGTCCTGGAGATGCGTCAGCTGCCGGAGTGAGCGGCCCGTGTCCCCGTGCGAGCCATGACCGAGGAGGAGCCATGACCGTACCGCCTCGTTCCGAACCGGGCGCCGGGCGGGACCCGGTCCCCGACGGCACGGCCTTCGGGTCGGAAGGGGATCCCCTCGAGGCCGTGGCCGCTCTCGGCGCCTCCTGGCTCTGGACACTGGGCTCGGCGCTCGTGACCCTGATCCCGGGCATTCTGATTCTGGTCTGGCCCGACGAGACCCTGCACGTGCTGGCGGTCGTCATCGGCCTGTACCTGCTGCTGAGCGGGGTGTTCCGGTTCGTCTCGGCCTTCGCCCGGGAAGCGCACGGGGAACGGCTCGCCCGCGTCCTGCTCGCGATGCTGTTCGTCGTGGCCGGCGTGCTGTGCCTGCGCCACCCCCTGCAGACCATCGCCGCGCTCTCCCTGATCGTCGGCGTGACCTGGCTGGTGTCCGGAATGCTGACCCTCTACACCGCCATCGCCTCCAAGGACCTCGCGCACCGTGGCGTCGTCTTCGGCGCGGGCGCGCTGGGCGTCGCCGCGGGAATCGTGGTCCTCGCCCTGCCGATGGAGTCCGCGGTCGCCCTGACCCGGCTCCTCGGGCTGTGGCTGGTCCTGCTCGGACTGGTGGAGCTGGCGGTGGCCTTCGCCCTCCGGGCCACGACCCGCAGAGCGCGGAAGGGCCGTCCGTCCGGACCTCCCGCATCCTGATCACCCTTCTCGGGTGAGGTGCCCGACCGCCGCGGGCGACACGCTGATGTGGGGTCGGACAGCCAGCAGGGCGTCCACCCGGACGGAGGAGGACAGAAGTGGCCGTGCACACGTACCTCGCCTACGACTATCCACTGCTGAGCGCCTTCTGGACCATGCTGTGGTTCTTCCTGTGGGTCATGTGGTTCATCCTGCTCTTCAAGGTCATCCTCGACATCTTCCGCGACGACTCGCTCGGCGGCTGGGGCAAGGCGGGCTGGCTCGCCTTCGTGATCCTGCTGCCCTTCCTGGGCGTCTTCGTCTACGTCATCGCCCGCGGCAAGGGCATGGGCAACCGCGAAATCGCGGACGCGCGGGCGCGGAAGCAGGAGTTCGACAGCTACATCCGGCAGACCGCCGGCGCGCAGTCCCCGCCGAGCAGCGTCGACCAGCTCGCCAGGCTGTCCGAGATCCGCGCCAAGGGCGACATCACGGAAGAGGAGTTCCAGCGGGCGAAGGCGAAGGTCCTGAGCTGACGGGCGGCCAGGGGATGTGAGCGCCGCCTACCGCCGCGCGCTCGAGGACGGCGGGAGCACGGCCGGCGCCCCGAACCGGACGGCGACCCCGGGGGAGTACAGCACACTGACCGGGAGGCTCGTCATCGGCGGGAGGCCGGCTGCCGTGACCAGGTCGTCGTCGAGGTGGAGCAACCGGGCCCGGTGCAGCGGCCACGGCTCGTGTTCGTTGGGCAGGTGCACCGTGCGGCCGTGCCAGGACACGTGCAGACCCCATCGTGCGGTCAGGAACCGCTCCAGCGGCGTGGGTCGGGCGATCGGGGGGCCGACCCGCACGACGGCCCGGCTCGCCGCGCTCCTGGCTCCCGGACGCCGCCGACGGCAGCTGTAGGTGAGCACGTCCCCCTCGCGGCCCAGGCGCATGGCGGACCACTTGTACGGCAGCCGGACGCCGAGCCTGCCCACCAGCGCCGGTATCAGCCGGGCCGCGTCCAGGGACCGGAACACGACACCGCGCCGGCCGTGCTCGTCCACCGAGTACAGACGTACGTTCGTCTCGCAGAACGTGCCCAGGTACGGCAGCCCCGGCCCCGGACCCAGGCCCACGCCGCGCATCAGGAACGGGACCAGGCCGACGTAGGTGACCCCGTCGAGGGTGTCGGGGCGGGTGCCGGCCGGCAGCAGCGCCGACACCTGTTCCGGTTCCACCGGCCAGTGCAGGAAGGACAGTTCGTGCCAGCCCTGGACGAGCGTCGGCCGTCGCACGGGCCGGGGGGTGGACAGGGTGATCGGCTCGGTCTCCATGACGCTGCTTTCTAGCACGGGGCCGAGCCCGCCCGTCAGTGCTGGGGCGGCTGCGGCTGCCGGAGCATGGCCAGGGTCAGGACGCCGCCCCCGATGCCCCAGCCGCCGTCGGTGACCTCCTCGACGAGGACCATGGTGTTGGCACGGGCGCGCTCGCCGTAGATCTCGGCATAGAGCTCGGTGGTGCGGGTGACGATCAGCTCCTTCTGCTTCTCGTCGAGGGTTCCGGCGGGGACCTTGAAATTCGCGAACGGCATGCTGGCTCTCCTTCGGATATGCGGGCTATGGGATGCGGGCTACGGGATACGGGATACGGGATACGGGATGCGGGCTTATGGGATATGGGATACGCGCGGCCGTCAGACGATGCCGCCATTGGCCCGGACGACCTGGCCGTTGACCCAGTGGCCGGCCGGCGAGGTGAGGAAAGCCACCACCTCGGCGATGTCGGCCGGTGTGCCGAGCCGCTCCAGCGGGGGCTGGGCGGCCAGCCGGGCGACCGTCTCCTCGTCCTTGCCCTCCAGGAACAGGTCGGTGGCGGTGGGACCGGGGGCGACGGCGTTGACGGTGACGTCCCGGCCGCGCAGCTCGCGAGCGAGGATCATCGTGAGCGCCTCGACGGCGCCCTTGCTCGCGCTGTACGCGCCGTAACCGGGGAACGCCAGGCCCAGCACGGACGTGGAGAAGGTGACGAGCGCTCCGCCGGCGCGGAGCGTGCGGGCCGCCTGCCGGGCGACCACGAAGGTTCCGCGGATGTTGGTGCGGTGCATCGCGTCCAGCTCCGCCAGGTCCAGCTCGGCGACCGGGGCCAGATACATCCGGCCGGCCGCGTGGACGACCACGTCGACCCCGCCGAACTCCGACTCGGCGGTGGCGAACAGAGCGTCCACCTGCGCCTCGTCGGCGACGTCGGCCCGCACGGCGACCGCCCGGCCACCGGCCGCGACGGCCTCCCTGACGGCGGCCTCGGCCGACTCGCGGTTACCCGCGTACCCGACCGTGACGGCGTATCCGTCGGCGGTCAGCCGGCGCACCGTCTCGCGGCCGATGCCGCGCGAGCCGCCGGTGACGACGGCGACCCGGGGCGCATCGGCCGTGGTGGGGCCGGCGGAGGTTTCCCGGGAGGTTTCCTGCATGGACATGGAGACTCCTGCGAAAGGTGCCGTACGAGGGCGCCACGACGTGCGGATCGCGGCGCCGGGCGGCCGGTGCCGCCCTGCTTGCGTCTCCACCGTGGGCCGGAACCCCCGTGACAACCATGGCTCGGCGCACCCTGGGGTTGCCATCCCCTGGTTCGGCTCGCCGGCGCGCGTGACCATGGAGGGGTGAATCATTCGGAGCTCGCCGCCTACCTGAAGTCCCGGCGCGACCGGATCCGCCCGGCCGACGTCGGTCTGCCCACCGGCCCCCGGCGCCGGGTGCCCGGACTGCGGCGCGAGGAGGTCGCCCAGCTGGCCGGGCTGTCCGCGGACTACTACACCGAGCTGGAGCGCGGCCGCGGCGCCCAGCCCTCGGCACAGGTCCTGGCGGCCCTGGCCCGTGCGCTGCGGCTGAACGGCGACGAACGCGACCACCTCTTCCACCTCGCCGACCGACCGCTGCCCCCGGCGACGCACGGCCCGGCCGCCCACGTCCAGCCGGCCCTGCTCGGCCTGCTGGACCAGCTCACCACCACCCCCGCCCAGGTCATCACCGACCTGCACGAGACCCTGGTGCAGAACCCCCTGGCGGTGGCGCTCGTCGGCCCGCCCCCGGTGGTCCACGGACCGGCGGCGAGCTTCGTGTACCGCTGGTTCACCGACCCCGGCTCCCGGCAGGTCTACCCGGCGGAGGACCACCCCCATCACTCCCGGGTGTTCGTCGCCGATCTCCAGGCGGTCGCGGCCCGGCGCGGCGGGGACCCCGAGGTGACCCGGATGGTGGCCGCGCTGCGCCGCCGCAGTCAGGAGTTCGTCGCCCTCTGGGACACCCATGACGTCGCGCTCCGCCGCACGGACCACAAACGGATTGTCCACCCCGCGCTGGGCGTGATCGAGCTGGACTGCCACAGCCTGTTCAGCGAGGACGGACGACAGCGCCTGCTGTGGTTCAGCGCCCCGCCCGGCACCGAAGGCGCCGCCCGGTTGGAGCTTCTCTCGGTCATCGGCACCCAGGACATGACGTCCGGGGCGGACGAGTTGGGGCAACGTCGGGGGTGAACGCGTCCCGGGACCGCTGCCGCGCCGCCTGCCCGCTGACGCTAAGTTGGGGGACATGACAGAGGGCGGGGAACCACGACTGTTTTCCAATCGCTGGGCCCAGGCCGTGGGCCCGGCCGGGAGGGTGCCGGACCGCGACAGGTGCGCGTGCTTCGAGCAGCACCGGAGGGCTCCGCAGCCGAGCGTGAGCTTCCACCCCGAGCGGCAGGACACGTCGGCACCGGGGTGGCGGCACCTGCTGGCGTTGATCGAGGAGGCGGCGGCCGACGAGCGCGAGGAGTTCAAGCCCCTGGTCGAGCTGAGCGCGGAGGAACGGCGCCAGATCATCACGCTGCCGCCGTCCATCGCCCGGCTCAAGGCGGTACGGCACCTGGTGCTCTACGGCAGCAATCTCGTCCGCATCCCCCCGGAGATCGGCGCCATGGAGAGCCTGGAGGAGTTCAGCCCGTACACATCGCACCGACTGCACTGGTTCCCCTACGAGTTGACCCGGTGCGCGAACCTGAGACGCAGCACGGTCAGTACACGCTCGATCTACGGCAACTTCAAACTGCGCCCGCACTTCCCCCTGTTGCCACAACCGACGCCCCGGACAGCGGAGTTCGACCCGGGCCGCCTCGACCCAGGAGCCTGGGGCGCGGAGACGATCCCCTCCTGCAGCGTCTGCGCCGGGCCCATACCCGCGTCCGGAGTGCACCAGGTCTGGATCTCCCTGCCGGTGGCCACCGACGTGCTGCCCCTCCTGGTCAACGCCTGCTCCCGGACATGCGTCGACTCGCTGCCCCGGCCGCCCGCGAACCACGTCGCCACTCCCCATCGTGGCGGGCCCACAATTCACCAGCCCCCTCCGCGCTGAGATCCGCCGGAACCGGGGCACGGAAGGGACTTGAGTCTCCCGTCGGGGGAGACGCGAAGGTGGGGCCATGGACGGCGGCACGCTCTACTCGATCGGTGAACTCGCCCGGCGCACCGGGCTGACGGTCAAGACGATCCGGTTCTACTCCGATCGCGGCATCGTGACGCCGGCCGACCGCACACCCGCCGGATACCGCCGTTACGGCCCCGACGCCGTCGCCCGTCTCGCTCTCGTACGGACGCTGCGCGAACTGGGACTGGGCCTGGAGACGGTCCGGCGGGTCGTGGACCGGCGACTCGCGCTCGCCGAGGTCGCCGCGGAGCACGCCGCGGCGCTGGATGTGCAGATCCGCATCCTGCGCCTGCGCCGGGCGGTGCTGACGGCGGTGGCCGAACGGGAGCCCACCCCCGAGGAGATGGAACGCATGCACCAGCTCGCCACACTGTCCGAGGCCGAACGCCGGCATCTGATCGACGACTTCCTGGACTCCGTCTTCGACGGCCCCGGCCCGGGCGGCCCCGAGGGCGTACCCGGCTTTGCCGCGGCCCGCCGCTCGATGACTCCCGAGCTGCCCGACAGCCCCTCGGACGAACAGGTCGGAGCCTGGGTGGAGCTGGCGGAACTGTCCCTGGACCCGGACTTCCGCGCGAGCATGCGGCGCCTTGCCGAAGGCCACGCCGCCGAGCCGGCCGGCGACGGCCCGGTGACGCCGCGACCGGACGTCGTCGCCGTCGCCCGCGATGTCGTGGGCGCGGCCGTGGCATCCGGAGTCGACCCGGAGTCACCGCGGGCCGATTCCGTCGTCGCGACGCTCACGGCACGGTGCGCGCCCGTCCACGGCCGCGTCGACGACGCCGAGGCACACCGCCGGCTGCTGCACCGGCTGGAGGCCGCGAGCGATCCTCGCAGGGACCGGTACCTCCAGCTGCTCGCGCTGGTCAACGGCTGGCCGGCCCCGGAACGGCTGGCGCCGCTGCTCGACTGGTCCGTTGCGGCCTTGCGCGGCCGGGCGCCCCGTCGACCGGGCGGTCATGTGAAGTGACGGTGTGCCGTTCGGCGGTCCCTGGGTGGCGACGCCGCGGGTGAGGCGGCTTGCTGGTGCCGGGGACCGCCGGACAGGAAGCGAGCCGCGCATGCAGAGAACGGCGCCGAGGGACCAGGCACTGCAGACCCCGCGGGCCGCCGGGCTGGCGGGGATCCTCTTCGCGCTGCTGTTCGCGGCGGCCATCGTCCTGATCCGGCTGGGGATTCCCCAAGGCGCCGACGGGGTCACCGCCCAGGGGTTCACCGACTCCGCGCACCGCAGCGCGGTGCGCGCGGCCCTCGCGCTCGTGCCGTTCGCCGGCATCTTCTTCCTGTGGTTCATCGGCGTCGTACGAGCCCATCTCGGCGACGCCGAGGACAAGTTTCTCGCCACCGTCTTCCTGGGAAGCGGGCTGGTCTTCACCGCCACGATGTTCGGGGCCGCCGCGGCGGCCGGTGCCCTCCTGGCCACGGCACACCCCGCCGGCACCACTCCCGCACTGCCCACCTGGGACTTCGGCCGCCACTTCGCCTACACGCTGATGATCGGGTACTCGATGCGGATGGCGGCCGTCTTCACCGGCTCGCTGTCGGTGCTCGGGCATCGCCTCGGAATCCTGCCCAGGTGGCTCACCCTGCTGGGCTTCCTCACGGCGCTGACGCTGCTCTTCGTCGCGCCGGGCGTCGCCTGGTCCGAGCTGGTGTTCCCGGCCTGGTCGCTGGTACTGAGCGCGTACCTCCTCGTCGTGAGCGGCCGCGCCCGGCCCGGGGCCGTAGCGGCCCCGTGACACGGGCTCACTCGACCGGCCGGTCCCGGCGAGCGCGATGCCCGCCCGGTATCCATGCTGAAGGGCGGGAGATGACCGCCGTCCCGAGGCGACTGCCCGCCGAGCGGGTGGAGCACCCAGGGACCTGGCCGCCGAAAGGGCGGAGCATCGATGAGGCTTGTCGTCGATCTCAACAGATGCCAGGGATACGCGCAGTGCGCGTTCCTCGCGCCGGACGTGTTCGCCATGCACGGCGAGGAGGCACTCGTCTACGACCCGAGGGCGCGGGAGGAACAGCGGGAGAGACTGGCCCGCGCCGTCGCCGCCTGTCCCGTGCAGGCGATCACCGCCGACGGCCTGGACGGCACGGGTGACGTGCCCGCGGGATCCGCCGGGGAGTCCTCCGATGGTCACTGACTACCTGGACTGGCTCAGGCGCGAGGGCCGGATCGTCATCGTGGGCGCCTCGCTGGCGGGCCTGCGGGCCGCCGAGACGCTGCGTGCCGAGGGCTTCACCGGTTCGCTCACCATGATCGGTGACGAGCCGTACGAGCCGTACGACCGGCCCCCGCTGTCCAAGTCGGTCCTGCTGGGCAAGGCGGACCCGCTCCACACCGAACTGCCCCGGCGCCGCGAGATCGACGCGAAGTGGCGCCTCGGTGTCGCCGCGACCGGTCTCGACATGACCGCGAAACAGGTGCGGCTGGCCGACGGGGACGAGGTCGAGTACGACCGCCTGCTGATCGCGACCGGGGTGCGCGCCCGGCCCTGGCCGAAGGAGTCGGAGGCGCAGCTGGACGGCGTCTTCACGCTGCGGACCCGCGGCGATGCGTCCGCCCTGTACCGGAGACTGAAGGCCGGGCCGCGCCGCGTCTTCATCATCGGTGCCGGATTCTCCGGGTCGGAGATCGCCTCGGCCTGCCGGGAGATGGGCCTCGCGGTCACCGTGGCCGAACGCGCGGGCGCGCCCCTGGTGGGAGCCCTGGGCGGGGTGATCGGCGCGGTGTCCTCGGAGATGTACCACGAGAACGGTGTGGACCTGCGCACCGGTGTCATGGTCACCGGTCTGGAGAGCGACACGGTGGGCCGGGTGAAGGCCGTCCATCTGTCCGACGAGAGTGTGGTCGAGTCGGACCTCGTGGTCGTCTCGCTCGGCTCGCTGCGCAACACCGAGTGGCTGGCCGGGTCGGGGCTCGGCGCGGGTCCCCGGGGCATCGCCTGCGACGCGGGCTGCCGTGCCTTCGACTTCCGGGGCATCGTCACCGACGACATCTTCGTCGCGGGCGACGTCGCCCGGTCCCCGCACGCGCTGTTCGGCTACCAGTTCCTCTCCCTCGAACACTGGGGCAACGCCGTCGCGCAGGCCGAGATCGCCGCGCACAACATGATCAGCTCCAGCGCGGAGCGTCGCCCCCATCTGTGGGTGCCCGCCTTCTGGTCGTCGCAGTTCGGCGTGAACATCAAGTCGGTCGGCGTCCCGCCCATGGGCGAGCAGATCATGATCACGCA
The DNA here is from genome assembly GCF_044746205.1 of Streptomyces sp. NPDC086549. Taxonomy (NCBI): domain Bacteria; kingdom Bacillati; phylum Actinomycetota; class Actinomycetes; order Kitasatosporales; family Streptomycetaceae; genus Streptomyces; species Streptomyces sp. NPDC086549. Next base: position 145,146 of record NZ_JBIVBS010000016.1, on the reverse strand, counting down.
GGGCTCGCTCGCCGAGCGACGTTTCGTCGGCGTCTACGGTTATCAGGGGCGCGTCATCGCCGCCGTGAGCTTCGACAACACTCGGTGGCTGGAGTTCTACCAGCGGCAGATCGAGGTGGGCGCGCCGTTCCCGGTGGAGTATCCGACGGTGGACCGCCGTCCCGAGGGCCGCCAGCCGGTCCCGGCCGACTTCCCCGACCCGTCCCTGCCGACCCACGGCCCGACCGTGACCCTCAGCGGATACTCGCCTGCCGAGCGGCAGTTGGTCTTCACTCCGGGCCACTGAGCGGCGCCCACCCGCCGCTCCGCGGACCTTCACGTCCCACAGACCTTCACGCCCCAAGGACCCCGCATGACGCACCCCTCGCTCCTGCGCCAGATCACCGATTTCGCGAACCGCGCCAACCCGTATCCGCTGTACGAGGAGCTCCGCAAGACCCCGGTGCTGCAGGAGGAGGAGGGAGGCCCGTTCCTCGTCAGCTCGTACTGGGACATCGAGGGTCTGCTCCACGACCCGCGGGTCAGCTCCGACGCCAGTAACCTCGTCGCCCCGGGCGACGACGAGCTGTCCGGGCCGGAGGCGACGGGGCTGCCGCCGAGCTTCATCCGGCTCGACCCGCCGGAACACGACCGGCTGCGGCGGATCACCAACAGGTCTTTCGGCCCGCCGCACCGGCCCACCCGCGTCGACTCCATGCGCGGCGAACTCGCCCAGATCGTCGGCGACTTGATCGACGGATTCGGCGACGCACGGCAGATCGACCTGGTCGACCAGTTCGCGTACCCCTTCCCGGTGACCGTGATCTGCCGGCTGCTCGGCGTGCCGCGCGAGGACGAGCCGCGCTTCCGTGCCCTGGTCGACCCGATCGTCGCCGGTCTGGACCCGGACACCCGGACGAGCGCCGACTCCGCGCGGGTCGCGGCGGAGGCACGGCTGCAGCTGGGCATGTACCTGAACGGTCTGGTGGAGCAGCGCGCCAGGGAGCCGCGCGACGACATGCTGTCCGACCTGGTGAACAGCCATGGTCCGGACGGCGCCATGACCACGATGGAGGTGCTCAGCACCGCGACGCTGTTGCTCATCGCCGGTCACGAGACGACCGTCAACCTGATCACCAACGGCATGCTCACCCTGCTGCGCCACCCGCAGTACCTCCAGCGGCTGCGTGACGACCCGGGTCTGTCCGTGAAGATCGTCGAGGAACTCCTGCGTTACGAACCGCCGGTGCAGCTCGTGCCCCAGCGCACCTGCATCGCCGACATCGAGCTGCGCGGGGTGACCATCCCGAAGGGTTCCCGGATCTGGCTCGTCCTCGGTGCGGGCAACAGGGACCCGGAACGCTTCCCCGACCCCGACCGCTTCGACCCGGACCGCGAGGACATCCGGCACCTCGGCTTCGGCAGCGGCATCCACAGCTGTTTCGGCGCCCCGCTGGCCCGCCTGGAGGCCCAGATCGCGCTCACCGAACTCGTCCGGCGCCTCGACAACCCCCGTCTGGTCGAGGACCCGCCGCCCTACCGTCCCAACGCCGTCCTCCGCGGCCCGCGCCACCTGAACATCACCTTCGACGACCTGCGTCCCTAGGCACCTGGTTCCCCTGGTCCGCCAGGTACTCCCCGTCCCCCTGGTCTCTTTGCTCTCTTTACTCCCCCAGGTCCTCCCCGTCCCTCTGGTCCCCCAGGTCCTTGTTCCGCCGGTGCGAGATCTGTTTCCGGGCCGACTGCCATCGGGAGCGCGCCTGCTCGACCACGCTGTCCCACTGGCCGCGGACCTCGCGCTCCGAGGGGCGTTGACCCTGGCCGATCCGGACGAGTTCGTCCCGTACCTCTCGGCCGAGCGCCGCCGACCCGACGAGGACGAGCATGACGCCGAAGAGGCCCGAGATCATCGCGAAGACGGCGCCGACCGAGCCGTACCGTGAGGCGTAGGAGTTGAACAGGCGCGGAAGGTAGACGCCCGCGCCCACCGAATAGACCCCCGTCAGCACGGACCCGGTCACCGCGAACGGCAGCAGGTCCGTCCAGGTGATGCGGGCCGCGGACAGGAGCCGGCCGCTCCAGAGGAGGAAGGCGGCCGTCACCGGTACGTCGCACGCCGCGGCCGCCAGCCCCAGTCGGCCCTGCCCCAGGGCCGAGTGCAGCAAACCGCTGACCGTCAGATAGACGCCCAGGGAGAGGATCCACCACAGCCCGTTGCGCGTGTTGCGCACGCTGAGCGGCTTGAGTTCCCAGGTCTGTTCGAACAGTCGCTGCGTGGCGCGTTCGAAGCTCAGCGCGGAGACGGTCAGGAACAGGACCCCGAACACACCCACGCTCGGACCCGTGTCCCCGGCCGGTGTGAAGAGGGCCCTGACCGCGTCGGCGCCCTCCCCGGTGAGGCCGTAGCGGCCGATGATGCGGTCGGCGATGTCCTCGTCGTGCAGGAAGGTGCCGAGGGCGGCACCGATGACGATGGCGAGCGGGATCAGCGCCGTCAGCGCGCTGGACGCCAGAGCCATCGAGCGGTCGAAGCCCACGATCTTCTGGAACCGGTTGACCATGCGCAACGCGAAGGCGGGACGCAGCCAGAACGTCAGCGTTCTGACGAGGCGTTCGCGACTGATCCTTGCCGTCCTGCCCTCCGGGAAGATCGGGACCTGCGGGGCGGCGCCAGCCTAACCGGCGATCACGCCCCTGGCCGGGGGACTCGCGTGCCCGCCCGATCGTCACCCGCTCGGTCCATCAACTGTCGACGCGAAACGGGACGCCGCCATCGGCTGACTCACCCGGCCACGAGACGGCTGCCGATCACCTCGGCGACCTCGGCGTGGGACAGGTACTCCACGATGCTGTGGGCCCGGTCGCGGGCGTTGAGGACGGCGATGTCGGTCAGTCCGTCCGCCCAGTCGTCGGCCAGCGGGCAGCCGATGGCCACCGCGTCCGTCGGGCACCACGCGTTGAGCCAGTCCGCCACGTTGTCGGGACGCTTCGCTCCGCCGACGAGCAGCCTGCTGTAGACGCTGTCCAGGCCCAGCGGGCTGCCCGCCGTGGTGAGGTGCACGGCGCGCACGCCGGGGGACAGCCGGGTGGTGAGGTCCAGGCCGACGACCGTGCCGAGGCTGTGGCTGACGAGGACCAGCTCTCCCTCGTCCGGCACGGTTTCGAGCACGCAGTCCAGGACCGCGTCCCGGATGCGCCGGTCGTCGAGGTACGCGGCCACGTCGCGGAAGACCAGGGCGATGGCCCATGCGTCGAGGTCGCTCCGGGCGGCCAGCCAGCTCAGCTGTTTCTGCAGTCTCCCCACGACGTCCGGCAGGCCGATCCGTTCGGTGGCCAGTTGCCTCTCCGGCGGTATGTCCCACTCGGAGGCCGCCTCGCCGATGATCTCCTCGTACACGGTGTGGGCCGTGGTGGAGGTCGGCGCGACCACCTCCGCGGCTGTGGCGGCTGATGCCTCGACGACCCGGGGGACGGCCTCGTGCGCGGTGAGGGCCTGCGCCAGCCGGTCGCCGTAGAAGGGGAACCAGACATCCGCGGGGTCGACCGGAGGCAGCCCGGCGCGGACGAGGCCCTGGTTGAGTCCGGCCGTCCACTCGCGCCGCAGCTTCTCGGGATCCTTGCCCTCCTGGGAACGACCGTGCAGGAAGACCAGATGCCGGTGGCCGCCGAACGCCCCGTCCCGGGCGCGCAGACCCGTGGGCGTGACGGCCTGACCGGCCGCCGGTCGCGGTACGGCCGCGACGGGCACCGCCGCGGCGGCGGAAACGGTCTCCGCCGCGCCCAGGCCGGACTCGGTACCCATCTGCGCCAGCAGGGGCGGGGAGGCGGGCGGCAGCTCGGCGAGATGCTTCAGGATGGAGCTGACGCGCACACCCTCGTTGGCCACCCAGTCGATGGCGTCGTCGCCGTCGCCGGGCTGCCAGACCTGTCCGTCGCCGCGCAGCACGCGGCCCCGGTCGTCGGTCCTGGGCACACCGCTGTGGTGCAGGGCCACGACCTCCCACTGGTCGTTGAAGACGGGAGAGCCCGAATTGCCCGGCTCGGTGTCCGTCTTGTAGTGGAGGAAGTCGTCGAGCCGAACCTGCAGCATGTTGTCGCGGACGGCGATCTCCTTCAGACGGCCCATCGGGTGCCCGACGATGTTGACCGGCTCGCCGATGACCAGCTTTCCCGGCTGGGCGCTGAGCCGGTTCCAGCCGAACGTCTCACCCGGGGGCCGGCCGTCGGCGCCCGAGGCGACGAGCACCAGGGCGAAGTCGAGGCGCTCGTCCGCCACGAACAACCCGCCGGGGTCGAGTTCCAGCCGGACCGCGGGCTGGGGTGTGTTGTCGACGGTCACCTGGGCGTCGAACTCGATGAAGCACTGCCGGGCCGTGTCCGCGTCGGGAAGCACGTGATGGTTGGTCATCAGCAGGCTCGGCGACACCAGGAAGCCCGTGCCGAGGGGCAGTTCGCGTCCGTTCTCCCGCACCGAGATGCGGGCCACCGTACGTGCCGCCCGGGCGCCGCGCGGCAGGAAGCTCCACGCCTGCAGCTCCTTGGACACTCCGAGGATGCGTTCGTACGCGGCGGACGCGGCCAGCGGTTCCGCACGTACGGCCTCCACCACCAGGGCTGCGGGCACAGCGTGCCGGTCGAGCAGGCGCGCGGCGCGGGCGGCGAGCGCCTGCTCCGAGTCGGGGAAGTCCACCCCGGCGTCCTGCTGCCGCTCCACCGCCCGCCGTTGGTCGGTGGTCTCGCGGTACCGCGTGGCCGCCGCCGCGACCTGGCGGTCCCGCTGCTCGCGGGACCGTTCCTCCGCTCCCATCTCAGATCTCCGTCCGTCCGGCGGAGTGCCACGGCACGAAGGCGTTCGTCAGCCCCGCGAGGGCCGTACGCAGCTCGGGGTGGTGGCGCAGCAGCACGGTGATCATGCTGTTGTCGTCGATCCAGGCCATGCCGGCCTTGGAGTACACCTCGGGCGTGTAGTACTCGGTGAAGAACCGGTCGCTGTTCAGCCGGCGCGAGGCCATCAGGATGAAGATGCGGAACGCGGTGTCGCTGAAGGCGAAACCGGCCGGCAGCTTCTCCGCGTACAGCCCGACCATCAGGTCGACCTTCTCGATGTCGCCGTCGTAGAGCCACTCGATCTGCTCGGCCCACGCCCGGTTCTCCGTCAGCTCCAGGAAGTTCGCCGCGGGCTTCAGCCGCAGCAGCCGCCGGAACTCGTTGTAGCGGGGGACGCCCAGCTCCCGGGAGCGCAGGATGTCGGTGGCGGCGAGGTCCTGCAGATGTCCGTCCGGGCGCTCGAACTCCTGAAGGAACCTGGGGAAGTTGTGCAGGGTGACCAGTCCGGGGTGGAGCGTGCCGAAGCTGTACAGCAGATCGGGCATCGCCGTGGTCTCCAGGAACTTCAGCGCCCCGGGGCCCGAGATGTCACGGAGGGTGCAGTGGCGCAGGGACGTGTCGTCGGCGGCGGCGCGCAGGTGCCAGTCGTCACGGATGAGCGGATGCATGCGGTAGACGGCGACGAACTCCTCGGTGAGGGCGTAGGGGACGCCGTAGTGGTCCGTCTCGCCGCCGGGGATGCCGCTGACGACCTCGCTGCCGCTGATCCGGCCGAAGAGGTTGTGCGCGCGTTCGCCCGCGATGCCCCACCAGTTGGCGCGCAGCGCCTTGACAGTGGTGGGGTGGCTGATCACGGCCGGCGTCCACTCCACGGTGTGGATCTTGGCCAGGAGGGCGGCGTTGACGAGCCGGGCGCGCTGGAACAGCTCCTCGTCACTCCACGAGGGGTACGCGGCGTGCAGGTGGTCGCAGATCGCGTTGTGCTCCCGGGTGAACAGGTCGTGCATCATCGCGAGGCCCAGCCAGAAACCGGGGACCTGGGACGGGTCCTGGGAGGGGTCCGAGGGGATCGGTGACTGCTCGTCGTCCCACAGGTGCAGTCGGCCCAGTTCACCGGTGCGCATCTGGCGCTGCTCGGCCTCGTTCCTGCCGTAGATCTGGGACGCGTCCCACCAGTGGGAGGACACGTTCACGCGGGTGTCGGGCGTGCCGGCGGGTGCCAGCGGGTCGCGGGTCGGGTCGTCCGGGGTCCGCATGATCTTCATGGGGTGTTCCGGCCACGGGTCGTCGTCCATGAGGGGGACTTCCCAGGGCCGGTCGGCGGGGCTGGTGCCGTGGCTGAACCAGTCGCGGATCATGAACTGCAGCCAGGCGGCGACCAGGGAGTTGACCGATTCGGCCGGGACCAGCTCGTCACGGGTGAGCAGCTCGCGGCTGACCTGGCGCGGGTTCGGCCTGGACAGCACGTCCGCGGGCGTGGCCGGGGCGATCGACTCCAGCGGGATGTTCCGGCCGAAGCGGGTGCCCGCCATGCCCATGCGTGGTTCGCCGAGGTCGTTGTGGCTGCCGTCGGCGGTCCGGTTGATCCGGTTGCCCGCGGACGGGGGAGCGGGTTCGGGCAGATCGACCGAGGGCAGGACGCCGGTGTCGTGGAGGTTCTTCTGCCGGAGCCTGACGCGCAGCCCGAGGAGCGTCAACAGGCCTGCGACAACAGGCAGTTTGTCCCAGCCGACACGGCGGTCGGTGTATTGGGCGAGGCCGGTGATGATCCGCCAGGGGAGCGACGTACGGTATCCGGTCGTTGTGGAACTCCGTGCGCCGCGTCGTTGCTTGCTCATCGCGATGCTCCTTCGCTGGCTCCTGGTCGTCTGGCGTAGGAGACGACGGGGCCGTGCCGGGTCAGGCGCGGGCCGCGTCGCCGAGGATCACGTCGCTCGCCTTCTCACTGATCATGTAGATGGGGGCGGCGACGAAGAAGCCGGGGATGCGGGGGAAGACCGAGGCGTCGACGATCCGCAGGCGGGCCACCCCGCGCACTCGGAAGCGGCTGTCGACGACGGCCGCGGGATCGTCCGCCCGCCCCATCCGGCAGGTGCAGGAGGCGTGGTGGCCCCAGGCCTCGTCCCGGACGAAACGGCGGACGTCGTCCCGGCTGCCAACCTCCTCGCCGGGCCACAGCTCCTTGAGGATCACGGATCCGGCCCGGCGGTTCATCCCGCGCACGAACTCCACGGCCCCGGCCATCGCCTCCAGGTCCAGGCCGTCCCGGTCCGTGCCCTCGGTGAAGTAGTGGAAGTTCACCAGCGGGGTGTCACGCGGGTCGGCGGAGCGCAGTCGCACCCGGCCTCCGGTGTTGCGGGTGCGGCTCTTGAGGACGGCCCAGGTGAAGCGGTCCTTGTGGCGCGTCAGGTCGAGCGAGTAGCCGGGACGGTAGCCCCGGAAGTCGAAGGGGCCGCCGAAGATGAACAGGTCGGGAGTGTCCAGCTCCGGCCGGGACTTGCGGGTGATCCCGACGACGGCGCCGTTGGTCGTGTACAGCCCCTCGCCGCGCTGCCAGGCCCGGTAGCAGCGGTCCGGTTCGGTTCCCGGCCGCGGCGCGTGGAAGTCGCAGTCCCTGATGACCGGGAAATCGCGGTCCATCTGGCTGACCACGCCGACCTCGTAACGGTCCTGCAGATTGGCGCCCACGCCCGGGAGGTCGACCCGTACGGGGATGCCGTGCGGTTGCAGCTCCGCACGCGGTCCGATGCCCGAGAGCATCAGCAGCTGGGGTGTGTTGAAGGCTCCGGCGGCCAGGATCACCTCGCGGGAGGCGAAGACCCTGCGCCGTACCGGGGGCCCGGTGGCCGGTGCGGCGGCGGGGTCGGCCGTGTAGGCGTGCGCACCGTCCAGGTAGTCGACAGCGGTCGCCGCGCCGCTCCCGTCCAGAACGACCCGGGCCGCCAGGGCGTTCGTCCGGACCACCAGGGTGTCCGGATGGCTGCGCTGCACCGCCTGGACACGCTCGCGCACGGCACTGCGTCGGCCGTTCGCCGTGGAGAGGGGGATCTGCCACAGGCCCTGCAGCGCATGTGTCTGTGCCCGCCAGTCGTTGGGATCGACGAAGGAGCCGAGTCCTTCCAGCGGGGACAGCGGCCGGTCGAGGAAGTCGGCAAGGGCTTCCTCGGCGGCGGAGAGGAGGATCTTCAGCAACTGCTCGTCCTGGACGGCCAGTTCCGGGTCGGCGAGGGCGGTCGGCAGCCAGCCGTCGAATCCGTGCCGGGCGTCGTTGCGGTACCGGGCGGCGACGAAGGGCAGACGTCTGAGCAGCGCGGTCAGCGCCGCGCTGTCGGGGGGCTTCTTCGGCCTCGGCCGGTATGTGCAGCGCTCCAGCCGTTCGAAGTACCGGCGCATGGCCGTGCTGTGCCACGACGTGTCGCCGGTCTCCTCCGCGATGGCGTCCCAGTCGCGGTTGTACGGATACACGGTGATCAACGCGTGGTGCGCGGTGCATCCGCCGACGGCCGCGGCGCGCGGGTAGAGGACGCCCCTGCCCGGGACGAGCTTGCTGTCGCGCCGCTGTTGTTGTTCGTCGGCGTAGTGCCGTACGAAGTAGTTCCAGCACTGTACGGGGTCCTCGGAGGCGTCCGCGTGGAAGGCCGGCACCAGGTAGTTGTCGTTCTGCTCGGCAGCGCCGGCGTCGAGCAGCAGGGTGCGCATGCCGGCGGCCGCGAGGTTGGCCGCGAGCGGTCCGCCGCCCGCGCCGGCACCGACGACGACGTAGTCGAAGCCTGTCTCGGTGGGGGGAGCGGCACCCGGCTCCGTGGTCACGTCCGCCTCCCCTTCAGGGGGTTGGCGAGCGAGGTGGCGGCCAGGACGGTGTTGGCGGCGGAGATGAGGGTGGTCAGTACCGCGGTGCGGCGCGGGACCTGGCCGCTGATGCCGAGCATGGCCGCTGTCGCGGTGTCACTTCCGTGGATGAGGACGGCCTCGGACAGATCCTGTCGCAGCTGTTCGCCCTCGTGGGCCAGCAGGGCGAGACCGAGAAGGATCGTACGGATCCCGAACAGCCGGAAGGCGTAGACGGCCGCCGGGCTGAGGGGCTCGCGGTCGGGTTCGAAACGACGGATGAGCAGGTCGGGTGCCAGCAGTCCGGCGGCGCCGTTGACGAGCCGTATTCCGGCGAGTGCGTAGACCGTGGCAGGGCGGGGTTCGGCGCGATCGGTGGCCATGTTGTCTCCTGAAGGTGCGTTGATTCCTGCGGTGACGGGCAACTACCGCCGAACCTCACGACACGGGAGAGGAACACCCTGGAACACTCCGATTACCACGTTATGGGAGTAGTTGTTCACCTGCACCTTGGGGGCCTGACGGTCCGAACGGGACATGAATCAACCTGGTGGGTCGTCCACCCGTCTATACGGTCGCGGGAGGCGGAAGCGATCGGTGGACAGCCCCTGCGAGGGGGAGTTCATGAGCGCTGGACTAATGGGGGAGTCGTCTTCCCCGATCCCGCGCGTCGTGTTGTGGGCGGGGCGTGTGCTGCGGGGCGAGTGGCGGGGCGTCGTCGTCGATCCCGTACGCCGGCTTCGCCGGTGCGGGGTCTCGGGGCTCTGTCTTGCGTTCGTGGCCGCGTCAGGGGTCATCTTCTTCCACCACCTGGCCCAGCGGCCGGCCGGAGCGAGAGCGGTGTGGCTGCTGGGCGGTGTCACGGCCGACCTGCCCCTGTGGTTGTCCCTGCTGCGCACCCCGGTGTCGCTGTACGTCCCGGCGCTCGATCTGCCGGTGTGGGCGGGCATCACGCAGCTGTTCCTCGCCTTCGCCCTGGCCGAACTCATACTCGGCCGGGCCCGTACCCTGTTCGTCGCGTACGTCACCACACTGGCCGGGACGCTCACCGCCCGGGTGATGATCGCGCTCGGTCCCGGCTGGTGGGGGCTGGGGCTGCCGCCCCAGTGCGGGAAGGTGCTCGACACCGGGCCGTCCGCCGCGGTGGTGGGACTGTTCACCTACATCGCGGTGATCCGGCGAGCGCCCGTCGTGTTCGCCCTGACCGGCGGGGCGATGGCGTGGGAGTCGATCGCCGTGCCCAACCTGGCCGGCCGTGAACACCTGATAGCGGTGGGCTCGGCGGTCGTCCTGGCGCTCTTTCAGGGACGCCGGAGGTCGCTGGAGAGGACGGCCGGGGGCACCCTGCCGGTGCCGGCCGTCGACGGTGCGCGAAGCAATTCCATACCATGGGTTTCCACTGCCTTTCTCGAACATTCGTCCAACTCTCCTGAATCATCTCCAACAAGAATGAGCAGAAACCTTTCACGTGAATCGAGGAAAACCAAGGCATAGCGATCTCCGAGGTCGCTTGCTAGACTCGCGCCGTTGCCTGAAGTGGCCCAATCGATAACTCGGGGGGCGCGGGTCCATGAAGGTCGGTGTGACGCTACCCTTGGCGGAATACCCCACCAGACAACCCTCGTACGAAGAAATAAGAGCCCTCGCCCGGCAGGCCGAATCGGCCGCGTTCGACTCGGTCTGGTGCTTCGATCACCTGCTCTTTCGCGAAGGTGGCGGCCCTACCGAGGGCATCTGGGAATCGTGGACGACGCTCACCGCGCTTGCCGAGGCCACCTCCCGGATCGAACTGGGCACGCTCGTCCTGTGCACTGCTTTCCGGAATCCCGCCGTCCTGGCCAAAATGGCGGCAACTCTCGACTCCATCAGTAACGGGCGACTCATTCTCGGACTGGGTGCAGGTTGGCACCGTCCGGAATTCGAGGCGTTCGGCCTGGAATTCGATCACCGCGCGGAACGCTTCGAGGAAGCCCTGACGATCATCGCTTCGCTGCTGCGCACCGGGCGGGCGGAATTCGACGGCCGGTATTCCTGGGTCCATGGCGGTGAACTGCGCCCGCGCGGTGTGCGGGCCTCGGGGCCGCCCATTCTGGTGGGCGCCTTCGGGCCGCGGATGCTGCGTGCGACCGCACGCCACGCAGACCTGTGGAACGGCTGCTGGTTCGGCCCTCCGGCCGCGTTCGAGGGAGCCCTGGACGGGGTGCGGGCCGCCTGCAGGGACGTCGGCCGGGAGCCGGCGTCCCTGCGGCTCACCGCCGGCGTGAACGTCGTACCGCTCGGCGAGGCGACCGGAAGAGACCCGGACCAGCCGGTGCTCTCGGGCACCCCGGCGGACATCGCCAAGGGGTTCGCCGGCTACCGGGATCTCGGTGTCGAACACCTCGTCTGCAATCTCAACCCCCATCACGCTGCCGCACAGCGGCAGCTGGCCGAAGCCCTGCGGTGCTACCGCGCCGAGTTCGACCCGAGTGAGGAGTGAGCCCTCCGATGACATGGACGATCGACGAGGCCAGGGTGATGCCCTTCCTGAGGGCGGCCCACCGCCGGGACCTGCTCGCCCGGTTGTGGCGGCCGCCGGCCCCGGACGTCGCCGCGGGTGTGCCCGAGCCCGTGGTTCCCGCGCCGGACAACCCCGACGAGCCGGAGGTGCGGGCCAAGAACTTCAAGGACTTCAAGGACAGCAAGGACTCCAAGGACGGCAAGGACTCCAAGGAGTCGAAGGACTACAAGGACTTCAAGGACTACAAGGACAGCAAGGACGTCAAGGACGGCAAAGAGGGCAAGGACCACAAGGACTTCAAGGACGGCAAGGACTTCAAGGACAGCCGGGACGGCGCTTGGACGCCTCCCGAGCGGGGCGGTGTGCCGTTCGACGAACGGCCCGTCGACGACGCAGGGCCCACGGAACACATGTCGGCCGAGGCCGCCGTGGATGCCGACGACATCCTGGCCGTACTGCGCGCCTCCCGGGCCGGCCGGTTCCTGCGGGAGCGTGGCCTTGTCATCTGAACCCCTCACCCCGGCCGACCTCATCGTGGTCGCCGACCCGCAGGACGCCGTGGCGGGCGAGATGGCGGAGTACGTGGCCGAACAGGGCCGCTCCGTGGCGGTCCTCGACGTCTTCGACGCGGCGCAGCTGTTCACCGTCACCACTCGCGCGGGCGCGGCGACGGTCGAACCCGTCGTTCCCCTCGTCCTCCTGCTGCCGCCACCGCCCACACGGCGGATCAGTTTCGACGCCGAGTTCCAGCTGGGTGAGTGCCTCGCGCACCTGTGGGCCGTCGCGGCACTCACCCCCGCCCCCGTCATCAACCGCCCGTCGGCCACCCTGGTGGCCGGCCGCACCTCGCGCTCCGCGGCGGTGACCGAACGGCGGGCCGGGGAGGACGGCGGCAGCGAGGTGTTCTCCTTCGACTACCCCCGGCCGGGCAGCCCCGAAGGGGACACCTTCTGGGTGGAGGACCTCGGCACGCTCCGTGCCCGCCCCTGGCCGCGGCGGCCGCCGGGGACGGGTCCCTACCGGGCACGGTGGTCGGACGCCGACCCCGCGACGGAGACGGTCGTCGTGCTCGGCGACCGAGCCTGGTGCTGCACCACCGTCGACCTCGGCCATCTCGCCCTGGAATCCCGCAGCGTCGCCGCGGCGGCCGCACTCGACCTGTGCCTGGCGGCCCTCGTCTGGAGGGTGACGGACGGCGCGGCCGAGGCACGCCTGGTGCACGTGGAACCGTTCCCCGCCCTGGAGCAGTTGCGGATGGTCTGGCTCGGCCTCGGACCTCGCCTCATGGAGGTGCTGTTCCCATGATCTACGCGGTCGGGCTCGCCACCGACGGAACGCTCGCCCACTTCATCGGCGAGGCAGTCGTCGAACGGTCGGAACCGGTCACCCTCATCGACCTCGGCGACCTGGTCGAGGAGGGCGCCTGGCGCTTCGCGCTGCCCGACGACGGCGACAGCTGGGTCCTGGCCGGCGACCGGCGCCACGACCTCTCGCCGTCGGACGGCTACTTCTGCCGGCTCGCGGACCTCTCGGTCTTCGAGGACGACGCCACCCGCACGGTGCGCTGGCAGAGTCTGCTGACGTCCTTCACCGCATGGCTCGACCGGGTCCCCGGCACGGTGGTGAACCGCCCCGGCGCGCCGGGCGACAACGGGTCCAAGCCGCTGCACGAAGTCACCCTCGCCCGGCACGGCTTCGAGGTACCGGAGAGCCTGTCCGGCTCGGACCCGGGACGCCTGCGCGCGTTCGCCGACGCCGGACCGACGATCGTCAAGGCCCTGTCGGGCGTGCGGGCGGACAGCAGGCTCGTCACCGGCGCCGAGTTCGACGACTTCGTGCCCCCGCAGGGCCCGGTTCACCTGCAACGCTACGTGGCGGGCAGCGACGTGCGCGTCCATGTCTGCGGAGCGGACGTCCACGCCGAGGAGGCGCTGTCCTCGGCGGTCGACTACCGCACCGCGCACCCGCGGGATGTGGAGTTCCGCCCCCACGACCTGCCCGCCGGCCTGGCCGCCCGCATCGTCGCCTGCACACACGACCTCGGTCTGGCCTTCGCGGGCTGGGACCTGAAACGGGACGCGCACGGCTCGTACTGGTGCCTGGAGGCCAACCCGATGCCCGGATACGACTGGTACGACCGCCGGGCGGGCGGCGCCATCACCGCGTCGCTGCTCCGCCTGCTGACGGGAGGGCCCGCGTGATCACGGACCTTCCCCTGCTCACCGCCGAACGCACCGGCGACCTGCGGGAGCGCGTGTACTCCCTGCGGGAGCACTGGATCGCACGTGGCGGAGATCCGCCCGCGTTCCTCACCCTCGGCACGCCGAGCTACCTCGACATGGCGGAGCGTCCGGAGACCGACAACTACGAGCGCCACGGCGTGGGTTCCCGGCCGCTGCTGTGGAAGCACTTCCAGGACCTGTACGACCTGGTGGGCGACGCGCTGCAGGACCACCTGGACGCCCCGGTCCACTACGCCGACCACCTGGCGCTGCCCGGCTTCCACATATGGCTGGAGGCCGCCATCTTCACCAGGCCGCAGGCGCCCGTCCACTTCGACCTGCAGTACCAGGCGTTCGACTGGCCGCAGGGCACCGACACCGACCGGCTGCTGTCGTTCACCCTGCCGCTGCGGGTGCCCGTGGCCGGCGGCGGACTCAACCTCTGGGAGGCGACCTACCAGGAGTTCCGCCGCGCCCTCGCGCGCGGCTGGGTGGAGAGCGCGGCGGACCTGCAGCGCTTCCACCCCAGGAAATACGTCCCCTACACACCCGGACACCTCTACCTCCACTCCGGGCACGTCCTGCACCAGGTCGCCCCCAGCAGCGCGGTGCACCCGGGCGACGAACGCCTGACACTGCAGGGCCACGGCGTGTGGTGCGACGGCCGCTGGCTGCTCTACTGGTGACGCGATGACGGTCCTGACCCGCACCGACCTGGAGGACTTCACCGAGCGCGGCCACTGCGTGCTCCGGGGCGCGTTCGACGAGCGGCGCGCGGCGGCGGTCCGCGAGGCCGTGTGGGCGCGCATGCGGCTGAAGGCCGGCATCGACCGCGCCGACCCGAGTACCTGGCCCGGCGCGTACGACATCGAGGAACGGCTCCACATCCCCGAAGTACGCGCCTGCTTCCCCGACGTGCTCGCACAAGCGGTCGAGGAACTGGTGGGCCGGGACCGCTGGCGCGGGGACCGGCACTGGGGGTTCTGGCCGGTGAACTTCACCCACGGCGCGGACCGGCCGCCGGGGGCGGTCCCCGCGTACGGCTGGCACATCGACGGAAACTGGTTCCGCCACACCCTCGACGCGCCCCACCAGGGCCTGCTCCTCGTCGGCCTGTTCTGCGACATCGCTCCCGGAGCGGGCGGCACCCTGGTGGCCGAGGGCAGCCACCGCCGTACGGCCCACGTCCTCGCCAGGCATCCCGAGGGGCTCACCCACAAAGAACTCTTCGACCACGTGCTCTCCGAGCCCCTCGGCAATGTCACCGAGCTCACCGGCCGGGCCGGAGACGTCGTCCTGGCCCACCCGTTCCTGTTCCACACCCGCGGCTTCAAGCACACCGGCCCGCCCCGCTTCATCAGCAACACCGAGGCGGGCCTGACCGCGCCCCTGCGCCTGCGCCGCACCGACGGCTCCGCGTACTCGGTACTGGAGGAGTCCATCAGGACGGCCCTCGCGGCGCCCCCACCGGTCTTCGACCCACCGCTGAAGTGCCGGTTCTGAGCTTGCGGACCGCCCACCCGAAGCCCGTTGTCAGTGGCGCCTGCGAGTCTGCACACCATGGATGAGCAGGAGTTCATGCGCGGCAGGGTGTACGGGGCCGATCACGACGACGCGGGTCCCCAACCGGGCCACACCTATGCGCAGCTGGTCGGGGGCCCGCTGGACGGGCTGCTGCTGGACATCACCGACCGGCCCGCCCCGTCGCCGCCGGAGCAGGTGGCGCTGGTGACGGAGATAGGCCGCTACGGACCCGGCGGCCGCGCCCTGTACGCGCCCCGGCCGAGCGATGTCCGCCGCTACGACTGGCACGGCGACGTACGCTGACGGCCGGGCCGTTGATTTGGGCTGGGCCGTTCGATGTCGATGTCAATGTGATGTTTCCCGCCTTCAGCGACACGCCAGCCCGCCCCTAACGTTGCCGCATGGCACGGCAGGGGGATGGCCGACACCATGGAGTTCGTCGCCGGCAGGCTGAAGGGGTCGAGAATGTTCCGCAAGGTGCTGGTCGCCAACCGTGGCGAGATCGCGATTCGCGCGTTCCGCGCAGGCTATGAGCTGGGCGCGCGGACGGTAGCCGTCTTTCCCTACGAGGACCGCAACTCGCTGCACCGGCTGAAGGCCGACGAGGCCTACGAGATCGGCGAACCGGGGCACCCCGTGCGGGCGTACCTCTCCGTCGAGGAGATCGTCGGCGCGGCACGCCGGGCGGGAGCGGACGCGGTCTACCCGGGCTACGGCTTCCTCTCCGAGAACCCCGAACTGGCCCGCGCCTGCGAGGAGGCGGGCATCACCTTCGTCGGGCCGAACGCGCACACCCTGGAGCTCACCGGGAACAAGGCCCGCGCGGTGGCCGCGGCCCGCGCGGCCGGCGTCCCGGTGCTCGGCTCCTCCGCGCCCTCCAACGACATCGACGAACTGGTCCGCGCCGCCGAGGACATCGGCTTCCCGGTGTTCGTCAAGGCGGTCGCCGGCGGCGGCGGTCGCGGTATGCGCCGGGTCGAGGACCCCGCCCTGCTGCGTGAGTCCATCGAGGCGGCGTCGCGCGAGGCCGCGTCCGCGTTCGGCGACCCGACCGTCTTCCTGGAGAAGGCGGTCGTGGATCCGCGCCACATCGAGGTGCAGATCCTCGCCGACGGGGACGGCAACGTCATCCACCTGTTCGAGCGGGACTGCTCGCTGCAGCGCCGCCACCAGAAGGTGATCGAGCTCGCGCCCGCGCCCAACCTCGACCCGGAGCTGCGCGACCGGATCTGCGCCGACGCGGTGCGCTTCGCCCGCGAGATCGGCTACCGCAACGCGGGCACCGTGGAGTTCCTGCTCGACCGGGACGGCAACCACGTCTTCATCGAGATGAACCCGCGCATCCAGGTCGAGCACACGGTGACCGAAGAGGTCACCGATGTCGACCTGGTGCAGGCCCAGTTGCGCATCGCGTCCGGTGAGACGCTGGCCGACCTCGGGCTGTCGCAGGAGACCGTGACCCTGCGCGGAGCCGCGCTGCAGTGCCGTATCACCACCGAGGACCCGGCCAACGGCTTCCGCCCGGACACCGGCCGCATCAGCGCGTACCGCTCGCCGGGCGGCTCGGGCATCCGCCTCGACGGCGGCACCACGCACGCGGGTACGGAGATCAGCGCGCACTTCGACTCCATGCTCGTGAAACTCACCTGCCGCGGCCGGGACTTGAAGGCCGCGATCGGCCGGGCCCGGCGAGCCGTCGCCGAGTTCCGCATCCGCGGTGTCGCCACGAACATCCCGTTCCTGCAAGCCGTCCTCGACGACCCGGACTTCCAGGCCGGGCGGGTCACCACGTCGTTCATCGAACAGCGGCCGCACCTGCTCACCGCGCGCTCCTCCGCCGACCGCGGCACCAAGCTGCTCACCTACCTCGCCGACGTCACGGTGAACAAGCCGCACGGCGAGCGCCCCGAGTTGCTGGACCCGCTCACCAAGCTGCCCGTACTGGCGGCGGGCGAGCCGCCCGCGGGCTCCCGGCAGAGGCTCGTCGACCTCGGCCCGGAGGGCTTCGCCCGCTGGCTGCGCGAGTCGCCGACCATCGGCGTCACCGACACCACCTTCCGCGACGCCCACCAGTCGCTGCTCGCCACCCGGGTGCGGACCAAGGACCTGCTCGCCGTCGCCCCGGTCGTCGCACGGACCCTGCCCGAGCTGCTGTCCCTGGAGTGCTGGGGCGGCGCCACCTACGACGTCGCCCTGCGCTTCCTCGCCGAGGACCCCTGGGAGCGGCTGGCGGCGCTGCGCGAGGCGGTCCCCAACATCTGTCTGCAGATGCTGCTGCGCGGCCGCAACACCGTCGGCTACACGCCCTACCCCACCGAGGTGACCGACGCCTTTGTGCAGGAGGCCGCCGCGACCGGCATCGACATCTTCCGGATCTTCGACGCCCTCAACGACGTCGGCCAGATGCGGCCCGCCATCGACGCCGTACGGGAGACCGGCACGGCGATCGCCGAGGTCGCCCTCTGCTACACCTCCGACCTGTCCGACCCGAACGAGCGCCTGTACACCCTCGACTACTACCTCCGCCTGGCCGAGCAGATCGTGGAGGCGGGCGCCCACGTCCTGGCCGTCAAGGACATGGCCGGCCTGCTGCGCGCCCCGGCCGCGGCCAAGCTGGTGTCGGCACTGCGCCGCGAGTTCGACCTCCCGGTGCACCTGCACACCCACGACACCGCGGGCGGCCAGCTCGCCACCTACCTCGCCGCGATCCAGGCGGGCGCGGACGCGGTGGACGGAGCGGTGGCCTCGATGGCCGGAACCACCTCGCAGCCGTCGCTGTCGGCACTCGTCGCCGCGACCGACCACTCCGAGCGCCCCACCGGCCTCGACCTCCAGGCCGTCGGCGACCTGGAGCCGTACTGGGAGAGCGTCCGCCGCATCTACGCGCCGTTCGAGGCGGGCCTCGCCTCCCCGACCGGGCGCGTCTACCACCACGAGATCCCCGGCGGCCAGCTGTCCAACCTGCGTACCCAGGCGGTCGCCCTGGGCCTCGGCGACCGCTTCGAGGACATCGAGGCGATGTACGCCGCCGCGGACCGGATCCTGGGCCACCTGGTCAAGGTCACGCCGTCCTCGAAGGTGGTCGGCGACCTCGCCCTGCACCTGGTCGGTGCGGGCGTGAAGCCGGAGGACTTCGAGGCGACACCCGACAAGTACGACATCCCCGACTCCGTGATCGGCTTCCTGCGCGGCGAGCTGGGCACCCCGCCCGGCGGCTGGCCGGAGCCGTTCCGCACCAAGGCGCTCCAGGGGCGCGCCGAGGCCAAGCCCGTGCAGGAGCTGACGACCGAGGATCGTGAGGGCCTGGAGAAGTCCCGGCGCACGACACTCAACAGGCTGCTGTTCCCCGGTCCGACGCGCGACTTCGACACCCACCGCCAGGCGTACGGCGACACCAGCGTCCTGGACAGCAAGGACTTCTTCTACGGACTGCGCCCCGCCAAGGAGTACGCCGTCGACCTGGAGCCGGGCGTACGGCTCCTGATCGAGCTTCAGGCCGTCGGCGAGGCCGACGAACGCGGTATGCGCACCGTGATGTCCACCCTCAACGGCCAGCTCCGGCCGATCCAGGTGCGCGACAACGCGGCGGCCTCCGATGTGCCGGTCACCGAGAAGGCCGACCGCTCCAACCCGGGCCATGTCGCGGCTCCGTTCGCCGGTGTGGTGACTCTCGCGGTCGCCGAGGGCGACGAGGTGCGGGCGGGTGCCACGGTCGCCACCATCGAGGCCATGAAGATGGAGGCCACGATCACCGCCCCGAAGGCCGGCAGGGTGTCCCGGCTGGCCATCAACCGGATCCAGCAGGTGGAGGGCGGCGACCTCCTCGTCGAGATCGGCTGACCCCCGCGCCCCGGGGGCCGGACCCGCAGGAGCGGTCCGGCCCCCGGGGCGCGCTCGCTGTTCTCGTTGTTATGGTCCACGTTATAGTCAACAACGCACCTAGTTGCCTATGCGTCTATTGCGGGGGAAGGCGGTAGCCCGGTGTCGGTCGGTGGGTATCTGCGGTACGTCGCCCTGGGGGACAGCCAGACCGAGGGCGTCGGTGACGGGGACGACGGCGGCGGTCTGCGCGGGTGGGCCGACCGGCTGGCCGAGCGGATCGCGAGCGACAGCCCGGACCTGCGGTACGCCAACCTTGCCGTGCGCGGCCGCCTGGCCGGACAGGTGCGGGCCGAACAGCTCGCCCCGGCGCTCGCGATGCGGCCGGACCTGGCCACCGTGGTCGCTGGCGTGAACGACCTGCTGCGCCCCCGCTTCGACGCCGACGAGGTGGGCGGCCACCTGGAGGAGATGTTCGCCGCGCTGGCCGGACAGGGCACCCGGGTCGCGACGCTCACCTTCCCCGACGTCTCCCGCATCACCCCGCTGGCCCGCCCGATCGCCCCGCGGGTGTTCGCGCTCAACGACCGCATCCGGGAGGCCGCCCGGCGCCACGGCGTGGTCGTGGCCGAGACGTCCGGCCATCCGGTGGTGACCGATCCCCGGTTGTGGAGCCCCGACCGGCTGCATGCCAGTCCGCTCGGTCACGCGCGCATCGCCGCCGCGGTCGCCCACGCACTCGAACTTCCGGGCAGCGACGACAGCTGGACCCGGCCGCTTCCCGGCAGCCACGCGCCTTCGGGGCTGCGGGCAGCGGGCGCCGAACTGCGCTGGGCCGGCTCTTTCCTGGGACCGTGGCTGGTCCGCCGGATCCGCGGCCGCTCGTCCGGCGACGGACGCGGGGCCAAGCGCCCCACGCTGCTTCCGGCGACCGCGCTCACCGAGGAGTCCTTCTGACGCGTGCTCCGTGGGCCCCGTGCAGCGCGGTGATGGCCACGCATGGGGTCGCCCCAGCACCCCAGCAGATAGTCGACCGGTCGTACACTCGACGTATGGGACGGACCAGCGACGCCAGGGACAAGATCCTCACCGCCGCGCAGTCGCTCATCGAGCTGCGCGGCTACTCCGCCCTGGGGGTGGCCGAGATCTGCAAGACGGCCGGCGTGCCGAAGGGGAGCTTCTACTACTTCTTCGAGTCCAAGGAAGCCCTGGCCCTGACCGTCGTCGACGAGCACTGGGCCGCCCAGAAGCGTGACTGGACGCGCATTCTGACCGGCGAGGCGGAGCCACTGCAGCGGCTGCGCCTGCTGTTCGAGGAGACGCAGGCCGTGCAGCACGCGGGGCAGCAGAGCTGCGGGACCGTGTCGGGCTGCCTCTTCGGGAACCTCACGCTGGAGATGAGCAACCACACCGAGGCCATCCGCACGCGGTTGCAGGAGATCTTCGACGCACAGGTCGAGATGGTCGAGTCGGTGATCGTCGAGGCCCTCGGGCGGGGTGAGGTCACCGTGGCCGACACGCGGGCGGCCGCGCAGTCCGTGGTCGCCCAGCTGGAGGGGCAGGTGCTGTTCGCCAAGCTCTACAACAACACGGGGCGACTCGGCCCGCTGTGGGCGAACTGCCTCGCCCTGCTCGGAGCGCGGCCGACGACCGAGCCCGTCGCCGGCGTCTGACGCCCGACGCCTGACCGTCGGCACGGATCAGGGTGCCCGCCAGATGTTGTCGAAGGCCGCCTCTTCGATCTCGCGCCGGTGCCGTACGGCCGCCAGTTCCGTCACCGCGTCGTGGACGGCGTCGAGTACGGTCGCGATCGAGTCGTCGGTGAGGTCCGCGAGGTCTTCCCCGGTCGGCTCGTCCCGGATCCCCACGGCGGCCCCGAGCTGGGCCAGGACGGGCTCGCCCGAGGTCCAGCGATCGGTCGCGCGGCGGTGGGCCGGTGTATCGGGCCGTGCCGTCGGATCGGTGCGCAGCGGAAGCCAGCCGCGTCGTTGCCCGGTGAGCTCGCCTTCCGCCTCCAGGGCGGCGAGATAGGCCGCGGACAGGCCACGGCCGCGACGCCACAGCCAGTCCTGCACGGACTCGTACGGCGCCTGCCGCCTCAGCGACGACACCGCCTCGTCCAGCAGACGATCATCCGTCGCCTGCTCCGGGCCGGGCACGATGCTGTCGTCGTCGAGGGTGAGGGCGTGGCCGTCGATGAGGTCGATCAGCTCGGCTCCCGCGAGGGCCAGCGAGAGGTCCCCCTGCTCGACCGTACGGCCGGCGGTGACGTCCAAGGCGACGGTCATGAGGTCCCGCGATGTGGTCATGTCGGACTCCATGTCAGAGGTTCGGCTGTCGTACCGGCGCGGCGTGTCGCACCACCACCATGTGGTGCGGGGAGCCGACGCGCAGCATGGCAGCGGCCGCCGCGGCCGCGAGGAGGCGTGCCGTCACTGCGTGGCGTCGGTCCGGCCCGGGTCGTTGGGGTGCGATTCGAGCGCCGTCACGGTGGGGGTCATCCACGGGCGCAGCGGGAGCGTGCCGAGCACCTTCTCGTGGAGTTCCTCCTCGTCGGCGGCTCGCCAGATGCCGATGCTGCGCAGCTCGCCGACCGGGCGCCACAGCCGCGCCAGATGGCCGGTGGCGGCCAGTTCCCGGGCGCGGACGGCTTCGGCGGCGCGCCTACGGTCGACCTCGTCCTGACCGGTGCCCTCCGGGATGGCGGTGGTGATCTCCACCAGGAACTCTCGCATGGTCCTGCTCCGCTCGCTGGATTCGCTCCCCCCATGGTCCGCCTGCCGGAGGGACCGCGCCATGACCGGCGTCTTCGCTGCTGTCAGGTGCAGACTCGCACCGACGTAGCATGACCGGCGTGGAACTGCGCCAGCTGCGGTACTTCGTCGCCGTCGCCGAGGAGCTGAACTTCGGCCGGGCCGCGGAGCGCCTCCTCATCGCGGGACCTTCCCTGTCCCAGCAGATCAAGGCACTCGAACGCGACCTCGGTGTGCGTCTGTTCGATCGCGATCGCCGTTCGGTGTCCCTCACCGCGGCCGGTTCCGCCCTGCTCCCGTACACCCGTTCCCTGCTGGAGCGGGCCGACGACCTCCGGCACCGCGCGGATCGGCTGTCCGGGACGGAGTCGGTGCGGCTCGGCTACGTCAACTGGCTGCCGCCCGATCTGACCGCCCGTACCGCAGCGCTGGCGCAGGTCCATGTCGACGCGTGGATCGCGCCCTCGCACACCCAGGCCGCCCGGGTGGCCGACGGCAGCCTGGACCTGGCGGTGTGCTGGGTGCGCACGGAAGATCTGGAGCGGCACGGCCTGTGCGCCCGGCTCGTCGGCGCCGACCGGCTGCACGCCGTCGCCACCGGCGACGACACCGCTGACGTGCCCGCCCGGGACACCGACGTCCTCCTCGACGCCGACACCACCTCCTGGTCGTCCTGGAACGTCTACGCCGAAGAGCTGGCCCGGGACACCGGGGCCCACGCGGTCCACATCTCCGACGGGGGCATCACCGGCCCGGCCTTCTTCGACCACGTCCGCCGCAGCGGCCGACCTGTCGTCAACTCGCCCAAGGGCCAGACCGCTCCGCTCCCACCGGACCTCGTCCGCCGCCCGGTCACCGAGCCGGAGATCCACTGGACCTGGTCCCTGGTGTGGCGCCGAGGTGAGGTCCGCGCCGCGGTCCTCGCCGTCATCGACGCCCTGTGCGCCGGCGGCGACTTCGGGATCCATGGTCCCGGCGCCTGGCTGCCGGCCGGCGATCCCTACCGTTCACCCCGCTGACCTGCGCTGGGAGGCCGCGCCTACCAGCTGGGAGGAAACCGGTCCCGAGCCGGGGCGTCCCGGGCTTTGACCTCTCCCGGGCGGCGACCTACGGTCAAATAGTCGACCGGTCGGTTAGCTCGGTCGGGAATCGCCCCTTCTTCCGTTTGTTCCGCGAGGAGAACACCATGAGTACTCAAGGCCAGAAGGTCGCCGTCATCACCGGCGCGTCCCAGGGCATCGGCGCCGGCCTCGTCGACGCCTACCGCAAGCTCGGCCACGCGGTGGTCGCCACCTCGCGCACCATCGCTCCCGCCGACGACGCCGGCATCGTGACCGTCCAGGGCGACATCGCCGACCCCGCCACCGCCGAGCGCGTCGTGGCGGCGGCCGTCGAGCGGTTCGGCCGTATCGACACGCTGGTCAACAATGCGGGGATCTTCGTCGCCAAGCCGTTCACCGACTACACCGAGGACGACTACGCGGCCGTGACCGGAATCAACCTCGCCGGCTTCTTCCGCATCACCCAGCAGGCCCTGCCGCGCATGCTCGCCCAGGGCGGCGGCCACATCGTCAACATCACCACCAGTCTGGTCGACAACGCCGACTCCCGAGTTCCCTCCGTCCTGGCCTCGTTGACCAAGGGCGGTCTGCAGTCCGCGACCAAGTCCCTCGCGATCGAGTACGCCATGCGCGGCATCCGCGTCAACGCCGTCTCGCCCGGCACGATCAAGACGCCCATGCATCCCGAGGAGGCCCACGAGGCCCTCGCGGGCCTGCACCCGGTCGGCCGGATGGGTGAGCCCGGTGACGTCGTCGACGCGGTCGTCTACCTGGAGAACGCCCCCTTCGTCACCGGCGAGATCCTCCACGTCGACGGAGGCATGAGCGCCGGCCACTGATCCGCGGGACCCCGTTCGTGACGGAGGCCGGAAAGCCACCGTCACGGCCCGACGACACGACCAGGAGGAGAACCCCGATGAACGGCACCACGGACAGCGAAGCGATTCTGCGCGGTGTCCTCGACCAGTGGAAAGCAGGCGTCGACGGCCACGAACCGGAGCTGGTCGCCGCCCGGTTCACCGAAGACGCGATCTTCCAGGGGCTGCGCCCGTACACCGTGGGGCGGCCGGGAGTCGCCGCCTACTACGACTCCCAGCCCATCGGACTGACGGCCGAGTACCGCATCCTCGAGACCAGGCGCCTCGCCGACGACCTCGTGCTCGGCTATCTGGAGGTCGACTTTTCGTTCACCGACCGACCCGCCGTCAACGTCAACCTCGGCGTGCTGCTCAAGCGCACGGAGGAGGGCTGGCGCATCGGCCACTACCAGGTCTCCCGCCTCGGTTAGCCCCTGTTCCTCGACGCCCGGGGCGTTCGGCGCCCCGGGCGGGCGAGAGGTGTACCGGAATTTGCCTAAGGCCTTTAGGCAAATGCATAATCCTCTCGGCTCAATGGGAGGAAGGTTATGGCGCGCGCAGGACTGACCCCGGAACGCCTGGCAAGGGCGGGAGCGGAACTGGCCGACGAGGTCGGCTTCGACCAGGTGACCGTGTCGGCGCTCGCCAGGCGGTTCGACGTCAAGGTCGCGAGCCTCTACTCGCATGTGAAGAACTCCCAGGACCTCAGGACCAGGATCGCCCTGCTCGCCCTGGAGGAACTCGCCGACCGGGCCGCCGACGCGCTGGCCGGCCGGGCGGGCAAGGACGCCCTGGCCGCGTTCGCGAACGTGTACCGCGACTACGCCCGGGAGCATCCCGGCCGTTATGCCGCGGCCCAGCTCAGGCTCGACCCGGAGACGGCGGCCGCGAGCGCCGGCGTGAGACACGCACAGATGACACGGGCGATCCTGCGCGGCTACGACCTGACGGAGCCGGACCAGACCCACGCGGTCCGGTTGCTGGGCAGCGTCTTCCACGGCTACGTCAGCCTGGAAATGGGGGGAGGGTTCAGCCACAGCGCCCCCGACTCGCAGGAAACCTGGACGCGGATCGTGGACGCCCTCGACGCCCTGCTGCGGAACTGGCCCGCGCCCTGACCCGAACCACCCGTAAGTCCGTACACGTCCACAGGAACAGGCGGGGCAATGCACACCACCCGGGGCGGCTGGATCACCACGCCCATCACCGCGAACCTGCTGCGTGGCGCCCTCGACGCGGAGCGCACCGCGCACGGGCTGCTGCCGCACCGGCTGCCCGCCTGCGCCCGTGCCCAGAACACCGACGGACAGCTCGCCATGGCGGAGGCCCAGCCCTCCGGCGTACGGCTGGTCTTCCGTACCCGCGCCACCGCCGTCGAACTCGACACCCTGCCCACCAAGCGGGTCTACGTGGGCGCCCCGCCCCGACCGGACGGCGTCTACGACCTGATCGTCGACGGCAGCCCGGCCGGCCGGGCCGTCGTGACCGGTGGCAACACCCTGACCATCGACCTGACCACCGGGACCGCCGAACACCGGCCCGGCCCGAGCGGCACCCTCCGCTTCACCGGTTTGTGCGACGGTGTGAAGGACGTCGAGATATGGCTGCCGCACAACGAGGCCACCGAACTCGTCGCCCTGCGCACCGACGCCCCCGTGGAGCCCGTGCCCGACCGCGGCCGCACAGTGTGGCTGCACCACGGCAGTTCGATCAGCCACGGCTCGGACGCCGAGAGCCCCACCACCACGTGGCCCGCACTCGCCGCCCGCCTCGGCGGCGTGGAACTGATCAACCTGGGCATGGGCGGCAGCGCTCTGCTCGACCCCTTCACCGCCCGTGCGATGCGGGACACCCCTGCCGGTCTGATCAGCATCAAGATCGGCATCAACCTGGTCAACACCGATCTGATGCGCCTGCGGGCCTTCACTCCGGCCGTCCACGGCTTCCTGGACACGGTCCGGGAGGGGCACCCCGTCGCACCCCTGCTCGTCGTCTCGCCGATCCTGTGCCCCATCCACGAGGACACCCCCCGCCCCAGCGTCCCGGACTTCAGCCGTCTGGCCGCCGGACAGCTGCGGTTCCTGGCCGCCGGTGATCCGGCGGAGCGCGCGAGCGGGAAGCTGACGCTCGGCGTCATCCGGGACGAGCTGGCCCGGATCGTGGAGAAGCGGGCGGCCGAGGACCCGAATCTCCATTACCTCGACGGCCGTGACCTGTACGGCCCGGCCGACTCGGCCGAGCTGCCGCTGCCCGACGAACTCCACCCGGACGCCGCCACCCATCGCCGTATCGGCGAACGCTTCGCCGCGCTGGCCTTCGCCGCCGACGGCGCCTTCGCCGGGCGCGGCGCCTGACGGTCCGGGCTCAGGACGGCTTCGCCGCCGACACCGCGTTGACGGTGACCTTGTTGTCGCACTCGGCGAACTGGCCGTCGTCCAGGGCGACTTGCTGGGCCCCGGAGCCCGGCAGGCCGATCACCATCGTCGGATACACGACCGGCTTCGCACCGGACTCGCAGTAGCCGTCGGCCTCGCCCTGTACCTGCACGAACGTCAGCTTCACCCATGCCTTGGCGCCCGGCGTCACGGTCACCGGCGAGGCCGTGCCCGTGGGGGTCACCGCCAGCGGGCTGTTGTGCTGCGGGGCACCGTTGCCCGCCCCGGCCACCGTCGGATGCCCCTGGAGGACACAAGGCTGCGCGGAGACGTTGGTGAACTCGACCACCGCCGCCCCGATCCCCGTGCCGTCGGGGCGAACGGCCGCCTGCCGGGCGGTCGCCTTCAGGGCGGTCGGTGCGCAGGTCTTCGCAGCCTTGCCCGACGACCCGGATCCGGTGTCCGCGGTGGAGGCGCTCGTGGCGGAGGCCTTCGGCGTGCCCGGGCCGGAAGGCTTCACGCTCGGATGGCCTGGCGTCGTCGTGGCGGACGCCGTGCTCGGCGTCTGCGACGGCGACTCGGCGGCCGGTTCGTCACCGCCCGGCTGGCACGCGGTCACCACCAGCGCGGCTGACACGGCGGCCATGGCCATCGCCGTTCTGCGGAAACCCTTTTCGTACTGCATGTCGCCCCCCGATATCGGATTGCACGGGCCGGCCCTTCGCCGGCACTCGTCGATGGAGACATGTCCTCAGGTTGCTGGGTTTCCGCTGTGGATCACCTGTGACACGGCAGTGACAAAAGGCCGGGCCGTACGCTGGGGCTCAGGCCAGCTTCTTGAGGACCTCGGCCGCGAGCGGGGCGGACGAGGACGGGTTCTGGCCGGTGACGAGGTTGCGGTCGACGACCACGTTCGGCGCCCAGGGCTCGCCCGCCCGGACGTTCACGCCGGCCTCGACCAGCCGGGTCTCCAGGAGCCACTTCGCCTTGTCGGCCAGGCCGGCCTGCGTCTCCTCGGCGTTGGTGAACGCGGCCACCTCGTATCCCGCGAAGGCGTTGGAGCCGTCCTCGTGGACGGCGGCCAGGAGCGCGGCCGGTCCGTGGCAGACGACGGCGAGCGGCCTGCCCGAGTCGAGGGCGTCGATGAGCAGCCGGCCCGAGGCGGCGTCGACGGCGAGGTCCTCCATCGGGCCGTGGCCGCCGGGGTAGAAGACGGCCGCGTACTCGGCGAGGTCGACGTCCTCCAGCGTGATCGGGTGCTCCAGCTCCGTCATCGCGGAGAGCCCTTCGGCGATCTCGTCGGCGCCCTGCCGGCCGCCGTTGACCTCCGGAGCCAGGCTGCCCTTGTCCACGGTGGGGACCACGCCACCGGGCGTGGCGACGACGACCTCATGGCCGGCGGCCTTGAACGCCCGGTACGGGGCGACGGCCTCCTCGGCCCAGAAGCCCGAGGGGTGCCGGGTGCCGTCGGCGAGCGTCCAGTGGTCGACGCCGGTCATCACGAAAAGGATCTTCGACATGCTGTTTCTCCCTGTGGATCATCTGGATCATCTGGATCGTCAGTGTGGCGAACGTCCTCGAAGGTATGTCCGCCTGCCATAGCTTTCCAATGAGGAATCCAATGTCTGGCATAGGGATTCCAATGGGTGTCCCCTGGGTGGGAACGCCGACCGCGGTCGCGGGCGTTACTGAACCACCGGAAGGGAGAAGGGGACATGACCACACTCCGCACCACGGTATCCGCAGGCGCCACTTCCGAAGGCCTCCTCTGGGAGCCCAGCGGCCGCTGGGTGCGCGGTCGCAAGGGCGACATCACCGTGGTGGACAGCAGGCACCCCGTCCTCGTCTGGGAGCCCGGCGTGCCCGTACCGATGTACGCGTTCCCGCGTGAGGAGGTCCGCGAGGACCTGCTGCGCCCGGCGAAGAACCCGCCGACCGGCGCCCACACGGGATCGCGGATCTTCTACGACCTCGAAGCCGACGGCGAGCTGCTGGAGAACGCGGCCTGGACCTTCCCCGCGGACGACCTGGCCGGCCACATCGCCTTCGAATGGTTCCGGCGCACCGGCCGCGGTCTCGACCACTGGTACGAGGAGGAGGAAGAGATCTTCGTGCACCCGCGCGACCCGCACAAACGGGTGGACGCCCTGCCGAGCAGCCGCCACGTCGTGGTCGAGATCGGCGGCACGGTCGTGGCCGACACCCACCGCCCGGTGCTGCTCTTCGAGACGGGCCTGCCGACCCGCTACTACATCCCGCGCGAGGATGTCCGCCTCGGCCTGTTCGTCCCCACCGACCACGCCAGCGCCTGCCCCTACAAGGGCACCGCCGAGTACTGGTCCTGGCGCGGCGAGGGCGACGTCCCGCCCAATGTCGTCTGGAGCTACCCGGAGCCCCTTGCGGCGGTGGCCGCGGTCAAGGGGCTCCTGGCCTTCTACGACGAAGCCGTGGACGTCGTGGTGGACGGCGAACGACTGGAGCGCCCCACCACACCCTTCAGCCGGGCGCTCTCGACACGCTCCACGGCCTGACGCGCGCTCCTGCGCCCGTGCCGGGCGGCCTCACGGTCCCGGTCATTCGCCCTGCAATCTCCCGATGCGGGAGGCACCCTTGACAGCGTGCGTACTGTTTCGCGACGTTTGAGCCTTGCTCCGCAATCCGGAATCCCGGGCGTCGGCCGCGCAACGAGCGCGTACACCGCGTGGATCAGCAGATATACAAAGAAGTGGCAGGACGCGGACATCGCGTCATAGGGGGGAGCGATCGCCCATGCGATCCATGAGCCATGTTCCACATGCCCGACCGGCCTGTGCCGCCACCGGCACGTCGCACGCGGCCTCCGCGGAAGGGCGGTTGATCTGAGGTGGACATCACGATCCACAGACCGGGTGAGCTGACGGAGCCGCTGCGCCGGGCCTGGCACCGGGCGATGGACGAGTCACCGGAATACGCCAACCCGTTTCTGGCACCGGAGTTCGCGATCGGCATCGGCAGACATCGCGCCGGGGCGAGAGTGGCGATCCTGCGCGAGGAGGGTGAGCCCGTCGGCTTCTTCCCGTACGAACGCGACGCCTTGGGCGTCGGCCGGGCGATCGGCCTCGGCCTCTCCGACTGCCAGGCCCTTGTGCACCGCCCCGGAGTCACCTGGGACGCCCAGGAGTTGCTGCGGGCCTGCCGGCTGTCCATATTCGAGTTCGACCACCTCGTCGAGGAGCAGAGACCGTTCGCGGAACATGTCACCGGGCTGTTCGCCTCGCCGGTGATCGACGTGAAGCCCGGCGACGGCGGCTACCCGGAGTGGCTGCGCGGCTCGTACCCGGGGCTGGCCAAGACGACGTTGAAGAAGGAACGCCGCCTCGGGCGCGACGTGGGCGAGGTGCGGTTCGTCTTCGACGAACGCGACCCGCGGATGCTGCGCACGCTGATGCGGTGGAAGTCCGCCCAGTACCGCAGGACGGGACGCATGGACCGGTTCGCGAGGCCGTGGATCGTCGACGTGGTGGACCATCTGTTCCATGTCCGCGAGGAGCACTTCACGGGCGTGCTCTCCGTTCTGTACGCCGGGGACCGGCCGGTCGCCGCGCACTTCGGACCGCGTTCGAGCGCGGTGCTCGCGGCCTGGTTCACCGCGTACGACCCCGAACTCCGGTACTACTCGCCCGGGTTGATGATGCACCTCCGGACGGCCGAGGCGGCGGGCCGGAACGGGGTGACCCTGGTGGACCTGGGGCGGGGCGACAAGGAGTACAAGGACTGGCTCAAGACCCGCGAGCTGCGCGTGGGGGAGGGGTTCGCGGCCCGGCCCCATCCGGTGGCGGCGGGCTACCGGCTGTGGCGCAGGCCCGTGCGCGGTCTGCGGAACACGGTCCTGGCCCATCCGCGGCTGCGGGATCCGGCCGACCGGCTGCTGAAGACGGTCGGGACGCTGCGCACCTCGCACCGGGCGGACTCCGACGGGGCGGCATCCGGTCGGCGCTGAGCGGCCGCGCCGAAAGCGTGTGGAACGTGTGTTCGTTTAACTGTCGGGGCGGGCTGCCCCGGTGCGGCCGCTCGTTATGGGCACATAAAGATAAAATCTAGGGGTTTATGTAGAAAGGGCTACTGCCTCGCCGGAGTGATCGATGCCCCGCAAGCGGTCGACGGACGACGGAGACGAGCTGCTGGTCAGACTCCGGTCGCTCACCGCACAGGCGCGCGAGCGTGCGGAGCTCCAGCGCTCCCAGGTCGAGCTGGCCATCGCCCTGCAGCGCGGGATGCTGCCCCGGGATCTGCCCGAGGCCCCCCGATGCCACCTGGCCGTCCAGTACGCGCCCGCCTGTTACGGCCTGAACGTGGGCGGCGACTGGTACGACGCCTTCGCCATGCCCGACGGCCGTATCGGGCTGTCCATCGGGGACGTCCAGGGCCACAACATCGAGGCAGCCGCCTTGATGGGCCAGGTCCGGGTGGGGCTGCGTGCCCTCGCCTCCGTCACGAGCGAGCCGGGCGAGCTCCTCACCCGCACCAACGACCTGCTCCTGTCCCTCGGCAGTGACCTCTTCGCCACCTGCACCTTTGTGCGCCTCGACCCGTCCACCGGAGTGCTGGAGAGCGCACGGGCCGGCCACATACCCTTCGTCTGGGCCACGGCGGACGGAAAGTCCGGCCTGGCCGAGGACGAAGGGGGACCGCCTCTCGGTATCCAGAAGGGGATGGAATACCCGGTGACGCGGTTCCGCCTCACCACGGGCGGGGTCGTCATCCTCCTCACCGACGGTGTCGTGGAGGGGCCCTCGCTGAGCATCGACGACGGGCTCGACCATGTGGTGCGGCTGGCCGGCATCGCGGCTGTCGCGGGCCTGGGCGCGGAGTCGCTCGCCGCCGCCGTGATCAAGGGCGCCGGCCTCGTGGGACACGAGGACGACGCGGCCGTGCTGGTCGTGGGCCACGACGGGCCCGACCTCGAGCCCTAGGGTCTGTCCGGCGGATCATGCCGCAGACGCGGGGCCTGGCACGCCCATCTGCGGCGTTGTCGTCGGTTGCCGACTCCCCCACGCTCGGCTGCGCTCGCGCGGGGGGACCCCCACCGCGTCGACGCCCTCCTCCGCCTTGCAGCTGGACGCACCAGGCCCCGCTCACCTGGGTTGATGAGGCGCCGCTGCTTTCCTGCGACTTGATCCGCCGGACAGGCCCTAGGGTCTGTCCGGCGGATCAAGCCGGCGTCGCGGGGGCTGGCACGCCGGTCTGCGGCGTCGTCGTCGGTTGCCGTCTCCCCCGAGTTCTCGGCTTCGCCCGAACAGGGGGACCCCCATGACCCCGCTCAGCCGCGCCGATGAGGTGCCGTTGCCGGGAGCCGACCTGATCCGCCGGACAGGCCCCAGGGTCGGCCGCCAGGTCCCTCGCCTCGCCGTTGGCGCGGCACCGGTGTCTGATGGCTGCTGTGGCGGGTACCCCGGATCTGCGCCGAGCGGCCGTCCGCGCCCTCCAGGCGCTGGCCGTCGCCGCCTGCTACTTCGCGGCAGGGCGGCTCGGACTCCTGCGCCATCTCGCCGTCGAGGAAGCCGTGGTGAGCCCCATCTGGCCGCCCACCGGCTTCGCGGTCGCCTGTTTCCTGATCCTCGGGCCCGGCTCCTGGCCAGGCATCGCGCTCGGCGCCTTCCTCGTCACCGCGACCGTCGGCCCGCTCGGCCCCGACGCGATCGGCACCACCGCCGGCAGCACCCTCGCGCCCCTGTGCGCGTACCTCATGCTGCGCCGGGTCGGCTTCCGGACCGACCTCAGCCGCCTGCGGGACGGCCTCGCGCTCGTGTTCCTCGCAGCGCTGACCGCCATGCTGCTCAGCGCGACCGTCGGCGTCACCTCCCTCGTCCTGGTGGGCAAGCTCGCCGTGCACAGTGTCGGGTACGTCTGGCTCGCGTGGTGGGTGGGTGACGCGATGGGCGTCCTGATCGTCACCCCGATCCTGCTGATGCTGTATACGGTCCGCGGGCCTCCGGGGCTGTCGCGGTGGAAGGAGGCCCTGGCCTTGACTCTTGTCGCCGGCGGCCTCGTACCCCTTGCCACGCGCAGCAGCGTCAGCCTGCTGTTCCTCGTCTACCCGCTCCTCATCTGGGCGGCGCTGCGCTTCCGGCTCGCGGGCAGCATGCCGTGCGCCCTCCTCGCGTGCGTCCTGGCCACGGTCGCGGCGACGGACCACAACGGACCGTTCGAGCGGCTGACCCCCGTCGAGGTGATGATCAAGCTGCAGGCCTTCAACGGCTCGATGGCGCTGACCGCACTGCTGCTGTCGGCCGTGATCGCCGAGCAGCGCAACATCAGGCTGTCCGTGGAGCAGGCCTGTCAGGAACTGGCCGAGGTCCTCGAACATCTCACCGCGGGCGATGCCCCGCCCGGCCGTGCGCCGACGGACGACGACGAGGGGCGGGGCAGGAGCGGAGCGCGGTGAACGGCTCCGGCCGGCGGGCCCCCGAGTTCGCCGGGAACCCCCGTCCCGACGGACCGGCGGCGGGGGTTCCGTCCGGGCTTCGGCGCGGCCCTCACCCCGCGGGCGCGCTGATCTCCCGCTTGAGGATCTTGCCGCTGGGTCCCGTCGGCAGGGCGTCCACGAGCCAGACCGCGCGCGGATACTTGTAGGCCGCGACCCGGTCCTTGACGAACTCCCGTAGCTGCTCGGGCGTGGCCTCGGCGCCCTGGCGCAGGACCACCGCGGCCGCGACCTCCTCGCCGAGGTGCTCGTGCGGCACGCCCAGCACGGCCGCCAGCGCGACGGCCGGGTGCTCGTGCAGCACCTCCTCGATCTCACGCGGGTAGACGTTGTAGCCACCGCGGATGATCATGTCCTTCTTGCGGTCGACGATGTACAGGTAGCCGTCCTCGTCCCGCCGGGCCAGGTCGCCGCTCCGGAGCCAGCCGTCCGGGATCGCGGCCGCGGTCTCCTCGGGCAGGTTCCAGTAACCCTTCATCAGGTTGGGACCGCGCACGGCCAGTTCACCGACCTCGCCGGGGCCCACGTCCTGGCCCTTCTCGTCCAGCAGCCGGACCTCCACATCCCGGATCGGGGTGCCGACCGACCCGGGCTTGCGCGGCCGGTCGGGGTGGTTGAAGGAGACCACCGGGCTCGTCTCCGACATGCCGAAGCCCTCGAGCACCATGCAGCCGAAGCGCTTCTCGAACCCGTGCAGCACCTCCACGGGGAGCGAGGCTCCGCCGGAGACGCACATCCGCAGCGTCGACACGTCCGCCTCCGCCGGATGGTGCAGCAGCGCCGCGTACATCGTCGGCACACCCTCGAAGACCGTGGCCCGGTCGCGGGCGATGGCGTCCAGCACGGTCTGCGGGTCGAAACGCGGGATCAGGGTGAGCGAGGCCCCGCTGCGGACCGCCACGCTCATCGTGCAGATCTGGCCGAAGATGTGGAACAGCGGCAGACAGCCCACCACCACGTCCTCGGAGGTCATGCGCTGCACGTGGACGGCGTTGACCTCGGTGTTGTGCCGCAGGCTGGCGTGGGTGAGCGAGGCGCCCTTGGGGCGTCCCGTCGTGCCGGAGGTGTACAGCAGCACGGCCACGTCGTCACCGGCCGTCTCCGTCACCTCGGCCAGCGGCTCATGACCGGCCAGCAGGCCGGCGAAGGCGGAGGGCTCCACCGCGATGTGCCGCACCCCGGCGGCGGCCGCCCCCTGAGCGCCCTCGCCGGGCGCCTGGTGCCACTCGAACAGCAGGGCCGCCCCGGAGTCGTTCAGGTGGTACTCGGTCTCCCGCGTCTTCAGCAGCGGGTTCATCGGCACGACGATCGCCCCGGCGCGCAGCGCGCCGTAGTACAGCACGACGAACTCGGGGACGTTCGGCAGCATCAGGGCCACCCGGTCGCCGGGCCGCACGCCCTCGGCCCGCAGCAGTGCCGCGGCGCGGGCGCTGCGCTCGTCCAGCTCGGCATACGTGGCGACCTGCGTGCCCAGACGCAGCGCGGGACGCTCCGGCTGCCGCGCCGCCGTCTCCACCAAGAACTCCGCCAGATTGGGCATGCCCCGCCTCCACGAATGTCGCCGTCGAAATCCGCCGTTCACGTTCACGACATGGTGCTGCCGCCGACGTCGACGACCTATGGGAGGGGCGACAGCTTCCAGGTCCCCGCGTTGTTCCTGGGAACAAAAACAGGGCGTTACACTGCGTCGATGGACCTCTCGGGTGTGGCCGCGGCGATCCACGCACGGCGTTCGGAACTGGGCGAGCGGCTGGCGGCGCGCATCCGCTCGGACGTCAAGGCCTACCGCGACGAGTCGCTCATCCCCTTCGACTCACTGCGCCGTTCGTGCACGGCCAACGCCGACCTGGTGCTGAGGCACTTCCACCGCGCCGCCCCCCAGGACCCCGGCCCCGCCCGCGACACCGGCCGCATCCGCGCCGAGCACGGCATGCCGCTCGCCGACACCTTGCACGCCTACCGGATCGGCTTCGAGTTCCTGTGGTCGGAGATCCTCAAGGAGGCACGTACCCATCCGGAGGTCTCGGACGCCGAGCTGGTGGCCGGCTCCGCCGAGATCTGGTCGCTCTTCGGCCTCTACGCCGAGGCCGTGGCGGAGGCCCATCGGGAGACCTCCGCCGAACTGTCCCTGCAACGCGAGGCCCGGCGCTCCGCACTGGTGGAGGCGCTCTTCACCGGCGCCATCGCCGACCGCACCACCCTGTGGGAGGCGGCCCGTGAGCTGGGCATGCCCGAGCGGGGACCCTACGCCGTGGTCGCCGCCGAGTCCGCGGCACCCGGCACGGAACCGCTGGCCGGCATCGAGACCGCGCTGCGCCAGGCGCACCTCCCCTCCGCCTGGCGGCTGTTGCCCGACCAGCAGATCGGCCTGGTCGCCCTGACCACGCCGACGGCGGAGAACACCGGTCTGCGCATCCTGCGCCGCGCCCATGCCCGCGTGGGCATCAGCCCCGGCTTCCACTCGCTGCGCGACACCCCACAGGCCCTGCGCTTCGCCCGGCTGGCCCTGGCCAGCCTTCCCGGCACCGGTCCCGGTGTCGCGCGCTTCGACGACAACCCCTTGGCCATGCTCGTCGCGGCCGCCCCGGCGGAAGCGGCTCACCTGGTCACGGTCACCCTCAAACCCGTCCTCGATCTCCCGGCCCCGGAACGGGCCCGCCTGCTGGAGACGCTGGAGCACTGGTTCGCCGCGGCCGGCTCCGCCGGTGATGCGGCCCGCAGCCTCTTCGTGCACCCCAACACCGTCCGCTACCGGCTGCGCCGCGTCGAGGAGCTGACCGGTCGCGCCCTGTCCGACCCGCGCACGGCCGCGGACCTCGGCGCCGCACTCCTCGCGGTCCGCGGCTCGACACCCGGCGGCAGGGGGGACGACGGCTCGCCGCCACCGGGATCCACCGACTCCGCCCTCCCACCCGCGTCGCGTTGAAGGATCCCGACGCCCTCGACGGCGACGGCGAGCATGCCGCGAGCGGCGTACTCGCGTTCCCGGGCCGTGAAGGGGAATGATGAGACGTCGATCGATGGATCAACCGATGCGGAGGAACGGACCCATGCCGCACGAGCGAGCGGGCAAGCCGGCCGGTCCCGAGGACCTTGTCGACGTGGCCCGGCTGGTCACGGCGTACTACGCACTGCGCCCCGACCCGGGCGAGCCGGCGCA
The DNA here is from genome assembly GCF_044746205.1 of Streptomyces sp. NPDC086549. Taxonomy (NCBI): domain Bacteria; kingdom Bacillati; phylum Actinomycetota; class Actinomycetes; order Kitasatosporales; family Streptomycetaceae; genus Streptomyces; species Streptomyces sp. NPDC086549. The sequence continues at coordinate 109,778 of NZ_JBIVBS010000016.1, read as the reverse complement.
GCGGGTGGCGTTCGGTACCTCAGGACACCGCGGATCGTCGCTGGCGAGCGCGTTCAACGAGGACCACATCGCCGCCACCAGCCAGGCCATCTGCGAGTACCGCGACAGCCAGGGCGTCGACGGGCCCCTCTTCCTGGGAGCCGACACCCATGCGCTGTCGGAACCCGCGAAGGTCACCGCCCTGGAGGTGTTCGCCGCCAACGACGTGACCGTGCTCATCGACAGCGAGGACGGCTACACCCCCACACCGGCGGTCTCGCACGCCATCCTCACGCACAACCGGGGCCGCAGCACGGGCCTCGCGGACGGTGTCGTGGTCACCCCGTCCCACAACCCGCCCGCCGACGGCGGCTTCAAGTACAACCCGCCGAGCGGCGGCCCGGCCGCCTCCGAGGCGACCTCCTGGATCCAGGACCGGGCCAACCAGATCATCGCCGGCGGACTCAAGGACGTACGGCGGATCACGTACGCGCGCGCGCTCGCCGCACCCACGACCCAGCGGTACGACTTCCTGGGCACGTATGTCTCCGACCTGCCGAGCGTGCTGGACATCGACGCTATCCGGACGGCCGGTGTGCGGATCGGCGCCGACCCGCTGGGCGGGGCCTCCGTCGCCTACTGGGGCCGTATCGCCGAACAGCACGGGATCGACCTGACGGTGGTCAACCCGTACACCGACCCGACCTGGCGGTTCATGACGCTGGACTGGGACGGCCGGATCCGGATGGACTGCTCGTCGCCGTACGCGATGGCCGCGCTCATCGAGCAGCGCGACCGCTTCCGCATCGCCACGGGCAACGACGCCGACGCCGACCGCCACGGCATCGTCACGCCGGACGCGGGTCTCATGAACCCGAACCACTATCTCGCCGTAGCCATCTCCTACCTCTACGGCCACCGCGATCAGTGGCCCTCCGGCACGGGGATCGGCAAGACCCTGGTGTCGTCCTCCATGATCGACCGCGTCGCCGCCGACCTCCGCCGTGAACTGGTCGAAGTGCCCGTGGGATTCAAGTGGTTCGTGGACGGACTGCTCGACGGATCGCTCGGGTTCGGCGGTGAGGAGTCGGCCGGCGCGTCGTTCCTGCGGCGGGACGGCTCGGTGTGGACGACGGACAAGGACGGCATCCTCCTGGCCCTCCTCGCGTCGGAGATCACGGCCGTCACCGACCGGACGCCGTCCGAGCACTACGCCGGACTCACCGCCCGCTTCGGCGAACCCGCGTACGCGCGCGTCGACGCACCGGCCTCCCGAGAGGAGAAGGCCCTCCTCGCGAAGCTCTCCCCGGCACAGGTCACCGCGCGGACCCTGGCGGGCGAAGGGGTCACCGCCGTCCTCACCGAGGCTCCGGGCAACGGCGCCCCGATCGGCGGCATCAAGGTGACCACCGCCAACGCCTGGTTCGCGGCGCGTCCTTCGGGTACCGAGGACGTCTACAAGATCTACGCCGAGTCGTTCCTCGGGCGCGGCCATCTCGCCCAGGTGCAGGAGGAGGCCAAGGCGGTGGTCCTGGCGGCACTGGGCGGCTGACACGCGAAGACGGCGAACACCGCGGCCGACACCTCTGTCCAGATCGGACTATTGGCCGTACACTGCCAAATCACAGACATGTGGGCCATGTTGACGGGGGGAGCCATCATGTCCGGTGGTCTGTACGGTCCCAATGGTGGATTTGCCGTGCCGCCCATGCCGCCGAGTCCGCCGCCCATGCCGTCGAGTCCGCCGCCCGCGCCGCCGAACGGCCTGCGGGCGGCCGCGGTCGCCCTGCTCAACCTGAGCGGCCTCGGCCTGGGGTACGCGCTCGTGCGCCGATGGCTCCTGATGGCCGTGTGCTGGGTGGCGACGGCCGTACTGCTCTTCGTCGCCCTGCCCGCGGACGCCGACGGTGTCCCCACGCCCGCGATCGTGCTCTACGTCCTGTTCCTGGTGCTGGCAGCCGTCCACGGCGCGGTCGCCGGACTGCGCACCGGATTGACCTGGCCCGGCAGACCGCCCCTCGCGTTCCTGCTGGGAGTGCTTCTCCTCGCCGTACCGGTCGGCGGCACGGTGCTGTACGACCACGCCCGCGACGAAGCCGTCGAGCGCCAGCTCCTCGACCGCCTCGAAAAGGCCGACCAGCTGGTGGCGGAGGGCGGCCGGCGGTCGTTCGAGTCCGCGAAGTCCGACTACCGCACGGCCCTGGACGTCTACGAGGACCTCGCGACCCACCACTCCGGCTCCCGCGCGGCAGACCGTGTCACCGACAGCATGAAGTCCTACTACAGGACGGTCGGCGCCGCCTACGGTCACAAGGACTACTGCGACGCGATCGAGCCGCTGAAGTATCTGCGCACGGTGCCCCGCACCATGCCGAGGGAGGAACTCGGCGCGCTGACACGGTGGCCCGACGACCGGCTGGCCACCTCGCTGTACGAGTGCGGATCGGGCAGCCTGTCGGCCGGTGAAGCGGACTGGGTCACGAACTTCGGTGAACTGCTGAGCACTTTCCCCCGGTCCGAGCAGTCGACGAAGGTCGCGCCCGCCGTCGACTCCACGGTCGCCAGGACCGAGAAGGGCCTGCGCGGTGCCGACCCCTGCGCGGCCGTCGAGAAGTTGCGCGGCCTGAACACCCGGATAACCGACCTCTCGGGGAGCGCGGGCGACGCGGCCGACGGCCTGAAGAAGACCGCCGACCGGGCTGACCGGAGCGCCGATTCGGGGGAGTACGCCTGCGGGGTCGACCAGTACAAGGACGGCGACTTCGACGCGGCGCAGAAGACGATGGACGAGTTCGTCGCCGGCAACAAGCACGACAAGAACCGGGACCGCGCCAAGAAGATATCCATCGCCGCCGAGGTCGCCCAGACGATCCCGGCCGCCGGCAAGCGGCTGCCCACCACCGCCTCCGGCGGCAGCATCTCCGTCACGGTCAAGAACGACAGCCCCGACCCCATCACGGTCTACTACACAGGCCCGGTCACCGGCAGCTTCAAGCTCAAGGCGTGCGGCAGCTGCAAGGCCTATTCCTTCGCCAGTTCGGTGCTGATCGGATTCAAGCCCTGCAGCGACAGCGGCAAGCACTACCCGCAGCGAACGATCAGTCTGCCGACCGGTACCACGTACTTCCTGCACAAGCCGCAGGGCGACAGCACCGCGACGCCCGCCTCGGACACCGCCAAGCTCCGCTCCGGCTACATCTACACGGAATGCGCCTACACGACCCAGACCCTCGGGAGCGGTTACTGACGTCCTGACGTCCGTCAGTCGTCGAGCTGGTCCAGCGTGGCCTTCGTGTCCGCCCTCAGCCAGTCGGACACCTCGTCGAGCTGTGGCGGGTTCTTGTCCTGGTCGTACGTGGAGAGGTAGGCGCTGTAGCTCATGGTGTAGGTCATCCAGCCGTCCCGCACGGCCAGCGTGGCGTAGCGGGAGCCGGTCGCGGAGCTGCCGGAGGAGCCGCTGGTGGTGTCCTGGGTGACCAGGTAGGCCTCGTCGCCGATGTCCCGCACGGTCTCCACGTCGTAACCCGAGTGGCTCTTGCGGTAGTTCTTCCACGTGGCCGTGAACTCGGGCCCGGGGTCGGTCTTCTTGTGCAGGTCCACCTGGATGGTGAGGTACGCGTCCGCGTAGCTCGAACCGGTCTTCTTCAGACCGATGCTGCAGTAACTCTCGTCGAGGGCACCGTCCTTGAGGGAGTTGTGGCTCGGGGAGCCGTCCTCCTGCGGGTACTCGTCCTTGAAGGACGAGTAGTCGGCGTCGGAGCAGAGGTTCGACGGGGCGGTGTAGCCGCGCAGTTCCGCCGCGTCCCTGCCGCCGATCACGAAGACGCCCGCCGCCCACGCGGCCGACGCGGCCAGCGCGCCGACGACGGCCCACAGCACCGCTCGTCCGGCACCGCGACCACCACCGCCCGCCTGCGGGGCGGCCACCGGGCCGTACGGCCCCTGCGCGACGTACGGATTGCCCGGCTGGGGCCGGCCCACCAGGGTGGGCTGACCGTACAAGTTCTGCGGGCCCGGCATGGGCGGGGGCGCCGGCGGAGGGAAGCTCCCCGGAGCGCCCGGGCTCGGAGACTGCGGATCGGGGTAGGGATACGCCGTGGGCTGTGCCGGTGCCCCTGGCTGCTGCTCGGGCTGCTGCGAAGGCTCGGGTGGCGTGGACATGATGTGAAGATAGTGCAACAGTGGGCGGTCAAGTCCCTTGACGTCCAACATCGTTATGGTCTGGGGACATCTGGGCCGGTCCGATGGCAGTCGGGCCCGGACCAAGACGCATGCGCGGGGCCCCGCCCACTGAGCGGTCCCCGTCTACCATGGGTGAAGGGGCACCCTGGAGGACCGAAGCCATGCGCATCGTCGTCGCCCTCGGCGGCAACGCCCTGCTCCACCGCGGCGAACGCCCCGACGCCACCGTCCTGCAGACGAACGTCGACCGGGTCGCGACCGCTCTGGCCGCCCTCGCCCACGAACACGAACTCGTCATCACCCACGGCAACGGCCCCCAGATCGGCCTGCTCGCCGTGGAGAGCGCGGCCGACCCCGCGCTCAGCGCCCCGTACCCCCTGCACCTGCTCGGCGCCCAGACCCAGGGCCTGATCGGCTCCCTGCTGGCCTGCACGCTGCACAACGCCCTGCCCGGCCGCCGGATCGCCACTCTCGTCACCCACACCCTCGTACGGGCCGACGATCCCGCCTTCGACCGGCCCACGAAGTTCGTCGGCCGGGTCCGCTCCCGGGAGTCGGCCGTGCCCTCACCGGCCCCCGAGCGGATCGTGGAGACCGACACCATCCACGATCTGCTCGGCGGCGGTGCCCTGGTGATCTGTGCCGGCGGTGGAGGAGTCCCCGTCACCGCCGAGCGTGTCACGGGCGCGCTGTGCGGTGTCGAGGCCGTCGTCGACAAGGACCTCACCGCGGCCGTGCTCGCCGAGGACCTCAAGGCGGACTTCCTGCTCGTCCTCACCGACGTGCCGTACGTCTACGAGGGGTACGGGACACCCGGCCGACGGCCTCTCCTGGACGCGACACCCGCGGAGCTGCGCCGCCACGGCTTCTCCGACGACCGCATGGGACCCAAGGCCGAGGCGGTCGCCCGGTTCGTCGAACACACCGGGGGACTGGCCGCGATCGGAGCGCTGGACGCTGCGTACGAGATCGTCCACGGCAGGTCGGGGACGCTGGTCAGGCCCGACTGACCCGAGGGCGTGGCTTCGCCTACGACGGTACGACGGCGACCGGGCACGATCCGTCCCGTACCAGGCTCCGCACGACGTCTCCCCACTCGGCGCCCGGACGGTGTCCCACCACGACCAGTGCCGCGTCCGCCGCGTGGTGGAGCAGGGCATGGGACGGGCCGAACAGGACGACGTCCTCCAGCACCGGTACGTCCGGATACTTCGCGCGCCACGGCCGCAGGACGTCCGCCAGCAGCTGCACCTCGTGATCCTCCCAGGTGGCGCGGTCCGCCTCCGGCACTCCGAACGGCAACTCGGCCGCGCAGGAAGGCAGCGCCCAGGCGTGCACCACGTGCAGGCGCACGCCACGCAGCCGGGCGCTGTCGAAGGCGAAGCCGATCGCGGCGTCCGCGGGGTCCCGCGCGTCGACGCCGAGCGTGACCCCGCCGCCGCGGCTCGGTCGGGCGAGACCGTCCCGGACCATGACCAGCGGGCAGGTCCAGGTGCCGGCGCGCGTCGGCAGGGCCGCGCCGGGCATGCGGCCGGCGACGGCGTCCTCGGGGCTCAGGCCCGTGACGGCCATGACGGCCGTCCTGGCCCCGTTCAGGTCCGGCTGCCCGCCGTGGTCCACGCGGAGCGGCAGCCCGCGCAGCCGCGCCTCGTCCTCGGCCCAGTCGGCCGCGGCCCCGCCGCCCGCCGAGGGGGCGCCGCAGACAAGGATCGATCGTTCCATGGCCGTCCGCCTCTCGACGCGCGGGAGCGTGTCCTCCCGCGGTCCATCCTGCCGCCTGCCGCCGTGCGGGCTCAGGGGCCGGACGGCCTTGAACCGTGGGCACTTGGGGCGGCAACGCCACCGCCGGTCAGCTCGGGCCGGGCGGTGGGCCGTGGGCCTCCGGGGGCGTGAGACGGGTGGTGAACCAGTCGCGGGCCAGCCCGGCGACGACCGGCAGGGTGCCCGGCTCGGAGAAGAGGTGGCTCGCGCCGGGCACCACCGCGAGCTGGTGCTCGCAGCGCAGCCGGTCGGCGGCGAGCCGGTTGAGGCTGAGCACCTGGGTGTCGAGGCTGCCGACGATGAGCAGCGTCGGTGCCCGCACGCGGGCCAGCGAGGCAGCGGAGGCCAGGTCGGGGCGGCCCCCGCGGGAGACGACGGCCCCGATGCCGGAGTCGTCGGCGGCCGCCTCCAGCGCCGCGCCGGCGCCCGTGCTCGCGCCGAAGTACCCCACGGGCAGACCGGTCTCCCGGCGCAGCCAGACGGACGCCGCCTCCAGGCGCCGGGCCAGCAGGACGATGTCGAACACGTTCCGCCGGTCGCGTTCCTCGTCCTCGGTGAGCAGGTCGAGCAGCAGCGTGCCCAGCCCGGCCCGGTTGAGCACGGCGGCGACGTACCGGTTGCGCGGGCTGTGCCGGCCGCTGCCGCTGCCGTGCGCGAACGCCACCACGGCCCGGGGCGGCTCCGGCAGCACGAAGCGCGCGGCCAGGCCCACCGATCCGGCCGGAACCTCGACCTCCCGGTTGGGCGGGGGCGGGTCGGGAGGGCTCGGCGCGGGACGCGCGGTGCGTGCGAGCAGCGTGGCGACCTCGTCGTCGTCGGTCTGCGCGAAGTCGCGGTACCAGGCGCCGACGGAGCCGAAGTACGGCGGGGTGTGCAGACACACGACCTCGTCGGCCACCGTCCGCAGGTGCGGCAGCGTCCGCTCCGGCCCGACCGGGACGGCGAGCACGGTCCGGGCCGCGCCGCGGCCCCGGACGACCCGGCAACCGGCCACCGCGGTCGCGCCGGTGGCCAGTCCGTCGTCCACGACCACCACGGTGCGTCCGGCCAGGGGTACGGGAGCGCGGCCGGCGCGATACAGGCGTATCCGCCGCTCCAGCTCCGCCCGCTCCGACTCCTCGACGGCGTCCCGCTCGGCGGAGTCCAGCCCGGTCTCCCGGATCACGTCCTCGTTGAGCACACGGACACCCTGCTCGCCGATCGCGCCGAACCCCAGCTCCGGCTGCCACGGCACGCCCAGCTTGCGGACCACGAGCACGTCCAGCGGCGCGTCCAGCGCCCGTGCCACCTCGTACGCCACCGGGACCCCGCCCCGGGGCAGTCCGAGCACCACCGGGTCCTCGCCCCGGAGGAACTCCAGGCGGCGGGCCAGACGGCGCCCGGCGTCCGTACGGTCGTCGAATCGCATACGGCACCTCCTCACGCCCGCATCCGGCGGGAAACCCCCCTTCCATTGTCTTGAAGGCGAGCGGAACCCGTCGATTCCGGACAAGCTTGATTCAAGGGGTGAAGCGGTCGATTTCCTGGCCGTGCATCGCCCGATCGGAGAGGAGGGTGGGAGCGTCATGAAAGGCTTCGTATTCCACGGCCCGGGAGAGTCCGCCTGGGAGGACGTCCCCGACCCCGCGATCAAGGAGCCCACCGACGCGATCGTACGGGTCGGCGAGGTCACCATCTGCGGGACGGACCTGCACATCCTCAAGGGGGACCTGCCCGAGGTGCAGCCCGGCACCGTGCTGGGGCACGAGGCGGTCGGCGAGATCGTCGAGGTCGGCGGTGACGTACGGACCGTACAGCCGGGAGACCGGGTCCTGGTGTCCTGCATCAGTGCCTGCGGACGCTGCCGCTACTGCCGGGAGCGGGCGTACGGCCAGTGCCGGGGCGGCGGAGGCTGGATCCTCGGGCACCTCGTCGACGGCGCCCAGGCCGAGTACGTGCGCGTCCCCTACGCCGACCTGTCCGTCCACCCGCTGCCCGCCGCCGTGGCGAGCAGGGACGCGGTGCTGCTGGCGGACATCTTCCCCACCGCCTACGAGGTGGGGGTGCTCAACGGGTGCGTGAGCCCCGGGGACACCGTCGCCGTCGTCGGAGCCGGTCCCATCGGCCTCGCGGCGATCGCCACGGCGCGCCTGTTCGCGCCCGAGCGGATCATCGCCGTGGACCTGGCTCCGGCCAGGCTGGATGCGGCCAGGCAGTTCGGCGCTGACGCCGTGGCGGAGGTCCAGGAGGCTCCCGAGCAACTGGTCGCGGACCTCACCGACGAGCTCGGCGCGGACGTGGTCATCGAGGCGGTCGGCCTGCCGGAGAGCTTCGAGCTGTGTACGCGCATGGTGCGGCCGGGCGGGCACGTCGCCAACATCGGCGTGCACGGCGGGCCCGCGACCCTGCACCTCGAAGACCTGTGGAGCAGGAACGTGACCATCACCACCGGGCTGGTCGACACATACTCCACCCCCACCCTGCTGGGGATGGCGGCAGGCGGACGCCTGCCTACCACACAGCTGGTCACCCACACCTTCCCGCTCGACCGCATGGCCGAGGCGTACGACGTCTTCTCCCGGGCCTCCGACACCGGCGCGCTCAAGGTGGTCCTCGGCGGGGAGCAGCACGAAGTGGCCGTTCGCACGGTGGACGACGCGGCGTGACGGGACACACCCGTACCGGGTCGTTCTCCGGTCCGATGGGGACCGATGGCCCTCGTGCCCGGTTCCGGGCACGTCGACGATGGAGTCCTGCACCGCCGCTGTACCAGGCGAGAGACGGGACTGCTGATGTATCCCAACGACGGATTCCGGGAGCTGGGCCGGGAGGAGTGCCTGCGTCTGCTGGCGAAGGCGCCCGTGGGCCGGATCGTGCACACATGGCAGGCCCTGCCCGCGGTGCTTCCCGTGAATTTCTGCCTCGACGGGGACGCCGCGGTGGTGCTGTGTACGTCCGCGGCCTCGGAGCTGGTGCGGGCGATCGACGGGGCGGTGGTCGCGTTCGAGGCCGAGGAGGTCGACGCGGCGGCACGGTCCGGCTGGAGCGTGGTCGTGACCGGTCCGGCCACCGTGGTGACCGATGCCGCGGAGCACGAGCGGCTGGTGCGCGGCGGTCCGCGTTCCTGGGTCCCCGCGCCGCGGGAGGTCTTCGTTCGTATCGAGCCGGAACTGGTCACCGGCCGGGAGCTGGTCGGCGGCCGCACCCTCTACGGCGTGGACCTGGCTCGCCACGGCATGGACCTGACCACCTGAGCCACGCCGGCCGTGCGCGGACGGAGCGACACCGCGGGGGATCGGTGCCGCTCCTGTCTCCACTGTCTCGTGTGCCGGGCCCGCGCGACAGGTGCCAACCGGTCGCTTTACCGGCGCGTACACGTCCGTGCGCGCCCACCGGACGGCGCCGGACCTCCGCTGCTCGCAGCCCGACGCAAGGCGGTGAGGACCATGACACCGACCGCTCGACGAGGGACCGGCACAGCGACGGGCCGGACCTGGGAGTACGACGGCTACGAGCCCGCTGCCGAGCGCCTGCGGGAGTCGCTGTGCTCCCTGGGCAACGGTTACGTCGCCACCCGCGGAGCTCTGCCCGAATGCGTCGCGGACGACGTGCACTATCCGGGCACCTACGCGGCCGGCTGCTACAACCGGCTCACCTCGGACGTGGCGGGCCGCGCGGTCGAGAACGAGGACATGGTCAACCTCCCGAACTGGCTGCCGCTCCGCTTCCGGCCCGCCGGGCTGGACTGGCTCACGCCGGACACCACCGACGTGCTCGACCACCGGCAGGTCCTCCACCTCGACTCGGGCCTGCTGGAACGCCGGACCCGCTACGCGCTCGGCGAGGGCCGGGCACTGTGCGTGCGGCAGCAGAGGATCGTGCACATGGCCGACCCGCATCTGGCGGCCCTGCGCACCGAGTTCACGGCCGAGGGCCACACCGGCGAGCTGGACGTCGAGGCCGCGCTGGACGGCGGCGTCACCAACGCGGGGGTGGCGCGCTACCGGGATCTCGACGGCCGTCATCTGACCCATGTGCACACCGGTACCGCCGCGCCGGACACGGTGTGGCTGCGCTGCCGTACCCGCACCTCGGACATCCGTATCGGCATGGCGGCCCGCATCACCGCCGGCGCACCCCTGTCGGACCGGCACGAACCCCTGCGCGCCGTCCAGCGGCTGCGCCTGCGGCTGCCTCAGGACCGCCCCGTCACCGTCGACAAGTGCGTCGCCCTGCACACCTCGCGCGACCCCGCCATCAGCGACCCGCTGCGCGCCGCCGTCGACCGGGTGGGTGCCGCGCCCGTCTTCGACGAGCTGCTCGAAACACACCTGATCGCCTGGGACCAGCTGTGGCGGCGGGCCGAACTCGAAGTCCCCGGGGAGGCGGGCCGCGTCCTGCGCCTGCACCTCTTCCACGTGCTCCAGACCCTCTCCCCGCACACGGCCGACCTGGACGTGGGGGTCCCGGCCCGGGGGCTGAACGGCGAGGCCTACCGAGGCCACGTCTTCTGGGACGAGCTGTTCGTCCTGCCCTACCTCGACCTGCACTTCCCCGAGGTCGCCCGCGCCCTGCTCCGTTACCGCCACCGCCGTCTGGACCGGGCCTGTGCCGCGGCCCGCGCGATCGGCCGGCGGGGCGCGCTGTACCCGTGGCAGAGCGGCAGCGACGGACGCGAGGAGACCCAGGAAATGCACCTCAACCCCCGGTCGGGGCGCTGGCTGCCGGACCACACCCGGCTCCAGCGGCACGTCGGCTCGGCGGTGGCGTACAACGTCTGGCAGTACTGGGAGGCGAGCGGCGACGCGGAGTTCCTGCACACCAAGGGCGCCGAGATGCTGCTGCAGATCGCCCGCTTCTGGGCCGACTCGGCCACGTACGACGACCACCTCGGACGGCACCGCATCCGGGGCGTGGTCGGCCCCGACGAGTACCACGACGCCTACCCCGGCCGGCCGGAGCCCGGCATCGACGACAACGCGTACACCAATGTCACCGCCGCCTGGGTGCTCACCCGCGCCCTGGACGTGCTGCGGACCCTGCCCGAGCCGCGCCGACGCGAACTCGTCGAGCGCACCGGCCTCGACGGCGGTGAACTCCAACAGTGGGAGGACGTGTCCCGCACCCTCCACGTGCCCTTCCACGACGGGGTCATCAGCCAGTTCGAGGGCTACGGCGACCTCACCGAGCTCGACTGGGACGGCTACCGCGAGCGCTACGCCGACATCCGGCGCCTGGACCGGATCCTGGAGGCGGAGGGCGACACGGTCAACCGCTACCGGGCGTCCAAGCAGGCCGACGTACTGATGCTCGGCTACCTCTTCTCACCCGCCGAACTCCGCTCCCTCTTCGGCAGGTTGGGCCACCGGCTCGACGAGGAGACATGGCAGCGCACCGTCGACCACTACCTCTGCCGCACCAGCCACGGATCGACCCTCAGCGGTCTCGTCCACGGCTGGGTCCTGGCCCGAGCCCGACGGGCCGAGGCATGGGCGTTCTGCCAGGAGGCCCTGCGGAGCGACATCGCCGATGTGCAGGGCGGCACCACGGGTGAGGGCATCCACCTGGGCGCCATGGCGGGCACCCTGGACCTCGTCCAGCGCGGACTGACCGGCCTGGAGACCCGCGACGGGGCGCTGTGGCTCGATCCGGTGCCCCTGCCCGAACTGTCGTCGTACGGGTTCGCCCTCCGTTTCCAGGGCCACTGGGGCGTTCGGCTCCGGTGGGAACGCGGTCTGCTGGAGATCGCGGTGCCGTCGTCCGACCGCGCCCCGATCGACCTGCGGCTGCCGGACCGCGCGGTCCGCATGCAGCCGGGGGAGACAGGCCGGCTGCCGCTCCCGGACTGACCGCCGGGGGCCGCGGCCGGACTGCCTCCGCCGGACCCGCGAGTCTCCCCGGCCCCGGCCGGACCGAGCGGCGGGCGGGTCACGCCTCGACGGGACCTGCCAGCTGGACGATGTCGTCGGAGGCCACGTCGTGCAGCCGGATGGCGAGGTCCTCCAGAGCACGGCTCGCGGCGAGTTCGTCACCGACCTCGGGGATCGGCCGGTCGATGGGATTGCGCCGCGCCGTGCCCCTGCCGGTGACGGTCGACGTGTCGCGAGTGGTCAGTACGGCACGCGCCGACGTGTCGTCGCCCTCCTCGGTGATGTAGATCTGCACGGTCCACTGCTTCGCTTCCACCGTGATCACCTCCGTGCGCGAACCCCCCTGCCCTCACCTCCCAGGCTGCGCCCGTCCGGCGCGCCGGTCCAGAGGCGAAGGGCCCGGCCGTTCCAGCGTCAGCGCGCCGTCGTCCGCCACACCGATGGACACCCCCTCGCTGATCCGGTCCAGCGTCGTGCGCAGCCAGGCACGGTCCTCGGCCGGAGCGGCCTCCAGCCGCATCCGGCGGGCCCGCAACGGCACCATGCGCAGGCCCGTCAGGCACCCCGTGTCCGCCTCGACGGAGACCAGGAACGCGAGCCGGAGGTCGTCACGGAACGACTCGTAACCCGAGATTCCTTCGTAGTCGTCGACGAAGTCGCCGCAGCCGTGCAGGACGAGCCTCTCGCGGTACACCTCGACGGCGCGTGGATGGTGCGAGGAGTGCCCGTGGATCACGTCCACACCGCCGTCGACCAGGGCATGGGCGAAGCGGACCTGCCGGTCGGGGACGCGGTAGCCCCAGTTCGAGCCCCAGTGCACGGAGACGACCACGATGTCTCCCGGGCGCCTGACCCGGCGTACGTGCTCCACGACCCCGTCGGCCGCGGCCCGGGTGAGGGCGGGGACGAAGGCGACGCCCGACCGGTCCGGGCCCGCCGCCCAGTCGGACGGGATGCCGCTGCACGACGCGCCGAGCGCGAACACCAGCACGCGCCCGCCGCGGCCCACGGGGACCGCCACGGGAGCGCGCGCCTGCGCCACGTTCCGTCCGGCGCCCGCCGTGCGCAGTCCCGCGCCGGAGAGGACGTCCAGGGTCTCGGCCAGCCCCGTCCGCCCGAAGTCCAGCACGTGGTTGTTGGCCAGGACGCAGACATCGGGCCGGGCCACCAGCAGCGCGGGCACGTTCGCCGGGTTCATGCGGTAGTGGACCTCCTTGCCCGGAGCGAACGCGTCGCTCCGGGTGACGGACGTCTCCAGATTGACGATCCTGGCGTCCGGGGCCGCCTCCTCCAGCACCCGGAGCGCCTCGCCCCAGGGCCAGGCGGGGATGACGGGGGCGGGGACCGGGCCGTTCACGGCCTCCGCGCTGCGGACATAGCCGCGGGCGTCGCCGACGTATCCCTCCCGCAGGGCCGGATCGCCCGGGTGCGGGAGGATCTGGTCCACGCCGCGCCCGAGCATCACGTCGCCGCACAGAAACAGCGTCACGGTGCCGCCGTTCATGTCTCCACGGTAGGACGACCGTGCCTACCCTGGAGGCGTGGCCCGGTCCAACGACGAGGTCGCCGCGCTGCTCCAGGAGTACGCGGACCTGATCTCGATCACCGGAGGAGACGCGTTCAAGGCACGTGTCTACGAGAAGGCTGCCCGGGCGATCGGCGGCCACCACGCCGACGTCCGCTCCCTGGACGCCAAGGGCCTCCGGGAGATTCCCGGAGTCGGCAAGTCGATCGCCGAGAAGGTGGTCGAGTACTTCCGCACGGGCAGCGTCTCGGCCGTGGACGAGTTGCGGGCGCGCATCCCGGCCGGTGTCCGGGAGTTGACCGCCATTCCCACCCTCGGCCCGAAGAAGGCGCTGACGCTCTACGAGGAGCTGGGCGTCGCCTCGGTCGACGAACTCACCCAGGCGATCCACGCCGAGCGGCTGCGCGATCTCAAGGGCTTCGGGCCGAGAACGGAGGAGAACATCCTCCACGGCATAGAGCTGCTGCACTCGACCGGGGACCGTGTCCTGCTCGACGTCGCGATGGACCTCGCCGAGGAGATCATCGCCGCGCTGAACGGGGTGACCGGCTGCCGGCGCTGCGCGTACGCCGGTTCGCTGCGGCGCGTCCGCGAGACGATCGGCGACATCGACATCCTCGCCGCGGCCGAGGACTCGGCGCCGCTCATGCGGGCGTTCGCCGGGCTGCCGTACGTCACCGAGGTGATCGCGAGCGGCGGGACCAAGACGTCGATCCGCACCACCAAGGGCCTCGCCGTCGATCTGCGCGTCGTCCCGCCGGACTCCTGGGGCGCGGCGCTGCAGTACTTCACCGGCTCCAAGGCGCACAACATCCGGACCCGGGAACTGGCCGTGCACCAGGGGCTGAAGCTCTCCGAGTACGGGCTCTTCGACGCCGAGAGCGGCGAGAAGATCGTCTCCGAGACGGAGGAGGACGTCTACGCCCGGCTCGGCCTGCCCTGGATCCCGCCGACGCTGCGCGAGGACCGCGGCGAGATCGAGGCCGGACTGCGCGGCGAACTGCCCGACCTGGTGAGCGAGGCGGACATCCGGGGCGACCTGCACACGCACACCGACCTCACCGACGGCCTCTCCCCGCTGGAGGACATGGTCGCGGCGGCCGCCGAGCGCGGCTACACCTACTTCGCGATCACCGATCACGGCCCGAACCTGTCCATGCAGCGCATGACCGGCGAGCGGATGCTGGCGCAGCGCGAACGCGTACGCGAGCTCGACGGCACGTACGGCGCGCGGGGGCGGCGGGGCGGGATGTGGCTGCTGCACGGAGTGGAGCTGAACATCGACCCCGAGGGCGGGGTGGACTGGCCCGAGGAGTTCCTGGCCGGCTTCGATGTGTGCGTGGCCTCGGTCCACTCGCACTTCAACCAGGGACGCGAGGCGATGACCCGCCGGATCGTACGGGCCTGCGAGAATCCGTACGTCAACATCATCGGGCACCCGACCACTCGTCTCGTCGGCAAGCGGCCGGGCGTCGACGCCGACCTCGACGAGGTGTTCGCCGCCTGCGCCCGCACCGGCACCGCCCTGGAGATCAACGCCCACCCGCACCGGCTGGACCTGCGGGACGAGGACATCCTGCGAGCCAGGCGGCACGGGGTGAGGTTCGCCGTCGACAGCGACTCCCACGCCACCCTCCACCTGGCGAACATGCGCTACGGGGTGGGCACGGCGCAGCGCGGCTGGCTCACCAAGGACGACGTGATCAACACCTGGCCCCGGACGCGGCTGCGGCGCTTCCTGGGCCAGGGGCGGGCGAAGCAGCGGGCCGCGGCCTGACCCCGGTCGGGCGCGACCGGGGTCAGGAACCACGAGGCGGCATGGTCAGCCGAGGCACACCACGAGCAGGCACACCTCGGAGGGCGAGGTGGACGCGGGCGCGGGGCTCGCCTGCGAGGTGCCCGAGCCCGTGCCGCTGCCGGTCGTGGGCGTCGGCGTGGACGGCTGCTGAGCCGTCGTGCCGGTGTCGCCGGCGGTCGTTCCCCCGGCGGCCGGAGAGGTGGCTTGCGGCCGCGGAGCCGAGGTCGTCACCGGACGAGCGGCGGTGGCGGCGTGCGGACGGGTGAGCGGCGGCGCGCTCGGGGCCGGGGCGGACGCGGACTGCTGGTGCGGGACATTGGCGGCGGGCGGCTCGGCGGGGGGTGTGGTGTGCGGGGACCGGTGGGTGCCGGACGGTGTCGTCGAGGCCGTCCGGGTGTCCTCCACCGCCGGTGCCTCCGCGGCTCCCATGCCGCTGTTGTCCGGCGCCGTGGCCGCCTGTGCCCGGTCGGCGGAGTGACGGTCCAGCGAGGCGACGGTCAGGCCGCCTCCGACGATCGCGACAGCGGTGGCGACCGCGGCCCGGCGCTTGTTCTTCTTCCAGCGGGCCAGCTGGCGTCGCCGTGCGGCCCGGCCCTGCGGCGCGGGCGGCACACCCTCGACGTCGTCGGCCGGGGGCTCCTCCGTAGCGGCCCTGGCGGCCGCCGTGGCCCGGACATCGACGTCGTACCCGACGTCGGCGGCCGGCTTCTCCCACGACGGCGCGCCCGGCGCCGTAGGCCGCCCGGCGGGGCTCACGGGCACGGGAGGAGCGATGTCCGGCGCGTAGGCGCCGCATCCGGGACACACCAGGGCGCCGTTGAGATGCCGACGACACGAGGAGCAGTAGTCCATCTGCGGTCTTCCTGGGTTGGCTGCGCCGTCGGCCCGCTCGGCCGCGACCTGGATTGCGTTCGCACGTGGAAATCGTGCGGTCAGCAACGCTAGCGAGGCCCTCGAGCGACTGTGTGCAGCCTGTGTGGCACTCCTGCGCAGATGTGACCCGGGCGCGTGTGTGCCGTGTGGGGCCGGGACATCCTGTCCCGGCCCCGTCCGGTTTACGGGTAGCTGGTCAGGTTGGCCACGTTGGTCGAGGAGTTGGACGGACCTCCGGTGTTGTTGACGACGTGGGAGATGGTGCCGGTGCCGCCGAGGGAGACGGTGACCATGCTGGTGAAGCGGACGTTCGAGTTGTTCGGGGCCTCGATGGCGTGCGCGGCCGTCACGCTCGGGTTGACGTTGAAGTAGCAGTAGCTGCCGAGGCCGAAGACCTGGTGGCTGGTGACGGAGTCGGCGACCTTGTAGGCGGCGTAGCCCTGGGTGGAGCCGTTCATCCAGGCCGCCTGGTTGGGCGGGTCGTACGGCATCTCGTTCTGGTAGAAGTACGTGCGGCCGCCGTTGCCGTTCCAGATGGTCTGGTACTTCTGGAAGTGCTCCACGAACAGGCCGTACATGGTGACGTTGTCACCGTTGACGACCAGGCCGGTGTCCGCCGTGTTGCTGGTCCAGCCGACGCCGCTGCCGTGGTCGGCGCGCCAGATCCACATGTGGTCGCCGATGACGTTGTCGCTGTTGACGACGAGGCTCGTGGTCGCCTTGCCGACCCCCGCGCCGCCGATGCGGAAGTACACGTCGTGCAGGGAGGTCGGGTCGGAGGCGTGCGAGGCGGAGGAGTTGCTCGGGCCGACCTCCACCAGGGTGCTGGAGTTGGTCGTGCCGGCGTCGAAGAGCAGGCCGGCGATCTTGACGCCGTCCACGTCGGCCACCTTCATGGCGGTGATGCCGTTGTCCGGGACGAACGTGGCGAGACCCAGGCCGAGGACGACGGTGTCGGCCCGGTTCACGTTCAGCGTCTGGTCCAGGTGGTAGACGCCCGGCGTGACCAGCAGGTTCTGGCCCGCTGCCAGCGCGGAGTTGATCTGCGCGGCGGTGGCGCCCGGCTTCACGACGTAGAACTGGCTCAGCGGGAGGGAGCTGCCCGACGCTCCGTTCGCCCAGCTGGTGCCGGTCGAGTTGGAGCGCAGGGACGGCACGAACACCTGGTAGGCGCCGCTGCCGTCGACGTACAGGAACGGCTTCTCCCGGCTGACCGGGGTCTGCGCGACCGTCGTGTACGGCGGGCTGGGGAAGCTGGTGGCCGGGACGCCCTGGCTGCCGGCGAAGACCATGTTCCAGTTGGAGCCGGTCCAGCTGCCGAGCTGCGAGTTTCGGGTCAGCCACTGCTGCTGGGTGCCGGAGTTGACCTGTCCGTCGATCTTGCTGTCGGCGAGAAGGCCACCGCTGGACCAGCCGCCGTCGTCCAGTGCGAGGTTGCCGCGCAGATGCATCCGGCGGTACGCCGCCGCCTGGGAGACGGCCCAACGGTCGCTGCCGCCGGTCGGGTTGACGGACAGGTTCTCCGCACCGCGCCAGAAGTTCTGCGTCGCGTTGCCCTGGAACCAGTCGGCCTCGGCGTGCACCGCGCCGTTGACCGTCACCGCGTCCGGGGTCAGGCCGAGACCCGCGACCTGGGTGTAGAAGCCGACGTTGACGTCCGCGCTGTAGGCGCCCGGCTTGAACAGCACGGCGTAGCGCTGCGAGCCGAACTGGTTGGTCTGCTGCTGCTGGAAGATGGAGTCCAGCTTGGACTGGATGGTCGAGGACGACATCGAAGGATCGAACACCACGACGTTCGAGCCCAGGTCGGGGTTGCTCGTGGACTGCGTCACCGGAACCACCTGGAAGCGCTGGGCGGCGGTGCCGTTGCAGGCGTACTGCACGAACTGCACGCTGTCCGCGGTCGAGGCGCTGGGATCGTCCAGGCACTTGCCGCTGTTGCGGTTGACGAAGTGGTAGGCGCCGCCGCCGTCGTCCACGGGCAGCCACTGCTGGTTGGCGCCGCCGCCGTAGGACCACAGCTGGACGGGGGCGCTGTCCGCCGTGGACACGTCGGTCACGTCCATGACCTGGCTCGTGCTGTTGCCGTTGCCGATACGGACATAGCCGTCACTGGTCGCGGTGAAGCTCCACTGCTGTGCCGTGGTGCCGTTGCAGGTGTACTGCTGCACGACGGTGCCGTTGGTGGTGCCGGCCGCCTTGGCGTCCAGACACCTGCCGCTCGCGGCGTTCATGACGGTGGCGAAGCCGCTGGGCAGGGCGGCGGCCGCGGAGGTCTCGGCACGCGCGGGCGCGGCGGTGAGCAGGGACGAGGCCGCCATGGCGACCAGCGCGACGGCGGTCGATCTGCGACGGCGGGTGAGGGGAAGCACGGATTCTCCTAGCGGGTGGGGGGTCAGCCGGTGTAGGCGGCGAGGACGCGGGTGTAGTCCCAGTCGGACTGGCCGACGCCGGAGCAGCTGTCGGCGGGGCCGCCGGTGCACGGGCGGTCGCGGTTCGCGGACCAGAAAGTGAGCCGGGCCAGGTGGTGCTGCTGGGCGTAGGCCAGGATGGTCCGGAAGTCGTTCACCGTGACGGTCTCGTTCTGGTCGGTGATGCCGTTCATCGACGAGATGCCCATGTCCCGGTAGGCCTGGTCGTCGGTGTAGTGGTAGGCGTTCTTCAGCGCGTTCTTGAGGCCCTCGGCGGCCTGCGTGGTGAGGTTGCCCATGTTCTGTCCGGCGCCGCCGAAGTCGAACGGCATGATGGCCCAGGCGTCGATGGTCAGACCGGAGGAGGCGGCCCGGTTGATCAGGCTGGTGTCCGGCCCGCTCTGTCCGGTGCCGATGGTGATGTACACCTTCAGGCCGGGGTTGTTGGCCTTCACGGTCTTGAGCGCGTCCACGGTGCGCTGCTGCACCGTCGGGTTGCTGTACGCGTCGGCCTCGATGTCGATGTCGATCGCCTTGAGCCCGTAGGCGCCCACGACCTTCTGGTACGCGGCGGCGAGTTCGCCCGCGCTGGAGCAGGAGCTCTCCAGCTTGTTGCCGCTGTAGCCGCCGAAGGACGGGATGACGTCGCCGCCGTTCGCCCGCACGGTGTTGACCGTCTGCTGGTCGACGCCGCCGGTCAGCGCACGGCTGCCGTCCCACTGGGGGTTGCAGTAGCCGTTGCTGAGCACGAAGGCCAGCGTGAACCACTTCACGCCGGTGGCGTTGGTGATCGTGGTGGGGCTGGGCGGGCTGCCCCAGCCGTTGTAGAGGTACGGCGCCACGGCCATCGGCGCGGAGGGGGTGGAGCCGCCCGCGGCGGGCCCGGTCCACTTCTGGTTGGCCGCACCGGAGCAGCTCCATATCTGGGCACGGGCACCGTTGGCCGAGGAGTTGTCGGTGACGTCCAGGCACTTGTTCGCCTGCGGGTTGACGATGTCGTGCGCAGCGGTGACCGTCCACTTCTGGTTCGCGCCGCCGGAGCAGGTCCACAGCTGGGCCTTGGCGCCGTCCGCCGTCGAATTGGCGGTGATGTCCAGGCACTTGCCGAGGGCGCGGATGGTCCCGTCGGTGCCGACGGTCCACTGCTGGGCGGTGGTGCCGTTGCAGTCGTAGAGCTGGACGGCCGTGCCGTCGGCGGAGTTCGCCCCGGCGACGTCGAGGCATTTGCCCGCGAGACCGGTGATCGAGCCGGTCGCGGCCTGCGCGGGGGAGGCGGTGAGGAGGCCGGTGGAAAGGGTGAGCGTGGCTACGGCGAGAGATGCACAGACACCTGAGCGGGATAGAGGTCTGGCCATGGGGGGTGGCCTTTCGTGGGGGTGGAGGCGCCCGAGGCTGCGTTCATCCTGTGAACGCAAGGCGCGCTCGTGGGGCGGGACTGACCGGTGAACCTAAAGGTCCGGACCACTTTCGTCAAGGGATGAAGTAAGAACTGAGAGAAGGGAGTTGGCCTCGGCGTGTCGGTTAGGATCTCAAAGGCGGCGCTTCGAGGAGGGGGTCGGGAGTTGAACGGGATCGTGGCAGCGGTCAGCAGCAACGGCGAGTACTCGTTCACGAAACCGAACCGGGAGAGCATCACGTTGCTCACCGGGCTCGGCGTCGAGGGAGACGTGCATGCCGGTGTGACGGTCAAGCACCGCTCGCGCGTCGCGGCCGACCCCACGCAGCCGAACCTGCGTCAGGTCCACCTCATCCACGAGGAACTCTTCGACGAGGTCCGCGGCGCGGGCTTCCGGGTGGCACCCGGTGAGCTCGGAGAGAACATCACCACCCGCGCCATCGATCTGCTGCGGCTGCCCGTGGGTACGCTGCTGCGCATCGGAGCGGAGGCCGTGGTCGAGGTGACGGGCCTGCGCAACCCCTGTCCACAGATCGACAACTTCCGGCGGGGGCTGCTGAAACAGGTCGTCGGCCGCGACGATGCCGGCAACATCGTGCGCAAGGCCGGAGTCATGAGCATCGTGAAACGGGGCGGCGTGGTGCGCCCCGGCGACACGATCGAGGCGGAACTCCCGGCCGAGCCGCATCGGCCACTGGACCGGGTCTGAGCCATTGGCCGGGGCCCGCGCGGGGCCCCGGCCCGACGGCTACTCGGCAGGCAGCGACTCCCGCATCGCCTTCGAGGTGGCGGCCGCGTCGTAGTCCTCGGGGACCCCGGCGACCAGGACGATGTCGCCCTCGATGTGCCGCGACCGCAGGGGCGCGATCTCCTGGTACGCCGGCGAGTCCCACCAGTTCCGCGCCTCGTCGATACCGGGGAATCCGATCACCACGACGTGCCCGGGCCAGCTGCCCTCCTTCACCTCGTGCTGCGTGCCGTGCACGAGGAAGCGGCCGCCGTACGGCTCGAGGGTGGCGCCGATACGCTCCATGTACTCGGCGATCTCCGGGTGCGGGGTGGCTTCCTGAAGGTGAGCTATGGCGTAGGCGGTCATGGTGTCCTTCCGGGTCGGTCGGGCTCCGTACACCGAAGATCGTGGCATCGTGCCGCGTCCCGGTCGATTACCTGCCGCGTAGGCGACCGTGAGTGTTCGGTCAGTGGCCGGATCGGCCCGGCAGGCGGCACCGAAGGACGGTGGGCACGTGCACGCTCACCGCGGTGCCCGATGCCCCGCGCGACCGGACGGATCACTCCGAAGAGCCGGAGCCAGGATGTCACCGCACCAGGTGAGGTACGCCGTTCCCGCCTCGTGGGCGACCACCAACCCCGTGCCGCAGGCGGCGATTCCCGTGATCGCGGCGGGCAGGTGACAGCGGGCGCCCGACTCCGTGCGGGTGGCGAGATCCCAGACCGCGACGCATCGGTCCTCGCCTCCGCCGACGGCGAGCACCCGTCCATCGGGCAGCCGCGCCGTCGCCAGCGCGGTCACCCGGTGCCGCAGACCGGTCAGGTGCTCCGCCACGCCGGGGTTCTCCAGGTCCCACAGCAGGACATCACCCTCGTCTCCACCGGAGACGACCACCGGACGCCCCTCGGACCGGGCGGCGGTCAGCGCGTTGATCCGGCCCCCGGCGCGGGACAACGCGGCCACCTCGGTTCCGGTCAGCGGATCCCACAGCAGCAGGGCGCCCAAGTGGTCCCCGCTGACGGCGACACCGGGAGAACCGGGCACCTCGCCGACGGCCACGCCCAGAACCCGGCCCCGGTGTCCGGTGAATGTGACCAGGCGTCGGCCGGTCACCGACTCCCACGCCGTCGCGGTCGACTCGTCCCCGCCGGCGACCACGATCGGACGACCGTCCGCGGCGCGGCCGGTGGCGACGGCCCTGATCCGCCCGACCGGGCCGGGAAAGGTGCGCAACAGGGAGCCGTCGGTCAGGTCCCACATCCGCAGCGCACCGTTGCGCGAGCCGGCCACGGCGACCGGTCCCACGTCCGGCAACTCGTCCGTGGCCAGCGCCCGCACCAGCAGTTTGCGGCCCGCGTCCGCCAGGACGTGCAGACGCCCACCGGTCGTCAGATCCCGTACCTCGGCGCCACGGTCGCCACCCCCGCCGACGAACAGGGCGGCTCCCGCCTGCGACCGGCCGACGGCCACCGCCTGTGTCTCGTCGTCGAACACCTCGGGTGGTCCCTCCGGCCGCGCGGACGTGATGTCCCACACGACCGCCGTACCGTCGGCGCCGCCGCTCACAGCCAGGGCGCAGTCGCCGGCCCGGCCGACGTCGACACTGTGCACCCCGTCGGAGTGCGCGGCGAGCAGGTGGGTGCGTGTTCCGGAGGCGACGTCCCACACGGCGACACGTCCCTCGGTGCAGCCGGCGACGAGCCACCCGTCCCTGGGCGGCCCAGACTCGGCCGCGCCCCCGCCGCCCAGCGCCACACAGGTGATCACCCCCTGTTTCTCCCCCAGGTTGTGCACCTGCCGCCCCTCGTCGACGTCCCACACCAGGACGCGCCCGTCGCGGCCGCCGCTCGCCACCAGCCACCGCCCCCCGACGGCGGCCGCGGCCAGGCAGGTCACCTGATCCGTATGGCCCGTCAGGGTGTGCAGCCTGGCTCCGTCGAACGGGTTCCACACCACGACCCGTCCGTCGTGGCCGCCCGTGACGGCCACGGCCGTGCCGTCACGCAGCCGTGCCGTGGCCACCGCCCCGACGAAGTCCTTGTGCCGGCCGAGCCGCCGTAGCCGTTGGCCCTTCCTCAAGTCCCATACGACGGCGACGCGGTCCTCCCCGACGGCGATCCCCACCGCGGTGGTGCCGTCCGCCGGCAAGGTCGCGGCGAGGTCGTTCACCGCGGGCATCGAGCCGTTCAGGACGACCGGTCTCCCGTCCTCGCCCTCCAGGTTCCACAGGAGGACCTCCGACCGGGGTCCTACGGTCAGGGCTCTCAGGCCGTCCTGGACGGTGACCGTGGTGAGCATCCGGACCGGCCCCTTGCCACCCGTCAGCCGGCGGAGCAGGGCGCCCGTGCGCAGGTCGTGCACGAGCAGGTCGTCCTCGCCCGCGGAGACGAGGACGGGATCTCCGCCGGCCATTCGAGCCACCTCGGCCACAGTCTGCCGCCCCTGCCCCTCGGGGCCGCCGAAACGGCTCAGGGTGCTGCCGCGCAACGGATCCCACAGGCTCACGCCGCAGCGCCCGGCGGTGACGACGACAAGATCGCCCGCGCTGTGCCACTCCGCGCCCGGCGCGTGTGCGAACGCCACCCGGGTGACGGGGCCGGAACGCGGATCGAGCGTCTGCAACCGTGCCGTCGTCGCCGTCCGGCTGACGGCCCAGGCGGGCCGGGCGAGGGGCGGGGGAAGGCCGGGCGGGGCGGCGAGCGCCTCCGACAGGGCGGTGTCGCGCCATACCGTCGCGT
Source organism: Streptomyces sp. NPDC086549 (assembly GCF_044746205.1). Taxonomy (NCBI): domain Bacteria; kingdom Bacillati; phylum Actinomycetota; class Actinomycetes; order Kitasatosporales; family Streptomycetaceae; genus Streptomyces; species Streptomyces sp. NPDC086549. Next base: position 86,536 of record NZ_JBIVBS010000016.1, on the reverse strand, counting down.
CGAGGTCCAGCAGATCCCGTCGCGCTGCCACGCCGTGCCGCCGCGGATGGTGCGCCGTGGTCTGTCGGTAGACGGCCGCGTGCAGTCTGGCCTGCGGGGTGACCGCGCGGTGCAGATGCTGCGAGATCCGGTCGGGCACGGCGTACAGCAGATGTGAGGCGTCCTCCAACAGCGCGTCCAGGTGCTGCTGTCCGGCGTCCGCCGCGTGGTCGGCGGCGTGCCGGAGCAGGTAGGGGTCGGCCCGGGACCAGTCGGGGACGCCGTCGCGGAGCGGCACGGTCGACAACACCGCCCGCTTCACGACGGTGGCGTCCGAGCGGGCGGCCATGTGCGCGGTGAGTACCTGGTGGAAGAAGCGGTACAGCGTCGCTCCCCCGGGGCCCGGACCGGCCTGGTCATGCGCGGTCCTGAGGTAGAACCGCGCCCTCACCAGGGCCTCCTCGGTGTCGCGCAGGCGCGGCGGCAGCCGTCGCCGACCGACCTCGGGCGTGAGGGCCAGGGCCACGGCGTGCACGACATGGGCAGGCATGCCCTGCCCGGCCGCCCGGGCGACCGCCTTCAGCACCGGGCCGGTCCAGGGGCGTTCGGCCACGAGCATGCTCAGGTTCAGCCGGAACATGTTCGTGAGGCTGCACGGCAGGTTATGGATGATCTCTTCCGCCGAGGGCGCGGCGCCCGCCTCGGACAGCGCGCGCAAGTGTGTGCCGTAGAGGGCGGCGGTGAGGAAGGCGCCCTGCTCCGCGGCCCCGGACAGACGTCGCGCGATCGCCTCCGCCGTGCCCGAGGGGTATTCGGGGTCCAGCAACCGCGTCAGATAGGTGCTCAGATCCTCGGCGAGCACTGCGGGTTCCTCCGTGTCGAGGTCGAGCAGCCGGTCGGGACGACCCGCCACGGCGGCGCGCAGCTCGGGCATGCTGTCGGGCCAGAGGCCGGTGCCGAGCAGCACCCGGCACTCCGGGACCGGATCCGCGGCCGTGCCCGCGAGCGGGAGCAGCAGTTCCCGCACCAGACCGTCGGGATCGTCCGCCTCGTCCGGTGCGTCGACCACGACAGTCACCCTGCCCGCCGCGCGGAGCGCGTCGAAAAGGTCCTCCGGCGCCGCCTCCCGGACCGGCATGCGCGTCGGCCGTCCGCGCGGCCGTCCCTCCCGTCTGCCGTCGACCAGGGCCAACGCCTGCCGGTACAGGGAGTTCCGCACCTGCTGTGTCGTCAGCCGACACGCGTGCACGGCCAGCAGCGGGGCCGGTGCCGGACGGAAGTGGGGCAGGCTCAGCCGGGCCCGCAACGGGGTGAGCGCGGGATGGAGGGTGCACACGGTCGCGCCGAGCAGCGCCGACTTGCCCACCCCCGGGCTCCCGGTGACCACCAGGAGGCGCCGGCCACGGGCCGGGTCGTCGCCGAGCCACTCTTCGATGCGCCTCAGCTGGGCGCGGCGCCCGCTGAAGAGGAACACGTCCGCGTCCCGGGTACCGGCCGCCCGGGAGGCGAAGTGGAGCAGGTCGAGCCGCGGGTCCAGACTCTCGGAATAGCGCCGCAGGGCCGCGTCCGTGTCCACCCGGAACCGTTCGCGGGGATCGGCGGCGTGATGGGGATTGGGCAGGAAGGGCGCCGGCGGCTGCGCCGCCTCGTCGTGCTGGGTGCACACCACGTCCTGGTCGTCGGCGCCGCCGTGGGCCGCCTGGACCATCTCCTCGTGGATCTCCTTGGCCAGGTCGCCCACGGGGACGTGGGACAGCGTGGGGGAGACGTACAGTTCACGGCGGGCGATGCGGTCGACGACGTCGGCGGTCGCCCTGCTGAAGCGGGCTCCGTAGGTGATCTGATCGGCGGCGCAGGCGGCTATCACCCAGGCGTTGCGGCTCTTCACCCCGGCCAGGCGCTTGGCGAGCTGGGGAGTGAGCGCCGCCCCGCCGCCGCACACGTCCAGCAGGAAGAGGACGGGGCCACCGCCACCGTGCTCCACGTCCTTGAGCAACTCCTCCATGTCGACGCTGGTGCTGCGGACCCGGCCCGGCAGCGTCCTCGACTTCTTCACCGCCAGGTACAGCACCTCGTCGACCTGCTGTCCGTGACCGCTGAAGTGGACGATGAGCGGCGATTCCCCGGCCCGGGCACGGGCCGACTCCCATACGGTGCGCCAGACCTTCAGGGTCGGGTCGAGCAACGGCCCGGTGACACTGACGCCGGCCGCCTCGAGCGCGTGGGCGACGTCCCGCACGGCGCCGGCCACACTGGGCAGCGGAAGGAGCGGTGCCACCCCGGCGGCGTGTTCCTCCTCGGTGGGCAGCCGGTCGGGAAACCCTCCGGCACCCACCACCAGCGCGTGCACCGCCACGGTCGTGCACTCCCCTCGGCAGGGTACGGACGGTCCGGTCCTCGTGGTGGGTTCAGTCGGCGAGATAGGGCGCGAGCGCACTCGCCGTCAGGCCGGCCGAGAGATAGCCACCCAGGGTGTGCGGGTCCAGCAGGCCGATGTCCGTGCTGTCGTGCAGGTCGACGGGGAACGCGTCCCCCAGCCGCTCCGGCACCGCCACGAGGTCGCCGACGTCCGCGATGTTCACCCAGTGCCGCACGCCGGGAGGGCGCGCCCCGCGTCCGTCGACGGGCTCCGGGTCCAGCTTCCGCATCAGCGCGGGGAGGCCCAGCGGGGAGCCGAGGGTCAGCAACAGGTCGAGTTCGATGTCCGGATGGGCGTGCAGAGTCTCGTACGCCACCACGGACCCCAGGGAGTGCGCCACGACGACCCGGGCACCGCTGTCCCGGATCGCGTCGGCCACCGTCGCGCGGACGGCCGCGCGGCGAGCGGGGCGCGAGGTGTAGGCGTCGAGGTCCTGGATCGTGGCCACGACCAGGCGGGACAGGAGTTCCGTCAGACGCCGTCGGAAGGCGGGTGTCGCGTCGTCGGCCCGCTGGGACACGAGCCGGCTCATGGCCCACCGCAGAGGCGCGAGCAGAGCGGCCTGTGCCTCCTCGGGCAGGGCCGCGCCGGCCGCCGTCAGCCACTCCCAGGCCTGGGCCCGCTGATCCGGCGTCAGGTCTTCCAGCTTCTCGGCTCCAGCGGACTGTTTCTCCGGACGGTAGTCGTCGGCGAGTTGATGGGCGTAGTACGCCATGACGAGCGGGGGCACCGGCACATGGTGCAGCCGGGCCGCGGCCAGCCCCTTGCGCAACCGCTCGGCCGCGTCAGCCGCCTTCTGCTCCGCCGCCCGTTGCGGAGACACGCCCTCCGCCTTGTTCCAGATACCGTGCACGAGCACCACGGTTCGCATCAGCACCACCCCCATGGCCCGGCCGAAGACCCGATGCGAGGGAGACCTACCCCGCACAGGACCGGGCGCAACACGCGGCGGCGGACGGGCCCCGCGGATCGTTTCCCATGCCGGGTGCGACACGGCCCGCGCGGGCCGTACCGACGGGGACACGCGGCCGCGTGCGGTGTGTCGCGGCGGGGCGGGGCGCGGCGCCACGCCGAAACCGGCCCCTTCGCCCCGTCCGGACGGCGTGTCGTCCAGGCCTCGCCCGCCGGTCCCGCCACGGCCCCACGCCCTACGTGCCACCGCGCACCGCGCGACAACCGCGCACCGCGCGACAACCACGCGCCGAGTGCCGCGGCGGCCCGCTCACGCGGAGCCGGTCACGGCGTACTCCCGTCCGGCGTGTCGTGGCGAGGGCGGAGCGGGCGTCAGCCCCCTGTCGCGAGTGCCGGATTCCGCTCGCGCCAGCGTCGCAGATGCCTCTCGGCCTGCCGGCGCGCCTCCCGGACCGCGGAAGCGGGCAACGGCACCGCGCGCAGGTCGGCCAGGGCCTGTGCCATCGCGGCGACGAACACATGGCCGGCCGGGGTGAGTTCGCGATCGGCGGCGAGCATGACGTACGCCGTTTCCGTCGCGGCGTCCCGCCACCGGGCGCACCGCACCTGGGCCTCGTGCCGCTGCGCCGCGCCGGTGACCGAGCCGACCTCCTGGGCCCAGAATCGCGCGACCGACAGGAAGGCGTACGTGCCGTGCAACAGGCCGAGCAGGGGCCGGGGATCGTCCCGCCACGGCGCGTAGTGGACGGCCGGGGCCGCCGGGCCCGGATCGGCCAGCAGGTCCACCAGGTGCATCACCGCCGCCAGCTTGCTGTGCTGCGTCTCGTGGACCAGGGACTCGGCGAAGTCCTGCTCGGTGGCCGGGCGGGACAGCTCCACCCCGCCGAACATCTCCGCCGAACTTCCGCTGCGACGCGTCGCCACGCCCGTGACCGCCGGCGCCGGGACCAGGGTGCGCAGTACGGTGTCCAACTCCGTCGCGTAACCGGTGTGCCGCAGCCGCAGCAGTCGCAGCGCCGCCGTCGTCCCGGACCGCCAGGCGCGCAGTTCACCCGCGGACAGCCCGCGGGGCGTCGCCCCGGTCGAGGCGACCGGGTCCACGTCGTCGATCAGCACCGGGCCGCCCGGGCGGGTCGCCGCCTCCCGCAGCGGCCACCATCCGGCGCGTTCGACGCGCAGCGCCGACGCGGGCGGAATGCCGGTCCGGGTGCCCGTCACCGTCTCGACGACACCGCCCGCGGCCCTGCTGCGCAGCCGCACCTCGGCGCCGGCGCCCAGGCGCGGCACCCGGAGCGCTCCGAGCCCGGGCAGCACCACCCCGGGCCCGGACGCCGTCAGGGCCACAGAGGCCTCCACGCCGGTCGCCACGGCCGTCGCTGCCGCGACCGAGGACAGCGGCAGGTGCACGACCGGATCCGGTTCCGGCACGTCGAGCGCCTGCCAGGTCGTCACGAGCCGTGGCCCCACCGACGGATGACCGAGGACGAACCGGGTGACGTCGGGCGCCCGGCGCCAGGCGTCGGTCAGCACGCCGAACAGCCTCCCGACTCCGGCGCCGGTGCTCCCGCCGTGCTCCCGGGCCCGGTCCAGGACCGCCCTCAGCAGCACCAGTCGCCTGCTGTACTCGCTGTTCTCCAGCAGCCGGACCGCCTCCGCACCACCGCCGCCCCGGGCGAGCGCTTCCAGGAGCCGACCGCTCAGCCGGTACGAGGAAGGGAACGGCGTCATGGACACCCTTCCCGGACCCCGGCCCGCCGGCGGAGCCGCTCGGTGTCGGCCGCCACCCGCCGGTGCACGTACCTGATCAGCGCGGCGAGGTCGGGGCAGTACACGCTGGGATTGCCGAAGCCCGAGCCGTCGGCGTCGTACCGGTGCACGTACTGGCCGCCGCCGCACACCCGCAGCAGCGAGCACGCCCGGCAGAGTGCCCCGAGCCCCGAGGCACCGCTCTGCCGCGCCACCACCTCGGGGTGGCGCAGCACTTCGTCGAACGAGTCCAGCGCCACGTGCAGCCCCGTCCGGGAGGCACCGTGGTAGGCCACGCGCAGCGTGTCGTCCAGGGCCACGGATCCGTCGGTCTCCACCACGAGGTAGCGCACGGGTTCGAGGCCCAGGGTCTCCCCGCGCGCCCGTCCGCCCAGGACCAGGGCGACGAGGTCGCCCAGCACACGCACCTCGGTCTCCCGCACCGGCGCCGCGTACCAGCGGTCGAAGACCGCGGCCAGCCAGTCCGCGTAGGGGGTGTCGGACTGTCCTGGGACACGGCCGGGGGGCGGTGCCGACCAGTTGCCCAGCGGGAGCAGGAAGTCGATCTGCGGCGGCCGGTGGCGCAGCAGCTCCTCGTAGGTGGCGACGGGGTCGTTGCGCAGGTCGATGGTGCACAGCAGCCCCGCGAACAGCTTTCGGTGTCTCCCCGTCGCCAACCGGGCCACGGCCCTGGACACCCGGTCGTGGCTGCCCCGGCCGTCGGGGCGCACACGGTGCCGGTCGTGCGCGGCCCGGCCGCCGTCCAGACTCACCCCGACCCGTGCGCCCAGCTCCCCGAAGAGGTCGAGCCACGCGTCGTCCAGCCGCATGCCGTTCGTCTGCACCGTGGTGTGCACCCGGGCCCGTGGCCCCACCTCGCCGGCGATCTCGGTCACCGCCCTGCGCACCAGACGCGGCCCCGCCAGCAGGGGTTCACCGCCGTGCAGCACCACCGCCACGTGACGGAGGTCGTGCGCCCGGACGTGCTCGGCTATCCGGCGCGCCGTCCACGCGACGACCGCGGGCGACATCGTCCGGGGCTGGTCCCGCCAGCCCTGGTCCGCGGCCCGGTACATGTAGCAGTAGTCGCAGGCGAGGTCGCAGCGGCTGTGCACCTTGAGGACGAAGGTGTGGAACGGAATTGCCGCGGTCCGGTACGAGGAAAGCGCCACGGCGCTCGGTAAGGGGGCGTCTCGCGACCCCTGCGGCTCACCCGTTTCTGTGCCCATGGATCTCCCGTGTGCGAACGTATTTGCGTTCCAACGCGGACCGGGTTCCGTGCCGTGCGGGGCGCTCCACAGAGCGCCCGAAACGTCGAAGTTGCCGGTAGACTTACTGAAGTCTGTCAGTAAGCTGACGGTTTGGCAGCCGAGTTGACGGGTCAAACCACAACTGTCCGGCAGTCCTCCACTCGTGGCGGATTCTCGACTCACTCAGGATGACGGGGCTCCGTATGGATGATCAGATCGAAACGCGGGACGTGCTGGATTCTCCCTTGATTGATCTTTCTGATTTTCCCTTCGATGAAATCGAGTCACTGCCGGAATCCGCGATAGTCCACGCGTTGCATCGGGTACGGGACGAAGCGTCGCGTCCCGAAGCCTTGTTCAGCACGAATTACACGCAGAAGCCCGGCGGCGGCGACCCGCAGGACGAGTGACGCCGAGGGCGCGTTCCGCGCCGATGTCCCGGGGCCTGACAGCCGTGCATCACCGACGAACCGAAGCGGAGCCGAGATGTCTGAGGCGGACGGTCGGTCCCCCCGCCCCCGTGTGGTCGCGTTCTGTTCCACTGCGGAGGACATCGGCCAGACGACCACCCTGCTCAACACGGCCGTGCTCTTGGCCCGCTCGGGCCGACGGGTCCTCGTGCTCGACGGGCGCAGCGCGAACGTGCGCGTCCGGCACTACGTCCGCTCCGTGACCCCGGCGACGGCCCCGCTGCCCGACGAGGAGGGCGGTCCGCTGCTGGAGGAGTGGTGTCCCTCCGGCGTCAGCAGACCCATCGGCCTCGTCACGCTCAAGGGCCCCGACCCGCTGGCCGCGCTCGCCGGCCCGGGCCCGGAGCACCCGGCCTTCCGGGACTTCGACGACGTGCTGATCGACGCGCCGCTGCCCCGCACCACCGAGCAGAGTGCCCAGCTCGCCCGGCTGCCGCACCTGCTCGTGGTCTGTTTCACCGCGGGCTCGTCCTTCATCGAGGAGGCCGCGGAGCTGGCCCTGGACATCCTGCGGCACGCCGAACGCCGGGTCGACGTCATCGCTCTCGCCCTGCAGACGGACCCGGCCCACGAGGACCAGCTGCGCGTCGCGCGCGACAGGGTCCAGCAGAGCTTCGCGCGGCTCGGCCCCGGACCCGTGCGCTACCTGGAGATCCCGTACCACGCCATGTCAGCCCGAAGCACCCGCCTCGGCACGGAACTGACGGACGGCAACGGCTTCGTCGAGCGGGTCCTGCCCGCCCTGGAGCGTCTGGTCACGGCCCTGTCCCGGCCACGGCCGGCGCCGCCCGCCCACGTCACGCTCGTGCACACCGCGCGCCACGCGGTCTGGGCCGACTGGATCGAGGTCCTGCTGCGTGCCGCGGGGGTCGCCGTGGTCCGGCGCACGTACGGCGACTGGCACCCCGAACGGCCCCCCGCGGGCGACGCCCTGGTCCTCCTGCAGCCGCCTGCGACCCGCCCCGACGACCGGCCGGCGCTGCGCACCCTGTCCGACCCCGCCGTCCGGCTGGTCCTGGTCGACGACGAGGTGCCGCCCTCCGGATTCGCCCATCACCAGCAGATCGATCTGCGCCGGCACGGCGAACAGGGCGCCGTCGAGGCATTGCTGCGCGGCCTGACCCTTCCCGTGCCGCGCACGCTCCCCTTCATCGGCCGCCGCTACCCCAGCATCCCCAACCGGACCAACATCACCGCCCGCAACGTCACGTTCGTGGGCCGCGAAGTCCTCCTCGACGAGCTGCGCGAGGCCGCGGGCGCACTGGCCGACGGCGAGCGGGCCTGCCTCCTGCTGGGGGCGCCTGGCGTGGGCAAGAGCGAGACCCTGCTGGAGTACTGCCACCGCTTCGGCGGCTCGTACGACGTCGTGTGGTGGCTGCGCGGCGACTCCCCGGACAACGTCCGGGCCGGACTGGCCGCACTCGGCGACGCCCTGGGCGAACCCACGGTGCGGGACATCGGCGCACACGTCCGCGCGCTGCGGTCGAAGGCCGAGGCGACGGGCGAGCGCTGGCTGCTCGTGTGCGACGAACTCGACGCCCCGGCCGACGTGGCCGCCGTCAGCCCCCTGCTGCCCGCGCCGTCCGGTACTTGCCACATCCTGTACGCCGCCCGGGGCAGACGGAACGCCGACGCCGTCGATGCCATGGAGGTGCCCCCCTTCTCCCTCGCGGAGAGCGAGGCACTGCTCATCGCGGGCCTGCCCGGACTGAGCCCGGCCGCCGCCCGCACCGTGGCCCGGCGGGTCGGCACCCTGCCCCTCGCCCTCGGACTCGCCTGCGCCTGGATCGGCGCCGCCGCCACCCGGGCCGAGGAGGACAACCGGACCGGCGCACAAGGGCTGCGCGCCGCCGTGGACGAGTTCGTCGAGTCCTACACCGCCGACCAGCAGGACCACGGACCCGGGCCGCTGCCCGGCGTACGGATCCTGCTCGGGCTCCTGCGCGCCTCCTTGCGTCACAGCCCCGCGGCCGATGCCTGGTCCCGGGAACCGGCGGGCGTCACGGCACTGGACTGGCTGCTCGACGCCTGCGCGCTGATCTCCGCGGCCGGCGCGGACCTGCGCCTGCTGCGCTCGCGTCCGCTGCGGCTGGCGCTGACCCGCGCGATCCCGGACGGCGTTCCGGAAGGAACCCCTGTCCGCCCGGCCGACTACCTCCTCGTGGACGCCGCGCTCTGGGCCCTCGCGCAGCACGGACTGGTCGAGTTCGACTTCGCCCGGCCCGGGCAGCCCGTGCGCCAGCACCGGGTGCTGCGCGAGCTGATCGTCGCCGGGCTCGGGACGGCGCGGCCGCGGATGGAGGAACAGCTGCGCACGGCGGTCGCCGCCCATCTGCTGGCGCCAGCCGGTGGACACGGCGTCCGCGACCTGGAGGACCGCAGCCGCCGCGGCCGGCAGATCGAGGCGCTGCGGCTGTGGGAGGACCGGCGCCCCTCCGTGCAGGAGTCGCTGCTGAGCCACCTGGCCGACCTCATCGGCAGCCAGGAGGAACGCGCGCTGGACGACTGCCTGCGCCTGGTCCGGCTGGCGGGCCAGTTCTGGCCGGACAGCGAGGTTCCCGAGACCCTGCGACTGCGCGCCATGATGTCCCAGGCGCTGCGCCTGCAGGGCCGGTACACCGAGTCGGGCCGGCTCGCCCTGAACGTCCTGCGGGACTACCGGGGCAGCCTGGGCCTCACCCACCCGCGGTCCCTGCTCATGGCCGACGGGTACGCCGCCAACCTCGGCACCGCCGGCCACTTCGCGGACGCGCTCGACGAGGCGCTGCACGTGGCCCGGAACATGACCCGGCTGCTCGGCCCCCGGCACGACGGTACGGAGCAGGTGCTGCGCAACCTCGCGTGGCGCCATGCCGCGGTCGGCGACTACACCGAGGGGATGCGGCTGTTGCGCCAGGTGTACGAGCAGCGGCTCGCCATCGGCGGCGAGGACGACCCGGACGTCAGAGAACTGGTGCCCTGGCTCGCGGAGATGCACCGGCTGCTGGGCCAGGACGTCGAGTCCCACCAGCTGCTCAAGCAGGTCTGGTCGCGGCGCACCGGACAGCCGGGGACGGGCGCCGTGGCGATCACGCTGGTGGCGGAGAACGGCCTCGCGGTGAGCGAGCGCAGACTGGGCGACGCGGACCGCGCCTGGGAGCGCGACACCCGGGCCCTCGACATGGCGGTCAGCCTGCTGGGGGAGCAGCACATGATCACCCAGCGCTGCCGGTTCAGCCTGGCGATCGACCACCACCTGCTGGGCGAGCACGACCCGGCCGTGGCATACGCGCAGGACTGTCTGCGCGACCTGGAGGCCCTCTACGGCCCCGCGCATCCGTCCACCCACCTGTGCCGCATGCGGGTCGGCGTGCACCTGCGCGGGGCCGGGCGGCCGGAGCGGGCCCGTGACGTCGGCCGGGCCGCGCGCGACGGCATGGAACGGGCGCTCGGTAGCCGCCACCCCTGGACGCTGGCGGCGGCCGTCGCGCTCGCCGGGACCCTGGTGCGGCTCGGCGCCCACGACGAGGCGGCGGAGCTTGAGGAGGCGGCCCAACTCGGCTACGACCGGCTCGGCTTCGCCCGCCACCCGGCCCGGGCCGTCGCCGCCGACAACCTAGCGATGACCCGCGCCGAACAGCGCGGAGCGCTCGGCAGCGGTGAAGTGCCCCGCGTGCGCAGGGACATCGACGTGGAACTGTTCGTGTGACCGGGCCGCAGTGAGCGAATCCGCCGTCGGCCGAAAGGAGTGTGCACACAGATGAACCCGGATGCCTCCGCGGCGGTGAGCGATCCCAGGATCCTGATAGTGCCGCAGACCAGCCGGGGCTACGGCGGTCTGAGCAAGGAGTGCCGCGCCACGGCCAGGGACTGCCCGCAGATCCGGTCGATCACGCACATCGTCGACCACACGGTCACGTTCGCCGTGCAGCGCCCGGACGCGGTCCCGCTGCCCGGGGGACTGGCCTGGGAGGAGGAGGCCGACACGGAGGGCCGGCCGGGACGCGGACTCGTCCGCTGGGTGCTGCGGATCGACCACGCCATGCAGGAGCTCGACACCGGTGAACTGATGCGCACCCTCGTGGTCACCGCGGGAGGCGGAATCCAGTGTTCACGCCTGCACTCCGGCCAGTATCTGGTCGGCATCAGCGAGTCCGGCGCCGGCTGCGCCCCGATGGACGAGGCGATGAACCGGATGGTCAGCAAGATCAGACAGGAGCGCCATCTGACCGACGAGCTGCCCGGTGGCAGGCCGGGCGAGGTCATCGAGCCGTTCGTCGCGGAGAGTCCGCTGCTCATGCAGGTCCTCACCCGTGACGCGGAGGAGGAGCACCGGCTGCGGGCCATCTGGCACCGCCATCTGAATCCGACCGACCTGCACTACGCGGCCTACTACCGCAACTGGTCGCTGGTGTGCGTCGGCGACACCTTCGACCACCAGGAACTCGACGACACCTTCGGTCGCGTCACCGCCCCGGCACGGCGGGCGCGCTACCGCGACCTGGTCTGCCGGCTGCAGAACGAGCTGGACACCCTGGGCAGCATCATCGAGCCCGTGACCCGTGACCCGGTCCGGCGGCTCGTCCTCGACGTCGTCGAGGGCGCCTTCTACATGCACTGGCTGGACGGCGCCGAGGGCGAGTTCGTCGTCGGTGTCACCTTCCGGCAGCCGAAGGTGGCGGTGGCCGAACAGCGGCTGCGGAAACTCGTCAAAGAGGTGCGGGCCCCCCGCTGACGGCCGTGCGTAGGCGCCGCAGGACGTCGTCCGCGAGCTGCCCGAGCATGTCCTGCACCGGTGTGCCGGTCCGGTGCGCGGAAACCGCCGGCTCGGCCGGGCGGTCGTCGAGACGGGGCAGGGACTCCACCGAGATCTCGAAGCCGCGGCAGATGGCGAACAGTTCGGCCCGGTCCCGTCCGTCCGACCCGTCCTCCCACCAGCGGACGATCGCCTCGCGGAAGGCGTCGAGCAGCCGACGGGCCACCACGACCGCTCCCATCGTCTGGAGAGCGGAGGCGTCGACGGACACCTGACGGGGCCGCGGCGGGCGGTCGGAGCCGGTGCGGGCGACGGGAGTGAGGCTGGGGCGCGGGCCGGTGCCGTCCGTCAGCAGATGGTCCACCGCTTCGCGGGCGCGCCGAAAGGGCGCGCGGACCGGCTCCGGGAGGCGTTCTTCCGAGGCGTCCTCCGGGGAGGAGAGAGCGGGGGCCGGGGCGGGGCGGGTGAGGAGGAGCTCTATCCCGTCGACGCGTTCCAGGAGCGTCTGCTGCTGTCCCTGCAACGCGTCGAGGCGGTTGGAGACCTTGCTCAGGACCGTGTTGCGCCGCCCGGCCCGCAGCCGTTCGGCGAGGCTCCTGACGCTGGTGCGGAGCGTGTCGTCAAAGGCGGGGTCGTCGAGCACCAGGGGCACGGTGCCGATCGCCGTGGCCACCTGGGTGCGCATCTGCCGACAGGCATGGCCGTTGACCACGACGAGAAGTTCGATGCCGTCGGCGGCCCCCGCGTCGCGCGCGTGGCTGAGGAAGTTCGTGATGGCGTCGACATCGCCGGTGGTGAGGATCGAGGGCACCGGGAGCAGGGCGATCCACGTCGTGCGCGTCACCTCGATCCACATGGGTTCGCCCGACTCCCGTGGCCTGGGCAGGTTCCCCAGACCCCGCGGCGGCAGGTTGTGCCACCACTGGTCGCCGGCGAGCACCCGCTCCAACCGGTGGGCGACCTCGCCCATGGGCCGTTTCTCGTGTGTCGTACGGATCGCCCGGTGCACCGCCTCGACACCAATCTCGGGGGCACCGGCGCCGGCCGCCTGTTCCCACGTCCCCTCGCAGATCCGCAGGATCTGGCGGGGCACCCCGTCGGACAGGGTCACGATCTGCCGTACGGCGGGATCGGTGAACGGCGCGTACGGCGGGCCGGACTCGGGCTGCTCCAGACCCTGGTGGATGTACTCCGCGATCAGCTGACGCGTCGCAGGTGCTTCCCAGCTGTCCAGCCACAGCGGCAGCACCCGCTCGTGCAGGGACGCGGGCATGGCGGACCAGAGGTCGGGCCGCACGCAGAAGATCATGAGCCCGCCCTGGTTGAGATAGCGGTTGACCAGCATCTCGAAGGCGTTGAGAAACAGCGCCCGCTCCCGGTCGGGCCAGTTGGTGGTCTTGTCCACCTCGTCGAGCACGAGCGCGTACGGCCGGCCGCTCTGGCCGTAGACGAGACTGAAGACGGAGAGGGCCTCGAAGACTCCCTGGATGCCCTTGATGGACGCGATGACGCCCCGCTCCCGCAGTGCCGGGGACGCGGCCTCGCCGGACAGCCAGCGCCAGACGTCTGTCTGGTAGTCCTTGTTGGTGAGCAGGGCGAGCGCGGTGGCGAAGGCACGGTGGTCGGTGACTCCGCGCAGGTGGCTGCGCAGATGGCGGTGGATGCGCTCCTCGTCCAGGTCGAAGGCGCGGGCGACCTTCTGCGGGTCGAGCCGCCGGTCGCGCAGCCCGCGCAGAAACTCGTCCTTGGCCGCCCCGAGGCGCTGGCTGTCGTCCTCCTCCAGGATCTCTGCGGCCACGTCGGCGTAGAAGTCGGTGATGGCCTGCTCGAAGTCGGCCATCGCGTCGATGTTGTCACGGGGACTCATGAGGCGGTGCTGGAAGACGGAGTTCATGTCGACCGACGGCTGGCTGATCACCCACAGCGCGGGCGTGGGCGTGTTGCTCCTGAACTGTTCCGTGGCGCGGACGGCGAGATGGCTCTTGCCCAGCCCGAACTCGCCGACGAGGGCCAGCACCCGGCCGCGCGTCTCACGGCCGCCCGGATGGTGGAGGTAGCGGCGGACGTGTCCCATCAGGTCGTCGTGCACCCGGCCGGGAACGTTGATCGAGGGACGGGGCGACCCTGCTCCTACCTGAGTGGTGTCGTCGAACCCTTCCAGCTGGACGCTGGTGCTGCCGCGGAAGGGGTTTTCTCCCGCGCCCGGAAAGGAGTCAGGGCTCATCACGTCGGTCCTCTTCACTGTCGGGGTGCTCGCGTTCGAAATCGGCCAGGTTCGGTGGTTCCTTCAGGAAATCGTCGGGATTCGGCTTGTTCTGGTTGAACCAGAGCACCATGCGCTTCCTGCCCAGGTGGCCCTCATGCGCGTCGACCGCTTCCTCCGCCGCCCGGCGCAGACAGTCCTGCAATTTCGAGATGCTGACGAAGACCCAGGCGGCCGGTTCGTATTCGAGCAGGTCGTCCGTGATGGTGACGCGCGGGCCCGGAATATCCTCGATCTCCATCCAGTGGCGGAGGTACTTTCCCCAGTCGGCGGATTCCAGTTTGTCCGTCTTGAGGAGGGTGACGCCACGGCGTTCGCGCTCGTCGAAGATCACCTTCAGTTCGGCCTCGAGCCGGGTGTATTCGGTCTCGACGAAGAAGACCACCCCGCGGTCGGCCTTCTTGTGGCAGAAGCGGAGGAATTCCCAGGCCGACGTGTCGTTGTCCCACCTGATGTGCGGCACGATCACGGCGAGTCTGCGCCCAGTCGTGGCCAGCGCGTCCGTGAGGGCCCGCCAGGCGAGGTAGTGATCCGGGGAATCGATGTTCGGGCCGCGGGCGGCGGCGAACTCGGGGTCCTTGTTGAGCTGGTCCACGACCGTGCGGAAGATGCGCTCGGTGACCGTGTGCAGCTGGGGCGCCTCCCGGCGACCGCTGCGCGAGGACTCCAGGTCGCCGCCCTTGTTCTGGATGCCGCCGACCGGGACCACGTGGACCGTCGTGGCGGGGTCGCGACGGCACCAGGACTGCTGCTCCTCTCCGCCCTCGGGGCCGGTGGCCGCCGTGGGCTCCTGTGCCGCCTCGTCGAGCCACCCGACGAGTTCGTGGACGCACATGTGCAGCAGGCTGCTCTTGCCCGTTCCGCGCAGTCCGCTGACCACGACCAGGTGTCCCCGGCCGTCCTGGCGCGGCTTGATCGTGTGGGCCATGCGCCCGAGCTCCCTGCGGAAGGTGTGAAGGGCTGCCGGCACGTGCTCGATGTCCACCCACAGGTCCTCGTGGCCCTGGATGTACCAGGGCGCCAGCGGCTGGAACGTCGGCCAGGGGGGTGCGCCGTCTTCGGGGGGCGTTCCGAAGAGGCTGCACGTGATGAACGGCATGGTGAGTGTCCCCCCGTACGTGTGCTCCGGGCGCCTCGTCCCCTGGGGTCGCCCGGTGGTGTGCGTCATGTGTTCGATTGCGGCCGGGTGGCCGGGGCCGCGGTGGGCGGGGCGGCGCGTGATTCCACGGCGCCGCGCCGTCGTACCGGAGGAGTGCGCTCCTCGCCGACCGCGCTCGGCCCATCGGTCCCCCCCCCTTACGGCAATGACCGGCAATCACCGTGTGACAAACGTTTGCTGATGGTGTATCAGTTCCCTGTGGCGCTGTCCCGGCGCACGCTCGTGCGTGCGGTCGCGCGGCCGTCCCCTCTGTGTGATCCCCCTTCCGCGGAGTGTGCAGTCATGCCTCCGCCGGGTCGGCGGGTGCCGCCCGTCCCCGGCGCGCCGTGGTCCGGTGCGGCAGCCTCCTCGGGCGCTGCCGTGACCGCCGCGATTGCCGCGACCTGGGCGGGGGACGCGGACGATGGCGTCCGCGGGAGGTGGAGGAGGAAGACCCTCGTTCGCGGGCGCGGCAGCCACTGGCGGATCCAGCTCCAGCTCCACTCGTCGGCCCGTGCCCACTGGAACGCGTAGTGCAGGACGTTGACGGTCAGGATCGCGGGGCCGACGATCCCGACGGTGCCGGGGAACGACGGTTCGAGGGTGAGGGCCAGCAGGATTGCGGTGATGCCGTTCTGCTGCCCGAGTCCCAGGTGGGCGCGGTCGGCCCGGGACAGCCGGGGGCGTACCAGCAGCCGGCCGATGAGCAGCGTGACGAGGAACTGCGCGGCGAACGCGCTGGCGCCGAGCACCAGTCCCTGCACCATCCGGATGTGCCCGGAGGACAGGACCACCCCGAGGATGCCGGAGGCGGCGAGGAAAGCCAGGGAGACCGTCCGTTCCAGGGCCTTTCCGAAGCGCCCCAGGCGGACGAAGAGCCCGACCAGCGCCACGGAGAGGACCGTCATATGGGCCGCCGCCCCGAGTACGAGGGCGCAGACCAGCGCGAGGGCGGTCAGGTCGAGGAAGCGCGCCCCGTCCGCCTGCCGGGCCGGTTCCGTCTCCCCGGCCTGTGCCGCCGGGTGCTCCCGGCGCTGCCACCACCGGACGATCAGCCGCCAGAGCAGCCGTACGGCGTAGGCCAGCGCGATGTTGAGGAGCAGACCGGTGAACACCCGGGCCGTGTCGGACGCCACCGAGCCGCCGCCGTGCGCCGAGCCGTCCAGGCGCATGGCGAGGGCGGAGAAGTACACGGTGAGCAGGACGGTCATGGGGTCGTCGAACGACGCCCAGATCGAGAGGATGGCCTTGGCCCGGGCCGAGACCCGCTTGTTGCCCTGCGTCGCGGCGACCGAGAGCGGGTCGATCTGTGCGACGGCCATGCCCAGGACGAGGTAGGCGGGTTGGTGGAACGCGAGGATCATGACACCCGCGATGAGTGTCGCCTTGAGGAGGACACCGACGGTGACGGCGACCAGGACGGCCTTGAACGAGCGGCGCGCCTCGCCCAGGTCGATGTCATGCGTGCTGCCGTACAGGCCGACGGCCAGGAGCAGGCCCGCGGTGTAGTCGTACCCGGGGGTGCCCGAGATGTCCCCGGGATGGGTGAGGAGCCCGATGCCGGCCCCCACCGCCACGGCGGCGCACGCCGCCAGGACGATGCCCGGTGGGCCGGCCCGGTCTCTGCCCCGTAACGCAATCAGCCCCAATGGCTCCGCTCCGTCCGTCCTTGTCGCGGGTTCGGCCGCGCGGTGAGGGGCGGAGAACCGGGCGGTCCGGCGCCGTGGTAACGCGAGTTGCCCATCATGACGTATGTGGAGGCCGGGTCTATGGCATACGTGGAGACCGGGCCTGTCGCAGAGGTAGGATCACACAAAATCTTGCTCCCCCCGTTGTTGCCCCGTAGGTGTTGCCCGGCAAGACAAGGCACACCAAATCAGCGTATCGAGATACGTGCCGGTCGGGCAGGGGATAGGTGGACATCTTGTCGCCCATATGGATCACCGAGCCCAGGGGCGCCGTGGCGGCTCGCACAATACGCGGTCGGGGGATATCACGTGTTTGACATTGCGGAACGTGTTCGGAATCCGACGAGCCCTTCACTCGAATGGGGTATCAAAGCAAAAGATGTTCCAAGTACCCGGAAATCGAGGTGTCCGATTCCGGGCGGGCGCTCCCGTCGCGGCTCCCCGTCCGGTGTCGCGGGGTGCATCCCGATCCTTGACCGCCGCTCGGTGCTCCAGGATGCTGTGTTGCGACACGTGAGATGTGTGCCGTAATGAGCAACGTCTCGACTCGTACCAGCCGAGGAGTGGCCATGACCCACCAGGTTCGTGCCGTTGTCGCGCGGAGCAAGGGCGCCCCTGTCAGCCTGGAGACGATCGTCGTGCCCGACCCCGGTCCCGGCGAGGCGCTGGTCAAGGTCGAGGCCTGCGGCGTCTGCCACACGGATCTGCACTACCGCGAGGGCGGCATCAACGACGACTTCCCCTTCCTGCTGGGGCACGAGGCGGCCGGTGTGGTGGAGTCCGTGGGCGAAGGGGTCACGGAGGTGGCGCCCGGGGACTTCGTGATCCTCAACTGGCGTGCCGTGTGCGGCCAGTGCAGGGCCTGTCTGCGCGGCAGGCCGTGGTACTGCTTCAACACGCACAACGCGAAGCAGAAGATGACCCTGACCGACGGCACCGAGCTCTCGCCCGCCCTGGGCATCGGCGCCTTCGCCGAGAAGACGCTGGTGGCGGCAGGGCAGTGCACCAAGGTCGACCGGGCGGCGTCCGCTGCCGCCGCCGGGCTGCTGGGGTGCGGGGTGATGGCGGGCATCGGAGCCGCGATCAACACCGGCAACGTGGGACGCGGTGACAGCGTGGCCGTCATCGGGTGCGGAGGCGTCGGGGGCGCGGCCATCGCCAGTTCGCGGCTCGCCGGGGCGGCCAGGATCATCGCGGTCGACATCGACGACCGCAAGCTGGAAACCGCCAGGAGGCTGGGCGCGACCCACACGGTCAACTCCAAGCAGACCGATCCGGTCGAGGCGGTCCGGGAACTGACCGGTGGCTTCGGGGCGGACGTGGTGATCGAGGCGGTGGGGCGGCCGGAGACGTACCGGCAGGCCTTCTACGCCCGCGATCTGGCCGGCACGGTCGTGCTGGTCGGCGTGCCCACCCCGGAGATGAAGCTGGAACTGCCCCTGCTGGACGTCTTCGGCCGGGGCGGGTCGCTGAAGTCGTCCTGGTACGGCGACTGCCTGCCCTCCCGTGACTTCCCGATGCTCATCGACCTCCATCTGCAGGGCCGTCTCGACCTCGACGCGTTCGTGACGGAGACCATCGCCCTGGACGAGGTCGAGAAGGCCTTCGAGCGCATGCACCACGGTGACGTCCTGCGCTCGGTGGTGGTCTTCTGATGGCCGGTGCGCGCATCGAACGCCTGGTCACCTCCGGGCAGTTCACGCTCGACGGCGGCACCTGGGACGTGGACAACAACGTGTGGATCGTGGGCGACGACAGCGAGGCGGTCGTCATCGACGCCGCCCATGACGCCGACGCCATCGTCCAGGCCCTCGGCGGACGCGCCCTGCGCGCGATCCTGTGCACCCACGCCCACAACGACCACATCGACGCCGCCCCCGATCTGGCCGCCCGCACCGGCGCCCCGATCCTGCTGCACGCCGACGATCTGCCGCTGTGGAAGCAGACCCACCCCGACCGGGCGCCGGACGGCGAACTGACCGACGGGCAGACCGTCACGGTCGCGGGGACCCCGCTGACCGTGCTGCACACCCCGGGTCACGCCCCCGGGGCCGTCTGTCTGTACGCGCCGGACCTCACCGCGCTCTTCAGCGGCGACACGCTCTTCGCGGGCGGTCCCGGGGCGACGGGAAGGTCGTACAGCGACTTCCCCACCATCGTCGAATCGATCGGGGAACGTCTCCTCACGCTGCCGCACGACACCGTCGTGCACACGGGTCACGGGGAGACGACCACCGTCGGTGCCGAGGCGCCGCACCTCCAGGAGTGGATCGACCGAGGCTTCTGACCGTCCGCGACGGCCCCGCCCCGCTGACGGCGCCCTGTGCGCCGCGGTCGGCGGCGAGGCCGTCGCCGCACCTGTGCGGCGCCCGTTCTCCCTGCTCAACCGCGTTGTCCGGGACGCTCCGACGCGCCCGGAGAACCGCCGTCGCAGCCGCTTCGAACCAGCCCTTGGACGCCTTGACAACGGTTCGGGACGGCCCGCAGACTGGCGTTGCGCTAATCGCAATCCGTTTCGCTATACGCACCGAGGTGTCATGATGATTCCCGCGTGCCGTCTCGCGGATCTGCCGCGAGGCGAGGCCCACCGGCTCGACATCGACCCGCCGGTCTCGGTGTTCCACACCGATGACGGCGAGCTCTTCGCCATCGACGACACCTGCACCCACCAGGACGCCTCGCTCGCCGACGGCTGGCTGGAGGGCTGCGAGGTGGAATGCCCGCTGCACGCCTCCAAGTTCGACCTGAGGACCGGTGCCGTCGACGCCCCGCCGGCCAAACTCCCGGTCCGCACGCACGAGGTCGTCGTCGAGGACGACATGATCTACGTGCGGGTGTCCACGGACGCTCCCAACCTGCCGCCCTGTGTCGCGTCCCGCCTGGCCGGAGGTCCCGCGTGAGGACCGTGGCCGTGGTGGGCGCCTCGCTGGCCGGTCTGTCGGCCGCGCGCTCGCTGCGGAAACGGGGGTACGACGGTCGGCTGGTCGTCATCGGCGACGAGCCGCACCGCCCCTACGACAGGCCCCCGCTGTCCAAGGAGTTCCTGTCCGGTGCCATCGGCGAAGCGGATCTGGCACTGGAGCGGGACGACGAGGACCTGGCGGCGGAGTGGGTGCTCGGCAACCGCGCCACCGGGCTCGACCGCACCGAGCGGGCGATCCGGCTCGCCGACGGCCGGGAGATCCGGGCCGACGGCGTGGTCGTCGCGACGGGCGCCGCGGCGCGCACGCTGCCCGGAACCGACGGCCTGGCCGGCGTGCACGTGCTGCGCACCCTGGACGACGCCCGTGCCCTGCGGGACGAACTGGCCCGCGGCGGGCGGCTGGTGGTGATCGGCGGCGGATTCATCGGCGCCGAGGTCGCCTCCACCGCGTACGCCCTCGGACTCGATGTCACGGTCGTCGAGGCGGCGCCGACACCCCTGGCGGGGCCGCTCGGCGAGACCATGGGCGGCATCGTCTCCGCCCTCCACGCCGACCACGGCGTACGGCTCCGGTGCGGTGTCGGGGTGAAGGGGCTGAGCGGGGAGAGCCGCGTCGACGCCGTGCTGCTCGAGGACGGCCGCAGCGTTCCCGCCGACACGGTCGTCGTCGGGGTGGGGGCGCGCCCCTGCGTCGAGTGGCTGGAGGGGTCCGGCCTCGCACTCGACAACGGCGTGCAGTGCGGCGCCGACGGCCGCACCGGCCTGGCCGGCGTGGTCGCCGTCGGGGACTGCGCCAACTGGTACGACCCGCACACCGGTACGCACCGGCGCGTGGAGCACTGGACCGGCGCGCTGGAACGCCCCGATGCCGCCATTGCCGCCCTGCTCTCCCACGGCGCGACGGAACCGGGCGCGCCCCGGCCGCCGTACTTCTGGTCCGACCAGTACGGCGTGAAGATCCAGTTCGTCGGCCATGCCGCCGGTGCCGACAGCGTGACGGTCGAGGAGGGCTCCACCGGCGACCGCAGCTTCCTGGCCGTCTACCGGCGCGCCGGCCGACCGGTCGCCGTACTCGGGATGAACCAGCCCCGGCTGTTCACCCGCTGGCGCAAGCAGCTGAGCGCCGCCGCGCCCTGACAAGTGCAACGCCCCATGCCCGACGCCGTCCGAAGTCGCTCTTCCCGGCGGGTGAAAGACCGATCCACGACGTTTCCCGAGGAGTGCAGCGTGACCTCGACAAACCTGCCGGACAGCCTGATCGCCACCCTCCCCGGCTCCGCCTACACGGATCCGGGCATCTTCGCCCAGGAGCAGGAGCGCATCTTCGAGACGATGTGGTTCTGCGTCGCTCGCGCCTCCGACCTGCCGAAGCCCGGCGCCTTCCGCACCGTCGACGTGGGCCGCGAGAGCATCCTCGTCACCCGTGCGCGTGATAACGCCGTCCGTGCGTACTTCAATGTATGCCGGCACCGGGGAGCCAAGCTCTGCACGGAGGAGACCGGCGAGGTCAAGCGCGCCTTCCAGTGCCCGTACCACGCCTGGACGTACGACCTCGACGGCCGGCTCGTCGCGGCGCCCAACCTCACCAAGATGCCCGACGTCGGCCGTACCGAGTACGGCCTGGTGGGCGTGGCCGCCCGCGAATGGCTCGGCTATGTCTGGGTCTGCCTGGCGGAGGACCCGCCCTCCTTCGAGGAGGACGTCATCGGCGAGGTGATCACCCGCCTCGGCGACGTGGAGTCGATCGAGCACTACGGCATCGACGACCTCGCGGTCGGCAAGCGGATCGTCTACGACGTCAGGGCGAACTGGAAGCTCATCGTCGAGAACTTCATGGAGTGCTACCACTGCGCCACGATCCACCCCGAACTGACCGAGGTGCTCCCCGAGTTCGCCGACGGCTACGCCGCCCAGTACTACGTGGGCCATGGCGCCGAGTTCGGCGAGGAGGTCCAGGGGTTCACCGTCGACGGCTCCCAGGGCCTCGACCGCATCCCCGGGGTGTCCGAGGACCAGGACCGCCGCTACTACGCGATCACCATCAAGCCGCAGGTCTTCATCAACCTCGTGCCCGACCACGTGATCTTCCACCGTATGTACCCGGTGGCCGCCGACCGCACGATCGTCGAGTGCGACTGGCTCTACCTGCCCGGTGTGGTGGAGAGCGGCAAGGACGTCAGCCGGTCCGTGGAACTCTTCGACCGGGTCAACCGTCAGGACTTCGAGGCCTGCGAACGCACCCAGCCCGGCATGAGCTCACGGCTGTACGCCAAGGGCGGTGTTCTCGTGCCCAGCGAGCACCACATCGGCGCCTTCCACGGCTGGGTGCACGAGCGCCTCGGTACCCGGCAGCCGGAGTGACCCGGGCCGTATGCCCGGGGCCCGCGCTCCGGAGCGCCCGGCGTCCGGAGCACACGCGGGCTGCTCAGCCGAGGTAGCCCATCCGGTGACTGATCTCCTCGGCGCCGTTGACCAGCACCGGAGCGAGCTCGTGCATGCGCTCCTCGGTGAACCGGTACGAGGGCCCGGAAGCGCTGATCGCCGCGATCACCTCGCCGTCCCGGTCGCGGACCGGCGCGGCCATGGCGTGCAGACCGATCTCCAGCTCCTCCAGCGTCCAGGCGTAGCCCCGCTCCCGGGCCTCGGCGAGGTTCTTCTCCAGCTTCGCCTTGGCCGTCAGGGTGTGGGGGGTCACCTTCTTCAGGCCGGACTCCGACAGCAGCGCGGCACGCTCCTTGGCCGGGAGGTGGGCGAGCAGGATCTTGCCGCTCGACGTGGCGTGCAGCGGGGTGAGCTCCCCGACCCAGTTGTGCGCGGCGACGGCGGCCGGGCCGCGCACCTGGTAGAGGTTGATCGCGTAGTGCTCCTGCATGACGGCGATGTTGACCGTCTCGCCGATCTCCTCGGCCAGGCGCTCGCAGACCGGGCGGCCCTGCTGCGTGATGTCGAGGCGTCCCGTGACGGCGCCCGCCAGGCGTACGATGCCGAAGCCGAGCCGGTACTTGCCCCGCTCGCCCGCCTGCTCCACCAGACCGCGCGCCTCCAGGGCGCCGAGCAGCCGGAACGCGGTGGACTTGTGAACATCGATCTCGGCGGCCACCTCGCTCACACCCGCCTCGCCGCGCTGGGCCAGGATCTCCAGGACGCTGATGGCCCGGTCGACGGACTGGACGCCGCCGGCCGGGGAACCGTTTGTTTCGGTATCCGGACTGAAGTTGCTCATAGCGAAACTATACGCGCAGTAAACAACGCACTTGCAAGTAACCGGGACGAAATGAAGGCCTTGCAAGTTGCGCGGTTCGCAACCTGGTGCGTATAGCGATACCCGTATTAGCATGCCTCGCGTATCGACGGCGCGAGCGAGCGAGACGAGGCACCATGGCTCCCCTGCACTACGACTTCGTCATCGTCGGCGGTGGATCAGCCGGCAGCGCACTGGCCAACCGGCTCTCGGCCGACCCGGCGAACCGGGTGCTGGTACTGGAGGCGGGGCGGTCCGACTACCCCTGGGACGTGTTCATCCACATGCCCGCGGCGCTGACCTACCCCATCGGCAGCCGCTTCTACGACTGGAAGTACGAGTCCGAGCCCGAACCCCACATGGGCGGCCGGCGCATCTACCACGCCCGCGGCAAGGTGCTGGGCGGCTCCAGCAGCATCAACGGCATGATCTTCCAGCGCGGCAACCCCATGGACTACGAGCGCTGGGCCGCCGACCCCGGCATGGACACCTGGGACTACGCGCACTGCCTGCCGTACTTCCGGCGCATGGAGAACTGTCTCGCGGCCGACCCGGACGACGAGTTCCGCGGCCATGACGGCCCCCTCGTCCTGGAGCGCGGCCCCGCCACCAACCCGCTCTTCGGTGCCTTCCTCAAGGCCACCGAGGAGGCGGGCTACGCGCCCACGGACGACGTCAACGGCTATCGGCAGGAAGGTTTTGCGAAGTTCGACCGGAATGTCCATCGCGGACGGCGTCTCTCGGCCTCCAAGGCGTACCTCAAGCCGGTCCGGAAGCGGCCCAACCTCACCGTCAGGACCCGCGCCTTCGTCAACCGGGTCCTCTTCGAGGGCAAGCGTGCCGTCGGTGTCGAGTACCAGCACGGACGCGGTGCGCCGCGGCAGGTCCGGGCCGGTGAGGTCATCCTGTGCGGTGGCGCGATCAACTCCCCGCAACTGCTCCAGCTCTCCGGCGTCGGCAACGCCGCCGAGCTGTCCGCCCTCGGCATCGACGTCGTCCATGACCTGCCGGGCGTCGGCGAGAACATGCAGGACCACCTGGAGGTGTACGTCCAGTACGCCTGCAGGCAGCCCGTCTCCATGCAGCCGTACATGGCGAAGTGGCGCGCCCCCTTCATCGGGCTCCAGTGGCTGTTCCGGAAGGGCCCCGCGGCCACCAATCACTTCGAGGCCGGCGGCTTCGCCCGCAGCAACGAGGACGTGGACTACCCCAACCTGATGTTCCACTTCCTGCCGGTCGCGGTCCGCTACGACGGCTCCTCGCCGTCCGGCGGACACGGCTATCAGGTGCACATCGGGCCCATGTACTCCGACGCCATCGGCTCCGTGAAGATCAAGAGCAAGGACCCGCGCGAGCACCCGGCGCTGCGCTTCAACTACCTCTCCACCGAGCAGGACCGCCGGGAGTGGGTCGAGGCGATCCGCGTGGCCCGCCGGATCCTCGGCCGGCCCGCGCTCGCCCCGTACAACGACGGCGAGATCTCGCCCGGACCCTCCGTCGAGACGGACGAGGAGATCCTCGCCTGGGTCGCCAAGGAGGGCGAGACCGCCCTGCACCCCTCGTGCACCTGCAAGATGGGCACCGACGAGATGTCCGTCGTCGACCCGCTGACCATGCGGGTGCACGGCCTGGAGGGGCTACGGGTCGTCGACGCCTCGGTCATGCCCTACGTCACCAACGGCAACATCTACGCGCCCGTGATGATGGTCGCGGAGAAGGCGGCCGACCTGATCCTCGGCAACGAGCCGCTCGCTCCCTCCGAAGCCGCGTACTACCGTCACCGCGACGCCCAGAAGCAGGCCGGGTAGGCCCTGGGCGCCGGGGCCCTGCGGGCGCCGCTCGGCCGCGTCCGCCAACTCGGCGAGCTGGGCAGACCCTCGTGGGGCGGCCGCGAGCGCGATCCGGTCTGATCGGCCGGGCATGCCGCTCGGTCGAGGCCAGAGGCGTCAGCCGGGGCCGGAGACATCGGCTGGGGCCGGAGGCGAGGACCGCCGAACCCAGCCCGTATACACGGCGTCGTACGAGAGCGGGGCCGGAATCCCATGATTCCGGCCCCGCGCCCGCGCGCGTACGTCTGCTGGCAGGGCTTCGCGCCCAGGGCGCCGGTGCGGCAGTGGAAGGGCAGGTCGTTCAGACGGTGGCCGAACCGGTAACGCAGATGTTCCAGGCCGGTGTCCGGATCGGACACGTCGAAGTGGACCCTCATGACTCACGGCCGGATTGCGATCCAGTGGGCATGCACAGGGCTCCATCGGTGCGCAATATGCAACTTGGTGAGCGATGCGCAACATGTTTCAGCCGAGGACTGTCGGCGGTCCAGACAGGGACGTTCGGCCCTTGTGAAAACGACGGGACCCCTTGACGTATCCCGGTGCGTCGGCCAGGGTTCCCTCACAAGCAATTCGATGCACGATGCGCAACGAATTTAGGTCGAAGGGCTCCGCGCGTGGCAGACCTGTATGTGGACGGAGAATGGCGCGAAGCGGTGGCCGGAGGTCACCGGGAGATCCGCTGCCCGGCGGACGGCACCGTGGTGGCGACGGTGTCCGAGGGGACCCGCGCCGACACCGAGGCCGCGATCGCCGCGGCCCGCCGGGCCTTCGACGCCGGCCCCTGGCCGCACACCCCCGAGCGTGAGCGCGGCGCGCTGCTGTTGCGCACCGCCGGCATCATCGAGCGCGACGCCAAGGAGTTCGCCCGCGCCGAGTCGCTCGACACCGGCAAGCGCCTGGTGGAGAGCGAGTACGACATCGCCGATGTCGTCTCCTGCTTCCGCTACTACGGCGGCATCGCCGGCACCAGCGCCGGCCGGGTGGTCGACACCGGCCGTGACGACGCCCTCAGCCGGGTCACCTACGAGCCCGTCGGCGTCTGCGCACTGATCACCCCGTGGAACTACCCGCTGCTGCAGGCCTCTTGGAAGGTCGCCCCCGCCCTCCTCGCGGGCAACACGGTCGTGCTCAAGCCCAGTGAGCTGACGCCTTCCACCTCGATCCTGCTGATGCGGGCCCTGCACGAGGCCGGACTCCCGGCCGGCGCCGCCAATCTGGTGCTGGGCGCCGGAGCGGAGGCCGGTGCGCCGTTGTCCGAGCACCCGGCCGTGGACATGGTGTCGTTCACCGGAGGCCTGCAGACCGGACGGCACATCATGGCCACCGCCGCCGCGACGGTGAAGAAGGTCGCGCTGGAACTCGGCGGCAAGAACCCGAACGTCGTCTTCGCCGACGCGGACTTCGAGACCGCCGTGGACTTCGCGCTCACCGCCGTCTTCCTGCACTCCGGGCAGGTCTGCTCGGCCGGCGCCCGGCTGATCGTCGAGGACTCCCTGCACGACGCCTTCGTCGACGAACTCGTCCGCCGCGCCCGGCTCATCCGCCTCGGCGGGCCCTTCGACCCCGAGGCCGAGACGGGTGCGCTGATCTCCGCGCAGCACCGGGAGAAGGTCGAGGCGTACGTCGCCACGGGCCTCGCCGAGGGCGCCGTAGTGCGCTGCGGCGGCGAGCGGCCCGACGACCCCGCGCTGGCGAACGGCTTCTACTACCCGCCCACCGTCCTCGACGAGTGCCGGCAGGACATGCGCGTGGTGCACGAGGAGTCCTTCGGTCCCGTGCTCACCGTCGAGCGGTTCAGTGACGAGGACGACGCCGTCCGTATCGCCAACGACACGGAGTACGGACTCGCCGGGGCCGTGTGGACGCAGGACGCGGGCAAGGCCCAGCGGGTCGCGCGCCGCCTGCGCCACGGCACGGTGTGGATCAACGACTACCACCCCTACGTGCCGCAGGCGGAATGGGGTGGGTTCGGGCACTCGGGCGTGGGCCGGGAACTGGGACCGACCGGTCTGGACGAGTACCGAGAGCCCAAGCACGTCTGGCAGAACATCCAACCCCGGCCGCAGCACTGGTTCCGCGGCTGAACGCCGAAAAGAGGTCGATCGTGACCCCAGCACAGACCGAGGTGTCGCAGCGGCGCGACACGTCCCAGGAACCCCAGGACCGCACCCCGGTCATCTCCGTGCGCCGGCTGTGGAAGGTGTTCGGGCCGAAGGCCGACCAGGTCCCGGACTCCGAGGAGTTGTGCGGCCTCACCCGCCGCGAGCTCATGGACCGCACCGGATGCACCGCCGCCGTGCGCGACGTGAACTTCGAGGTGTCGCCCGGTGAGGTCTTCGTCGTCATGGGCCTGTCCGGCTCCGGCAAGTCCACCCTGGTGCGATGTCTCACCCGGCTGATCGAACCCACCGCGGGCGAGATCGTCTTCGAGGGCGAGGACATCCGGGGCGCCGACCCCAGGCGGCTGCGCGAACTGCGGCGCAACAAGTTCTCCATGGTCTTCCAGCACTTCGGTCTGCTGCCCCACCGCAGGGTCGTCGACAACGTGGCCTTCGGCCTGGAGATCCGCGGCATGAGCAAGGCGGAGCGCACCAAGCGGGCCATGGAGGTCGTCGAACTGGTCGGCCTGGCCGGATACGAGAACTCCTATCCCGACCAGCTCTCCGGCGGTATGCAGCAGCGCGTCGGCCTCGCCCGCGCCCTCGCCGGCGACCCGGACGTGCTCTTCTTCGACGAGCCGTTCTCCGCGCTCGACCCGCTGATCCGCCGCGACATGCAGAACGAGGTCATCCGGCTGCACCACGAGGTCGGCAAGACCATGGTGTTCATCACCCACGACCTCTCCGAGGCCCTCAAGCTCGGCGACCGCATCCTCATCATGCGCGACGGCAAGATGGTGCAGTGCGGCACCGGCGACGAACTCGTCGGGGCCCCCGCCGACGACTATGTACGGGACTTCGTCCAGGACGTGCCGCGTGGCGACGTACTGACCCTGCGCTGGATCATGCGCCCCGTCGAGCCCGACGACGCCCTCGACGGCCCCGAGCTGGGACCGGACGTCGTGGTGCGCGAGGCCACCCGCGTGGTGCTGGCCGCCGAGAAGCCGGTCAAGGTCGTCGAGAACGGCAAACTGCTCGGCATCGTCGGTGACGAGGAGATCCTCTCCGTCGTCGCCGGACAGCAGGGCGGTGCGTGATGGCCGTCGCCGCCGACGCGACCGCGCCGGTCGCGCCCCTGCGCGAGAAGGTCAGCCGCCCCATGGTGCTGGCGGCGATCCTGATCGTCTGGCTGGTGCTCTTCGCCGCGCTGCGCGGCAGGCAGACGCTGACCCTCGCCGCCGCCGACCTCACGGGTCTGCACCGCTGGCTCAACGACGTCAACGACACGATCGGCGCCGACCGCAACTCCAACCCGCTCTTCCTCTACTTCTTCAACGAGATCCGCCTGGTCATCGACAACCTGGTGACCTTCATCCAGTCGCTGATCTCCCAGCCCACCGACGGCCGTCCGGTCCCCCAGATCGGCTGGCTCGGCGTGGTCGGACTCACCGGCTACGTCTCCTGGGCCGTGGGCAACTGGCGGGTCGCCCTGCTGGCCGTGGCCGGCTTCACCTTCCTCGGGCTGCAGGGCCTGTGGCAGGAGAGCCTGGACACGCTGGCGCTGACCCTGTCGGCGGTCTTCGTGGCGCTGCTCATCGGTATCCCGCTCGGCGTGTGGGCAGGCCTCTCCGACCGGTTCAACCGGATCATGACGCCCTTCCTGGACTTCATGCAGACGATGCCGACCTTCGTCTACCTCGCCCCGCTGACCCTGTTCTTCCTCATCGGCGGCGCCTCCGCCACGATCACCACGGTCATCTACGCGGCACCGCCCGCCATCCGCATCACCGCGCACGCCATCCGCTCCGTACCGCGGACCACCGCGGAGGCGGCCGACTCGCTGGGCACCACGCGAACGCAGCAACTGCTCAAGGTCCTGCTGCCGTTGTCCAAGCGCACCGTGGTCATGGGTATCAACCAGACCATCATGGCCGCCCTGGCCATGGTGACCATCGCCGCCCTGATCGACGCTCCCGGACTCGGTAAGACCGTCGTCCAGGCGCTGCAGTCGCTCGACGTCGGCACGGCCTTCAACGCCGGTCTCGCCATCGTCGTCATGGCCATCGTGCTCGACCGGGTCACCACGGCGGCGGCCGCACGCGACGAGGCGGCCCGGCGCTCGGGCGACCGGTTCCTGAAGTGGCGCCGGCCGCTGCTGGGGGCGGGCGGAGTCGCTGCGGCCGTCCTGGTCTATCTCTCGCACACCTACGTCTGGGCGGCCGAGTTCCCCGGCGGGGGCAGCACCGGAAGCCACATCGCGAGCGCGGCCGACACGGCCACCACCTGGATGCAGGACCATCTGTCGGGCCTCACCAACGCCTTCCGGGACGCCATCACCAACGGTCTGCTGAACCCGTTCCAGACCCTGCTCACCGACTCCCCGTGGTGGCTGGTCGCGGCGGTCCTGGTCGGCCTCGGCGTGGTGCTCGGCGGCTGGCGCGCCGGGGTGACCGCGGCCGTGTGCGTGGGCCTGCTGGTCGGCACCGGTCTGTGGTCGGACAGCATGACGACGCTGGCATCGACCGTCGTGGCGACCGTGCTGGTCATGGTGCTCGGCGTCGCCTTCGGCGTGTGGATGGGCCGCAGCGCGCTGGTCGACCGGGTCGTCCGGCCCACCCTGGACGCGGCGCAGGTCATGCCGCCGTTCGTCTATCTCGTGCCGTTCCTCGCGCTCTTCGGCGCCACCAGGTTCACCGCCATCGTCGCGGCCGTCGTCTATGCCGCGCCCGTCGCGATCAAGATCATCGCCGACGGCGTGCGGAACGTGCCGGCGACCACCGTGGAGGCGGCCTCCTCCGCCGGGTGCAACACCTGGCAGATCATCACCAAGGTTCAACTGCCGATGGCACGCAGCGCCCTGACTCTCGCGACCAACCAGGGTCTGATCTACGTGCTGTCGATGGTTGTTGTGGGCGGCCTGGTAGGGGCCGGCGCCCTCGGCTACGACGTCGTGGCCGGATTCTCGCAGGGAGAGCTGTACGGGAAGGGACTGGCGGCGGGACTCGCCATCGTACTGCTCGGAGTCATGTTCGACCGGATCACTCAGGCTGCGGCGCGACGCACCAGGGCATAAGGAGCAGGACACCATGGCAAGACACTGGCGAGCCGGCGCGGCCGGCCTGGCCGTCCTCGGTCTCACCCTCACAGCCTGCGGAGGGGCGAAGGTCGGCGACAGCTCGTCCGCGGGCGGCTCGAAGAGCTCGGGCGGCAAGTGCGGCACGTTCAACCTCGCCGTCAACCCGTGGGTGGGCTATGAGGCGGACGCGGCGGTCGTCGCGTACGTCGCGGAGCACGACCTCGGCTGTACGGTCAACAAGAAGGACCTGAAGGAGGAGATCGCCTGGCAGGGCTTCGGGACCGGCGAGGTCGACGCCGTCCTGGAGAACTGGGGCCACGACGATCTGAAGAAGAAGTACATCACCCAGCAGAAGACCGCCGTCGAGGCCGGGCAGACCGGCAACAAGGGCATCATCGGCTGGTACGTGCCGCCGTGGCTGGCCAAGGCCCACCCGGACATCACCGACTACAAGAACCTCAACAAGTACGCGTCCAAGTTCAAGACGTCCGAGTCGGGCGGCAAGGGCCAGTTGCTCGACGGCGACCCGTCGTACGTCACCAACGACGCGGCGCTGGTGAAGAACCTGAAGCTGGACTACAAGGTGGTGTACGCGGGCAGCGAGACCGCGCTCATCCAGGCCTTCCGGACGGCCGAGAAGAACAAGCAGTGGGTGATCGGCTACTTCTACGAGCCGCAGTGGTTCCTGTCCGAGGTACCGCTGGTCAAGGTGAACCTGCCCGCGTACAAGACGGGCTGTGACGCCGATGCGGCCAAGGTCGCCTGCGACTATCCCGTCTACAACCTGGACAAGATCGTCAGCGCGAAGTTCGGCAAGTCCGGCAGCCCGGCGTACGACCTGGTGAAGAAGTTCAACTGGACGAACGACGACCAGAACACCGTGGCCAAGTACATCGCGGTAGACAAGCTGTCCGACGAAGCAGCGGCGAAGAAGTGGGTCGAGGCGAACCGCGACAAGGTCGACGCCTGGCTGAAGTAGCGTCTGGGTGTCTTCGCCCCCTCCGCACCGAACCCCCGCTCCTCAAACGCCGGAGGGGCTCAATCTTTCAGCCTGTCCGGCGTTTGAGGACGAGGCCGTTCAGGCCGAAGCGGGGGTCTGGGGGCGGCAGCCCCCAGGGACGGGACGGGTAGGGGCGGCGGGGGCGAGAACCGCTCGAGCAGAGCGACCCCGAACGCCCCGACGAGGCCCGGCAGGCTGCCAGTGCAGCCTGCCGGGCCTCGCCGCGTCCGGCGTCGCTTCCGGGCTGTTCACCGACGTCCTGCGCCCCCTTGACACCCCTCCCCGGGGACAGGCACATTGAGTTGCGCAACCTGAATCGCGTTGCGCAGACAGCAACTGGACTGGTTTCAAGTTCGGAGGTTGGGCGATGGCGGGACCCCGAGTGGTCATCATCGGAGCGGGCGTAGTGGGAGCGGCCCTCGCCGACGAGATCTCCGCGCGAGGCTGGACCGAAGTGACCGTGGTCGACCAGGGCCCCCTCCCGGCCACGGGAGGATCCACCTCGCACGCGCCGGGCCTGGTCTTCCAGACGAACCCTTCCAAGACCATGACGGAACTGGCCCGCTACACCGTCGAGAAGTTCTGCTCCCTCGACGTCGACGGCAAGCCCTGCTTCCTGCAGGTCGGCGGACTCGAAGTGGCCACCACCCCCGAGCGCCTCACCGAACTCCACCGCCGCCACGGCTGGATCACCGCCTGGGGCATCGAGGCCCGCCTGCTCACCCCCGAGGAGTGCGTGGAGCGGCACCCGCTCGTCAACCGTGAAAAGGTCCTCGGCGGCCTCCTGGTCCCCACCGACGGCCTCGCCAAGGCCGTCCTCGCCGTCGAGGCACAGATCCGCCGCGCCACCGAGAGGGGTGTGCGCTTCCTCGCCCGCCACGAAGTCCTCGACGTTCGGCAGAGCGAGGGCCGCGTCACCGGCGTTCTGACCGACCAGGGCGAGATCCCCGCCGACATCGTCGTGTGCTGTGCCGGCATCTGGGGCCCGAAGATCGCCCGTATGGTCGGGATGAACCTCCCGCTCACCCCGCTCGCCCACCAACTCGCCTGGACCGGCCCGGTTCCGGCCCTCGCCGGCCAGACCGAGGAGGCGGTACGCCCGATCCTGCGTCACCAGGACGCGGACCTCTACTACCGCGACCGCTTCGACGGCATCGGCATCGGCTACTACGGCCACCGCCCGATGCCGGTCTCCGCGGACGACATCCTCTCCGTGGACGAGGCCGACCAGATGCCCTCGGTCCTGAAGTTCACCGAGGAGGACTTCGAGGACGCCTGGACCGAGACCCGGTCGCTGCTGCCGGCGACCAGGGAGGCGAAGATCGAGGAAGGCATCAACGGCCTGTTCTCCTTCACCACGGACGGCTACCCGCTCCTCGGCGAGTCACCGGACGTCAAGGGCTTCTGGGTCGCGGAGGCCGTCTGGGTCACCCACTCCGCGGGCGTCGGCCGGGCCGTCGCGGAATGGCTGGTCGACGGCTATTGCTCCTCCTTCGACCTGCACGAGTGCGACGTCAACCGCTTCGAGCCGCACCAGCTCTCCCCGGAGTACGTGCTGGCCCGGGACTGCCAGAACTTCGTCGAGGTCTACGACATCCTGCATCCGCTCCAGCCGTCCGGAAAGCCACGCCCCATCCGCACCAGCCCCTTCCACGCCCGCCAGCAGGAACACGGGGCGTTCTTCCTGGAGGCGAACGGCTGGGAGCGCCCGCAGTGGTACGAGGCGAACGCGGGGCTGGTCGAAGGCCGTTCCATCCCTACTCCCGACGACTGGGCCGCGCGGTACTGGTCGCCCATCGTCGGCGCCGAGGCCCAGGCCACCCGTGAGACGGTCGCGATGTACGACATGACCGCCCTCAAGCGCCTGGAGGTGACCGGCCCAGGCTCCGCCGGCTTCCTGGAGCGACTGTGCACCGGCAAGGTCGCCAAGTCCGTCGGCTCCGTGACGTACACGCTGCTGCTGGACCACGACGGAGGTATCCGCAGCGACATCACCGTCGCCCGCCTGGCCCGTGACCGCTTCCAGGTCGGCGCGAACGGCAACCTCGACCTCGACTGGTTCACCCGCCACCTGCCCGCCGACGGCACGGTCCAGGTACGCGACATCACCCCCGGCACCTGCTGCATCGGCCTGTGGGGCCCGCTCGCCCGCCAGGTCCTGCAGCCTCTCGCGGACGCCGACTTCTCCGACGACGGCCTCAAGTACTTCCGGTCCAAGCAGGCCCACATCGGCAGCGTTCCCGTCACCGCGATGCGCCTGTCGTACGTCGGTGAACTCGGCTGGGAGCTGTACACCACCGCCGACCTGGGCCAGAAGCTGTGGGACACCCTCTGGGCCGCGGCCGAGCCGCTCGGTGGCGTCATCGCGGGCCGTGGCGCCTTCAACAGCCTCCGCCTGGAGAAGGGTTACCGCTCCTTCGGCACCGACATGACCTACGAGCACGACCCCTACGAGGCCGGCCTCGGATTCGCCGTCAAGCTCGACAAGGACGACTTCATCGGCAAGGCCGCGCTCGAACGCCGCAAGGCCGACCTCCGCCGCAGGCTGACCTGCCTCACGATCGACGACCCCCGGTCCGTCGTCATGGGCAAGGAGCCGGTGTACGACGGTGACCGCGCCGTGGGCCATGTCACCAGCGCCGCCTACGGCTACACCATCGGCAAGGGCATCGCCTACGCCTGGCTCCCGGCCGAGCTCGCCACCCCCGGCACCACCGTGCACATCGGCTACTTCGACCGGCGCATCGAGGCGGTCGTCGCCGAAGAGCCACTGTTCGACCCGACCATGTCCCGCCTGCGTGGCTAGCACAGCGCGAGAGGGGTTTCCGGCAACAGTCAGTCGATATGTCCCTGCATAACGTGAAAAAATCTGCCTGACCTGGGGCATCAGACTTGGATTGCTCGTTTTCTTGAACTGATCGTGTTTATGCGGGTAGGTTGGCCGCCATGACCGCATCCCAGACTCCGACCACCGCCGAGGAGCTGCGCGGTGTCGGCCTGCGGGTGACGGCCGCCCGCGTCGCGCTGCTCGAGACCGTCCGGGGCGGTGATCACCTCGGCGTCGAGGCGATCGCCTCCGGGGTACGTGATCGTGTTGGCCATATATCCCTTCAAGCCGTGTATGAAGCCCTCCACGCGCTCACTGCCGCGGGGCTCATACGGCGCATCGAACCGGCCGGGAGTGCGGCCCGGTTCGAGGGACGAGTCGGGGACAACCACCACCACGTCGTATGCCGGTCCTGCGGTGTCGTCGCGGACGTCGACTGCGCGGTCGGCGAAGCCCCGTGCCTGACCGCGTCCGACGACCACGGCTTCTCGGTCGTCGAGGCCGAGGTCATCTACTGGGGCCTGTGCCCCGCTTGTTCCACCGCCGTCAGTTCCTGAGCACTGTGATCCGCCCAGTCCGGAAGGATTCCCATGTCTGAGAACCATGATGCAATCGTCGCTGATGCAAAGTCCGAGGGTGCGGGCGGCTGCCCGGTCGCGCACGGGCGCGCCGCGCACCCGACCCAGGGCGGCGGCAACCGCCAGTGGTGGCCGGAGCGGCTGAATCTGAAGATCCTTGCCAAGAACCCCGCCGTGGCCAACCCGCTCGGCGAGGAGTTCGACTACGCCGAGGCGTTCGGGAGCCTCGACCTCCCGGCCGTGAAACGCGACATCGCCGAGGTGCTGACGGATTCCAAGGACTGGTGGCCGGCCGACTTCGGCAACTATGGCCCGTTCATGATCCGCATGGCCTGGCACAGCGCGGGCACCTACCGCATCAGCGACGGCCGCGGCGGCGCCGGTGCAGGTCAGCAGCGCTTCGCCCCGCTCAACAGCTGGCCGGACAACGGCAACCTCGACAAGGCCCGC
Organism: Streptomyces sp. NPDC086549; assembly: GCF_044746205.1. Classification (NCBI taxonomy): domain Bacteria; kingdom Bacillati; phylum Actinomycetota; class Actinomycetes; order Kitasatosporales; family Streptomycetaceae; genus Streptomyces; species Streptomyces sp. NPDC086549. Next base: position 51,910 of record NZ_JBIVBS010000016.1, on the reverse strand, counting down.
CGTCTGCTGTGGCCGGTCAAGAAGAAGTACGGCAAGAGCCTGTCGTGGGCCGACCTCATGATCCTCGCCGGCAACGTCGCCCTGGAGTCGATGGGCTTCGACACCTTCGGCTTCGGCGGTGGCCGGGAGGACGTCTGGGAGTCGGAGGAGGACGTCTACTGGGGTCCCGAGACCACCTGGCTCGACGACCGGCGCTACACCGGCGACCGCGAGCTGGAGAACCCCCTCGGCGCGGTGCAGATGGGCCTCATCTACGTCAATCCGGAGGGCCCGAACGGCAACCCGGACCCGATCGCCGCGGCCCGCGACATCCGCGAGACCTTCCGCCGCATGGCGATGAACGACGAGGAGACGGTCGCCCTGATCGCGGGCGGTCACACCTTCGGCAAGACCCACGGCGCGGGCCCGGCGGACCACGTCGGCGCCGACCCCGAGGCCGCTCCGATCGAGGCGCAGGGCCTCGGCTGGAAGAGCACCTACGGCACCGGCAAGGGCGGCGACGCGATCACCAGTGGCCTGGAGGTCACCTGGACCAGCACGCCGACCCAGTGGAGCAACGGCTTCTTCAAGAACCTGTTCGAGTACGAGTACGAGCTGGAGCAGAGCCCGGCCGGCGCCAACCAGTGGGTGGCCAAGGACGGGGCCGGCGCGGGCACCGTCCCGGACGCCCACGACCCGTCGAAGAGCCAGGCTCCGCGGATGCTGACGACGGACCTCTCGCTCCGGTTCGACCCGGTCTACGAGCCGATCTCGCGTCGTTTCTACGAGAACCCGGACCAGTTCGCGGACGCCTTCGCCCGCGCCTGGTACAAGCTGACCCACCGCGACATGGGCCCGAAGTCGCTGTACCTCGGTTCGGAGGTCCCGGAGGAGACCCTGCTGTGGCAGGACCCGCTGCCGCAGGCCGAGGGCGAGGTCATCGACGCCGCTGACATCGCGGCCCTCAAGGCCAAGCTCCTCGACTCGGGGCTCACCGTCTCGCAGCTGGTGTCCACGGCGTGGGCGTCGGCCTCGACGTTCCGCACCAGCGACAAGCGCGGCGGCGCCAACGGCGCTCGCATCCGCCTGCAGCCGCAAGCCGGCTGGGAGGTCAACGAGCCCGACGAGCTGGCGCAGGTGCTGCGTGTCCTCGAGGGCATCCAGTCGGAGTTCAACTCCGGCGCCAAGAAGGTCTCCCTGGCCGACCTGATCGTGCTTGGCGGCGCCGCCGGCGTGGAGAAGGCCGCCAAGGACGCCGGTCACGACGTCGAGGTGCCCTTCGCGCCGGGCCGCGTGGACGCCACGGAGGAGCACACCGACGCGGAGTCCTTCGCCGCGCTGGAGCCCACCGCCGACGGCTTCCGCAACTACCTCGGCAAGGGCAACCGTCTGCCGGCCGAGTACCTGCTGCTCGACAGGGCGAACCTGCTGGGCCTCAGCGCCCCCGAGCTGACCGTCCTCGTCGGCGGCCTGCGCGTCCTGGGCGCCAACTACCAGCAGACCTCGTACGGCGTCCTGACCGAGACCCCGGGCAAGCTGACGAACGACTTCTTCGTCAACCTGCTCGACCTGGGCACGACGTGGTCGGCGACCTCGGAGGACCAGAACACCTTCGAGGGCCGCGACGACGCCACCGGCGAGGTCAAGTGGACCGGCACCCGTGCCGACCTCGTCTTCGGCTCGAACTCCGAGCTGCGGGCCGTCGCGGAGGTCTACGCGAGCGACGACGCGAAGGCGAAGTTCGTGAACGACTTCGTCGCGGCGTGGGTCAAGGTCTCGAACCTCGACCGGTTCGACCTCGTCTGACCGTGACGTCCGGGTCGGCCCGCACGGGCCGACCCGGACGTCACCGGCGCGACGGCCGCTAATTCCCCCGTCGCGTTCCGTCCTCGGCGGCTCCTGGGACGCGGTTGCTCCCGGGCGTACGCCGGGGAAGCCGACGCGGCGGGGCGGCGTCGTCCGTCGCCGGCCGGCGGCCGCGTCCCTTCGTCCGCGGCTCGCGCCCGTCGCCCTCGTGGGCGACCCGGGTACCCGTGGGCTCGTCGGTCCACGCCTCGTGCTCGCCGAAGCGGTCCTCGGCAGCGGCTCCCGCCAAGGCGGACATGGCGGCCTCCAGCCGCTGTTCGTGAGTCACGCCGACCGCGGCCAGGGCCAGGGTGTCGACATCGGGTTCGGACCCGGCGGCCCGGAACGTGATGGTGCTGGGCAGCATGACGAGCGAGGTCGTACCCGACTGTGCACCGGACGGGCGCAGCTGCACATGGATGCCGTGCCGGTCGGCCAGCCTGCCGACCACGAACAGCCCCATGTGCTGGTACACGTCGGTGTCCGCGGTCGGCGGGTTGGCCAGCTTGTGGTTGATCACCGCGAAGTCCTCGGGCATCAGCCCGATGCCCTCGTCGTGGATCTCGATCATGACCCGGGTGTCGGGCAGCCGCGCCGCCGTCACGCGGACCCTCGAGTGCGGAGAGGAGAACGCGGTGGCGTTCTCCAGGAGTTCGGCGAGCAGGTGCACGAGGTCGGTCACGGCTCGGCCGTCGATCTCGGCCTCCGGGATGCCGGAGAACTCGATGCGCTCGTACTGCTCCACCTCGGAGGAGGCCGCACGGATGACATCGACCAGGGGCAGTGACCGGTCCCACTGCTGGGCGGGCCTCTCGCCGCCGAGCACGAGGAGGTTCTCTCCGTTGCGGCGCACCCGCGTGGCCAGATGGTCCAGCCTGAACAGGTTCTCCAGCTGGTCCGGATCGGTCTCGTGGTCCTCCAGGTCGGTGATCATGGCCAGTTGACGCTCGACCAGTGACTGGTTGCGGCGCGAGAGGTTGGTGAAGATCGTGTTGATGTTGCCCCGCAGCGAGGCCTGCTCGGCGGCGAGCCGGACGGCCTCGCGGTGGACGTGGTCGAAGGCGCGGGCGACCTCGCCGATCTCGTCCGTGGTGGTGATCGGGATGGGGGCCACCTGGGTGTCCACCTGGCCGGGAACGGCCTGGGACAGCTGAGTGATCGCCGCAGGCAGACGCTCCTCGGCGATCTCGATGGCGGAGGCGCTCAGCCGACGCATGCCACGGCTCATCGAGCGGGCCACCCAGGCGGCGAGGAGGAAGGCCGTGAGCACGGCGACGAGCACGAGCACGGCATTGGTGACGGCGTCCCGGCGTGCGCTGTCGGCGATGCTGCGGGCGCTCGCCAGCGCGCTGTCGGTGAGGTGGATCTCGATGCCGCGGTAGGCGTCGAAGCCGAGCGTGGACGCGGCGGAGAACGACTCCGGTGTGATGCCTTCCGCGGTGAGTTCCGCGGTCGTCTTCCCCGCGGCGATCTCGTTGATCATTTTGGTGGTGGAGGGCGGAGTGACGAAAGTCCGACCCGCCGCCTTGGCCTGTCGGGCAGCCTCGGCGGTCTGCTGCTGCCCCTTCTGCCCGGCGGCTGCCAGCGCTTTCCGCAGCCGTGCCATGTCCCCGGCGGTGCCGGCGCCCGCGTACTCCTGGAGCGCCACCTGTTCGAGGTAGGCGTACGAGCGGAACGAGGCCAACTGGGTCTCCAGTTCGCCCGGGGCGAGGGTGTCGCGGTTCTCCACCAGAAGATGCGTGCCGATGGACCGGATCAGCGACTCGGCGGCCTGGGTCAGGGATATGGCGTAGAGCGTCCGCCCGAAGCTGGCCTGGTTGCTGCTGCCGAAGCCGAGTTCGTTCGAGAGCTCCATCAGCGGGTGCTGGACGGCGTGGTAGCTCTCCTCCGTCTGCACGCCCGACACCTTCGAGGTGAACGCGGCGGCCCGCACCGTGGCGAGCTGCTTCTCGCCGGTGCGCACGAGCTCGATCCGCCTGAGGAGGCCGGCGGTGTCCGGTACGCGGCTCACCGCCGCGTCGAACGCCTTCGCGTCCTCGTCGGTGATCTTGCGAGCCTGTACGACCGCGGTGGCGTTCCGCTTGCCCTCCAGGAGCGGGATGACCGACACGTCGCGCTCGTTGATGGCGTCGCTCGCGTACTTGTTCGCCGCCTGGACCAGCTCGGCCACCCGTACCGCGTCGTCGGCGGCCTGCAGGGTGTCCATGGAATGTTTGACCCGCACACCCCCCAGGGCGAGGGCGACCAGGACCGGGATCAGCAGGACGGCCCGTAGCTTCCTGCCCACCCGCCAGTTGCGAGTCAGGGATCTTCGTCGTCCGTCCGCCGGCGTGCCGGAGGCAGGGCGTTCCGCGTCCGCTCGACGAATCGTGGGGGGTGAGGTGTTCGGCAAGATCGTCCCATCGTTTCCGGACCGCCTCGCGTGCGACGCTCGCCGGGCACTCTCTCAACGGGGGCGGTCTACAGGGTGGTTCAAGTGGTCCACGGTGTGAGCCCGTGTAAGCCCTTTCTAGCACCGCACGATCGACTACGACATCATTTCGCCAGAGTGGTACAAGGTTCATCCAAATCGGCCAAGGCGTCGACGCCGAAGTCGTCCCGGACCGACGGACTTTGCGGCTTTCGGCCCCCGGGTCTCATCCCTTGGTCGCGGCGCCGTAGACCGTCGACGGACAGCGGGACGGACGCCCGCTCGGCACAGTGACCGCATGAAGAACACCAAGGGGATCAGCCGGGCACGATTCCTGGCCGGGACGGCATCCGCCGGGCTCGCGGCGGCGCTGCTGCCCGCGGGGACGGCACAGGCGACGCAGCGGCGGCACGGCCTGCGCCACCGGGGCGTCGTCTACACCGTGGGCGAGGGCGAGACGCCGGGTACGGCCTTCAGCACCGCCCGGATGCGCGAGGACGTCCGCGTGATCCGCGACGAGCTGCACGCCGATACCGTCGACGTCACCGGCGACGGCGTGGAACGTCTCACGGCCACCGCCGCCGAGGCCGCGGAACGCGGCCTGCACATCTGGCTCCAGCCGACCCTCGGCGACGTCCCGGAACGGGACATCCTCGAACACCTGGCGGAGACCGGCCGGTTCGCCGAGCGGCTGCGCCGGCAGGGCGCGAGCGTCGACTTCAGCGTGGGCTGCGAGTTCTGGCTGTTCGTGCCGGGGATCGTGCCGGGGGAGACGGTCCTGGAACGCGTACAGCACCTGCTGGACGGCAACGTCGACCTCGACAGGATGCAGCGCCTCCTGGACCGCTTCACGGCGAAGGCGGCGGCCGTCGGCCGGTCCGTCTTCCGGGGCCGCCTGAGCTACGCCGCCGCCGAGGACGACCAGGTCGACTGGCGCCTCTTCGACATCGTGGGCATCGACTACTACGCGTACCACCGACACCGTGCCGACCATGTACGGGAGTTGCGCCGCCACCTGCGTCCCGGAAAGCCCCTGGCGATCACCGAGTTCGGCACCTGCGCGTACGTCGGCGCCCCCGAGACGGACGGTATGGGCTGGAACGTCGTCGACCACGACAAGGACCCCGAGGAGATCAAGGGCCACCTCGTCCGCAGCGAACATGCACAGGCCGCCTACCTGGCGGACCTCGTGGACGTCTTCTCCGCGATGAACCTGTACGCGGCGATGGCCTTCGAGTTCGTCACCCCGGACGCCCCGCACCGCCCCGACGACCCACTCCACGACCTCGACATCGCAAGCTACGCCATCACCAAGACCATCATGGACTGCCCGGACGACCCCCACTCCGGCTGGCACTGGGAACCCAAGAAGGCGTTCCACGCCCTGGCCGGACGCTACGCCGCCGGGGAGAGCCGAGGGACGCTGCCCACCGGCCGCGCCACCGGGACCTGACCCCGGGACCTGCCCCCGGGAATCGCCGGGGCGCCGGGGGTGAGGCCGGGGTCGCCGTCGCCCGGCGCCCTTCGCCCCGGCCCCGGGAAGGCACGGGACGGCCGCCCCCCCCGCGACCCCGCCCTGTCCGGGATCCCTGATGAGCCGGTCCGCCGGTCCGCCGGCGCGTACCGGCACTCGCCGGTCCGGGCGGGTCTCCGAAGGTGCGGGCGCACTCCGGCAGGGGCGACGGCCTGCCGCGGATCGCCGTCGGCGCCCCGCGGCGCCGGAGCGGCGGGGGATGACCCTCGGTGCAACAATGGCCTGGTGGGGGCCCGGCCCCGGAATGGGACGTACGGTATGGGCGTCAGCGGCGCGCTCGGCAGTGCAGATCCGGCCGATCCGTTCGACATCGGATCCGCGGCCGTGGCGGTCACTGATGCCAAGATGCTGGTCGTCTACTGGAGCCCCGGAGCCGAGCGGCTGCTCGGCCACCCGGCCGGCGACGCGGTGGGGCACCCGGTCGAATCCTTCCTGGCGGGCACCGGCCCGGCCGCCGCCGTGCCACGGCTGCGTCGGGTCGGCCGTGGCTGGAACGGCGTGCTCGCCGCCCGCCACCGGGCCGGGCACACCGTCGATGTCGCGGTTCGGGCATGTCCCCTCGTCGCCGCCGGCGGACACCGCGGCTGGCTGGTCGTGGCGTGCGACGCCAGGGAACAGGACGAGTGCGAGTTCCACGAGCAGATCGCGCGAGGTCTGCTGGAGCGATCGCCCATGGGAATCGCCGTACTGGACACCGACCTGAGCTGGAAATGGGCGAACCGGGCACTGGCCGACATGGAGGGGTACGGGTCCGCCGAGGACATCGTGAGCGGAACGGTCACGGACGCCGGTGAGTCCTCGCCCCTGGTGAGCCGGTATGCCAAGCGGGCGCTCATGACCGGGCAGCCGCAGGTGACCCTGGAGTCCTCGCCGGCGCAGCACGACATGACACGCCGGCGGAGCAAGAGGCGCGTCAAACTGCGCTCTTTCTTTCCCGTGCGGAACCGCGTGGGCGACACGCTGGGTGTCTGTCTCGTCGCCCTCCAGGCCACCGGACAGGATTCGGCGCGTGACCGGCTCACCCTGCTGAACGAGGCCAGCGAACGCATCGGCACGACGCTGGATCTCGACCGGACCGTGCGGGAACTGGCGGAAGTCGTGGTGCCGCGGGTCGCCGACTTCGTGGCGATCGACCTCCTGGACGCCGTTCGGGCGGAAGCGGACCCGGCCGTGGACGTGCCGCCCGGCGAGGAGACGCTGCGCCGGGCGGCTCACCTGTCGATCCAGGAGGACCACCCCGAAGTGGTCGTCGAGCTCGGCACCGCCACCGACTATCCGCCCCGGTCCCCTCAGGAACGCTGCCTGGCCACGGGACAGCCCATCAACGAAGTCGTCAGCCCCTCGACATCCTGGCTCGCCGATGACTCCGTGCGCTGGACGAGGCTCATCCGGCTGGGCGTGCACACACACCTGGTCGTGCCGCTCCGGGCACGCGGCATCACCATGGGCGTGGTGACCCTGCTGCGCTGGAAGAACCCCGATCCGTTCGACGAGGACGACCTGCTTCTCGTCGAGGAACTGGTGGCGCGGGCCGCCGTGTGCGTCGACAACGCCAGGCGTTTCGCCAGAGAGCGTCAGGCGGCGCTCACCCTGCAGACCAGCCTCCTGCCGCCCGACCTGCCCGAGCTCAACGCGGTCGAGGTCGCCTACCGCTATCTGCCGGCCGACCTCGAGTCCGGGGTGGGCGGTGACTGGTTCGACGTCATCCCGCTCTCGGGCGCCAGGGTCGCCCTCGTGGTGGGCGACGTGGTGGGCCACGGGCTGCACGCCGCGGCGAGCATGGGGCGTCTGCGGGCCTGCGTCCAGACACTGGCCGACCTTGACCTTCCCCCGGACGAGCTGCTGACCCACGTCGACGACCTGGTCGTACGCCTGTCGGACGAGGCCGAGGCTGCCGCACAGGGGCCCGCGGTCATCGGGGCGACCTGCGTGTACGCCGTCTACGACCCGGTCGCCCGCACGATCGTCGTGTCCCGCGCCGGGCACCCCAGCCCCGCGATCGCCCACCTGACCGAGCCGGTCGAGTTCCCCGACATCCCCGCGGGCCCGCCCCTGGGCCTGGGTGGCCTGCCGTTCGAGTCGGCCGAGATCGTGGTGGAGGAGGGGAGCATCATCGCGCTCTACACCGACGGGCTGATCGAGGCGTCGGACCGGGACGTGGACGTCGGAATGGAGCGGCTGTGCTTCACCCTCGCCCACCCCGACCGGCCGCTGGAGGAGATCTGCGACATCATGGTCCGCACTCTGCTGCCGGACCGGCCGCGCGACGACGTCGCCTTCCTGATCGCGCGAACACACGCTCTCAGCCCCGATCGCGTCGCCAGCTGGGAGATCCCCGCGGACCCTTCGGCAGTGGCCGTGGTGCGGAACGACGTGGCCCGGCAACTGGCCGTGTGGGGTCTCGAAGAAGTCGCCTTCACGACGGAGCTCATAGCCAGCGAGCTGGTCACCAACGCCATCAGGCACGCGTACGGCCCGATCAGCCTGCGTCTCATCCACGAGCGGGCGCTGATCTGCGAGGTCTCCGACGCCAGCAACACCGCTCCGCACCTGAGACGAGCCCTCAGCACGGACGAGGGAGGGCGGGGCCTCTTCCTGGTCGCACAGCTCGCCCAGCGCTGGGGTACCCGCCACACGGCCGACGGCAAGACCATCTGGACGGAGCAACAGCTGCCGGACGGCGCGTGACGCCGGGCGCGATCCGCACGCTCCCTTGCACACATGTGCCCTGACGACTGACACACAGGTGCCGCAGGCCGTGGCGGATCGAACGCCCGCGGGGCTTTTGGCGTCAGGGGAGAAAGGACTCGCGAAAGGCCCACCCATGACGGTCGTACATGTCACTCCCCGGTCCCTGTTGCCGCGCACAGCCCTGATCGGAGGCCTGCTGTGGGCGACCGCCGCGTGCGGAGGACTTCCCGCGTCCGGCAAGGCGGCTGCGAACTCGGCCGAGGAGAGCAGTACCGCCTGGAAGGAACCGGCCACGTACACGTACACCCTCAGCTCGACGGAGGGGGAGCGGGCTTTGATCGGTACGTTCCGGGTGACCGTGCGCGGCGGGAAGGTGGCCGAGGCGGTGGGACTCGACGAGGAAAGCCGGGCTGTGGTCCACCGGTCGTCCGGCATCGTCCCCACCATCGGTGACCTGCTGAAGGAGCTTGGGCAGGCGCGGCGCGAGGGCGCGGACACGGCGGAGGCGGAGTACGCGACCGACGGACATCCGCTGCGCGTCACACTCGACTGGGACAAGAACGCCGTGGACGACGAGGCCCGGTACGTGATCAGCGCGTACGAGCCCGGCACGCCGTAGGCGGTCGGCGCAGCCGGCTTTGAGCCGCCGCCGGACAGGCCCTAGGTCGGTGCCGTTCGCAGCGCGCGCAGCACCGACCAGGCGACCGAGATCAACGGGACGGCCACGATGGCGCCGATCACGCCCGCGACGATGGTGCCCGCGATGACGGACACGGCGACGACGAGCGGGTGGAGGCTGACCGCCCAGCTCATCACCAGGGGGTGCAGCACATGTCCTTCGAGCTGGCCGATGACGACGATGAGTACCAGTACGGCAGCGGCCGTGAGCGGGCCGCGCCCGGCGAGGGCGACCACCGTGGCCACGCCGAGCGCGACCGGTGAGCCCACCAGCGGCACGAACGCGGCGAAGAACTCCAGCAGCGTCAGCGGCAGCGCGAGCGGCACCCGCAGCACGAGCAGGGCGACACCCACGAGCACGGCGTTGGTGGCGGCCACGATGATGATGCCGCGCGTGTACCCGGCGAACGTCCGCCAGGCCGCACGCCCCATCCGGTCCCACTCCAGGCGGGCCTCGTCGGGCAGCAACTGGTCGCGCGCCCAGCCCCACAGGCGCTCGCCGGAGTGGATGAAGAAGACGGAGGCGAAGAGTGCCAGCGCGGCCCCGGTGATCAGTTCGACGAGCCTGCCCAGACCGCTGATGGCGCTGCTGAGCAGATTCGCCCGGTGGGTTTCGAGGTAGTTCGTCACCTGGCCCTGCAGATCCGCGAGTTTGCCGGGGCTCAGCCGGAACGGCGGTCGCTGGAGCCACAGTTCGATCCGGTGGATGCCGCCCCGGAACTCGCCCGCCAGCTTCGCCGACTCGCCCGCCACGGCGTTGCCCACGAGAGCCAGCAGGGTGAAGAAGACCAGCAGGCTGCCGACGAGTGCGACGGCGACGCTCAGGGATCTGGGAAACACACTGTTCAGCAGGTCGGCGAGGGGGCGCAGCACCGACGTGACGACGAGCGCGAGGAACAGGGCCACGGCGATGAGCTGGAAACGGCCGAGGACGGTGAAGATGCCGTAGACGACGACGGAGACGAGGAGCAGGCGCCAGGCGTAGGCCGCGGCGACGCGCAGCCACGGCACGGTCCGCTCGGCGACCGAGCCGGCCGAGGCCGTGGCGGCTTCCGGGCCGGAGCGCGTGCGCGGCGGGAGCCGCACGGAGTGTGCCGGCCGACTGCCCAGTACCGCGCCACCCGGCCCGCGCCCTCGGCCCCGCCCGGCCGTCCGACCGCCCGTCCCGGCCACCACGTCCCACACCACCCCGCCGTCTCTGACTGCCGGTCATGCTGAGAGCAAGGTACGGGCAGCCGCCCGGGGGACGGGGTGCAACGCGCCCGGCGGGGTCCGTCACCGAGTCGAAAGGGTGCTCGTCCGGGTCGGATGTCCGGTCGGCCCGGCCGGAAAGTGCTGCCCGAAGGGTTGAACTGCGGCAGGCAACCTCCAATTTGAGCCGTTGCCTTGGTGTAGTCATGACAATTTCGCCCGCTGGGTGTCACTCTGCTGTGCACGCATTCACTGGAGGTTCACAGCTCCCTCACATAACCCACTTCTCCGGGCATTGCCGAGCGGACGCGTCTCGTGCCGTGCCCTTCCCGCCCGCGCGCCGCCGGAGGGCCGTACCCGGCCCGACCCGCTCTCCCGGACCCATCGGGTCCGACCACCCCACAGAAGGAGAACGCTTTGTTCCGGCAGGACCGTCATCCACACCGACCCGGATTCACAGGGGCCCTGGTGCTCACCGCCGTCAGCGCACTGCTCGCGGCCGGAGTCCAGGCCGGTACCGCCGCGGCCGCCACCGACGGTCGCGGTCACGCGAAGATCCTGGCAACGCCTCGGGCCGGCGCGGCCCCCGCCCGGCTCTCTCGGGCGAAGCACGCCGCGCTCGTCAGGAGCGCCGCCGCGGCCGCCGCGAGCACGGCGAAGAGCCTCGGCCTCGGCGCCAAGGAGAAACTCGTCGTCAAGGACGTCGCGCAGGACGCCGACGGCACCACCCACACGCGCTACGAACGGACCTACGCCGGCCTGCCGGTCCTCGGCGGCGACCTGGTCGTCCACGCCAGGAGCGGCCGCCTCACCACGTCGAAGGCCACGAAGGCCGCCATCGCCCCGCCGACCACCACCCCGAAGGTCTCCTCGGCCGCGGCGAAGGCCAAGGCGCTCGCGACCGCCGTCAAGGCCGGTGCCGAGCACGCGAAACCGAACGGCACCCCGCGCCTCGTCGTCTGGGCCGCCGGCGCAGAGCCCGTGCTGGCCTGGGAGTCGGTGGTCGGAGGCTTCCAGGACGACGGAACACCCAGCGAGCTCCATGTCATCACCGACGCCGCCTCGGGCAAACCCGTGTTCCGGTTCCAAGGTGTCCATACGGGGAGCGGCACAGGACAGTTCAGCGGCACGGTGCCGCTCGGCACCACGCTCTCCGGCTCGACGTACCAGCTCATCGACGGCGACCGCGCCGGACACGCCACCTACGACCTGAACCAGGGCACCTCCGGCACGGGCACCCTCTTCACCGACGACAACGATGTCTGGGGCGACGGCACGCCGAGCAACCGTCAGACCGCGGGCGTGGACGTCGCCTTCGGTGCCGCGGCGACCTGGGACTACTACAAGGACGTCTTCGGCCGCAACGGCATACGCAACGACGGAGCGGCCGCCTACAGCCGGGCCCACTACGGCAACAACTACGTCAACGCCTTCTGGTCCGACACGTGCTTCTGCATGACCTACGGCGACGGCTCGGGCAACACGCACCCGCTGACCGCGCTCGATGTCGCGGCGCACGAGATGAGCCACGGTGTCACCAGCGCGACCGCCGGCCTCAACTACTCGGGTGAGTCGGGCGGTCTGAACGAGGCGACCTCCGACATCTTCGCCGCCGCGGTGGAGTTCCACGCCAACCTGCCCGCCGACGTCCCCGACTACCTGGTCGGCGAGAAGATAGACATCAACGGCAACGGCACGCCGCTGCGCTACATGGACAAGCCCTCGAAGGACGGTGCGTCCCGCGACTACTGGAGCTCGTCACTGGGCGGCCTCGACGTCCACTACTCCTCGGGCCCGGCGAACCACTTCTTCTACCTGCTGTCCGAGGGCAGCGGGGCGAAGACCGTCAACGGGGTCGCGTACGACAGCCCCACCTACGACGGTCAGGCGGTGACCGGCGTCGGCATCGACAACGCCCAGCGCATCTGGTACCGGGCCCTCACCACCTACATGACCTCGACCACGAACTACGCGGGCGCCCGGACCGCGACGCTCCAGGCCGCGGCCGACCTCTTCGGCGCCTACAGCCCGACCTACCTGGCCGTGGCCGACGCCTGGGCCGCGATCAACGTCGGGAACCGGATCGCGCTGGGCGTCAACGTGGCCCCGATCGGGGACCAGACCAGCGGGGTGGGGCAGTCGGTGTCCCTCCAGACGGACGCGTACACCACCAACTCCGGCGCGGGCCTGACCTATGCGGCCACCGGCCTGCCGGACGGGCTGACGATCAGCTCCACGGGCCTGATCTCCGGCGTCCCGACCACGCTGGGGACCAGCGACGTCACCCTGACGGTCACCGATGACACCGGCGCGGCGGCCACCGTGCGCTTCAACTGGCGGGTGGCCGACATCTACGCCAACACCACCCGCGTCGACATCCCCGACGCCGGCGCCGCGGTGGAGTCCCCGATCACGGTCACCGGCCGGCCCGGCAACGCCTCGGCCACCACTGAGGTCTACGTCAAGATCGTCCACACCTACCGGGGTGACCTGACCGTCGATCTCGTCGGCCCGGACGGAACCGTCTACTCGCTGCTGAACCGCAGCGGCGGCTCCGCCGACAACGTGGACCAGACCTTCACCGTCGACGCCTCCGCCCAGCCCGTCTCCGGGACCTGGATCCTGCGGGTCCAGGACCATGACCGGATCGACGTCGGCTACATCGACCAGTGGCGGCTCACCCCCTGAGCCGTCCGCCCCACGGAGTCGGTCGCCCCGGGTCGCTTTCCGTGACCCGGGGCGTCAACTGTGTGCCGTCAGCCCAGGAGCCGGCGCTTCTGGGCCTCGAACTCCTCTTCCGTGAGGACGCCCTGTGCCTTCAGCTCACTCAGCTGCTTGAGCTGTTCGATCTTGCGGGTCATGTCGTCGGAAGTGGACGGCGGCGCCGCGGGAGGCGTCGGGGGAGGCGGTGCGGGCGCCTGCTGAACCGCTTGTTGCTGCTGCGCTTCGTAGTCCTGCTGCGCCCAGCGTCCTGCCTGCCGCCGAGACACCCGGTTGGACACCGCGGTGGCGGTTCCGGCGACGACTGCGGTGCGCGCGACACCCCGAAGGAGTCCGGGCATGTTCTCTCATCTCCCTCGCTGGACGGCTCAGGCGGCTGCGGATCCACCGGGCGGTGTCGAGCCCTCCACCGCGTCCAGCGAGGCCAGCAGGGCCTGGATGGGGATACGGCCGCCGGCGACGACCTGGGCCCCGCCGCGCCTGAGCGCGCGTGCCATGGGCGCGGCCCACAGGTTCTCGTACACCAGGACCGCGGCGGAGTTGCCGGGCTCCAGCGCGTTGCCGGCCTCGTCGATGTCGCCCTGGTCCAGCAACCCGGCGGAGGCACCGGTGAAGACGGACACGTCGACCTCGTCACCGAGATCCTGAAGCTCCAGCGCGATGACCGTTCCGTCGCTGTCCTTGCGGACGAAGGCCAGGTCGATGATCCGGATGATGCCCCTGTCGGTGAGATCGACCAGCAAGGGGAACGCCTCACCCGTCATCCGATGGCCGGGAAACTCGATGACCAGGTAGTCGACGGGGCCCATTTCTTCGACATCGTTCATGGCCACTCCTTGGGAGCGGAACGGGAGTCGGGGCAGGTCCCTGACCGCCGGTGCTCGTCAGCCCCCATGCGTCATTCCACCACGCGGCGAAAGGCCCCGCACGTCCACTTCCGCGGGACCGGCACCGGCACGTGGGTGCGTCAACTGGTGAGCTGGTAGATGCTCCTTCCCACGAGCCAGAAGCCGAGTACCAGGCAGCCGAGCACGATGGCCCGCTGCTGGTGCCTCTCCATCCATGACCGCAGCCTCAGCAGGCGAGCCTTCGCCGCCGTCGGGGCGAAGACCACGTACAGCTCGGTGGCCACCAGGCTTGCGGTGGCCAGCAGACAGAAGAAGGACAACGCGAGCCAGGACGAGGTGTGCGAGAGGTCCGCCTCCACCACAGTCGTCGCGGCGGCCGCGACCAGGCCCCAGGGTTGCAGGAACACGGCGAGTCCGGCCGCCGCCCAGGCGCTGCTGCGGTCCATCTGGGACGTCAGCTGCGGGCCCGGCGCAGCGGCCGGCCGCTGGTCGGGCTTTTGATCCGGCTCCTGATCCGGCTCCTGATCCGGCTCTGTCATGGTCCCGTCGATCCCGGTCCGGGCGGCCACGAGACGTCGCCGCCGGCGTTCGCCGTAGAACACGAGCGACACCCCGATGGCCAGCTTGGCCGCGAGGGCCGCCGTCGAGGGCGGGGACCTGGGGGGTGGGGGCTGCCCGCCGGTCAGTATCAGGACGATCCCGATCACCGTGACCAGACACGCCAGCCAGGCCAGGATGAAGACCAGCCCTTTCCAGACCCCCCGCGCCGATGCCACCACCAGGACGAAAGCCATGATGGGCAGAGGGTTGAGCGTGATGGCCAGGGCGATGAGAAGCAGATCGAGGACCATGGCGACCCCACCGTGTCAGGACATCACGAGAAGAGTAGGCAGGGGTCGCCGAAACCACATCTCGTGATCCCGGCGAGGTCGGCAGGCCGTACGGCAGGGGCGGCAGTCCACTGTGGCGCCCCTCACAGCCGAATCTGTGACCCTCCACACAATCCCGCAGGAAAAGGTCTCCAACGTGGCGGCGGTCACGTCGCGATACGGGCGTTTTGTTTAGGTTCGCAGTTCTGTGTTCCTCCCACATGAACTGCCGAGGCCCTTCACGATGCAGCACCGACCGTCCCCCCTGTCGCATCCGCGGAGCACGGCCGGGCGTCGCCCCCGGGGCAGGCGCACCGCGGTCTGTGCGGGCGTTCTCATGGCCTCGGTCGCGACGCTCGTCTCGGCCGGCACCCTCCAGTCGACATCCGCGGCCGCGGCCACGGGGTCGACGCGGCCCGACAGCGCCACGGCCGACTTTCTCGCACGGGTGAAACCCGAGGGGAAGTCCCGGGTGACGGCCGCGGTGCTCGACCTGGACGGCACCGGCCGGGTCCCCACCGTGTACGGCGACGACACCCCCTACGACACCGCGAGCATCATCAAGGTCGACATCCTCGCCACGGCGCTGCTCCAGGCGCAGGACGCCGGACACGGGCTCACCGAACAGCAGCGCACCGAGGCCGAGGTGATGATCAAGCGCAGCGACAACGACGCGGCGAGCGCCCTGTGGCGGGACATCGGCCTGGCGCCGGGCCTGGAGGCGGCGAACAAGCGGTTCGGGCTGACCTCGACGAAGGGCGGCGCCGGTACCGAGTGGGGGCTCACCCAGACGACGGCGAGCGACCAGATACGGCTGCTGCGCAACGTGTTCGACACCGGTACGGCCTCGCACAAGGGCTCCAAGGTGCTGGACGAGACCTCCCGTACGTACATCCGCACGCTGATGAGCCAGGTCATCGGCGAGCAGTCATGGGGTGTCTCGGCGGCCGGCGACTCCGGATGGGCGCTGAAGAACGGCTGGCTGCAGCGCAGTAAGACCAAGCTGTGGGACGTCAACAGCGTCGGACGGATCACGGTGGGCAAGCACCACTACCTCGTCTCCGTCCTCTCCAACGGCAGTGCGTCGATGAAGGACGGTGTCTCGCTCGTGGAGCGCGCGGCCCGGACGGCCGTCTCCTCGGCGACCGCCCACTGACCGGACCGGGCGGCGGCCCACGGCGGTGGGCCGCCGCCCGGGACGTCGCCCGCGGCGCGGATTACGGTGCTCGGGTCAGCGCAGGGCGCTCCGGGCCCTCCACTGGTCCCAGCCGAGGTTCCAGTCGCCGAATCCGTTGTTCAGGGCCACCCGGCCCTTGGTCTCCGCGCCCCCGACCTCGAACGGGTCGCCGACCTGGGCGTGCTCGTAGAGCCATGCGGCGTTCGCGTCGCTCATGCCGATGCAGCCGTGGCTCCTGTTGGCCCTGCCGAAGTAGGCGGCGTTCCAGGGCGCGGCGTGCGCGTACGTGCCGGACCAGGTCAGGCGCATCGCGTAGTCGACCTTCTGGTCGTAGGCGTCGCCCAGGCCCACGGTCTCCGAGTTCATCCGGATGGTGCCCTCCTTCGCCATCACCACCTCCGTGCCGCGCCAGGAGCCCGTGTCGCGGCCGGGTGTGCCGCCGGAGACCGGGAAGGTCTTCACCGTCCTGCCGTCGCGCTCCATGGTGAGCCGCTTGGCGTCGAGGTCGACCTTGACCACCTGCCGCGCGCCGATGGTGAAGTCGAGCTTGTAGTCGCGTACGAACCAGCCGCCGCCCGTGCCCGAGTCGGTGCCGTTCAGCCGGGCGTCCAGGGACACTTCGGTGCCCGGCCGCCAGTACTGCTTGGGCCGCCAGTCCACCCGGTCCCGGCCCGACCAGTCCTTCATCCAGCCCCATGAGCCCTCGGTGCCGTTGGAGGTGGTGACCTTGAGTTGCCTCTCCACCGCGGCCTTGTTCCGTACCGGGTGGTCGAAGACGAGGGAGACCGGCTGGGCCACGCCGACCGTGGTGCCGTCGCCCGGCCGCCAGTCCACCTTGTTGACCTTGTCGGCGGGAGCGGTGGAGAACGAGGCGTGCGCGTTCCCCGCCGTGCCGCCCTTCGTGCGGGTCGCCGCCTCGACCGTGTAGGCGGTGCCCGGCACGGCGTTGCGGTCCGAGGTCCAGGTCCGGCCGTCGTGCGACAACCTGCCGGTGAGCCCGGAGCCCCGGGCGTCGGTGACGGTGACCGAAGTGAGGGTGCCGTCCTTCGCGGCGACCACGACCGGCTCGCCGACCCTCGCCCGCGGGCCGTGGGGCGTCACGGTGACCGTCGCCGCCCGGTCCTTCCCCTGCCCGCCGCCGGCTTTCGCGTCCGCCTTCGCGGCTGTCGTTCCGCCGGCGGAGCAGGCACAGAGCGCGGCGGTCAGCAGGAAGGCGGTCGCCGTGGCGGTGGCGGTGGTGCGTGTCCGCACCGGGCCCACGCGTATCGGTCCGGGACGTGGCTGGCTCAACGGAACCTCCGTGGAAGTCGGGAAGACGCCGGGACGCAGGGGACTCTAGGCCGCGGAAAGCGCAGGACATCGGCGTGTCGGCTGTGTGACAGCGGCTGGTGGGGAACGGTCGTCGTCCGGTCACGCGTGCCGCGCGGGACGGTCATGGACGGCTGTGAATCTGCCGCGTGTCGTGACCGTTCCGAGGAAGGGATGTCCCTTGTCCGACACCACAACGTCCGACGCCACAACCAGCGGCGTCCGGCGTCGCCGCCTCGCCGTGGCCCTGGTCGCCGGCGTGGTCGCGCTGACGATCGGCGCGGCCCCGGCGTCCGCCCGCACCGCCTCATGGCGTTCCGTCTCACCGACGGGGCTGGGCGATGCCGTCCTCAACGACGTCTCCAGTGAGAAGGGGGCGACGTGGACGGCCGGGATCGACGTGACCGACTGGTCGCCGCTCGCCCTGCGCCGGAACGGCACGGGCTGGACCAGGACACCGCAGCCCGTGGCGCACGGCCGCCTGGACGACATCGTCGCGGCCACCGGCGGGGAGGCCTGGGCGGTCGGCTCCCGGGGCGGCGGAGACGACCGGGATGTGCCGACCGTCGAGCGCTGGGACGGCACCTCATGGAAACTGGAGGACCTGCCCCTGCCCGAGGACGGGCACGGAATCCTCCACGCGGTCGCCGTGTCACCCGGTGGCACGGTCTGGGCCGGGGGCGGCCTCTTCGGCGACGACCCGGACGGCTACCAGAGCCCGTTGCTGATGACTCGCAGCCCGCGGGGGGAGTGGCGGAACGTGGAGGTCCCGGCCGCCGCGTCCGTCGGCTCCACGATCTCGATCCTCCCCCTGACCGAGGACGACGTGTGGCTGGTCGGCGCCAAGGGGGTCGCGCACTTCGACGGCAGTGCCTGGACCCGCCAGCGGCTCCCCGCACAGCTCGACGGCCAGACCTTCTACCTCGACGGCATCGCGCGACGGAAACCGGGCGAGATATGGGTCGTTGGCCTCGTCGAGGACGACCGGCTGTGGCGGCGGCCGCTCGTGCTGCGGTTGCACCACGGCCGCTGGGCGGAGGTTCCCACGCCGAAGGAGACAGCCCAGCTGCACGGCATCTCCTTCGACGACCACAACCGGCCGCTGATCGTCGGCGAGACCCGTGATCCCGCGGTGGACCCGGGCTTCAGTTACGTCCTGACCATGGACCGGCGCGGTCACCTCGTGCGGGGGAAGCAGCCGCCCGGCGCCGGGCGCCTCTACGGGACGGACGTCGACGAGCAGGGCCGGATCTGGACGGCGGGGGTGATCGACGACTCCTCCGGCGTTTATGTGCCCTATGTGGCCGTCCGGGGCTGACGGACCCTTCCGAGGTCCGCTGAGGCCAGGTCAGACAACTGTCTGGCCTGGCCTTTTGCCATGGACAGGGTCCTGGAGCCGACCCGGTTGACCGACCAGGACACCCATGTGCGGCTGTGTGACGGCGGTTGCAGGGGAACGGTCATGGTCCGGTCACATACGCCGCTCGGCACGGTCACAGACACCTGTGAATCTTCCTCGCGTTCCGGGCTTCGGCGCTCGGCACACCCGACACCGACGGCACCCGAGGAGGCCCCGTGTCAGTGCTGCTCGCTACGGCAGGCTGTGGTCAGCAGGAGGCGTGGCTGGGGCCCGTCTCCGCCGAGACGTACCGCGCCTTTCTCTCGTCGCGCACCGGCTCCACCCTGGCTCCCGGCTTTCTGCAGTGCCCGTCGTGGGCCGCGGTGAAGGACGGCTGGCAGGCACAGTTGCTGGGCTGGGGACCGCGGACCGGCCTCGCCACGGGGGAGTTGAGCGGAGTGGCGCTGGTGCTGCTGCGCCAGTTCCCGGGCACCCGGAAGTACTTCGCCTACCTGCCCGAGGGCCCCGTCGCCGACTGGGCCGACCCGGACCTCGACAGCTGGCTCGCCCCACTGCTGCGCCATCTGCGGACCGTGGGCGCGTTCGCCGTCCGTATCGGACCGGCTCCCGACTACCGCCGTTGGGACGCCCCCGGACTCAAGGCGGCGACCGGTCCCGGGCGGCGTCTGTCCGACGTGCTCACCTGCCAGGTCGATCCCCTGGGCGCCGCCGTGGCCGAGCGGCTGCGGGCCCGCGGCTGGCGGCGCTGCGGCGACGACGGCGACGACGGGGACGCGCAGCCCCGCCACGTCTTCCGGGTGCCGCTGGCCGGGCGCACCCGCGACGACCTGTGGTCCGGGCTGAACCAGGAGTGGCGGCGCAACATACGCCGGGCACACAAGTCGGGCGTGCGGGTCTCGGTGGGCGGGGCCGCCGAACTCCCCGAGTTCTACCGGCTCCTGCGTATCACCGAGGAACGGGACGGCTTCCGCCTCGGCCGTTCCCTCGCGTACTACCAGCGTCAGTACGCGGCCCTCAACGCCGAGGAGCCGGGCCGGATGAAGCTCTATGTCGCCCACCACGAGGGCGAGATCCTGGCCGCCCACACCATGATCACGGTCGGGCGGCGGGTCTGGTACCAGACGGGAGCCTCCGCCGACCACCGGCGCGAGGTCCGCCCCTCCAACGCCCTGCAGTGGCAGATGATGCTCGACGCCCACACGCGCGGCGCGGAGGTCTACGACATGCGCGGAGTGCCCTCCACACTCGATCCGGAAGACCGCTCGTTCGGACTGCTGCGCTGGAAGCTCGGCACCGGCGGCCAGGTCGTCGAGACACTGGGGGAGTGGGAGACACCCCTGGGTGGAAGGGCCAACCACGCGCTCCACCGTGCCTTCCAGATGTACCTGGCCCGCCGATGAGCGCCGCCACTCCCACGAGAGAGCGACCGGCCCACCGGCGGTCCGCCTCGGTGCTGCGCAGCGGTGCGGTCATGGCCGCCGGATCGCTCGTCTCGCGCGCCACGGGATTCGTACGCTCGGCCGTGGTCGCCGCCGCCCTGGGCGTGGGACTGGCCGCCGACGGCTACGCGGTCGGCAACACCGTCCCCACGATCGTCTACACGCTGCTTCTGGGCGGGGCCCTCAACGCCGTCTTCGTGCCCGAACTGGTCAAGTCGGCGAAAGAGCACGAGGACGGCGGGGCCGCGTACACCGACCGGCTGCTCACCGTCTGCGCGACGGCCCTGCTGCTCATCACGGCCGGCGCGGTGCTCGCCGCGCCCGCCGTCGTCGCGGCCTACACCGACTACACCGGGGCGCAGGCCGCGACCACGGTCGCCTTCGCGCGCTCCTGCCTGCCGCAGATCCTCTTCCTCGGTCTGTTCACACTGCTCGGCCAAGTGCTCAACGCCCGGGGCCGGTTCGGCGCCATGATGTGGACCCCGGTCCTCAACAACGTCGTCGTCATCGCCGTCTTCGGCCTGTATCTGGCGACGGCGACCACCGGGCGCACGCTCACCCCGGGCGAGACCGCACTGCTCGGCTGGGGCACCACGGCCGGAGTCGTCACCCAGGCGCTCGCCCTGCTGCCGTCCCTGCGCGCGGCGCGCTTCCGCTTCCGGCCCAGGTTCGACTGGCGGGGCAGCGGGCTGTCCCGGCCGCTGCGCTCGGCCGGCTGGCTGGTACTGCTCGTGCTGACCAACCAGTTCGCGTACTGGGTGGTGACCTCGCTGGCGACCGCGGCGGGACAGCGAGCGGCCGCCGAAGGGATCGACGGCGGCGCCGGGTTCAGCGCATATGGCAACGCGTACCTGTTGTGGGCCGTACCCCATGGGATCGTGACCGTCTCGCTGGTGACCGCGCTGATGCCGCGGATGAGCCGGGCGGCGGCCGACGGGGACAGGGCGGCTGTGCGCCGTGACGTCGCGTACGCCCTGCGCAGCAGCTCCGCCGCCGTCGTGCCCGCGGCCTGCGCGCTCCTCGCGCTCGCCGAGCCGGTCATGGCCGTCGCCTTCCAGTACGGCAGGACGGGTGCCGACGACATCGCCGTCATGGCGGGGGTGCTGGCGGCCTTCGCGCCGGGGCTGATCGCGTTCTCCGGGCAGTACGTCCTCTCGCGCGCCTTCTACGCGCTCGCCGACACCCGTACGCCGTTTCTGCTGAACCTCGTGATCGCCGGACTCAACGCGGGCCTGTCGGTGGCGGCCTATCGGCTGCTGCCCGCACGCTGGGCGGTCGCCGGCATGGCCGGGGCGTACTCGGTGGCGCTCTTCATGGGCTGGGCGGTCACCGCGTACGTGCTGGACCGCAGGCTCCCCGTGACCACGGCTCCCAGGCGTCCGCCGTGGCGCTCCCCGACCGCGGGCGCACTGGCCCGGCTGCTGCTGGCCGCGCTCCCGGCCGCCCCGCTCGGCCGCCTCGCGGCCTGGTGCACGGCTCCGCTCGGCCCGCTCGCGGCGCTCACGGCGGGCTCGGCGGCGATCGTGGCGACGTTCGCGCTGCTGGCCCGTCCGCTGCGCATGACCGAGCTGACGGCCGCCCTGGGCGCCCTGCCCCGCACACTCCGCCGCCGGGCGTGACGGAGCCGCCCGGCAGGCACCCCAGTCCCAACTATCCCCTTGATCAACATACTTGCAGGGAGGAATACTCCGCGCATGCCACGTGTCCTGCTCATCGAAGACGACCCTTCCGTACGTGAAGGGATCGAGCTCGGTCTGCGCCGCCGCGGGCACGTGGTCCGCACCGCGCACACCGGGGAAGCCGGGCTGGCCGCCATCGGTGAGTTCCGCCCCGACCTTCTGCTCCTCGACCTCATGCTGCCCGGCATGAACGGGGTCCAGGTCTGCCGCCGGGTACGCGAGGCCGGGCAGCTCCCCATCATCATGCTCACCGCCCGCGGCGACGACTTCGACGTCGTGGTCGGGCTGGAGGCGGGAGCCGACGACTACATCGTCAAACCCGCCCGCACAGAGGTGATCGAGGCCCGCATCCGGGCTGTACTGCGCCGCATCGAGGAGCCCGGCGGACGCTCGCCCGTGGAGTTCCACGGTGATCTCGCCGTCGACCGGGCCGGCCTCAGCGTCGCCAAGGCAGGCGAACGCGTGCTGCTCGCCCCCTCCGAACTCAAGCTGCTGCTCTATCTGACCGCCGCACCCGAGCAGGTCTTCAGCCGGCAGCAACTGCTCGAACAGGTCTGGGAACACAGCTACCACGGTGACGCCCGCCTGGTCGACGCCTGCGTACGGCGGCTGCGCAACAAGATCGAGGACGCGCCGGGCAGCCCCCGCTACATCCAGACCATGCGGGGCTTCGGCTACCGCTTCGGACCGCTGTGAGCCCCAGGTGAGCCGCTTCAAGGCCCGCATCGGGCTGCGCACCCGACTGGTGCTCGCGTTCATGCTGGTCGCCGCCGTCGGCTCCGGCACCACCGCGGTCCTCGTCTACCGCGAGGCGCGCAACGCGATCCTGGAACAGGCCCAGGACACGGCCGTCTCCTCCTTCCGCGAGCAGGTGCGGAACATGGGCACACCGCTGCCCGTCAGACGCGAGTTCCTCCAGGAGCGGCTGCGCGATCTCGCCCGGCTGGGCAAGCCGCACCCATGGGTGGTGTTCGCCGAGTACGGAACCGTCCGGGTCTCGTCCGGCACCAGGCCCGAGTCGACCGTGATCACCCCGGAACTGCGCCGCGCCGCGCTTGCCAACGCCCGCGGCGGCTTCCAACGGGTCGTCAAGGGGTCCGAGCCGTATCTGACCATCGCCGTTCCCACCGTCTTCCGGGCCGGGAAGACCGTACGCCCCACCGGGCTGGTCCTGTACGCCGTGGTGCCGCTGACCGACGAGGAGGCCAACGTCCGGGCCATGCTCACCGCGGCCCGCGACGGGGCCCTCCCCGGACTCGCGGTGGCACTCGTGCCCGCGCTGCTGTCGGCGCGCAGCGTCCTGCGCCCGGTCCGCGACCTGCGGAGGGCGGCGCGGAACATGGGCAGCGGCCGCCTCGACACCCGCATCCAGGTCAAGGGCACCGACGAACTCGCCGACCTGGCACGGACCTTCAACGAGTCCGCCGTCGAACTGGAGCGGACCGTCGGCGAACTCCGGGAGGCCGAGGTACGGGCCCGCCGCTTCGCCTCCGACGTCTCCCACGAACTGCGCACTCCGCTCGCCGGGATGCTGGCGGTCACCGAGGTCCTGGACGAGGACGCGGCCCGGCTCGCTCCCGACACCGCGGCCGCCGTCCGGCTGATCAGCGCGGAGACGGGCAAACTCGCCGTGCTCGTCGAGGACTTGATGGAAATATCGCGCTTCGACGCCCGGGCCGCCGAGCTGCACACCGACGAGGTCGACGTCGCCCACACCATCCGCAGGACCCTGACGAGCCGTCACTGGCACGACCCCGTACTGGTCGACACCGACCTGCCCGAAGGCATCCGGGCCCGTGTCGACCCCCGGCGCTTCGACATCGTCGTCGCCAACCTGGTGGGCAACGCGCTGCGCCACGGAAACGCGCCCGTCCTGGTCCGGCTGCGCGCCCGGGCGGACGGCGACGGCGAGCCGGGCGCGCCCCGGGCGAAGACGGCGACCGATACGAACGACGCCGCCCGGCTCGTCGTCGAGGTCGCGGACAGCGGTCCCGGCATTCCCGTGGACGCACTGCCGCATGTCTTCGAGCGGTTCTACAAGGCGGACGCGGCCCGCAGCCGTTCGGCGGGCAGCGGTCTCGGCCTCGCCATCACCCTGGAGAACGTGCGGCTGCACGGAGGCACGGTCCGGGCCGCGAACGGCCCGCAGGGCGGCGCGGTCTTCACCGTGGAGATCCCCCTGACGGGCAAGGAGACGACGGCGTGACACGAGCCCGCTCCACCGCGGTCCGCGCCCTCGCGGCCTGCGCCACGACGGCTGCTCTGCTGACCGGCTGCGGAGTGCGGGAAACCGGCGTCGTCGAGGCCGGCGGCCCCGCCACCATCGAGGTGTACCCCAATCAGCAGCAGCGACTGCTGCTCTTCTTCCTCACCTCGTCGGGCCACCTGACACCGGTGACCCGGGAGGCCCCGAGGAACGATCAGTCCCGGCCGGACGCCGGTACGGTGGACGGCCGGAAGCTGCTCTCCATGCTGTTCGCCGGACCGATCGACACCGAGACCGCGGCCGGACTCCACACGGAACTGCCCCGGCTGAGCGGGCACGTGGAGAGGAAGTCGGACCGCGACGGCGTCACGATCGTCCTGCCGCTCGCGGTGCGGTCGCTCAAGGCGAGCGCGGTGCGTCAGATCGTGTGTACGACCGCGTACGCGGAGAACGGCGACGGTCGCGCGGAAGTGACCCTCGGCGGAACCGACGGCACACTCCCGCCGACCCGCTGCTGAGGTGTGTGCGAGAGGAACTTCCCTTCATGGGCGCCACGCATCCGCCGCAGGGAGCGGGACACAAGTGACGCCCATGAAGCTCTAGTCGGCCGGCTTGACCGGCTTGACCGGCATGACCGGCTCCGTCGTCTCGACCGGGACGGCGAGCTCGTGCGGCGCGGCCGTGCCCGCCCGTGGTGCCTGTCGTACGGCGCGGTTGGCCGTGGTGAGGATTGCCAGGGCGGCCAGCCACGCTCCGCAGAGCCAGACCAGAGGCCTGGCGCCCAGCGTGGTGATCAGCGCGCCGCCCGCGAGCGCGCCGACCGACAGGGCACCCGTGGTGAGCGTCGAGACCGCGCTCGTCGCCCGGCCCCGCAACTCATCAGGAGTGATGGCCAGTTGGTGAGTGGTCATGGCCACCGCGTACACCGGAGCGACCAGGGACTCGGCGGCCGCGACCGCCGCCAGTGTCAGCGGGTCGGGAGCAAGCGCGTACAACGGGAACATCAGCGCCTCCAGCCACAGCATCACCACGGCGATCAGCCCGAGCGGGAACCGCCGAGTGGCCCTGTCCGAGACCAGCGCCCCCGCCATCGCGCCGACCGCCGCGCCGCTGAACACGACGCCGATCCACACCGGTGAGGCGCCGAGTTGCCGGGCGAGAGTGATGATCAGCAGATATCCGGCGCCGTAACGCATCTTGTCGGCGGCCGAAACCAGGGTGAGGAAGCGGATGACGGGCCGGCGCCAGAGCCAGCCGAGCCCCTCACGGATCTCTGTGGTGACCCGGGCTTTCGTCCGTGTTGCCTGCCGGTCCAGCTGGAAGCGTGCGCGCATCAGGCGCAATGATGCCGCGGACACGGCGAAGGAGACCGCGTTGACGGCGAAGGGCACCGTCCGCCCGAGGGCGTAGAGCGCACCGGCGAGAGGAGCCCCGAAGATGCCCACCGCACTGGCTGCGGACTGCGAGCAGCCGAGCGCGGCGGACAGGTGCCGCGGGCCGACGACGTTGGGCAGTGCAGCCGTGTTCGCCACCTGGAAGAGCGTGGTCAGGATTCCGGACAGCACGGCCGTCGCGCAGAGTTGGGGCATCGTGAGGCTGTCGAACCACAGCGCGACGGCGACACCGGCGGCGAGCACGGTCCGGCCCGACTCGCACCAGATCATGGTGGCCTTACGGTCCCACCGGTCGACGAGGGCGCCGGCGATCAGCCCGAACGCCAGGAAGGAAAGGGTGCCGAGGCCGAGGACGATCCCGGCCTGGCCGGCCGACCCGGTGAGGGCCAGCACGGTCAGCGGCAGGGCCATCGACTGGGCCTGGTCACCGATGGCGGAGATCAGCTGGCCGCTCAGCAGCAGCGAGAAGTCCCGGTTCCGGAACAGGCCGGAACCGCGCAGGGTATTCATGAGAGTTACGCTCCGTAACAGCTCTAGGACACAAGGGTGGCGTCGAAGCTGGTGTCCGAGCTAAGAGACACGGGGCGTGGAAGACATGCGGGGACCGTACTCGGGGCACGGCCCGGACCGCAATCGGTTTTGCCGGGACGGCTCAGCGGACCGGGAAGCCGAAGGAGTAACCCTGCTGCTTCAGCCACGGCAGGACTTCGCGCAGCGCGGCAACGGTCTGCGAGCGGTCACCGCCCGCGTCGTGGAAGAGGACGGTCGGGCCGTTGGAAATCTCGCTCTTGACGGTGGTGATGACGGCGTTCGTGCCGGGACGCTCGAAGTCCTTGGAGTCCACGTTCCAGCCCAGGGGCCGCATTCCCCGGGAAGCCGCGAGTTTGCGGCTGTACGGGGTGAAGGCGCCGCCCGGTGCACGGTAGTAGAGCGGCCGGACACCCCCGGACGCCTTGGTGATCATGCTTTCGGCGCCGAGGATCTCCTGGGACTGATAGGCCTCGGACTTCTTGTCCATGGTGGTGTCGTGGGACACCGTGTGGTCGCACAGCCGGTGCCCCGCGGCCACCACGGCCTTGACCAGGTCGGGGTGGGCCTGGGCCTGCGTGCCCACCATGCAGAACGTGGCCTTCACGCCGTTGTCCTTCAGCACCTGCAGCACCTGCGGCGTCCAGGTCGGGTCCGGCCCGTCGTCGATGGTGATGTTGACGCCCCGGGCGCCGCGGTCCGAGGCATGGACTATCTCCACGGACACGGGCTTCGACTTGCGGCCCTGCGAGTGGTTCGCCGAGCCGTTCGCTCCCGCATGAGGCCCGCCGACGGGACCGGCCTGCGCCGTCCAGACCGAGGTCGCGGCCGCCAGCGCCGTCACCCCGAGCGCCGCCGCGGCGACCCGGCCGTACCATCCCCGCCCGCCATGCCGTGCCATGTACGCCTCGTTCCTTGCCGTGTTGATGGGATCCCGTACATCTGTCAGGACGGAAGAAGTGGACCATGGGATCCGTCTGTTACGGATCACGGACAATTCCGCGGGAGTTCTGCGACAGACTCGGGAACTCGGCGTACGGGAACCTGCCTCAGGAGGCGGGGAAAGGGAGGTCGTCCGTGTAGCCGTTGACCGGCCGGGTGATCTTCTTGACGGTACGGGCGTCGAGTGCGACCTGAGCGGATCTCGTGCCAAGTGTCCCGCCCCGGTGCCAGGTTCCGGTCACGCTCACCCAGGTGTTGGCGGACAGGGTGGGGTCGCCGTAGATCCGCACCTTGATGGACTGGGCGTCCGCCGCGCAGCAGTTGAGGATGATCCGGGTCAGGTACCAGCTGCCGGACCGCTTGTCGGGCGTGACGAATCCGGTCATCTGGATGGTGCGTCCCTTGATGGCCTGCTTCCGGTCCTGCTGCACGCGGCTGGTGAAGTCCGTGAGGGTCATCGGGACGGGCGAGGCCGTGGGCAGCGGATCGAAGCCTGACTGCTCCGGGACGGCCTTGGGGGGCTGGCGGGAGGCCGTGTAGGCGCCGAGGGCCGGTGGAGCGTAGAAGAGCAGGCTCAGCGCGGGCAGGAGCAGCAGCCAGGCCACGCGGGGCACGGCGGAGTGGTCGTGACCGTGACCGTCGTCGTGGGCTGCGTCCACGTGGGTCGTGTGCTCGCCGCCCCGGCCTGGTCCGTACTGCGACCACGCCTCGGCGACTCCCAGTACGAGCAGCACCGCGCCCGACGCGATCAGCATCGGCCGCATGCCTTCCTTGACGTACCTGAGGCACAGGTCGGTGAAGAGCGATATGTGCAGCAGACCGAGGCCGCTGAGCAGGAGCAGGATCGCCTGGATGGGCCGTCTCACAGCAGGATGCCCCCGATCAGCGCGCTGCACAGGATGGCGACGGCCGTCGTCGCGGCGGAGAAACGGACCGCGAAGGCCCGGCCGAAGGTCCCGGCCTGAAGGGCGATCAGTTTCAGGTCGACCATCGGTCCGACCACCATGAACGTCAGCCGTGCGAGCGGTGAGAAGCCGGTGAGCGAGGACGCGACGAACGCGTCGGCCTCGGAGCACACCGCGAGCAGGATGGCGAGCGCGGCCAGGAACAGCACCGACAGCCAGGGCGAAGCGGAGAACGTGTCGAGTACGGAGGGCGGGACGGCCACGTTGAAGGTGGCCGCCGCCATGGCTCCGATGACGAGGAAGCCGCCCGCGTGCAGGAAGTCGTGCTGGAATCCCCGCCGGAACTCCGCCCAGCGACTGTGCCCGGGGTGATGGCCGGTGTGCCGTACGGCGGGCCTGAGCCACTCGGCACGGCCGAGCCAGAGCCACAGCCAGCCCATCACGGTGGCCGTGGCGAGCGAGGCGAGCAGCCGGGCCAGCACCATGGCCGGACGACCGGGGAAGGCGATGGCCGTGGCGGTCAGCACGACGGGGTTGATGGCGGGCGCCGACAACAGGAACGCGAAGGCGGCGGCCGGGGTGACGCCCCGGCCGATCAGGCTGTTGGCGACCGGCACCGATGCGCACTCGCACCCGGGCAGGACGACCCCGGCGACCCCGGCGACGGGGACGGCGAATACGGGCCGCTTGGGCAGTATGCGGTGGAACACCCGCGCCGGGACGAAGGCGTTGATGGCTCCGGACAGGGCCGTCCCCAGGAGCAGGAAGGGCAATGCCTGCACCGTGACCGACAGGCAGACCGTCTCCCATGCCTGCAGGGCCGGCTTGCTGATCGACTGACCGACGACGACGAGCGCTGTGCCGGGAAGGACAGCCGCTCCCACCAACAACAGCGGCCAGAATCCGGGCAGATCACTCGCTGGGTCGCCGTCGGCTTCGGCGCGGCTCGCGATGGCCGCCTCCGAAGTCTCCTCGGTCGGTCGGTCGGTCTTCTGCACGCCAGCTCCGTATGTCCGGTGATCGGACCGAACATACTGGACGCCGGATGCCCCACACCCCACCACCCCGGGAGCGGGCTGCTCCCGGCCCGCCGAACTACGGCGACGGCGGGCGGTACCCGCTCGTCAGGCGGTTCCGAAGTCCTGGGTCCAGTAGCTGTTGGGCTGTGCCAGACCGACGCCGATCTCCTTGAACGCGCAGTTCAGGATGTTGGCCTTGTGGCCGGGGCTGGCCATCCAGCCGGCCATGACCTGCTCGGGGGAGGCATAGCCGTAGGCGACGTTCTCGCCGTAGGCGCTCCAGCTGTACCCGGCGCTGGTGATCCGGTCTCCGGGGGAGGAGCCGTCGGACCCGGTGTGCGACATGTTCTGGTGAAGCGCCATGTCCTCACTGTGTGCCTGTGCGGCCTTGGTCAGGGTCGTGTTCAGGGTCAGGGCCGAACAGCCGACCTTGCTGCGCTCGGCATTGACGAGTTGCAGGACGCGGGCGACGGCTCCGGACGCCGTGGCGGTGGCCTTCGGGGCGCTCGGCGCGGTGGGGGCCGCGGAAGCGGCGGTGGTGGTGGTGTTCCGGGTGCCGGGCGATGCGGTGGTGCTCGGCTGGGGAGCCGTGGTCCGCGCGGTGTGCCGAGGTGCGGTGGCCTTCGGCCTCGGAGCGGCGGTCTTCCTGGCGCTCGCGGAGACGCGAGGCTTCTTCGCGGCGCTCGCGGCGGCGCTCGGAGTCTTCGTGGTGCTCGGCGCCGTCGATGCGGACCACGAGGGCTTGCCGGCCTGGTTGTGGTTCCAGGGGCGACCCCAGTTCGCGTCGCTCCACCAGCCCTTCACGGGGCTGTTCTCGGCGCGGTAGGACCGGTGTCCGCCGCCGTCGGGCCAGTCGGTGCAGGCCATGGCGGCGGACGGTATGCCCACGGCGCCCACGGCGACGGTAGCGATGACTATTCGCCGGTAATGCGTGTTCTTACGATGCTTACCCATGCGTAACCCGCTCCTGAACTGCGGCGACGTCCTGTGGGTCGTCATTCTTAGGACGCCTTCACGCGCAGCGCAAAGGGCCTCGGTACTACCTCGCCTCGTAGGCCCGGGCGGCCCTTGTCAGGGGAGTGGGGTGTGCTGGTCGGGTTTCCGGGGACCGTGCGGAATTCTGTCGCCCCGTCAGAACCCCTTCGTGTCCGCAGAACGGATGAAGGTGGCGCGCGGGCGGAAAGCCGGGAATCCCGGCGCGAACATGCGCACACCAAGCCGGACAAATCCCATATGTCGCCAGAGCGGCATCTACTATCCGGGACGCCTAGTTCCCGGACAGGCTGTGACAGATGTCACGGAACCATGGATTCCGGTTCTGGTCCGACCTGGACGCCGCCGGTCAGAGTGCGGCGTGCGCGAAGCTCGTCAGGTAAGCCCCGTACAGCAGGGACACGGCGGCCAGGAAACCGCTCACCAGCAGGGCCTGGGCGGCCCTCGCGCGCCAGGCCCGTACGAGCGCGCGGGCCCAGGGGATGAGCAGGGGGAAGGCCGGGACCAGGAAGCGTGGCTTGGACGAGAACGGGCCCGAGGCACCCAGTACGAGCAGGACGAGGGCGCCCGCGAAGACCAGCAGCGGCAGCGGCGGACGCTCCAGGCACAGCAGACAGAACAGCAGGAGGCCGACCGCGATGATCGCCAGGGCCGTCGGGTAGACGACGCGGCCGCCGTGCAGGAACAGGGCCTTGAGGAAGAGCAGGGATCCGGCCCCGAAGTCGAAGCGCGAGTTCCAGGCGTCCTGCACATGGAAGTAGCCCCGCCACGGATCACCCGTCCGCTGTCCCACCCACCACACGTATCCGATCCAGCCCAGCGGACCCACGGCGGCGCCCACCCACACGCCGGGACCGACGCGGCCGCGTCGCCTGATCGCCTCCTGCGCGCACGCGGCGGCCACGGCCAGGGCGACCACGAAGCCACTGGGGCGGGACAGGCCCGCGAGGACGGCGAGCGCACCGGCCCACAGCCATCGGCCGTTCAGCACGCAGTACAGCGACCAGGCGGCGAGGGCGGAGAAGACCGACTCGGTGTACGCGATCCCCAGGACCACCGAGTGCGGCAGTGCGGCCCAGAGGCAGACGAGCGCGGTGGCGACCCCGCGTCCGTAGAACTGGTGGCCGATCGCGTAGATGCCCCACGCGGCCACCACCGCGGCGGCCCAGGAGACCAGCAGTCCGGCCGCGCCCGGCGTGAGCGGCAGGACCGTGATCAAGCCCCGGATGAGTCCGGGGTACAGCGGAAAGAACGCCCAGTCGGTCTGTACCGCACCCGACGAGGTGACCTGGACGAGGCTCCCGTAGCCGTGCACGGCGATGTGCAGGTACCACTTCGAGTCCCAGGAATGAGCCAGGCTCTGCACCAGAGGGCGATGCGTCAGCTGGTTCGTCACGACCATCGCCGCGACCCCGCAGAGGCGGACGGCGGCGAACAGCATGAGGGCTCTCAGCAGGCCCTGCGGTGCCTCGTTCCACAGGCGCCGGGTCGCGGGGCGGCGGTCGGACCCGTCCTGGGCTGCGGGACCGGACCGGGGGACGGAAGAGGTGATCACCCTCCGACCTTGGGCATGTGTCGGCAAGGGCGCAATCGAGAAACGCGCTTCTTGCACTACTCATACCGGAACGCAGGGTTATGCCGGAACCTGGTCCGTGGGAGCTGGGGGAGGCGAGCGTACAACCGTACGTCGACCTCCCCGGCAACCTCAGTGGTCGGCGCTCTCCGAGGATGTCTCCGGCTCGGGAGCCGGAGTCCGGTCCGACGCGTCGACCGCGGTGTAGTAGACCGACGTGCCCTGCTTGGTGCGCTGGGCGTGGTTCTTGGCCACGAGTCCCTCCAGCGTGGTGCGCACGACGGTGGTCTTGATGCTCCGATCGGGGTGCGACTCACCCAGTGCGGTGGTGACTTCCGCGGCGGAGCGGGGTTCGCTCTGCCCCGAGAGGTGGCGGCGGACGAGTTCGACCAGGGTGGGCTGGGTGGACTTCGTGGCCTCGGGCTTGTCGGCGGGCTTCTTGGCCTCGGCCTTGTCGGCCGGCTTCTTGGCCGCCGGCTTCCGGGTTGACGTCCGGGCGGTTGCGGCGGAGGACTTCCGCGTCCGCTTCGGCTTGCTCGGAGCGGATTCGGCACTGGTCTTCTGCCGGGGTGAAGGCACGACGGCACTGTCCGGCAGCGCCTCGGTCTCGGCCGGTGCGGTCGGTGCGGTCGGTGCGGTCGGTGCGGCCTGTGCAGCCGGTGCGTCCGGTGCGGCCGGGACGCCGAGCGCCTCCTGCATGTTCGCCAGCACGGTGTGGTCGTTCCGCAGAACGGCCAACTGCTCCTGGAGCGCGGTGATGTCCGCGGCGATGCGTTCCTGCTCCTTGACGTTGCGCTCGAGGTCACCGGTGACCTGAGCGATGTACTGCGACGCCAACTCGGTGACGGGGATCGTACTCTCGGACATGTTGTTCACCCTTCCTGGGTTCCCGGCCGTGGACCAGGACCTGCCGTGGCGGCTGATGGACTTGAAGCCACTGCCTCGTCCGGTGCTGTGCCGGGTGCCGAGCCGCTTCTGTGACCAGACACCATGCCTTGAGAGACAGTGCGGAGCAAGTTGTTGCTTCCGTGATCCTTCCCGAATCAACCCGTGGCACAGCGTGGCAGGTCTTGTTGCCGCATGCGTTGCCTCTGCGACCGGCTCAAGTCCGAAGTGATGTGCGAAGGGTGGGCCGGATCGCCGGCGCACTACCAGGATGCGGTGAATCGCTGGGAGCGGGCAGGTGCGACTTCGGTCCCGGCCGGTCCTCGTGCGAGTGCCTGTCCGCCCTACGGGACCACACCTGCGGCACGGTCATCAGCCGCCCCGTAGGCGTCAAGTCACGTGCAGATCCTGCGTGTTGGGACGCGGTGCCGGACGGTGGCGGGCGGCTGGACCTTCGGCGAAGGCGCGCAGCAGGTTCTCCGTCGTGCGGGTGACGAAGGCCCGGGTACGGGCGTCCATGCCGTGGTCGCGGCCGAGTTCGCCGGTGCCGGCCAGCAGGGCTTCCACCCAGCGCATGGTGCCGGACGCGAACACGCCCGCGCCGCTGGGGACGGTGTAGTACGCCGAGTCGCTGTGGCTGGGGCGGCCCGCGCAGACGAGCGGCGAGTGCGCGGTGATCTCCAGGACCGGCGGAGTGCCGGGGGAGGACGTGACGCGGTCGTACTCGACGCCCACCAGGTGCGCGAAAGCGTCACCGGCACGTACCCCGGTGCCCTCGTGGAGCCAGTGGCCGGCCGAGTGGACGACATAGGGCGCGTCCACCGGGTAGCCCTCGTAGAGCACTCCGGTGAGGGACGATTCGGGATCCGGGGCCGGTCCGGCACGGAAGTCCGTGGTGACCAGCGCAGGCTGCGAGGGGTAGTACGGGTCGGCGCGGTAGGCCGACTTGTAGCACACCACCGTGCGGTCGTCCGCGCCCGCACCGGACTGCAGGCGGATCCGCCGGAAACATGTGTTGGCCCCGAGAAAGGCGACGTTGGTGCCTGCGTCACGAGCCCGTGTGACATGTGTGCGCTGCTCGGGGGTCCAGTACTCGTCGTGTCCGAGACATACGACGGCGGCGGCACCGTCCAGCACCGCGGGGTCGGTATGCACGTCGAGGCCGGTGCTGTAGGCGAGCGGTATGCCCAGTCGCTCCGCCAGCACCACCGCGGCCCACTCGTACACCCTGAACTTCTCGGCACCGTCCAGGTCGTAGGGGCGGTCGAAGCTCACCGCCAGGGACCGGGTCTCGTACGCCCCCGTCGGACCGGCGTAGAGGCTCGCGCCGCCCCATCGGTTGTACGCCTGCCAGGTGGCCGGCGCGTGCAGCAGCACCGTGCGCCCGTTTCCCCGCACCGAGCGCACGATCAGCGGCACGTAGCGCTGGTGGCCGGTGGCCGCGTCCAGCCGGAGAAGGTAGGCGCCCTCCGGCCAGGTCGCGGTGTCCAGGGTGAGGGTGCGTCGCCAGTCCGCGTACACCGTGCGGGTCTCCGGTGCGAGCCGTGGGGCCTGCTGGGCACGGCCGCGTACGGGGGACGAGGTCCACACCCGCCGGGCCAGAGCACCGCCGTACCAGCCCACGCGGAACGCCGACACCCGGAACGAGGCCGCCGTCGTCGACACGAACAGTCCGAACTCCTGCCCCGGCGTCACGCTCACCCGGTCGGCGTAACCCGCGATCGCGTCCGGCGGGCCCACCGAGGTGATCCGCCAGTCGGTGGTTCCCGGGGCGTCGTGTTCCACCTCCGGCCGGTGACTGCCGTCGCCGGTCCCGGGCGGACGGCCGGTGGGCGCATGGTCGCATGCGGCCGCGCCGAGACCCGCGCCCGCACACAGGCAGAGGAACCGTCGTCGTGAGACACCCGGCTCAGTGTCATGTGCCGGGTTCCGTGGTGGGGCCACACTGCCTCCTCACCCTCCTCGGGCCGCCGCTGCAAGCCTCACGACACCTTCGTACCCTCGCAACTTCTCCGTGACGCGGTCACGCGCTTGACGCCGAGCAGGACCTGGTAGCGCTGCCGTGCGGCGAACTCCGCCTGCTCCCAGACCGCCGGGCGTCCTGCCTCCGCGCACAGGTGCAGCACGCGCCCCTCGTTCACCCAGAGCCCGACGTGGGCGCCGTACGCGTCGTCGGTGGAGTTGAACAACAGCAGGTCGAGTGGCTGCGCGGCAGACACATGAACCGTGGCCGACGTGTCGGCCCACAGCTCGCTCGAACGCAGAGCCGGTGGGGCGAAGCCGAAGTGCCGAAGTACCTCGTAGGCGAACAGCTGACAGTTCGCGCCGAGTGACAGCCCAGGACGACGTGTCACGGCGGGCGAGCCCGGAAAGCGGGAGCCGACGTAGGGCACGGTCCAGAAGACTGCCGGTAGTTGATCGAGCACCTGATCCACGAACCCATCATGCAGGGACCGGAGTCAGGTGCGACGGACGCTAGGGCCTGTCCGGCGGATCATGCCGCAGACGCGGGGTCTGGCACGCCCATCTGCCGCGTTGTCGTCACTCGCCGACGCTCCGCGTCGACTCCCTCCTCCGCCTTGCAGCTGGACGCACCAGACCCCGCTCACCTGGGTTCATGAGGCGCCGTTGCTTTCCTGCGACCTGATCCGCCGGACAGGCCCTAGTCTGTGGCGATGCTGATCTACCTCCTGACACACATCGGCCACCAGAACGAAGCCGGTGACGGCGGAGCAACCCTGCACAGCGAGGGACAGGACGTGTACATCGACGAGCAGGACGGCGATGACGTCAAGCTGCTCGGCGTCTACTCCTCCCTGGCGAAGGCGGAGGAGCGGAGGAAACGCGCGCGGCTCCTGCCGGGCTTCGCCGACGAGCCGGAGTGCTTCGCCATCGACGAGTACACCCTGGACGCGGACGAGTGGACCGAGGGCTTCGTGCGTGTACGCCCCGCGAGCCAGGACCGAGGGCCGCTCACCGGGGGTCCTGATTCAGCCGTCCGGGCCGGACAATAGCCGGGCAATGGCAGCAAGCACCATCGATTGACCGCGATGCTCACACGGCGGCACGCTCGCTCTCCGGCTCCTCGGCCGGGGCCGCCACGGGCGTGAGGCGTCGGCCGTGGGCGGAGGCGAGCGCGCCGAGCACCGCCATGCCGAGGCAGGCAAGCAGGACGACGGCGGACGGCGCCTTCAGCATCGCCAGGCCGGAGCCGGTCAGCAGCACCACAAGTGCCCAGCGCACCGCGGAACCGGTGACCCGGCTCGACACCAGGGCGCCCAGGACGACACCGGGAATCGCACCGATCAGGAGGGTCGCCGCGAGCCCCAGATCGGCGTCCCCGACGAGCAGATGGCCCAGCGCCGCCGCGGCCACCATCGGGATGGCCTGCACCAGGTCCGTGCCCACGAGATGGCCGGCCTTGAGACGGGGGTGGGCCAGCATCAGCATCACGATGATCAGAGAGCCCGAGCCGACCGAGGTCATCCCCACCACGACGCCGCCCGCCAGGCCGATCAGCAGGGTTGCCACAGGCCGGACGGCGACGTGGGCGTCCTCGACGTCCGTGGCGGCGCGGCGGCGGTCGAGCCAGATGCGCATGAGCATGCCGGCGACGGCGAGCATGAGCGCGGCACCGACGACGTACTTGACGCGCTGCTGGAGCATGTCCCCGTCGCCGAGCGCCCGCAGCAGGAAGACGCCGCCGAACGCGGCAGGTACGGCGCTCGGCAGCAGCCATCGCACGATGTCCCAGCGGACTGTTCCGGCGCGCTGGTGCACCAGCGCGCCGAACGGCTTCATGAACACGGAAGCCGCCAGGTCGCTGCCGATGGCCGCGGTGGGGTTCACCCCGAACACCATGACCATGATCGGCGTCATCAGGGCCCCGCCGCCCATGCCGGTGAGCCCTACGGCGAAGCCCACCAGGGCTCCCGCGACGATGATCGGGCCGGAGAAATCCATGCCATGAACCATATGCAGTATCCCTATGGGAAATATATGAAACGGCATCCGGAAGGGGCAGGGCGAGGTGCGACCGCGCGGGCCGCGTGCTGAAATGGCCGGGGAGCCTTGGGCGGACCGGCCGGATCCGACTGCGAGGAGTGCGTCATGCTTCCCTCCGAGGCCTCCGGCGCCCCAGCCGCACCGCGCATGAGCGAGACGGCGTTCCGGGCGCTGCACGAGCGGCTCGGTGCCGACACAAGGCACGCCGGCGGCCCGCCGCGCGGGTCCCTGCGTCACCTGACGCCCGAGCGTGTGATGTCCGCCGTGGCCGAGGTCCGTTCCGGGCACACGGTGTCACTCGCCGCCCCCATCGAGACGCGCCCGGGACCGGACAGCCCCGAGCCCGCCCGCCACCGCCTCACCGGGCCGGCCCCCGCCGACCTGGACGCACCCGGCCTGCACTTCGCTCGCGACCGGCTGGCGATGGACATCCACGGTGACGTGGACAGCCATCTGGACGCGCTGTGCCACGTGATCGTCGACGGTGCGCTCTACGACGGCGTCTCGGCGCACAGCCTGACTCCGGACGGAGCCGGAGCGTTGTCCGTGGACCTCGTCCACAACGGCATCGTCGGCCGCGGTGTGCTCCTGGACGTGCCCCGACTGCGCGCGGTCCCCTGGCTGGAACCCGGCGACCACGTGACCCTGGAGGACCTGACCGCCGCCGAGGAGGCCCAGGGCGTCCGGGTCGGCCCGGGGGACCTGCTGTTCGTCCGGGTCGGTCACCGGCTCAGACGTCGGGAGCTGGGGGCATGGGACGTCTCCGCGGCGCGCGCCGGTCTCCACCCGACGGCCATGAGCTTCCTGGCCGAGCGGAAGGTCGCGGTGCTGGGCGGGGACGGCAACAACGACACCGCCCCCAGCGCGGTGGACGGCATCGATTTCCCCGTACACATGCTCGCCATCCACGCCATGGGGACGTACCTGATGGACTGGCTCCAGTTCGAGGAACTGGCACCGGCCTGCGAGGACGCGGGACGCTGGTCCTTCCTCTGTGTGATCGCCCCGCTGCGCCTGCCCCGGGCCACGGGATCCCCGGTGAATCCGATCGCCGTCCTCTGACCGGCCGCGCGTCCGCCGCTTCCCCGGGTGCCGATCACCCCGACGGCGGATACGTTCGAAGAGACGGACCGGCTGCTGCGTTCCCGCAGCGCGCACCGACAGGTGTCCCTGGGACAAGCGGGGCCGCGAGCGCAAGGATGGTGGTCCTCTTGGGCGCGTCCACCCACTACGACGTCATCGTCATCGGTACCGGAGCCGGCGGCGGCACGCTCGCCCACCGGCTCGCTCCCTCCGGCAAGCGGGTGCTCCTCCTCGAACGCGGCGGCTTCCTGCCGCGCGAACGTGACAACTGGGACTCCACGGCCGTCTTCGTCAAGGGCAAGTACCGGGCGCCGGAGTTCTGGCTCGACGCACACGGCCGCGAATTCCCGCCGGAGGTCAACTACTACGTGGGCGGCAACACCAAGTTCTACGGCGCGGCGCTCTTCCGGCTGCGCCCCGAGGACTTCGGCGAACTGCGCCACCACGACGGCGTCTCTCCCGCCTGGCCGATCCGCTACGAGGACCTGGAGCCGTACTACACCCAGGCGGAGCACCTCTACCTGGTGCACGGACGGCACGGCGAGGACCCCTGGGAAGGCCCGGTCAGCGGGCAGTACGCCTACCCTCCGGTCGAACACGAGCCGCGTATCCAGCAGTTGAGCGACGACCTGGAGAAGCAGGGCCTGCACCCCTTCCATCTGCCGATCGGCGTCAACCTGAGCCAGGACGACAGCGGCCGGGCGACCCGGTCGAGCGTCTGCATCCGCTGCGACCGGGTGGACGGCTTCCCCTGTCTGGTCCGCGGCAAGTCCGACGCGCAGGTGATCTGCGTGGAGCCGGCCCTGCGGTACCCCGAGGTCGAACTGGTCACCGACGCACACGTGGTCCGGCTGGAGACCGGCCCGGACGGGCGCAGCGTCAGCACGGTCGTCGCCCGGCTGGCGGAGGACGAGGAGGTCCGCTACTCCGCGGACATCGTCGTCGTCGCGTGCGGGGCGGTGAACTCGGCGGTCCTGCTGCTCGCTTCGGCCAACGACCAGCACCCCCGGGGTCTGGCCAACAGCTCCGACGTCGTCGGCCGGTACTACATGCGCCACAACAACCTCGCCCTGATGGCCGTGTCCAAGGAGCCCAACGACACCCTGTTCCAGAAGACCCTCGCCCTGCACGACTGGTACCTGGGTGCGGACGACTGGGAGTACCCGTTGGGCGGGATCCAGATGCTGGGCAAGTCGGACGCCGAGCAGATCCACGGTGAGGCGCCGCGCTGGGCGGGCGCGGTGACACCCGACATGCCCTTCGAGGTGATGGCCCATCACGCCGTCGACTTCTGGCTGTGCGGAGAGGACCTGCCGCAGCCCGACAACCGGATCACCCTGGACGGTGACGGCCGCATCCACCTCGCCCTCGACGAGTCCAACAACATCGCCGGTCTCACCCAACTGCGGCACAAACTCCAGCACATGCTCGGCCATCTGGGCATGCACGAGCACCATCTGCTCTCCCGCAGCATCTACCTGCACAAGGGCATGCCGATCGGTGCCACCGCACACCAGGCCGGCACCGTACGGTTCGGCGACGACCCGGCCACGTCGGCCCTGGACGTCAACTGCAAGGCTCACGACCTGGACAACCTGTACGTGGTCGACACCAGCTTCTTCCCGAGCATCGGCGCGGTGAACCCCTCCCTGACGGCCATCGCCAACGCCCTGCGGGTGGGCGACCACATTCTGGAGCGCCTCGGCTGACCGCCGTCGGGCAGCGGCCTCCGGCCGGGCGAAGATGATCAGCCAGGCGGCCCAAGGCCAACACGTCCCGCTCGCCGCTTCCCCTCCGCGGTGATTCTGTGGCGTACGACCTGCCCGGACAGCGGTCCGGGCGGACCGGAGTCACGCAGCGGAGGAGGCTGTCGATCGTGGGTGCCACCGAGAGTGCGTCGCAGGGCGTGATTCCCGCTCACCTGCTCAAGGGACAGAAAGCGCTGGTCACCGGCGCCAACTCGGGCATCGGCAAGGCGACGGCCATCGGACTGGGCCGGGCCGGGGCCGACGTCGTGGTCAACTACGTGGCCGGCCGTGACGAAGCGGAGAAGGTGGTCGACGAGATCAAGGCGTTCGGGGTGCGTGCGGCGGCCTACGAGGCGGACGTGTCCCAGGAAGACCAGGTCGTCGCCATGATGGACCGGATGATCACCGAGTTCGGGACCATCGACATCCTCGTCGCCAACGCCGGACTGCAACGCGACGCCCCGATCACGGACATGACGCTGGCCCAGTGGCAGAAGGTGCTGGACGTCAACCTCACGGGGCAGTTCCTGTGCGCCCGTGAGGCGACCAAGGAGTTCCTGCGCCGCGGGGTCGTCCCCGAGGTGTCGCGCGCCGCAGGCAAGATCATCTGCATGAGTTCGGTCCACCAGATCATCCCTTGGGCCGGGCACGTCAACTACGCAAGCTCCAAGGGCGGCGTGCTGCTGATGATGCAGACTCTGGCCCAGGAACTCGCGCCGATGAAGATCCGGGTGAACGCGGTGGCCCCCGGGGCCATCCGGACGCCGATCAACCGCGCCGCCTGGGAGACGCCGGACGCCGAACGCGACCTCCTTCGGCTCATCCCGTACGACCGTGTCGGCGACCCCGAGGACATCGCCAACGCGGTCGTCGCCATCGCCTCCGACCTCATGGACTACGTCGTGGGAGCCACCCTCTACGTGGACGGCGGCATGACGCTCTTCCCGGGCTTCGCCACCGGCGGCTGACCGCCCTCGCACCGGCTCCCGGGGAGACACGCATGCACACGATGCTCACCTGGCTGGCGGACGCGCCGCCGCAGACGCTCCCGGCCAGATCGATGATGGCCTTCACCCTCGTCACGCACATCATCCTGGTGCCGCTGGGCGTGGCGCTGCCGCTGATCACGCTGATCATGCACGGCTACGGTCTGCGCCGCGGCGACGCGACCGCCCTGCTGCTGGCCCGGCGCTGGTCGGCGGTCATGGCGGTCCAGTTCGCGATCGGGGTCGTCACGGGCACCGTGCTGTCGTTCGAGTTCGGGCTGCTGTGGCCGGGCATGATGGGCCGGTGGGGCGATGTCTTCGGCCTCGGTTTCGGGGTCGAGGGGTGGGGCTTCTTCCTGGAGGCGGTCCTCATCGCCATCTATCTCTACGGCTGGCGGAGACTTCCCTCCCGTACCCACTTCCTGCTCGCGCTGCCGCTGCCCTTCACAGCCCTGCTGGGCGCCTTCGGGATCCTGGCCGCCAACTCGTGGATGAACACGCCCCGGGGCTTCAGCCTCGACTCCGCGGGCAACCCCGTGGACGTGAACGTCCGGAAGGCGATCTTCACGCCCATCTTCGGCCCGGAGTACTGGCACTTCGTCGTGGCGATGTTCGTCACGGCGGGCTACGTCACGGCGGGCGTCTACGCCGTGGGCTGGCTGCGCGGCCGCCGCGACCGGTACCACCGGCTCGGTTTCACGGTCCCGTTCACGCTCGCCGCGGTGTTCACGCCGATCCAGTTCATGCTGGGCGACTCCATCGCCCGGCAGGTGTTCCACAAACAGCCGGTGAAGTTCGCCGCGATGGAGATCGTCTGGAAGACCGACACTCATGTGCCGGAGTACCTCTTCGGCCGGCTGCACCCCGACGGCACGATCTCCGGTGGCATCAAGGTCCCGCAGCTCGACTCCATCCTCGCCGGCTTCCGCCCGGACACCCAGGTCACCGGCCTGACGTCGGTGGCGGCGGACGACCGGCCGACGGCCACCCAGGCCACGATCGCCCACTTCGCGTTCGACACCATGGTCGGCATCGGCTCCCTGCTGCTCCTGCTCGCCCTCTGGTACGGCGTCATGTGGCTGTGGCGCCGCCGGCTGCCGGCCTCCCCATGGTTCTTCCGCGGCGCGGCGTGCGCGGGCGTGGCTTCCGTCGTGGCCGTCGAATGCGGCTGGATCACCACCGAGGTGGGCCGCCAGCCATGGATCGTCTACCAGTACATGCGGGTCGCCGAGGCGGTCACCCCGACCAGGGCCCCCGCTCTGTGGACCATGTTCGGCCTGGTCGTGGCCGTCTACGTGTTCGTCTTCGGGTCCTTCCTCGTCATCCTGCTGAAGATGCGCACCCAGTGGCGGCTCGCCGACGAGGCGGGGAGTGCGGAAAGGACGGCGGCGGCGCCGGAGACGGAAACCCCCTACGGGCCGCGTTCCACCCTGGGGGCAGGCAGCGCCCCCGGGCCGTCCGACTCCGGGGAGGACCGACCGTGACCGTCGCCGGCCTCGTCGCCCTCGTACTGCTGCTCGTCATCGCCGCCTACGCCTGCGCCGGCGGCACGGACTACGGAGCGGGCTTCTGGGACCTGACCGCGGGCGGAGCCGAACGCGGCGAACGCCCCAGATGGCTCATCGACCACGCCATGGCCCCCGTGTGGGAGGTCAACAACGTGTGGCTGATCTTCGTCCTCGTCATCACGTGGACCGGGTTCCCCGTGTTCTTCCAGACCGTGTTCGCCGCGATGTGGCTGCCCCTGGCCCTCGCGGCCGTCGGCATCGTGCTGCGCGGCGCCGGTTTCGCCCTGCGCAAGCCCGCCCGCAGGCTGGCCGGACGGCGCCTGTACGGGGCGGTGTTCGCCATCGCCTCGCTCCTCACCCCGTTCTTCCTGGGCGCCGCCGTGGGTGGTATCGCCTCCGGCCGTGTCGCCCCGGGCACGGCGGCATCGCCGGACAACTGGGCCAACCCCACCTCCCTCCTCTTCGGGCTGCTCGCCATCGGCATGACGGCGTTCCTCGGGGCCGTGTTCCTGGCCGGTGACGCCCGCCGCTTCACCGCCCCCGACCTCGACGGCTACTTCCGGCG
Source organism: Streptomyces sp. NPDC086549 (assembly GCF_044746205.1). Lineage (NCBI taxonomy): Bacteria > Bacillati > Actinomycetota > Actinomycetes > Kitasatosporales > Streptomycetaceae > Streptomyces > Streptomyces sp. NPDC086549. The sequence continues at coordinate 9,841 of NZ_JBIVBS010000016.1, read as the reverse complement.
GCGGGCGCTCGCGGCCCTCGCCGTGGTCGCCGTGCTGACGGTGGTCATGCTCTTCGTCACGCACGACGACGCACCCCATGTGTGGCACGGCCTCACGCGCGGCGTCGGGCTCGTCCTCGTCGTCCTGGCCGCCGTCGCCGCGCTCGCCACGGGCTGGCTGCTGCTGCGCACGGCCGACGCACGGTGGTCCCGCGTCACGGCCGTCGTCGCGGTGGCCTCGGGGATCTTCGCCTGGGGCATGGCGCAGCGGCCGTATCTGGTCCCGGTCTCGCTGACCGTGTCCGAGGGCGCGGGCGCCCCGACCACAATGCGCTGGCTGATGCTGGTCACGCTCGTGGCCGTGGTGCTCGTCTTCCCCGCCGTCGCGTACCTGTACTGGCTGGACACGCATGGCGAACTCGACTCCCTCACCGACGCCGACCTGCGGCGCGGCGGTGCGGGTGACGAGGCCTGACCTTCGGGGGCCCGTGCGGCAAGGGAGCCGTCCGGGGGTGGGGAGACGGTGACCGAGGACCGGATCCTGCTGGGCCTCGGGCTGACCGTCGTGCTCGCGGTGGGCTCCCAGATCCTGGCGAGCCGGCTGCGGATCCCCGCGATCATCGTGCTCCTGCTGGTCGGATTCGCGGCGGGAGCACTGACGGACATCATCGACCCCGACAAGCTGGTGCCCGACTTCTCCGCGCTGGTGTCGCTGTCGGTGGCGGTGATCCTCTACGACTCCGGCCTCGCACTCGACCTGCGCCACCTCAGGGGTGCGACCAGGCGCACCGTCGTCCGGCTGATCCTGCTGGGCGTGCTCCTCACCTGGGGAACGCTCATTGCCCTGGGCCCCGCCCTGTTCGGCGTGCCTCTCGCCGTGGCCTCCATGATCGGCGTGATCATCGTCGTGTCCGGGCCGACGGTCGTGGAGCCGCTGCTCGACCACGTCCGGCCCGCCGACAGGGTGCGACGGGTCCTGGTCTGGGAAGGAGCCCTGATCGATCCGATCGGCGGCATCCTCGGCGTGGTCGTCTTCCACTCCGTCGTCTCCGGCGGATTCCGGACCGGGCACGGCTTCCGGTTCGCCGACTTCCTGGGCGGCATCGCCTTGGGGCTCGCCGGGGGCGCCGTCGGAAGCGTCCTGCTGTGGTTCACCCTCCGTGTGCTGCGGCTCGGCGAGACGCTGGGCACGCTCGCTCAGCTGGCCACGGTGATCGCGGTGGCCGCGGCGTGCGACATGGTGTACGACGACACCGGGCTGATCGCCGCGATCGTCGCCGGTATGACCGTGGCCAACCTGCCGGGGTTCGACATGCCGGCGCGTCGGCCGTTCTTCGAAACGCTCGTCCAGCTCGTCATCGGGCTGCTGTTCGTCTCCATCTCGGCCTCGGTGTCCCCGAAGGCCGTCGTCCCCGTTCTGCTCCCCACCCTCGCGATCGTGGCCGTGCTGGTCCTGCTGCTGAGGCCCCTGGTGGCCGTTCTCTCCACCGCCGGCACCGACCTGGGCGCGGGGGAACGCGCGTTCGTCGGCTGGATGGCGCCCCGCGGCATCATCGCCGCCTCCACGGCCGCCACGTTCTCGGCCGCCCTCGTCGACAAGGGACTGGAAGGCGCCGACAAGATCCTGCCGGTCACCTTCCTGGTGGTCGTCGGTACCGTGCTGGTCTACGCACTCACGGCGAGAGCGGTGGCCGCGCACCTGGGCGTCGTACGGTCCGCGCGCGCCCGGCCCCTCCTGGTGGGCGGTGCCCCCTGGGTGATCGACCTCGCCCGTGCGCTGCGGGCGGCCGGACTCGACGTCCTCATGTGGGCCGGGTCCGCCGAGGAACAGGAGCGCATCAGGGACGCCGGCATCGAGCTGGCCGGGGGAGAGCTGCTGGCCACCGCGACCGATCCGGACGCCCCGCTGGAGGGCGTCACAGCGGTGTTCCTCCTCACGGACGACGACGACTTCAACGTCCTCGCCTCGGTCGTCGTACGCGACGGTGTCGACGGGCCGGTCCTCCGCATCGGTCCGCCACCCGACAGCCGTGCCCTGGTCGCGCCCTACGCCGAGGGCGACGTCCTCTTCGGCCGCCACCTGGTCCGGCACACCCTGACCCAGCGCCTCGCCCAGGGCGCCCGCTTCGTGGTCCAGCCGGCATCCGGCGCACGTCCGCCGGGTCACGACACGCTGTTCGTGGTACGGCCCGACGGCCGACTGGAGCCGGCCACGGAGACGCGGCCGGTCACGCCGACGGAGGGCGACACCCTGATCCTCCTCGGCCCCGCGCCGCCTAACGGCGGGCGTTGAGCGCGCTGTCGAGCGTGATGGCGGCGTCGATGAGAGCCAGGTGCGTGAAGGCCTGCGGGAAGTTGCCGAGCTGACGCCCGGTCGGATCGATCTCCTCCGAATACAGGCCCAGGTGGTTGGCGTACCCCAGCATCTTCTCCAGCACCAGCCGGGCCCGGTCGGTGCGCCCCGCGCGCGCCAGCGCGTCGACGTACATGAACGTGCACAGCGAGAAGGTGCCCTCGGAGCCACGAAGCCCGTCGGGCGAGGCCTCCGGGTTGTACCGGTAGACCAGGCTGTCGCTGACCAGTTCCTGCTCCATCGCGTCCAGTGTCGAGGCCCACAACGGGTCTTCGGGCGAGAGGAAGCCGACGGTCGGCATGCGTAGCAGCGACGAGTCGAGCACGTCGCTGCCGTAGTGCTGGACGAAGGCCGCCCGCCCCTCGTTCCAGCCCCGCGCCCAGACCTGCTCGTAGATCTCGTCCCGCGCCGCCTTCCAGCGTCCCATCGCGCTCGGCCGGCCGTTGTCCGCGGCGAGCCGCATCGCGCGGTCGAACGCGACCCAGGACATCACCCGTCCGTACGTGAAGTTCTGGCGGCCGCCGCGCGTCTCCCACAACCCCTCTTCCGCCCGGTCCCAGTGGTCGGCGAGCCAGTCGAGGATCGTCAGCAGGGATTTCCAGCCGCGGTGCCCCATGGGCATGCCGTGCCGGTGTGCGAAGGAGACGCTGTCCAGCGCCTCCCCGTAGATGTCCAGCTGCAGTTGCGTCGCGGCGCCGTTGCCGATGCGCACCGGGGCGGACCCTTCATAGCCCTCCCAGTGCTCCAGGATCTCCTCGTCGAGGTCGGAGGAGCCGTCGACCCGGTACATGATGTTCAGCGGCCCGGTGTCCCCCTCACAGCCGGCCTTTTCCTCGGCCCGGTCGCCCAGCCAGGCGATGAACGACTTGGCCTCCTCGGTGAAACCCATGCCCAGCAGGGCGTACACGGAGAAGGCGGCGTCGCGGACCCATGTGAACCGGTAGTCCCAGTTGCGCTCGCCGCCCAGTTGTTCCGGCAGCGCCGCCGTCGGCGCCGCGACCAGGCCGCCGCTCGGCGCGTAGGTCATGAGTTTCAGCGTCACGGCCGACCGTTCCAGCATCTCCCGCCAGCGCCCGGTGTACGTCGACTGGCCGAGCCACGACCGCCAGAACCGGATCGTGTCCTCGAAGAGCTCCAGGTACTCCGCCGGCCGTATCTCCCGGGGCGGCCCGTCGGCGGACGACTCCAGGACGAACCCGCGTTCCTGACCCGCCTGCAGAGTCAGTGACAGATGCAGGTCGCCCTCGTCCGTCTGCGCCTGCAGCAGCCGCTCGTCGTCCGGTTCACGGACCGGGTGCACCGTCAGCTCCAGCCCGTCGGACGCGAAGACCGCGCCACGCTCGGTGATGTACAGCTTGTGGGGCTTGCGGCCGTAGTCGAAACGCGGCGCGATGTCGACCTCGAAGGTCATGCTGCCGCGCACGCACCGCACCATGCGGACCAGGCGGTGGCGCGGCGTCGCCGTCGTTCCGGTCACCGGCATGAAGTCGAGGACCTCGCCGGCGCCGGCCTCGGTCATGAACCGGGTCACCAGGACGGCGGTGTCGGGCAGGTACAGCTGTTTGGTCGCGTAGGTGGTGCGGGTCGGCCGGACCGTGCAGTGCCCGCCCTTGTTCTTGTCCAGCAACGCGCCGAAGACGCTGGGTGAGTCGATGCGTGGGCAGCAGAACCAGTCGACGGTTCCGTCGGTGGTGACGAGCGCCGCGGTCTGCAGATCCCCGATCAGTCCGTGGTTCTCGATCATCGGGTAGTCATCCATTGCGGCGCCCCTTTCGGCATGCGCTGGTGCCCGGACGGTCTGCCCCGCCCGTTCAGGCTAAGCCGGGCGGGCGTGTCCGGCCCGTCGGGCACTACCGTGAGCTGGAGGCCTCACCCGACTGCATCCCGGAGGCTGCCCGTGCTTTCCTGGGCTTCCAGGTTCCGGCTGCGGCAATACGTCGGAGCCAGTCTGTGGATCGTCCCGCTGCTCGGCCTCGTCCTCGGGGTGGTGCTGGCGCAGTGCGCGTTCGCCGCGCAGTCGGCGTCGTGGGTTCCCACCGTCTGGCAGTACTCGGCCACCACCGCGAGCGGCGTACTGGCCGCCATCGTGGGCGCCATGGTCGGCCTGCTCGGATTCGTCGTCACGATCGGCGTCCTCGTGGTCCAGCAGGCCACCGGCACCCTGTCCCCGCGCTACATGCGCCTGTGGTACCGGGACCGTCTGCAGAAGGCAACGCTGGCCACCTTCACCGGCACCTTCGCGTTCGCCTTCTCCCTGCTGCGCAAGATCGAGCCGGACTCCGTCCCCGACCTCGGGGTCACGCTGGCCGGCCTGGCGGTCGCGGTGAGCCTGGTGCTGCTCCTCGTCTACCTCAACCGGTTCACGCACAACCTCCGGCCGGTGGCCATCGCCGACCTGGTCCGTCGTATGGGACAGGACGTACTGGGCCGCCGCGTGACCGTGGTGGGCGCCTCCACGCCCCGCGACGGCGAGGCCCTCCCGCACGACGCCCCGGTCATGGTGCTCCGGTCCGAGCAGGGCGGGGCGATCCAGGCCTTCGACGTCCAGGGGCTGCGCGCGGCGGCTCTGCGCCACGACTGCGTCCTCGTGGTCACCCACCGGGTCGGGGACTTCGTACCGCCGGGCGCCGTCCTCATCGAGGTGTACGGCGGTACGTCGGCCCCCGGCCCGCGGCGGCTGCTCGGCCTGGTCGCGACGGGGGCCGAACGGACCATCGACCAGGACCCCGCCTTCGCTCTCCGCATCCTCGTCGACATCGCCATCCGCGCGCTCTCCCCGGCGGTGAACGACCCCACGACGGCCGTGCAGGTCCTCGACCACATCGAGGCGTTCCTGTACACGGTCGCGGGCACCGAACTGCGCAGGTGCCATGTGCTGGCCGACGACCGGGGCAGGCCGCGGCTGGCCGTGCCGGGGCGGAGCTGGGAGGACTACCTCCAGCTCGCCGTCACCGAGATCCGCGAGTACGGCGGGGGCTCACTGCAGATCTGCCGACGTCTGCGCGCCCTGCTGGAGGGCCTGCACGGCACCGTGACTCCCGACCGCCTCCCCGCGGTCCGCGGGGAACTGGCTCTCCTCGACGCCTGCGTGGACCGCGAGTTCCGCGACCCCGTCCGCCGCGCCCTGGCACGCACCGGTGACCGGCAGGGCATCGGCGGCGGTCAGCGGCCGGAGGCGGCCCCGCCCGAATGAGAAGGCGTCGGTTCACACCCGGTGGTCGGCCGTGGGCGGATTCACCGGTCGTCCGAGCCGTTCTCGTCACGGAGTCGCCGCCAGAGCTTGGTGCGGTGCAACACGTAGAGGGCGATGAAGACGACCACGATCTGCAACCCGACGGCCAGCAGCCAGAACACGACTCTGCTTTCCAACTCGTCCGTCATGTAGGTGAAGTTCATGCCGAAGAATCCGGTCAGGAACGACAGCGGCAGGAAGATCACCGACACGATGGCCAGTCGGTTGATCACGCCGTTCTGCTCGCCGGAGACGAGGGAGGAGTAGCTGGTGAAGGCGCGCCGGGTGGCGTCCTGGAGGGACTCGATGTCCGTGAGCACCAGCCTGCCCGCGTGCTGGAACTGACGGGCGAGACGTTGGCGCTCCTCGGGGAATTCGCGGCTCATCATCCGCCGGGTGAAGATCTCGTCCGTCACCTGGAGGTAGGGCAGCAGCGCGTGATGAAGAAGGGCGGAGCGTCGGCGTAGTTGTGTGAGGCGGTAGACCTGGTCAGGACGTCGTTGCTCGAACATCTCGTCCTCCAGCTCCTCCACCAGCAACAGGTCCGACACCGCGGCCCGTCGGAAGGTCCCCAGGGCCTCCTCCAGCAGCAGAAACAGCGCGGCCACGACATCCGAGGGCCTCTCGAACCCCAGCCGCGGCGTGAGACTGTCCAGCACTCCGATCGCCCCCCGGTGAACCGTGATCAGATGGTGCTCGGTCGCCAGGGCGTGGAAATGCGAGACCCGTATGCCCTCGACAACGGGTACGACGAAGCCTGCCCTGTCCCCGAGAAAGTCCGCCCCGGTGGGTTCGCCGGCCCTGCCGAACCAGAGAAGATGCTCGGCCTCCAGACCGAGCTGACGGGCCAGCGGCTTTCGTGCGGCACGTCCTCGTCGGGCAGTTCGATGTCGACGATCAGGAACTCGGACACGGCGAGACGCTCACGTGCGCCCGACATGTCAGTGCGAGTGACGACCCCATCCGGCATCGAAATCACCGATACGATCATCGCCCCTCACCGTTGTCACACGACCCGTCGCTCTCACCCTGCGCACGCTCGGGCGTCCGCGCATGCGGATGCGCGCAGACGCCCTCTCGGGTGCCCTGATCGAGTGAGCGGGGACGACCGCCTCGGTCGATCAGCTCAGTCGACCGGCCACGTGTGGGCCGGAGCGTTGAGGTGCATGTAGTCCATGTAGAGCCGCGTCATCCGCCGCAGGGCCTCATGGCGGCCGTACTCGGTGGTGTCGTCGATGTGGTGGAACATCTCCTTCTGCCACACCGCTCCGTTGCGGGCGGTGACGCACCGCTGCTCGATGATGCCGAGCAGCGGCTCCCGCCAGGCCGCGTCCATGCCGGAGTGCTCCAGCCCCCGGTGCGCCAGCGGCAGCAGACGTCGAAGGACGAGTTCGGACGCCGGAACCTCACCCATTCCGGGCCAGTACAGCAGCGCCTCGATTCCGTGCCGTGCCGCCATGTGCAGGTTGTCCTCGGCTGCGGAGAAGGACATCCGCGACCACACCGGGCGGTCCTCCTCCACCAAGGCGCGGGTGAGCCCGTAGTACAGGGCGCCGTTGGCGAGGGTGTCGGCGACGGTCGGGCCGGCGGGCAGTACCCGGTTCTCGATCCTGACGTGCGGTTTGTCATGGGCGACGGCGTAGACCGGGCGGTTCCAGCGGTAGATGGTGCCGTTGTGCAGGGTGAGCTCGGGCAGTTCGGGTATGTCGCCGCGGTCCAGCGTCAGCGAGGGGTCCTGCTCGTCGCACAGGGGCAGCAGCGCCGGGAAGTAGCGCAGGTTCTCCTCGAAGAGGTCGAAGACGCTGTTGATCCACCGCTCTCCGAACCACACCCGGGGCCGTACCCCCTGCACCTTGATCTCCTCCGGGCGGGTGTCAGTGGCCTGCTCGAACAGCGGGACACGGGTCTCGTGCCACAGCTCCCGGCCGAACAGGAACGGCGCATTGGCCGCGAGCGCGACCTGGACCCCCGCGATCGCCTGTGCCGCGTTCCAGTAGTCCGCGAACTCCTCCGGGGACACCTGGAGGTGGAACTGGGTGCTGGTGCACGCGGCCTCCGGAGTGATCGTGTCCGCGTAGGTACGCAGCCGGTCGACGCCGTCCACCTCGATGCGCAGGTCTTCGCCCCGAGCCGCGAAGATCTGGTCGTTGAGCAGCCGGTAGCGCGGGTTCTCCGACAGCGCCGCCTCGCCGACGTCCTCCTGCCGCAGCGTGGGAAGGATGCCGATCATGACCAGATGCGCGCCGACCGACTCGGCGCGCTCGTCCGCGTGATTCAGCGCGGTGCGGATATCGGTCTCCCAGGCGTCGGGGCCGCCCGCTGTCAGACGGCGGGGCGGAACGTTGATCTCGAGATTGAACCGGCCCAGCTCCGTGGACCAGGCGGGGTCGGCGATCGCCTCGAGCACATCGATGTTGCGCATCGCCGGCTCCGCCTCGTCGTCGACCAGGTTCAGCTCGATCTCCAGCCCCACCTGGGGCCGCTCGGACTCGAACCGTGAGTCACGCAGCATCTGCGCGAACGCGTCGAGACACTCCTGCATCTTGCTCCGGTACCGGCGGCGGTCCTCGCGGGTGAAGACCAGCGCCGGGACGTCCCGTCCCATCGGCCCTCCCGGGTTCCCCTCCTCGGACACCTCTCATCCCAGCGTCGCACCACCGGGCGACCCTGACCATGCGGAACGGGGAACACCGTGCCGGCCGCGCCGGTCCGACCCCACGGATTTGCCTTCGAGTGGGCTCCAGCCACCACACTGATCGCGACGAGATCCGTGCCGAGCACAGAATGGCGAGAGCAGATGGCGACGACAAGCCGGGCGGGGCACCCTCTCCCGTACGACACCTACCGACAGGCGATCGAGCGAGAGACACTGCGTTTCGCCGAGGTGGTGAAGGGCGCCGACCCCGAGACCGCCGTGCCCTCCTGCCCCGACTGGACGCTGGCCGAGCTCGCCCGGCATGTGGGGGCGCTGCAGCGCTGGTTCGGCACGTTGCTGACCCGGCTGGTGCAGGAGCCGCCACGCAGCCGAGACCTGGAGCTGGGGCTGCCGGAACGTGCGCAGGAGTATGCCGACTGGGTGGCGGCGGGTGTACCCGGTGTGGCGGCGGTGCTGCGGGACACGGACCCTCTGGCGGCGATGTGGGCCTGGGGCGAGGACCAGCATGCGCGGTTCTGGGCCCGGCGGATGCTGTTCGAAACGCTGGTGCACCGGGTGGACGCGGAGCGTGCCGTGGGCCGGGAGTCGGACATCGATCCGGCACTGGCGGCGGACGGGGTGGACGAGTTCCTCGTCAATCTGCGCTATGCGGGTCTCTTCGCCCCGGGCGTGACGAAGCTGCACGGCAGCGGTGAGACCATCGCCTTCCGGACCACGGACCTGTCCGGTGGAACCGGTGACGAGTGGCGGATACGGCTGGAACCGGACGGTTTCCGCCTGCTGCCGCGGGCAGAAGCCGACGCCGTGGCGGCCGAGCCGCAGGCGGCGGTGCGGGGGAGCGCGGGGGATCTCCTGCTGCTTCTCTACGGGCGGCGGCCGTACCAGGAGGGCGCCTTCGAGGTGTCCGGAGATGTCACGGTGCTCGACCGTTGGTTCGCGCACACGGCGTTCTGATCCCCGACCGCGGACCGTGCGCCGGGCACGGCGGGTTGAGCGCTGCCATGGCTCAGGCCTCGGCGGGAGTCCGTCGGCGGCGCGGCCGTCCCCGGTAGCGCCGACGGCGGGTACGCATCCGGCTGACTCGCAGCCGGGCCGCGCTTTCCGGGTCCAGTGCGGCCAGTCCGGCGAGCGTCGGGTGGAGTTCCGTCCGGGACTGCCATTCGGTGAGCGGGTCAGGTCAGGTCGGGTCGGGTCCGGCGGCGGCCTGGGCGTCGTCCTCGGGTCACCAACGGTGGGCGGCGGCGTGGCAGGGGTTGTCCGGGAGCGCGGCACAGCGTTCGGCAGCTCTCCCGTACCACCGCCGTTCCCGCCGTCGCCGCAGGCCGTGCTGCCCGTCACAGTACGGCTGTGACGGGCAGCACGGCACTGGCGAGCGTGACGGCATCCACGCGTCGAGAGCAGGACGCGGGGCATGCCGGGGCACGACTGTCATCGCGCGGGCACAGCCGTTATCGAATGACGGGGGACTGGGCGACTCCGCGGGACAAGTCGCTGCCGACGTAGGCCGCGAGGTGTTCGCCGGTGAGGGTGGAGCGGGTGGTGACGAGGTCGGCGGGTGTGCCTTCGAAGACGATGCGGCCGCCGTCGTGGCCGGCGCCGGGGCCGAGGTCGATGATCCAGT
>NZ_JBIVBS010000015.1:0-279755 GCF_044746205.1 Streptomyces sp. NPDC086549 | reverse complement strand
TCCGGGCGCTTCCCTTCGGTCTTGCGTTTCCGACTCTATCAGACCTTTTCTCGATCCGATTTCCTCGGCGCTTTCCAGGTTCCCGCTCTCGCGTTTCCCTTTCCGGCGATTCTGACTCTATCAGATCCTTTCGGCCCTGATTCCCAGTCAGCGGGGTTTGTCTTAGCGGCTGTTGGGCCGTTCCGACGACTGAGACTTTAGCGGATTCCCGACTCCCGAGCTAATCGGGGGCCTGCGCCCTTTCGAACGCGGATTCCTCATTTCGCAAATACGCGCACCAAAGCGCACGACGACGGATCGCCGATTGATGGTTTGGTACCTGCGGAATGGCTGTCCGGGGACCGACCGAGGTCGGCGCTCACGTCGGACAACTCGGAGAACACTACGTATCGGGATGGGGTGTGTCAACTTGCGGGCAGGCGGCCCCCCACGGGCGTACTGTGGGCGACGTGATGACGCGTACGTGCACCCAGCAGTGGTGGGCCGCCTGACGGCGGCCGTACTCGCGTATGCACTCAACGGCCGCCGCCTCGGCGGCCGTTCTCGTATCCCCCTCCAGGACTCCGGGGGCCGGCCGCCCGGGTCGGCGGTCTCGACCAGGAGATGGAGCAGGGATGACACGGGTCTTCAGCGGGGTCAAGCCGACCGGGCACCTGACGCTGGGCAACTATCTGGGAGCCATGCGGCAGTGGGCCGCCGTGGACCAGCACGAGGCCGATGCGGTGTTCTGCATCGTCGATCTGCACGGGATGACCGTGGACCACGATCCGGCACGGCTGCGCAGGCTCACCCGGCAGGCCGCCACGCTCCTGCTCGCGGCGGGGCTGGATCCGGAGCTGTGCACCGTGTTCGTACAGAGTCATGTGGACGAGCACGCGCGGCTGTCGTATGTGCTGGAGTGCGTGGCCACCGACGGTGAGATGCGGCGGATGATCCAGTACAAGGACAAGTCCGCGCGTGAGCGGGCCCGGGGCGGGAGCGTGCGGCTGTCACTGCTGACGTATCCGGTGCTGATGGCGGCGGACATCCTGGCGTACGGGGCGGGCGAGGTGCCGGTGGGGGACGACCAGGCTCAGCATGTGGAGCTTGCCCGGGATCTGGCGGTGCGCTTCAACCAGCGGTACGGGCACACGTTCGTGGTGCCGAAGGCGACGCTTCCGCGGGTAGCCGCTCGGGTGATGAACCTGCAGGAGCCGACGTCGAAGATGGGGAAGTCGGACGACTCGGGGCCGGGCATCGTCTATCTGCTCGACGAGCCGGACGTGGTGCGCAGGAAAGTGCTGCGGGCCGTGACCGACAGCGGGCGGGAGGTCGTGTACGACCGGGAGGGACGGCCGGGGGTCGCGAATCTGCTGGAGATTCTCGCTGCGTGCACGGGTGGGAACCCTGAGTCACTGGCGAGCGTTCACCAGTCGTACGGCGCTTTGAAGAAGGACACCGCGGAGGCGGTGATCGAGGCTCTCGGGCCTGTGCAGGCCAGGCACAAGGAGTTGTGTGCCGACCCGGGATATGTGGAGGAGGTGCTGCGGCATGGTGCGGAGAAGGCGCGGGCGATGGCGCGGCCGACCGTCGATACCGCCTACCGGGCGATCGGGCTGCTGCCGCCGGTGGCGGAGCCTGCGCTGAACGCGGCCCGGTAGGCGCGCGGGCTGGTGGCGAGGCGCGATGCGAAGTGCTGACGCATGGTGACCTCGCTGCCGAAGCCCGCGCGGCGGGCGACCTCGGGCATGGGCAGGTCGGTGCGTTCGAGGAGTTTCTGGGCCGCGGCGATGCGCTGTTCCAGGAGCCAGCGGAGCGGTGTCGTGCCGGTGGCGGCGGTGAAGTGGCGGGCGAAGGAGCGCGGGGACATGCCCGCGTGGGCGGCCAGGTCGGCGACCGTGAGCGGTTCGTGGAGACGGCGCAGGGCGTGTTCCTGTACGGCGGCGAGGGTGTCGGCGTCGCGGTCCGCGCGGGGAGTGGGGTGCTCGATGAACTGTGCCTGTGTGCCGTTGCGGAAAGGGGCGGTGACCATCGAGCGGGCGATGGTGGCGGCCGCCTCGGCGCCGTGGGCCTGCCGGACGAGGTGGAGGCAGAGGTCGATGCCGGCCGCGGTGCCGGCGGCGGTCCAAATGTTGTCGTCCTCGATGAAGAGGGCGTCGGGGACGACGGTGACGTGGGGGTGATGCGCGCGCAGGAGTCCGACGAGGTTCCAGTGGGTGATGGCTCGGCGGCCGTCGAGGAGGCCTGCCTGGGCGAGGGTGAAGGCGCCGCCGCAGAGGGCGGCGATGGTGATGCCGCGGGCGTGGGCGCGGCGGAGGGCGTCGAGGACGCGGGCGGGGGCGGGAGTGAGGTGGTCGTCGAGGCCGGGGACAACGATGAGATCGGCGCGGTTCAGCCAGGTGAGGGTGCGGTCGGGATGGAGGGCGAGGCCGCCGCGCATCGGGATGGGGGTGGTGGTGTCGGTGGCGACTCTGCGCAGGTCGAAGGCGGGGGCGCCGCGGTCGGTGCGGTCGGTGCCCCAGACCTCGGTGATGACGGAGACGTCGAAGGCCCGGATGCCGGGAAAGGCGACGAGGGCGACGCGGTGGACGTTCTCGTGCTCCATGGGTGGCATGGCTGGCAGTAAACCATCGATCGCTGGCTTTTCGTCCTCTGGGGTGGACGTGCTCGCGGCGGCAGGATCGTGGGCATGGAGATCGCGGAGAACGCAGCACTGGTGGTCGTGGACGTTCAGAAGGGCTTCGACGAGGCCGGCTTCTGGGGGCCCCGGAACAACCCGGGGGCCGATGACAACATCGCGGCGCTCGTCGACGTGTGGCAGGCGACGGGTCGGCCGGTCGTCTTCGTACGGCATGACTCGCCGAAGCCTCAGTCGCCGCTGCGGCCGGAGTACGAGGGGAACGACCTGAAGGAGTACGTGCAGGAGAGGAGGGGGAAGGGAACCGGGCTGGAGCTGTTCGTGACGAAGACCGTGAACTCGGCCTTCCTCGGCACGCCGGATCTGGGGGCCTGGCTGGCGGAGAACGGGATCTCGCAGTTCGTGCTGGCGGGGATCCAGACCAATATGTGCGTGGAGACGACGGCCCGGATGGGCGGGAATCTCGGGTACGACGTGCTGGTCGCGTACGACGCGACGTACACCTTCGACCTGGAGGGGCCGTTCGGCTGGCGGCGCAGTGCGGACGAGGTGGCGCAGGCGTCGGCGGTGTCCCTGCACGGGGGCGGCTTCGCTCGCGTGGTGACCACGAAGGAGATCGTGGACGCTACGGCGTGACCCGCCGCCCTCGTGCGCGGCTCGTGGGGCCGGGGTCAGTCCTTCTTGCCGGAGGCCAGTTCGCGGCTGCGGTCGCGGGCGGCTTCGAGTGCAGCGATGAGGGCGGCTCGTACGCCGTGGTTCTCCAGTTCGCGGATGGCGTTGATGGTGGTGCCGGCGGGCGAGGTGACGTTCTCGCGGAGCTTGACCGGGTGTTCGCCGCTGTCGCGGAGCATCACCGCGGCGCCGATCGCGGACTGGACGATGAGGTCGTGGGCCTTGTCGCGGGGCAGTCCGAGGAGGATGCCGGCGTCGGTCATGGCTTCGACGAGGTAGAAGAAGTAGGCCGGGCCTGAGCCGGATAGGGCGGTGCAGGCGTCCTGCTGGGACTCGGGGACGCGGAGCGTCTTGCCGACGGCGCCGAAGATCTCCTCGGCGTGGGCGACGTGTTCGGGGGTGGCGTGGCTGCCGGCGGAGATGACGGACATGGCCTCGTCGACGAGGGCGGGGGTGTTCGTCATGACGCGGACGACCGGGGTGCCCGCGGCCAGGCGTTCCTCGAAGAAGGAGGTGGGGATGCCGGCGGCTCCGCTGATGACCAGGCGGTCGGCGGGGATGTGCGGGGCGAGTTCGTCGAGGAGGGCGCCCATGTCCTGCGGCTTGACCGTGAGGATCAGGGTGTCGGCGGTCTTGGCGGCCTCCGGGTTGCTGACCGGGTTGACTCCGTAGCGGGTTCGGAGTTCGTCGGCCCGTTCGGGGCGGCGGGCGGTGACCAGGAGATCCGCGGGAGCCCAGCCGGCTCGGATCATTCCGCTGAGCAGGGCTTCGCCGATCTTGCCGGTGCCGAGGACTGCGACTTTCTGGGTCATGGTGCGGGTGCCCTCCGGGGGTTGCGTCGTCCGGGTTCATCCTCGCACCGGTGCGGAGGGGTGGGGGGTGGTTGTCCGGTGGGCGGACGTGTGTTGCCGGGGTGCCGTCGAGGGTTCTCGCCCCCGCCGCCCCTGCCCTTCCCGTCCCCCGGACCCCCGGACGGGCTTGGTGGCCGAAGCGAACCCTCACGCTGTGCGGCGGCGCAAGGTGGCCGCTCCCAGGCCCAGTACCAGCAGTGCGCATCCGGCCACGATCAGGACATCCCGTACGAAGGTCGTCGTCATGTCCGTGTGGTGCAGGACCTCGTTCATGCCGTCGACGGCGTAGGACATGGGAAGGACGTTGGAGATGCCCTCCAGGACGGGGTGCATGTTGGAGCGGGGGGTGAACAGGCCGCAGAGGAGGAGCTGGGGGAAGATCACCGCGGGCATGAACTGGACCGCCTGGAATTCCGAGGCCGCGAAGGCCGAGACGAAGAGACCGAGGGCCGTGCCCAACAGCGCGTCGAGCAGGGCCACAAGGAGCAGCAGCCACGGTGAGCCCGTGACGTCCAGGCCCAGGCCCCAGACGGCCAGGGCGGTGGCCAGCGCCGACTGGACTATGGCGAGGGCGCCGAAGGCGAGTGCGTAGCCGGCGATGAGATCGGCCTTGCCGAGGGGCATGGCGAGGAGGCGTTCGAGGGTGCCCGAGGTGCGTTCGCGCAGGGTGGCGATGGACGTGACCAGGAACATCGTGATCAGCGGGAAGATTCCGAGGAGTGATGCGCCGATGTTGTCGAAGGTGCGTGCGCTGCCGTCGAAGACGTAGCGGAGCAGGAACAGCATCACGCAGGGGATGAGGATCATCAGCGCGATCGTGCGCGGGTCGTGGCGGAGCTGGCGCAGGACCCGGGTCGCGGTGGCGGTGGTGCGGGAGATGTTCAGGGCGCCGGTGGGGGCGGGTGCGGTCGTCGTGCTCATCGGGCTGTCTCCTTGGTGCGGCCTGCTGCGGCCGCCTCGTCCACCAGGTGCAGGAATGCCGCCTCGACGGTGTCCGATGCGGTGCGGGTGCGGAGGGCGTCGGGGGTGTCGTCGGCGAGGATCTCGCCCTGGCGCATGAGCAGGAGGCGGTGGCAGCGCTCGGCCTCGTCCATGACGTGGGAGGAGATGAGGAGGGTGGCGCCGCGGGTGGCGGCGATGTCGTGGAAGAGGTTCCACAGGTCGCGGCGCAGGACCGGGTCGAGGCCGACGGTGGGTTCGTCGAGGACCAGGAGTTCGGGGGTGCCGAGCAGGGCCACCGCCAGGGAGACGCGGTTGCGCTGGCCGCCGGAGAGATTGCCGGCGAGGGCGTCGGCGTGACTGGTGAGGTCGACGTCGGCGATGGCGCGGGTGACGTTCTCGCGGCGGCGTCCGGCGGCGGCGCGGCCGGGGTCGAGGATCGCGGCGAAGTAGTCGAGGTTCTGGCGGACCGTCAGGTCGTCGTAGACGGAGGGGGCCTGGGTGACGTAGCCGATGCGGGTGCGCAGGGAGGGGTCGCCGGCGGGGCGGCCGAGGACCTGCAGGGTGCCCGAGACCTTGGCCTGGGTGCCGACGATCGAGCGCATGAGGGTCGACTTGCCGCATCCCGAGGGGCCGAGCAGGCCGGTGATCTGGCCGCGCGGGACGGTGAAGTCGAGGCCGCGCAGGACGGTGCGGGGGCCGCGGACGACGGTGAGGTCGGCGGCCTCGACGGCCGGGGTGTCTGGGGTCTCGGGGGTCTCTGGCGGGCCGGACGGGTAATTCATCATGCGGTGAATAATGGGTCCGGGTCGGATCCCCGTCAAGTGGGGTGCGTGCGGTGGCGCGAAGGAGCTGCGGCGCGATCGGAGGAGCGCGGTCCGTTCGCGCGCTTCCGCCTTCACCGGGTGGCCACATGAACCCGACGCCCGCCCGGCACCCGCTACCGACAATGGGTTTCAGTGCCATTCGCGCACTCGCGGGCTCCGCGTCCCTCGTCCTCGGAGGTGCTGTCGTCATGCGCCGTGTCGTAGGCAAGGCCGATCTGTTCGCTTCTCTCGTCGTGTTTCTCGTCGCCCTGCCGTTGTGTGTGGGCGTCGCCATGGCCTCCGGCGTCCCGGCCGAACTGGGGCTGGTGACCGGAATAGTGGGCGGGCTGGTGGCCGGCGCGCTGCCGGGCAGCAGCCTGCAGGTGAGCGGTCCCGCGGCGGGACTGACGGTGCTGGTGTACGAGGCCGTACGGGAGTACGGGGTCGGGGCGCTCGGGGTGCTGGTGCTGATGGCCGGGCTGGTGCAGATAGGTCTCGGGCTGCTGCGGCTCGGGCGGTGGTTCCGGGCGGTGTCGGTGGCGGTCGTGCACGGGATGCTCACCGGGATCGGGCTCGTGCTGGTGGCCGGGCAGGTGTACGCCCTCGGTGACGCGGCCGCTCCGGCGGACGGGCTCGGGAAGATCGCCGGGCTGGTGTCGCTGCCGGGGCGGGTGGGACCGGTGGCGTTGTCAGTGGGCGGTGCCACCATTGCCGTACTGCTGCTGTGGCCGCGCTGGCGGCGAGGAGCCCGGCTGGTGCCGGCGCCTCTGGTGGCGGTGGCCGGTGCGACGGCGGTGACCTGGCTGTTCGACCTGAATGTGCGGCGGGTCGAGGTGCGCGGCGTACTGGATGCCGTGCGGCTCCCGGAGGCGGCGGACTTCGGACGGCTGACGGAAGTGGGCGTGCTCGGGACCGTCGCCGCCTTCGCGCTGATCGCGTCCGCGGAGTCCCTGTTCAGCGCGACGGCGGTGGACCGGCTGCACCAGGGGGGACGGACGGACTACGACAAGGAGTTGATCGCACAGGGAGCGGGGAACGCGGTGTGCGGCGTGCTGGGTGCGCTGCCCATGACCGCGGTGATCGTGCGGAGCGCGGCGAACGTGCAGGCCGGGGCGCGAACGAAGGCGTCGCGGGTGCTGCACGGGGTGTGGCTGCTGGTGTTCACGGCGGCGCTGCCCGGCGCGCTCGGGGTGGTTCCGGTGGCGGCGCTGGCCGGACTGCTGGTGCACGCGGGCTGTCGGCTCGTGCCCGTGCGGGAGCTGCGGGGGCTGTGGCGCGGACACCGCGGAGAGGTGGTGGTGCTCGGAGTGACGGCGGTCGTGATCGTCCTCGGGAACCTGTTCGAGGGGGTGCTGGTGGGGCTGACGCTGGCGGTGGCGAAGACCGCGTGGGAGGTCAGCCATGTGCACGTGGAGAGCGAGGACCGCGGGGAGGCGGGGATCGTCGTACGAGTGCTGGGGCATGCGACGTTCCTGCGTCTGCCGAAGCTGCTGGACGCGCTGGAGGCGGTGCCACGCGACCGGAAGGTGCGGCTGGAGCTGGGCGGTCTGCGGTACGTGGACCGGGCGTGCGCGGCGGCCCTGGAGGGGTGGGCCGCCGATAGGGCTTGTCGCTGAATTCCCGTCATCCGCCCGGAGGGCGGCGGGAACTCGGCGACAGGCCCTGTGGTCAGGTGTTGGTGGCGACCAGCAGCAGGACGTCGTAGGTCTCCTCGACGATGCCGTCCGGGAAGACCTTCAGCAGGTGGGCGCCTTCCTCGTCGAGGAAGGCGGTCCTGCGCTCCTCGGGGGTGACGAGGAAGGCAGAGTGGCTGCTGATGTTGGCCAGATGGGTGGCGAGGGGGACGCGGCGGCTCCAGCGGACCTCACGGCGGGTGAAACTCAGGCGGCCGCTGGGGTCGGCGAGTTCGGTCCGGGCGGCCCTCTGCTTCTCGGCGGAGATGTCGACGCCGAAGAACCGGCCGACGCGTCCGGAGGCCTCGGCGATCCACTCGACGTCGAGGGCGCTGGTGTTCCACCACAGCGCCAGCGCGCCGCCCGGACGCAGCACGCGCAGCGCCTCCGGCACCGACCGGGCCGGGTCCGTCCAGTGCCAGGCCTGGGCGTAGGTGAGGAAGTCGGCGCTCGCGTCGGCCAGGGGAAGGGCGTCGCCGCTGCCCCGGACGAGCGGGACGTCGGGCAGGGCGCGGCGGAACTGGGCGGCCATGCCCTCGCCGGGCTCCACCGCGATCACGTCGGCACCGCGCGCGTGCAGCAGCGCCGTCGCGATACCGGTGCCGGCGCCCACGTCCACGACCCGGGCGCCGGCAAGGGGGCGGGCGGCGAGTTCCTCGACGGTGTCGAGGAGGGCGGGCGGGTAGGAAGGGCGGTTCGCGGCGTACTGGGCCGCGGCGGCGTTGAAGGAGTGGGCTCGGGCGGTGTGGGAGGGCGGCGTCATGGTCATACGGACATGGTGGTCGGGTCGGGACGGGAAACGACAGCGAGTATTCGGTACGTACGTATGAGGGGTGGGCCGGGTCGAACGTCGGTACGGTGGGCCGGAGTTCCTTGATCCACTGCTTCGGTGACGAAGGGGGAGTCATGACTGTGCGGGGCGAGGACGCGGTGGTCGCGTATCCGGTGGGCCGGGTGGTCGGCGGGCGGGCGGAGGTCCGCGACGACGAGTGGGGCGAGGTGCGCGCGGTGATACGCGTCGACGGCGACCGGTTCACCGCCGAAGCCCTGGCCGGCCTTGACGCCTTCTCCCACCTGGAGGTCGTCTACCACTTCGACCGGGTGCCGGAGGAGAAGATCGAGACCGGAGCCCGGCATCCGCGCGGCAACCCCGACTGGCCCAAGGTCGGCATCTTCGCCCAGCGCGGCAAGAACCGGCCCAACCGCATCGGGGTCTCCCGCTGCCGGGTGCTGCGGGTGGAGGGCCTCGATGTGCACGTCGAGGGGCTCGACGCGGTCGACGGGACGCCGGTGCTGGACATCAAGCCGTACATGGCGGAGTTCGGGCCGCAGGGGGACACCGGTCAGCCGGAGTGGGCGACGGACATCATGCGCGCGTACTACTGACGCCGCCGATGCCAGGCTCTAGCCGCGCCGCTTCTTCTTCGAGGGGTTCCCGGTGCGCCGCACGGAACGGCGTTCGTACTCCTCGCGTGCCTTCTCGTACTCCTCGCGGTGCAGCTTCTCGCCCGGGGCCTCGGTGAGGGAGCGGAAGAAGTACGCGAGGAGCGAGCCGATGAAGCCGATGGCGAGGAGCCCGCGCAGGGAGGCCTGGCGGTCGGCGTCCAGGCGCCTGCCGTACCCGTCCCAGGTGTTGCGGAAGGCCAGCGCGCTGCAGATCGCGAACATCGCCACGACCAGTACGGTCACGAAGGAGCCGGTGTCGGCGATCTGCAGGCCCTGGTAGGCGAAGCGGAGGACGAAGGCGGAGGCGACCGCCGCCGCGAGCGAGCCGACGGCCACGCCGGCACGGCGGGCCGCGTATCCGTCGTCGTGGTTCACCCAGGACGTGCCGAAGAAGCGGAGAGGCTCGGGGCGCGGGCCGCTCCGGGCTCCGTCGGTGGAGCCCGCGGGGGTGTCCAGGGTGCCGGGTTCGTCGCTCACGGGACGATTATGGCTCCGGGGCCGCCGCGGGCTCGTACGGGGTCAGCCGCAGCGCGCGGCGACGTAGCCGTCGCTGCCCGTGTTCACGTAGGCATCGGAGACGTACTCGCCATTGTCGATGTTGTCCCAGATGTTCGTGGTGCCGTAGTAGCCCGACACCGTCGTGCCCGGGGACTGGCAGTAGATGTGGACCTTGGCACCCTCGGGCAGGAGGCGGACGAGGTTGTAGTCGGTGCCGGGACCGCTGCGGACGTTGAGCCGGAGGCCCGGGGCGACCGAGTAGTACGTCGCCGCTTCCGCGGTGGCCGCCGCTCCCATCACCATGAGAAAGGCTCCGGCGGCGCCTGCCGCGAGCAGGGCGGATCTACGTCTCCGGGATGTCATCTCTGCTGTTTCCTCTCGGGTACGGATCAGGCGCAGCGGTCGGCCACGTAGCCGTCGCTGCCCGTGTTCACGTAGGCGTCGGAGACGTACTCGCCGTTGTCGATGTTGTCCCAGATCTTCGTCGTGCCGTACGGGCCCGATACCGACGTGCCCGGCGTCTGGCAGAAGATCGGGACATGGCTGCCCACCGGCAGGACACGGACGATGTTGTAGTTGGTGCCGGGACCGCTGCGGACGTTCAGAGTGACGCCCGGAGCGATCGCGTACGTCCGGACGGCCGCCGCCGCCGTGAGGGCCTCGGCCCCGGCGTCGCTCCCGGCTTCTTCGGCACGGTCGACTGACATGACGTTCTCCCCCCGTTGATCCCATGACTGCCATGGGATCCCGTTGATTCCCGCGAATCGAGCCACGAAACGCATGAAACACGTGCGCGAAATTCGCACGCGAAGGCTAGCAAGCCTCCTCTGTCTCGTACGCGTCATCGACTAGGCTCCGTGCGTCGCGCGCGCGGACGAACAGCACGGGGGTGGTTCCATGGCGCCACAGAGGAACACCGGAGCGGGCGCGGAAGCGGAACTTCCCGATTACGCCGGTCACTACCGCCTGGAGTCGGCTCTGGGTTCGGGCGGCATGGGTGTCGTGCACCTGGCCCGGAGCACCTCGGGGCTGAAGCTCGCGGTGAAGGTCGTACACGCAGAGTTCGCCAAGGACCGCGAGTTCAGAGGCCGTTTCCGGCAGGAGGTGGCCGCCGCCCGGAAGGTGAGCGGTGCCTTCACCGCACCGGTCGTCGACGCCGATCCGGAGGCCGAACGGCCTTGGATGGCCACGCTGTTCATTGCCGGGCCCACCCTTTCCGAACACGTCAAGCGGAACGGGGCGATGCCTCCCGCGCAGCTGCGCCGGCTGATGGCCGGGCTCGCGGAGGCGCTGCGCGACATCCACCGGGTCGGGGTCGTGCACCGGGATCTGAAGCCGAGCAACGTGCTGCTCGCCGAGGACGGCCCGAAGGTCATCGACTTCGGCATTTCTCGGCCAAAGGACAGCGAACTCCGCACCGAGACCGGCAAGTTGATCGGCACTCCGCCGTTCATGGCACCCGAGCAGTTCCGGCGCCCCCGCGAGGTGGGGCCGGCCGCCGACATCTTCGCGCTCGGCTCGGTGCTGGTGCACGCGGCCACCGGACGCGGTCCGTTCGACTCCGACAGCCCGTACGTCGTCGCCTACCAGGTCGTGCACGACGAGCCCGACCTGACGGGCGTACCGGAGAGTCTGGCGCCGCTGGTGCTGCGCTGTCTCGCCAAGGAGCCCGAGGACCGGCCGACACCGGACGAGCTCATGCGCGAACTGCGGTCGGTGGCCGCCTCGTACGACACACAGGCGTTCATACCGGCACAGCGGACGAGCGAGGAGGCGCCCGGGCAGGAGGCACCCGCCGCCCCGGCCGAGCGGACGCCCGGGACCGGCCGCCGCATTCGCGGGCGCGTGGCCCTGGCCGCAGGGGCGGTAGCCCTCGTCGTCGGCGGTGTGCTCGCCTCGGTGCAGTGGCTCGGCGCCGGCGGTTCCGAACCCGCGCCGGCCGGGAACGGCGTCAGCAGCACCGCCGCCGGGTCCGGCGCCTGGCGGGGCAAGTCCGTCGGCACGGGCTCGGGCATGCCCCGATGCGCGTACGGGGCGGGGAAGTTGCTGTGCTTCCGGTCCGGGCTCGCCTATGCCCTCGACCCGGCCGACGGACGCCTGCTGTGGCGGCACTCCGTCGCCCGGGAGCGCACCAGCGGGGCACCCGCCCTGTCGGGCGGACTCCTGCAGCTGCCGACGGACGGTGGCCGACGGGTGGTGGCGCTCGACCCCGGCTCGGGCCGTACGCGCTGGACACGGGACATGCCGGCGCATGCCGACATGGCGTTCACGGGCGGCATGCTGCTGCTCACCGGCACCGACGGATCGCTCACCGGCCTGGACGGCGCGTCGGGCGACACGAAGTGGAACCGCCGGATCCCCGGACCGGGCACACCTGTCCTGGCCTCCTTCTCCGGCGACCCGCTGGCCTACACGGCCACCGTCACCCGCGACGGGACGCACACACAGGTCACCGCCCTGGACCCGATCACCGGCACCGAGCGCTGGGCGGCGCGGCTGACGGGGTCGCTGAAGCCCATCGGCAGCCACGACGGCTCGCTCGTCCTGCTGTCGATCGACAACGCGACCGGGGAGACGACCGGGATCGTGCGCTACGCACCGGCGACGAAGACGCCGCACCGGGTGCCGCTGCCCGTGCCGCGCCTGGCTCCCCAGGCCACCGTGTACGGCGGGGTCGTCCATCTGCTGGCCGCCGGTGGCTCTCTGGAGGCCGTCGGCCTGGACAGCGGCAAGCGGCTGTGGCATCTGGAGACCTCGGTGAGCCGCGGCTCGGCGCCGGTGGCCGACGGCGACCATGTGTACTTCACGGCCGCCGACGGACGGCTGCTCGCCTTCGGCGCCCGCGACGGGCACCTCGTGGGACAGACCTCGCCGCGGCTGGGCAGCCGCGCGGACGAGGTCACCGCCGCGCTGCCGGCACCGCTGCTCGCCGGTGGCCGTGTCTACGCCACCGCCCCCGACGGCACCGTCTTCGCCGAGGACGCGCGCGACCCGTCGGCCTGGTGACACGCGCAGGGGCCGCCTCCGGAAAGCGGAGGCGGCCCCTGCGGCACGGCCGGAGTCTCAGCCCAGCTTGGTCACGTCCCGCACGGCGCCCTTGTCCGCGCTGGTCGCCATCGCCGCGTACGCCCGCAGCGCGGCCGAGACCTTCCGCTCACGGTTCTTCGGTGCGAACACCCCGCCCAGCGCCTGCTCACGGCGCGCCAGCTCGGCCTCGTCGACCAGGAGCTCGATCGTGCGTCCCGGGATGTCGATGCGGATGCGGTCGCCGTCCTCGACGAGGGCGATCGTGCCGCCGGAGGCCGCCTCGGGGGACGCGTGGCCGATGGAGAGGCCGGACGTGCCGCCGGAGAAGCGGCCGTCGGTGATCAGGGCGCAGGTCTTGCCCAGGCCGCGGCCCTTGAGGAAGGACGTCGGGTAGAGCATCTCCTGCATGCCGGGGCCGCCCTTGGGGCCCTCGTAGCGGATGACGACCACGTCGCCGTCCGTGACCTGCTTGTTGAGGATCTTCTCGACGGCCTCTTCCTGCGACTCGCAGACGACCGCCGGACCCTCGAAGGTCCAGATGGACTCGTCGACACCGGCCGTCTTCACCACGCAGCCGTCGACCGCGAGGTTGCCCTTGAGGACGGCCAGGCCGCCGTCCTTGGAGTACGCGTGCTCGACCGAGCGGATGCAGCCGCCCTCGGCGTCGTCGTCCAGCGCCTCCCAGCGCTCGGACTGGGAGAAGGCCTCGGCGGAGCGGACGCAGCCGGGGGCCGCGTGCCACAGTTCCACCGCCTCCGGGGACGGGGAGCCGCCGCGCACGTCCCACGTCTTCAGCCAGTCCGCCAGGGACGGGCTGTGGACCGCGTGCACGTCCTCGTTCAGCAGGCCCCCGCGGTGCAGCTCGCCGAGCAGGGCGGGGATGCCGCCGGCCCGGTGCACGTCCTCCATGTAGTACGTGCGCGTCTTCGCGACGTTCGGGGCGACCTTGGCGAGGCAGGGCACGCGGCGGGACACCTCGTTGATCTGCTCCAGGCCGAAGGGGACGCCCGCCTCCTGGGCGGCGGCCAGCAGGTGCAGGATCGTGTTCGTGGAGCCGCCCATCGCGATGTCGAGCGCCATGGCGTTCTCGAAGGCCGCGAAGGTGGCGACGTTGAGCGGGAGGACCGTCTCGTCGTCCTGCTCGTAGTAGCGGCGGGTGATGTCCATCACCGTGCGGGCCGCGGCGACGTACAGCTGCTTGCGGGCCGTGTGGGTGGCGAGGACCGAGCCGTTGCCGGGGAGGGAGAGGCCGATCGCCTCGGTCAGGCAGTTCATCGAGTTCGCGGTGAACATGCCGGAACAGCTGCCGCAGGTCGGGCAGGCGTTCTCCTCGATACGGAGGATGTCCTCGTCCGAGATCTTGTCGTTCACGGCGTCGGAGATCGCGTCGACCAGGTCGAGGGTGCGGACCGTACCGTCGACGAGCGTGGCGCGGCCGGCCTCCATGGGTCCGCCGGAGACGAAGACCGTCGGGATGTTCAGGCGCAGGGCCGCCAGCAGCATGCCCGGGGTGATCTTGTCGCAGTTGGAGATGCAGACCAGGGCGTCGGCGCAGTGCGCCTCGACCATGTACTCCACGCTGTCCGCGATCAGGTCGCGGGAGGGCAGGGAGTACAGCATGCCGCCGTGGCCCATCGCGATGCCGTCGTCGACGGCGATGGTGTTGAACTCGCGCGGGATGCCGCCCGCCTCCGTGATCGCCTCGCTGACGATCCGGCCGACCGGCTGGAGGTGGGTGTGGCCCGGCACGAACTCCGTGAAGCTGTTGGCGACCGCGATGATCGGCTTCCGGCCGATGTCCGCACCGGGTACACCGGAGGCGCGCATAAGGGCGCGGGCGCCCGCCATGTTGCGGCCGTGGGTGACTGTGCGGGACCTCAGCTCGGGCATCTCGCTCGCTCCTTCAGAGACTGCGATCAGAGAGACTTCTGATTGCCAACGAGCGTACGCCGGTCATCCAGGGATCGGGACGAGGTGTCCGGAATGCGGGACGCGCGTCTCGCGAACCCGCTGGTCGGACCCAGGGAACCCGACGGTCGGATCTCGGGAACCCGACGGTCAGGTCCAGGGAGCCGACGGTCAGGGAGCCGTGAGGTGCCCCTGGACCACGGGCGCCACCCGCGCCACGATCTGCTCCAGGTCGGCCGAGGCCAGCGGCTCCACCTTGATCACGTACCGCAGCATCGCGCACCCCACTATCTGAGCCGCCGCCAGCTCGGCGCGCAGCTCCGCGTCCGGCAGGTCCAGCTGTGCGGCGATCCGGCGCAGCAGCTGGGAGGCGATGAGACGTCGGAAGACGGCGGCCGCGGTCTCGTTGTTGACGGCGGAGCGGACGATCGCCAGCAGCGGCGTCCGGGTGGTCGGGTTCTCCCAGACGCCGAAGATGAAGCGGGTGAGCCGCTCGCCGACCCCGTCGAGGGGGCCGTCGGCGACCGCGGCCGGCGCGTTGAGGGCGGGTGCGAAGGCGACCGCGATGGCCGCCTCGAACACCTGCTCCTTGGTGCCGAAGTAGTGGTGGACCAGCGCGGAGTCGACGCCTGCCGCCTTGGCGATGCCGCGCACCGACGTCTTCTCGTAGCCGCGCTCGGAGAACTCCTCGCGGGCCGCGGTCAGGATGCGGTCGCGGGTGTCCGCGGACTCCGTGCGCGGGGGGCGGCCGCGGCGCCGGGAGGTCGCGTCGGTGCGGTGCGGAGTGGTCCCGGTCATCGCCTGGGCACCTTCACCGCCGAGGCCAGGTGCAGGCGCGTGAAGGCCAGCGCCTCCGCCAGGTCGGCCTCGCGCTCGGCGCTGGACATGGCCCGCCGGGTGTTGACCTCGATGACGACGTGCCCGTCGAAGCCGGTGAGCGCGAGCCGCTCCAGCAGTTCGGCACAGGGCTGGCTGCCGCGGCCGGGGACCAGGTGCTCGTCCTTCGCCGATCCCCTGCCGTCCGCCAGGTGGACGTGGCCCAGCCGGTCGCCCATGCGGTCGACCATCTCCAGGGCGTCCGTGCGCGCCGTCGCCGCGTGGCTGAGGTCGATCGTGAAGTGGCGGTAGTCGTCCTTGGTCACGTCCCAGTCGGGGGCGTACGCGAGCATCTCGCGGTCGCGGTAGCGCCACGGGTACATGTTCTCGACGGCGAACCGTACGTCCGTCTCGTTCGCCATCCGCCAGATCCCGGCGACGAAGTCACGGGCGTACTGGCGCTGCCAGCGGAACGGCGGGTGCACGACGACCGTACTGGCGTCGAGCTTCTCGGCGGCCGCCCGGGCGCGCTGGAGCTTGACCCAGGGGTCCGTGGACCACACGCGCTGGGTGATCAGCAGACAGGGGGCGTGCACGGCCAGGATCGGCATCCGGTGGTAGTCGCTGAGCCGGCGCAGCGCCTCGATGTCCTGGCTGACCGGGTCGGTCCACACCATGACCTCGACCCCGTCGTACCCGAGGCGCGCGGCGATCTCGAAGGCCGTCGCCGTGGACTCCGGGTAGACGGAGGCCGTCGACAGGGCGACCTTCGCATCCGGAATCCGGACCACGTCCCTTGGATCTGCCACGGAGACAGATTACGGGGTGGGGTCGGCAGGACGCCGGGTCTCTATTCGCCGTTGTGACTTTCCCCATGGGCGGCCGTGGGCCGCCGCCGGCCCGCCGCACCCACGCGGCGGAGCCGCACGCTCACCGCCCCGCGCCCCTTCCGGGGCGCGGATCCGGGCCGCAGGTTCAGGCCGAACCCATGTGATCCAGACGCCGCAGGATCACTCCCTCCCGCAGCGCCCAGGGACAGATCTCCAGGTTCTCGACGCCGAACAGGTCCATCGCCCCCTCGGCCACCAGCGCCCCCGCCAGCAGCTGGCCGGAGCGGCCCTCGGAGACGCCGGGCAGATCCGCGCACTGAGCGGCGGTCAAGCCGGCCAGGCGGGGCACCCAGGCCTCCAGGGACTCCCGCTTGAGCTCGCGCTGGACGTAGAGGCCGTCGCCGGAGCGGGCGGCGCCGGCGATGCGGGCCAGCTGCTTGAAGGTCTTGGAGGTGGCGACCACGTGGTCGGGGGCGCCGAACCGGCTGAACTCCCCGACCGTGCGGGCGATCTCGGCCCGTACATGGCGGCGCAGGGCCCTTATCGCCTCCGCGCCGGGCGGGTCCCCGGGCAGCCAGCCGGCGGTCAGCCGGCCCGCGCCGAGCGGCAGCGAGACGGCGGCGTCCGGCTCCTCGTCGATGCCGTAAGCGATCTCCAGGGAGCCGCCGCCGATGTCCAGGACCAGCAGTTTCCCGGCCGACCAGCCGAACCAGCGGCGGGCGGCGAGGAAGGTGAGCCGGGCCTCCTCGGCACCGGTGAGGACCTGGAGCTCGACCCCGGACTCGGCCTTCACGCGCGCGAGGACGTCGTCGGCGTTGGTGGCCTCGCGCACCGCGGAGGTGGCGAACGGCAGCAGGTCCTCGACACCCTTGTCCTCGGCGGCCTGGAGCGCGTCGTGGATGACACCGATCAGTTTGTCGACCCCGTCGGGGCCGATGGCCCCGTCCTCGTCGAGGAGTTGCGCGAGCCGCAGCTCCGCCTTGTGCGAGTGCGCGGGCAGCGGGCGCGCGCCCGGGTGCGCATCCACCACCAGCAGATGCACCGTGTTAGATCCCACGTCGAGGACACCGAGTCTCATGTACGAAACGCTACTGCCACCTGGCAGCTCGACCGTCCCCGGAGCCGTCTCGGGCGACTTACCCTGGACGGGTGCCAAAGACGAAAAAGGCGAAGGACCACAAGGCAGCCAAATCCTCCAGCGGTTCTTCGCAGGTGAAGCCAGCGAAGAAGCCCAAGAAGGAGTCGGCGGCCGACGAGAAGGGGCTCGACTTCGCACGAGCGTGGGTGGAATTCCCTGATCCGGCGGACGACGAGCAGGTATTCCGGTGCGATCTGACATGGCTGACCTCTCGCTGGAACTGCATTTTCGGCAGCGGCTGCCAGGGCATCCAGGCGGGCCGGGCGGACGACGGGTGCTGCACGCTGGGCGCGCACTTCTCGGAGGAGGACGACGAGAAGCGGGTCGCCGAGCACGTGGCGCGGCTGACCCCTGACATCTGGCAGAACCACGACGAGGGCTTGGCGCACGGCTGGGTCTCGGAGGACGAGGAGGGCTCCCGCCAGACCCGTCCGTACAAGGGCTCCTGCATCTTCCAGAACCGCCCCGGTTTCGCGGGTGGCGTGGGCTGCTCGCTGCACATCCTGGCGCTGAAGGAGGGCCGCGAGCCGCTGGAGACCAAGCCGGACGTCTGCTGGCAGCTGCCGATCCGGCGGACCTTCGACTGGATCGACCGGCCCGACGACACGCGTGTCCTGCAGGTCTCCATCGGTGAGTACGACCGCCGGGGCTGGGGTCCGGGCGGCCACGACCTGCACTGGTGGTGCACATCGGCGACGTCGGCGCACGGCGCGGGCGACCCCGTGTACGTCTCCTACCGGGCCGAGCTGACCGAACTGATGGGCAAGGCCGGCTACGACCGTCTGGTCGAGCTGTGCGAGGAGCGGCTGGCGTCCCGGCTCCCACTGCTGGCACCGCACCCGGCGGATCCGGTGGACTGACCGGCTGCCGGTCACGGCCCTAGCCGCCCGAGGGGGTCGGGTCGCCGCTGTCGGGCGGGGGTGGGGTCGAGGTCGCGGAGTCGGTCGGGGTCGGGGCGGTGGGTGTCGGGGTCGGGTCGGGGGTCGGCGGGTCGCTGGGCGGGGGATCGGTGGGGGGCGAGGTCGTGGGCGTCGGGTCCGGGGCCGAGGTCGGGGGCGGGGGCGGGTTGCCCGGGGCCGTGGGGCCGGTGGGTACGGTGCCGTAACCCTCGATCGAGACGACCGCGCCCGCCGGTGACACCGCCACCTGGGCGCTCCAGTGGCCGGACGGCTCGCGCAGATGGTCGACGTACACCTTGATCGTCAACGACTCGCCGGGCTGGAGGGTTCCCGCGGACTGGCTGAGGTGGATCCAGGCGGCCGCGGTGGAGGCGGACCAGCGGACCGGCGAGGGGCCGGAGGCGGTCAGCGTGATCAGGGTGGTGTCGCCCCTGTTTCCGGCCGACACCGCGAGCCGGGCCGCACCCTTCTCCCCGGCCCCGGCGACGCTGATGACCTCCACGGACACGTCGGCCCGCCCGTCCCTGCCGAGGCGGGCGCCGGGTCTGACACCGGCGTTCCCGGCGTTCTCGTAGGCGCCGACCGGGTCCCCGCCGAGGCTGTCGGGGCCGTGCGCCTCGCTGGCGGTGGCGGCGCGGGCCTCCTGGCCCTCCGCGGTCGGCGAACCCCGGTAGGCGGCCCACAGGGCGAAGACTGGGGCGGCGACGACGGTGGCGACTACGGTCGTCGTCACGGCACGCGCGCGTAGGCGGTCACGGCGGGCGGCCCGGTCCTTCGGGTCCATCGGGAAGCCGCGCCGGTCGAAACGCGGAACCGCCGCGCCCCGCGCGCGCGGGTGGTGGGCCAGGGCGACGTGCAGGGCGGCGCGGGGTGCCTCCAGGACGGGCAGCTCCGCGGGCGTGACGCTGGCTCCGGGCCAGCGGCCCGGAACCGCGCGTTCGGCGGTCCGGCGGCATCGCGGGCAGTCGTCGACGTGCCGTACCAGCTCACGCCGTACGGCGGTGCTGAGGACGAGCTGGTTGTCCCCGGTGAGGAGGGCCACACCGGGGCAGCTGCCGGTCTCGACGACGGCGAGGGCCGCACGCGTGCGCTCCACCTCGCAGGCGGCGGAGGCCAGCAGCTCGCGGGCGACGGCCTGGTCCATGCCGAGGACGGCGGCGACCTCGTGGGCGGCGAGGTGGTGCCGGACGGCGAGTTCGAGTGCCTCGCGCTGTTCCGGGGTGGTCCCGGCGGCCTCGGGCCAGGCGAGCAGGGTGAGTTCGCGCCGCCGCTGCTCCTGGATCTGGTCGGAGACGGGCGCGTCGGCGGCCTGGGGGCCGTGCTTCGGGGGTGCCGGGCGGCCTGCCGCGTGGGTGGCCTGACGTTTCTGCTTGGCCTCGGCCAGCTTGCGCAGGCACGCCCATCGGGCCAGCGCGTACAGCCAGGCCCGGCGGTCCCCCGCCGCGTCCGGGACGCGCTGCCCGCGCCGCTCGGCCAGCGCGAGCGCGTCGCCCAGCGCGGCGGTCGCCGCGTCGTGGTCGCACAGCACCGACAGGCAGTAGGTGAACAGACCGTCCAGATACGGCTCGTAGCGCGTCGGCGGTCGAGGCGCCGGCGCGCGCGCCGCAGCACGGTCACGCGCCTCCCGGTGCGCCCGGTGTGCGCCGGTGGTGCGGGTCGAGGTCTCCGGACTGCTCGTCACCCGTGCGACCGTAGGCGGCGCGGGATGGGCCCTTCTTCCACCTTGAGCGCTTTTAATCCGTACGGGTGAAACGATCCCTCATAAGGGGACAGGAACCTCTCATTCCGTAGCCCGTTCGTGACGGCACGCGGCCGGGCCGGCCCCGCTCCCGCCCGGCGGCCGGTGCCCGCGTTGTCAGTGGCGGCGGCTACGGTTTCCGCATGGCTGCCCGTACCAAGACCACCAAGGAACGCCCGTCCTACCGCTGCACGGAGTGCGGCTGGCAGACGGCCAAGTGGCTCGGCCGGTGTCCCGAGTGCCAGGCGTGGGGGACGATCGAGGAGTACGGCGCGCCGGCGGTGCGGACGACGGCGCCGGGCCGTGTCACCACTTCCGCGGTGCCGATCGGCCAGGTCGACGGGCGGCAGGCCACCGCGCGCTCCACCGGTGTGCCCGAGCTGGACCGGGTGCTCGGCGGCGGACTGGTGCCCGGTGCGGTGGTGCTCCTGGCGGGCGAGCCCGGCGTGGGCAAGTCGACGCTCCTGCTCGACGTGGCCGCGAAGTCCGCGAGCGACGAGCACCGCACGCTCTATGTGACCGGTGAGGAGTCGGCGAGCCAGGTGCGGCTGCGCGCCGACCGCATCAAGGCCATCGACGACCATCTCTACCTCGCGGCGGAGACCGACCTGGCGGCCGTCCTCGGCCACCTGGACGCGGTGAAGCCGTCCCTGCTGATCCTCGACTCCGTGCAGACGGTCGCCTCCCCCGAGATCGACGGGGCGCCCGGCGGTATGGCCCAGGTGCGGGAGGTGGCGGGGGCGCTGATCCGCGCCTCGAAGGAGCGGGGCATGTCCACGCTCCTCGTGGGCCATGTCACCAAGGACGGGGCCATCGCCGGACCGCGCCTCCTCGAACACCTCGTGGACGTCGTGCTGCACTTCGAGGGCGACCGGCACGCGCGCCTCCGGCTGGTGCGGGGCGTCAAGAACCGGTACGGCGCCACGGACGAGGTCGGCTGCTTCGAACTGCACGACGACGGCATCACGGGCCTCGCC
This sequence comes from Streptomyces sp. NPDC086549, assembly GCF_044746205.1. NCBI lineage: Bacteria > Bacillati > Actinomycetota > Actinomycetes > Kitasatosporales > Streptomycetaceae > Streptomyces > Streptomyces sp. NPDC086549. The sequence goes on along the minus strand of NZ_JBIVBS010000015.1, from coordinate 258,920 downwards.
GACCCGAGCGGACTTTTCCTGACCCGTCGTGACGAACCGGTCCCCGGCACCTGCCTGACGGTGACCCTGGAGGGCCGCCGCCCGCTGGTGGCGGAGGTCCAGGCGCTGACCGTCGACTCCCAGATCCCGTCGCCCCGCCGCACGACCTCCGGCCTGGAGACGTCCCGGGTCTCGATGATGCTCGCCGTGCTGGAGCAGCGGGGCAGGATCAGCGCGCTCGGCAAGCGGGACATCTACTCGGCGACGGTGGGCGGAGTGAAGCTCTCGGAGCCGGCCGCGGACCTCGCGATCGCCCTGGCCCTCGCCTCCGCGGCCAGCGACACCCCGCTGCCCAAGAACCTCGTCGCCATCGGCGAGGTCGGTCTCGCGGGCGAGGTCAGACGGGTCACGGGGGTGCAGCGCAGGCTCACGGAGGCACACCGCCTGGGCTTCACGCACGCGCTCGTGCCGGGCGACCCGGGCAAGATCCCTCCCGGTATGAAGGTCCTGGAAGTCGCCGACATAGGGGACGCGCTCAGGGTCCTTCCCCGCTCCCGTCGCCGAGAGGCCCCACGGGAGGCTGAGGACCGCCGGTAGACTTTGCCCTGGTCTCGCCCGTCCGTACGAACCGAGTGCGCGTACGGCAGCGCCCCAGAACCTGCGACCGGAGGAGTGCAGTGGCAGCCAACGACCGGGCAGCAGCTCCCGGAAAGTCCGGTGGGAGTGCCGGTTCCGATGGCCTGATGCGCGCCTCGCTGCGCGCCGTGGCACCCGGTACGGCCCTGCGTGACGGCCTCGAGCGGGTTCTGCGCGGCAACACCGGCGGACTGATCGTGCTGGGCTCCGACAAGACCGTCGAGACGATGTGCACCGGCGGTTTCGTCCTCGACGTGGAGTTCTCGGCGACGCGGCTGCGGGAGCTGTGCAAGCTGGACGGCGGCATCGTGGTCTCGTCGGACCTGTCGAAGATCCTGCGGGCGGGCGTCCAGCTGGTTCCGGACCCCACGATCCCCACGGAGGAGACGGGCACCCGGCACCGCACGGCGGACCGCGTCTCGAAGCAGGTCGGCTTCCCTGTGGTCTCCGTCTCCCAGTCGATGCGTCTGATCGCCCTGTACGTCGACGGCCAGCGCCGGGTCCTGGAGGACTCGGCGGCGATCCTGTCCCGCGCCAACCAGGCCCTGGCCACGCTGGAGCGCTACAAGCTCCGCCTGGACGAGGTCGCGGGAACGCTGTCGGCACTGGAGATCGAGGACCTGGTGACGGTCCGCGACGTGTCCGCCGTCGCGCAGCGCCTGGAGATGGTGCGCCGCATCGCCACCGAAATCGCCGAATACGTGGTCGAACTGGGCACGGACGGACGCCTTCTGGCGCTCCAGCTGGACGAGTTGATCGCGGGCGTGGAGCCGGAGCGCGAGCTGGTGGTCCGGGACTACGTCCCCGAGCCGACCGCCAAGCGCTCCCGCACGGTCGACGAGGCCCTGTACGAGCTCGACGCCCTCTCCCACGCCGAGCTCCTGGAGATGCCCACGGTGGCCCGCGCCCTCGGCTACACCGGCTCCCCCGAGGCCCTCGACTCGGCGGTGTCCCCGCGGGGCTTCCGCCTCCTGGCCAAGGTGCCGAGGCTGCCGGGCGCGATCATCGACCGTCTCGTGGAGCACTTCGGCGGCCTGCAGAAGCTCCTGGCCGCGAGCGTGGACGACCTCCAGACCGTGGACGGCGTGGGCGAGGCACGGGCGCGCAGCGTGCGTGAGGGTCTGTCGCGGCTTGCGGAGTCGTCGATCCTGGAGCGCTACGTCTGATTCGGGGGCGGCGCGGTCCGTCCACGGCCGCGGGTCCGTCCACGGCCGCGGGTGCGTCGTGGCTGGTCACGCGGTTCCCCGCGCCCCTGGGAACCGCAGTCACCGCACTCGCACGGGCACCCCGGCAGCGGGCAGTCGCTAGTCGGCCGACAGCACGAACGACGTCTGCGCCTTCGCGAACCCCGTCGCCTTCGCCTCCAGCAGATACGTCCCGTCCTTGGCCGAGCCCGCCGGAGGCGTGGCGCACTGCGGAGCACTCGGCTTGCGGTCCCACTTCACCGTGTAGGTGATGTCGCTGCCCGCCGGCACCCGGTACACCAGGCTTCCGGCGCCCTTCGGGCAGTCGGCCGACGACCAGTACGCGTCGCTGTCGTCGGACTGAGTGATCGTCAGTACCGCGCTCTTCGGCCCGAGGTCGACCTTGCAGTCACTGGACGACGAGTTCTTTGCGGTGAGCTCGAAGGCGGGCGTCTGGTCCGGCGAGTACGAGTTGTGCTTGCTGCGCAGGCTCAACGTGACCGCCTTGGATGTGCAGTTGGGCAGCCCGGAGGAGGCCGGCAGCGTGGCCGCCGTACCGACACTGCCACCGCCGGAAGCGGAATCGGAACCTGCGTCGGAACCGGCATCGGATCCCGAACCGCCGCCCGAACCGTCCGAATCGCCCGAACCGCTCCCGTCCGTCGAGCCGGAGTCGCCCCCGCCCCCCGACCCGGCGTCACTTCCGCCGGAGCCCCCGCTCCCCGACTCGTCGCGCCCGCCGGGGTGTTGGCTGATCGCCGACCCGGAAGGCGTCGGCCCAGCCGTGATCGTGGACGCGGGATTCTTGCCGTTGGACCCGCCGGCGGCCTTCTTTCCGCCCCCGCCGCCCGCGGTGGCGATCCAGGCGATCAGCAGCGCCAGGACGGCGACCGCCGACAGCATGACGACCCTCCGTCGCCAGTAGATGGAGGAGGGAAGCGGCCCGATCGGATTGCGCAGAGATCCCACGGCGCAAACTTTACGAGAGATCGGCCCGCTTGCTTGCGCCACCCGCCGCCGCGAAACCAACTTTTCGGATCATCCCTCCGGCAACTTACCGCCGGCGGAACACCGTTGGCGCCCCGCACGCCCCGCCCCGGCGCCGCCACGGACCAAGCCCGGCCATCCCGTGGCAGGATCGGAAGGGCCATGACTGAGAAGCTCCACGCCCCCGTGATCGCCTGGTTCGACACCCACGCCCGCGACCTCCCCTGGCGCCGCCCGGAGGCGGGCCCCTGGGGCGTGATGGTCAGCGAGTTCATGCTCCAGCAGACCCCGGTCAACCGGGTCCTGCCGGTCTACGAGCAGTGGCTGGCCCGCTGGCCCCGCCCCGCCGACCTGGCCGAGGAGGCCCCCGGCGAGGCCGTCCGCGCCTGGGGCCGGCTGGGCTACCCGCGCCGCGCCCTGCGCCTGCACGGCGCCGCGGTCGCCATAACGGAGCGGCACGGCGGCGACGTACCGACGGACCACGCACAGCTGCTCGCGCTGCCCGGCATCGGCGAGTACACCGCCGCCGCGGTGGCCTCCTTCGCCTACGGGCAGCGGCACGCCGTGCTGGACACCAACGTCCGCCGGGTCTTCGCCCGCGCGGTCACCGGTGTGCAGTACCCGCCGAACGCCACCACAGCCGCGGAACGCAGGCTCGCCCGCGAGCTGCTGCCCGAGGAGGAGGGGACCGCCGCCCGCTGGGCCGCCGCCTCCATGGAGCTGGGCGCCCTGGTGTGCACGGCGAAGAACGAGACCTGCCCGCGCTGCCCGATCGCCGACCAGTGCGCCTGGCGGCTCGCGGGCAAGCCTGAGCACGAGGGCCCGCCGCGGCGCGGCCAGACGTACGCCGGTACGGACCGTCAGGTCCGGGGCAAGCTCCTCGCCGTACTGCGCGAGGCGCACGTCCCCGTGCCGCAGGCGGCCCTGGACCGGGTGTGGCACGAGCCGGTGCAACGCGCCCGGGCGCTGGACGGGCTCGTCGCCGACGGTCTGGTGGAGCCGCTGCAGGGCGGCCTCTATCGGCTCCCGCTGAGCTGACGCACAGACAAGTCACAGAGCGGGGAGGCTGTTTCACAGCCACCTCACCACACAAACCCCTCTATATAAGGGCAATTCACCCGCTCCCTTTACCCCGAACCTACTTCCGTTACACAACCGACGGACAGCCGAGTGCTAGCCGAAGGCTGCTTCGGACAGCCCCGTGACAACACCTCCGTAGCTTCATACCTGTGCCCGGCATGACCACCGCAGGCACGGAACGACCGGCACGGGGCCGGCGGAAACGGGGAACGGAGGCGGTTGATCATGGCGCAGGGCGAGGTGCTCGAATTCGAGGAGTACGTCCGCACTCGGCAGGACGCGCTGCTGCGCAGCGCCCGCCGGCTGGTCCCGGATCCGGTCGACGCCCAGGACCTGCTCCAGACGGCGCTGGTACGGACGTACGGCCGCTGGGAGGGCATCGCGGACAAACGCCTCGCGGACGCCTATCTGCGCCGGGTGATGATCAATACGCGTACCGAGTGGTGGCGGGCCCGGAAGCTGGAGGAGGTCCCCACCGAGCAGCTGCCGGACGCCTGCGTGGACGACTCCACCGAGCAGCACGCCGACCGCGCGCTCCTCATGGACATCATGAAGGTGCTCGCTCCGAAGCAGCGCAGTGTCGTCGTCCTGCGACACTGGGAGCAGATGTCCACGGAAGAGACGGCCGCCGCCCTCGGCATGTCGGCCGGAACGGTCAAGAGCACGCTGCACCGGGCGCTCGCCCGGCTCCGCGAGGAGCTGGAGGCCCGCGATCTGGACGCACGCGCGCTCGAGCGTGAGGAGCGGGAGCGGTGCGCGGCCTGACCGACGAGGAGCCCATGGCGGCTCGCGGGGTCTACCAGGCGGCGATCACGGCAGTGGCCGTGCTCGCCGCCCTCGGCCTTTTCGCCGCCGCCTGCGGCACCGGCGGCACCGGCGCCCGTGACGAGGGCCCGGCACACGCCGACTCGGGGGCGGGGGCGCGCTCGGTGGCCTCCCCGGCCCCCGCCCCCAGCCCCGCGTACACCTACAAACGTGTGGACGCGGTCGCCCTCGTCGAGCACGACCCGCAGGTCTCGCCCGAGGTCAAGCGGTATCTCAAGCCGTGCGGCGACGACGACTCGGTCGACGTGACGTACGGCGATCTGACCGGCGGCCCGGCCAAGGACATCGTGATCAACGTGCTGACCTGCGCCGACGGCGTGGGCGTCGGCGCGTACGTGTACCGCGAGGAGAGCGGCAGATACGAGAACGTGTTCACGGCCGAGGAGTCCCCGGTCTACGCGGAGATAGACCGGGGCGACCTGATGGTGACCAAGCAGGTGTACGACAAGAGCGACCCCCTGTCGAATCCGTCCGCGGAGAACGTGATCACATACGGCTGGAGGGCGGGGCGCTTCGTCCAGGAGGACTACCACCACACCGACTACGGCAACGCTCTCGGTGGCGATCCTTCGCCGGTGCCGTCCGGCTGAAGTGAACCCGGCGCACGATCCATACGTCACCTCAGTGACGGCACGAGAACCCCACGAGGACTGAGAGCAGCGGGATGGCAGATCAGACCCATGTCCTGTTCGTCGAGGACGACGACGTCATCCGCGAGGCCACCCAGCTCGCCCTGGAGCGGGACGGTTTCGCGGTCACCGCGATGCCCGACGGGCTGTCGGGCCTGGAGGCGTTCCGCGCGAACCGCCCCGACATCGCGCTCCTGGACGTCATGGTCCCGGGCCTGGACGGGGTGAGCCTGTGCCGGCGGATCCGCGACGAGTCGACGGTTCCGGTGATCATGCTGTCGGCGCGGGCCGACTCCATCGACGTCGTCCTGGGCCTGGAGGCGGGCGCCGACGACTATGTGACCAAGCCCTTCGACGGCGCGGTCCTGGTCGCCCGGATCCGTGCGGTGCTGCGCCGCTTCGGGCACGCGGGCGGGGGCGCGCAGGCGAGTGCCGACCCCTCGGCGGTCGATGGGGGCGTGCTCACGTTCGGCGAACTGGAGATCGATACGGAGGGCATGGAGGTGCGCCGGGCCGGACAGCCGGTGGCGCTCACCCCGACCGAGATGCGGCTGCTCCTCGAGTTCTCCTCGACGCCGGGCACGGTCCTCTCTCGCGACAAGCTGCTCGAACGCGTGTGGGACTACGGGTGGGGCGGGGACACGCGCGTCGTCGACGTGCATGTACAGCGGCTGCGCACGAAGATCGGCCAGGACCGGATCGAGACGGTCCGCGGCTTCGGCTACAAGCTGAAGGCCTGAGCGGGGCGGCGGGCATGCGGGGGATCATTCGACGACCGCTCGGACGGCGCATGGAGCGCGCGGGCATCCGCACGGGGCTCAGGTGGAAGCTCAGCGCGGCCATCGCGCTGGTCGGCGCTCTGGTGGCGATCGCGCTCAGCCTGGTCGTGCACAACGCCGCCCGGGTGTCGATGCTGGACAACGCGCGCGACCTCGCGGACGAGCGCCTGCAGATCGCCCAGCGCAACTACGACCTGCTCCGGCGGCCGAACTTCCCGAACATCGAGGTCGACGACCCGGACCTGCCGCCCGCGCTGCGGGAGAAGGTCGAGGCGGGCCGCCGGGCCACGTACGTCACCGACCACGGCGGCGACGTGCCGGACATCTGGGCGGCGGTCCCGGTCAAGGGCGGACACGTCCTGTCGCTGCACAGCCACTTCACCGACCGCAGCACGAACGTGATGAAGGACCTCGACCAGGCCCTGGTCATCGGCTCCATCGCGGTCGTCCTCGGCGGCAGCGCGCTCGGCGTGCTCATCGGCGGGCAGCTGTCGGGCCGGCTGCGCAAGGCGGCGTCCGCCGCGAACCAGGTCGCCAGGGGCGAGCCGGACGTCCGGGTACGGGACGCCATCGGCGGTGTCGTACGGGACGAGACCGACGACCTCGCCCGCGCGGTGGACGCCATGGCGGACACGCTCCAGCAGCGGCTGGAGGCCGAGCGCCGGGTCACCGCCGACATCGCGCACGAGCTGCGTACCCCGGTGACCGGCCTGCTGACCGCCGCCGAACTCCTTCCGCCCGGCCGCCCGACCGAACTGGTCCTCGACCGGGCCAAGGCGATGCGCACCCTCGTCGAGGACGTCCTGGAGGTGGCCCGCCTCGACGGCGCCTCCGAACGGGCCGAGCTGCAGGACATCATGCTGGGCGAGTTCGTCGCCCGGCGCGTGGCCACGAAGGATCCGGCGGCCGTCGTCCACGTGGTGCACGAGTCGGAGGTCACCACCGACCCGCGACGCCTGGAGCGGGTGCTGTTCAACCTGCTCACCAACGCCGCCCGGCACGGCAAGCCGCCCATCGAGGTCATCGTCGAAGGCCGGGTCATCCGGGTCCGCGACCACGGCCCCGGCTTCCCCGAGGAACTGCTCGCCGAGGGACCGAGCCGCTTCCGCACCGGCAGCAAGGACCGCGCCGGGAAGGGACACGGTCTGGGGCTGACGATCGCGGCCGGGCAGGCCCGGGTGCTCGGCGCCCGCCTGACGTTCCGCAACGTACGCCCCGCCGGGGCGCCGGAGCACGTTCCGGCGGAGGGCGCGGTGGCCGTCCTGTGGCTGCCGGAGCACGCACCGACGAGCACGGGCAGCTATCCGATGGTGCCGTAGCGCGGCCGCGGGCCGTGTGCGACAGGCACGCGGCGGCCGGGTCCGCCGTAGTCGGCCGTAGTCCGCCGGGCGGGACGTGACCCCAGGGCCGCTCAGAGGGCAGGGCCCGCGCGGTGCGCGGCGAGGCCGACGATCAGGGTGCCGGAGAGCAAGGACTCTGCCGGCCGGGCCGGGTCGGCTCGCTTGCCACGCCTTCCCGCGGCCCGCCCCCGTGGGTCAGCCGGTCCAGTCCTTGTCCATGTCGAGGCCGCCCTCGCGGGGCTGGGTGAAGGAGAACCAGTTGCCGGAGTCGTCGCGGAAGAGCGCCTCCGTGCCGTAGGGGCGCTCCTGCGGCTCCTGCAGGAACTCCACGCCGCGGTCCTTGAGCTTCTTGTAGTCGCCGTGGATGTCGTCGGTGGTCAGCACACCCGCGCCCAGCGCACCCTTGGCCACGAGCTTCTTGACCATCTCGGCGGACTCGGGGTCCATCGCCGGCGGGCCGGGCACCATCAGCGTGAGCTCGACGTCGGGCTGGTCCGGGGAGCCGACGGTGAGCCAGCGCATCCCTCCGTCGCCCATCGACATGTCCGTACGGACTTCGAGGCCCAGCTTCTGCGTGTAGAACTCCTTGGCCCGGTCCTGGTCGAGTACCCAGACGGTCGAAATCCTGAGTCCCTTGATCATGGTGCGCTCCTGTCCGCGGGGGTGGGCTGTCTGCTCCGCCACCGTAGGCAGCCGGGCTATCGGTCCGCTTCTCCAGAATTGCGCCGGGCACCGCCGGGGCCGCTTCTGAATCCGCCCGCCCAGAGCATGGCGTAGCACCCCGGTATGAGCGCGGCCCCGCGCCCCACGTGCTTGGCCCGGTACTCGCTGGGAGTGAGCCCGGTCCATGCCTTGAACCGGGTCGAGAAGGTGCCCAGGCTGCTGAAGCCGACCAGGTGGCAGATCTCGGTCACCGACAGGTTGGCGGTGCGCAGCAGGTCCTCCGCCCGCTCTGTGCGGCGGTGGGTCAGATACTGGCCGGGCGTCTCGCCGTACGCCTCCTTGAAGGCGCGGATGAAGTGGTACCGCGAGTACCCGGCGTGCGCCGCCACCGCGTCCAGGTCGAGCTCCGGATCGGCCCAGTCGCGGTCCATGGCGTCCTTGGCCAGGCGCAACTGGCGCATCTTGTCCATACGGCGATGGTGGCACGGGGCACTGACATCGGGTCCGCGCACGGCGAAGGCCCCCGGGGCGGACACCATCCGGGGGCCTTCGGCTCAGGGTCGGCTCAGACGGCCTCGATCACCGGCCCCGGCGTCGCGTCGCCGCCGTCGGCCGCGGACTCCGGCTTCTGGGGCCCGCCCCGGAGCGGGACCTCCTTCACGAACAGCGACGCCACCAGCACGATCACCGCGATCACCGCGCCCAGCAGGAACGCCGAGTGCGTACCGGCGGACACCGCGTGCTGGTAGGCCTCGCGGGCCGCCGCCGGCAGCTTGGCCAGGCTGGCCGCGTCCAGCTGGGCGGACTGCTCGGTGACCTTGGAGCCGAGGGCACCGGCCCGCTCGGCCATGACGTCCTGGACCCGGTGGTTGAACAGCGCGCCCATGATGGCGACACCGAAGGAGGAGCCGAGCGTACGGAACAGGGTGGTCGACGAGGACGCGACGCCCATGTCCTTCATCTCCACGCTGTTCTGCGCCACGAGCATGGTGATCTGCATCAGGCAGCCCATACCGAGGCCGAGGACGGCCATGTACACGCCGGAGGTGAACCGGGAGGTGCCGGTGTCCATCAGCGACAGCAGGTAGAGGCCCGTGATCATCAGGACACCGCCGGCGATCGGGAAGACCTTGTAGCGGCCGCTGTTGGTGGTGACCCGCCCGGCGACCATCGAGGTCACGAGCATCGCGCCGAGCATCGGCAGGAGCAGCAGGCCGGAGTTGGTCGCGGAGGCTCCCTGCACCGACTGCTGGTACAGCGGCAGGAACAGCGTGGCGCCGAACATCACGAAGCCGGTGATGAAGCCGATGAGCGACATCAGCGTGAAGTTGCGGCTGCGGAAGATGTGCAGCGGCAGGACCGGCTCGGCGGCCTTGGTCTGCCAGAACACGAAGCCGACCAGGGTGACGACGCCGATGGCGATCAGCTCCATGATCCGCGCGGACGTCCAGGCGTACTCCGAGCCGCCCCAGGTGGTCACGAGCACGATCGAGGTGATGCCGACGGTCAGCAGTCCGGCGCCCAGATAGTCGATCCGCGCCTTGGTCCGCTTCTTCGGCAGGTGCAGCACGGCGCTGATCAGGAGCAGCGCGACGGCGCCGAGCGGCAGGTTGATGTAGAAGGACCAGCGCCAGCCCCAGTTGTCGGTGATGGTGCCGCCGACCAGCGGACCGCCGATCATCGCCAGCGCCATGACGCCGGCCATCATGCCCTGGTACTTGCCACGCTCCCGCGGCGGGACGAGGTCACCGATGATCGCCATGACGCCGACCATCAGACCGCCGGCGCCGAGCCCCTGAACGGCCCGGAAGCCGATCAGCTCGCCCATGTTCTGGGCCATGCCGCTCAGCGCGGAGCCGACCAGGAAGATCACGATCGAGGTCATGAAGGCGCCCTTGCGCCCGAACATGTCGCCGAGCTTGCCCCAGATCGGGGTAGCCGCCGCGGTGGCCAGCGTGTAACCGGTCACCACCCAGGACAGGTGCTCCAGTCCGCCCAGCTCACCGACGATCGTCGGCATCGCCGTGCCCACGATCATGTTGTCGAGCATCGCGAGCATCATCGCGATCATCAGCGCGAGCAGGACGACCCGCACGCTCCGCTGCCGTTTGCCCTGCTCGCCGGGCGCCCCTTGGAGCGTCTCCGGGCCCGCCTGGGCTATCTGTGTGTCCGCCATCTTTCCCACTCCCCCAGCGACCGCTACTTACTTGCCGCCCGGCTAGTTGACTACACTGGGAAGTTAGCCGCGCAACTAGCCGGGCGTCAAGTAAGTTTACTAGTCGGGCGGCAAGTAAGTTTCCGCGGGAGCGCAAGGAGTACGAGGATGGGCGTCACCATGGACGGCACCAAGCAGCAGCGCCGCGGCAACACCCGCCAGCGCATCCAGGACGTGGCGCTCGAACTCTTCGCCGAGCAGGGCTACGAGAAGACGTCATTGCGTGAGATCGCCGAGCGCCTCGACGTGACCAAGGCGGCGCTCTACTACCACTTCAAGACGAAGGAAGAGATCATCGTCAGCCTCTTCGAGGACCTGACGAAGCCGATGGAGGACCTGATCGAGTGGGGCAGGCAGCAGCCCCACACCCTGGAGACCAAGCAGGAGATCGTACGGCGCTACAGCCGGACGCTGGTCGGCGCGGAACCGCTCTTCCGCTTCATGCAGGAGAACCAGGCGACGGTCCGGGAGCTGCGCATCGGCGACACCTTCAAGGACCGGATGCGCAGTCTGCGGGACATCATGATCGACCCCGATGCGCCGCTCGTCGAGCAGGTCCGGTGCGTCAGCGCGATATTCACACTGCACGCCGGGATGTTCGTGATGCAGGACCTGGAAGGCGACCCCGAGAAGCGGCGCGAGGCCGTTCTCGAAGTCGCCGTGGACCTCGTCACGCAGGCGCACCGGGGCGCCCACGGGGAGGAATAGGTCAGACCTTGACGCCCTCGGCGTGCAGGAAGGAGACGGGGTCGACCGCGGAGCCGTAGTTCGGGGTCGTGCGGATCTCGAAGTGCAGGTGCGGGCCGGTGGAGTTGCCGGTGCTGCCGGACAGGGCGATGTGCTGGCCGGTCGCGACGACCTGGCCGACCCTGACGTCGATCCGGGACAGGTGGGCGTACTGCGAGTAGGTCCCGTTGCCGTGCTTGACGACGATGGCGTTGCCGTACGCGGGACCGTCACCGGCTCCGTTGCCGCCGGCCTTGACGACGGTGCCGCCGTGGGCGGCGACGACCTCGGTGCCGGTCGGGACGGCGAAGTCCTGACCGCTGTGCTTGGCCACCCAGTGGCTGCCAGCCTGGTCGAAGCCGGCGCTGAGCGTGTACTTCTTCACCGGGTCGACCCAGGCGGACCCGGTGGCGGCGCTCGCGACCCCGGTTCCCACGACGGCCGCGGCGCCAAGACCGGCGGCCAGGACGGCCACACGGGTACGGAGCTTGGACGTGCGGGGGGAACGGGACGTAACGCGCTGGGACATCTGGACCTCATGGGTTCGGGAACGGGGGACCACCTGGCGCACTGACGTCCGCCGGGTGGGGCATCCCTTGGTACCCCGGAAGCCCCCTCGCCCTCAAACACCCGTTCTACGACACAAGGTCGTATTCGGTGCGTAAAACGCCTAATTCTTGACAGAGATTGCATTTGACGAAGAACGCGCATGCCGCGCACAAACCAGGGGGAATACGTAGAAAACATCCCTTTTGCCCGCACCGAAAGATCCGTCATTGCCCCACTACCTCCGTTAGTAACTGACATATCGCCTGTGCGGCATGTCACCGGCTCGCAAGATCGACGAACAGTGGATTGTGACCGGCGCTACGCGGGCGGGATCGGATACGGCAGTGCTCAACTCCGGGTTCACGTCAGCGGAATTCACGGCATCGTGTGACGCACATCTCTGTACTCCTACCGTCCGGTAACCCTACGGTTCCCCTCGCGCCATCCTGCCCAAAGATCATGCACCTGACAGGCATACGGATGTGAGAGGACCCCCACCGATGACCAGACGCCCCTGGGCGCGCCGTATTTCCGTGACCGCCGTCTCCGTGGCCGCGCTCACGGCCATGGCCGCCCCGGCCGACGCCGCGACCGAGACCGCGGCCAAGGTCGACTACGCCACCTGGCAGAAGGACTGTCAGGGCGTCATGGACCAGGCCCTGCCGTACCTGAAGAACCGCATCGCCGCCGCCGAGCCGGGCGAGAAGCAGGCGATCGTCTTCGACATCGACAACACCACGCTGGAGACCGACTTCGGCTTCAGCTACCCGCAGCCGGCCAACAAGCCGGTGCTGGATGTCGCCAAGTACGCCCAGGAGCACGGCGTTTCGCTGTTCTTCGTCACCGCCCGGCCGGGCATCATCTCCTGGCCCACCGAGTACAACCTCGAATACGACGGCTACGACGTCTCCGGCCTCTATGTGCGCGGCCTGTTCGACCTCTTCAAGGACGTCTCCGCCTACAAGACCGCCCAGCGCGTCGACATCGAGAACAAGGGCTACACGATCATCGCGAACATCGGCAACAGTGCCACCGACCTGTCGGGCGGCCACGCCGAGAAGACGTTCAAGCTGCCTGACTACGACGGACAGTTGTCGTAGGCGGTGCCCTTCGGGCAGACGAAAGGGGGCCGGTGCTCGAAGCACCGGCCCCCTTTCCTTCGGGCCTTTCAGGCGAACCCCCGGAGGGTCACGCCTCCTTGCTCAGGTTGGGACCGGCCCCACCCGCGGCCTGCTCGATCGGCGGGACGTCCGGCAGCGCCGACTTCTCCTCACCCCGGAAGGTGAAGGTCTTGGCCTCGCCCTCGCCCTCGGTGTCCACGACCACGATCTGACCGGGGCGCACCTCGCCGAAGAGGATCTTCTCCGACAGCGTGTCCTCGATCTCGCGCTGGATGGTGCGGCGCAGCGGACGCGCGCCCATCACGGGGTCGTAGCCCTTCTGGGACAGCAGCTCCTTGGCGGACTGGGCGAGCTCGATGCCCATGTCCCGGTCCTTCAGGCGCTCGTCCACCTTGCTGATCATCAGGTCGACGATCCGCAGGATGTCCGCCTGCGTCAGCTGCGGGAAGACGACCACGTCGTCGACACGGTTGAGGAACTCGGGCCGGAAGTGCTGCTTGAGCTCGTCCTGGACCTTGTTCTTCATGCGCTCGTAGTTGGTCTTCGTGTCACCCGAGGCCGCGAAGCCCAGGTTGAAGCCCTTGGAGATGTCCCGGGTGCCGAGGTTGGTCGTCATGATGATGACCGTGTTCTTGAAGTCCACGACCCGGCCCTGGGAGTCGGTCAGACGACCGTCCTCCAGGATCTGCAGCAGCGAGTTGAAGATGTCCGGGTGGGCCTTCTCCACCTCGTCGAAGAGGACGACGGAGAACGGCTTGCGGCGGACCTTCTCGGTCAGCTGGCCGCCCTCTTCGTAGCCCACGTAGCCGGGGGGCGAACCGAAGAGACGCGACACCGTGTGCTTCTCGCTGAACTCCGACATGTCGAGGGAGATCAGCGCGTCCTCGTCGCCGAAGAGGAACTCGGCGAGCGCCTTGGACAGCTCGGTCTTACCGACACCGGACGGGCCGGCGAAGATGAACGAACCACCCGGACGCTTCGGGTCCTTCAGGCCCGCACGCGTACGGCGGATCGCCTTCGACAGCGCCTTGACGGCGTCGATCTGGCCGATGACCCGCTTGTGGAGCTCGTCCTCCATGCGGAGCAGGCGGCTGGACTCCTCCTCGGTCAGCTTGAAGACCGGGATGCCGGTGGCCGTGGCGAGGACCTCGGCGATCAGCTCGCCGTCGACCTCGGCGACGACGTCCATGTCGCCGGCCTTCCACTCCTTCTCCCGCTTGGCCTTGGCGGCCAGGAGCTGCTTCTCCTTGTCGCGCAGGGAGGCGGCCTTCTCGAAGTCCTGCGAGTCGATCGCGGACTCCTTGTCCCGGCGGACAGCGGCGATCTTCTCGTCGAACTCACGCAGGTCCGGCGGCGCGGTCATCCGGCGGATGCGCATCCGGGAACCGGCCTCGTCGATCAGGTCGATCGCCTTGTCCGGCAGGAAGCGGTCCGAGATGTAGCGGTCGGCCAGGGTGGCGGCCTGGACCAGCGCCTCGTCCGTGATGGAGACGCGGTGGTGCGCCTCGTACCGGTCGCGCAGACCCTTGAGGATCTCGATCGTGTGCGGCAGGGACGGCTCCGCGACCTGGATGGGCTGGAAGCGGCGCTCCAGGGCCGCGTCCTTCTCCAGGTGCTTGCGGTACTCGTCCAGCGTGGTCGCACCGATGGTCTGGAGCTCACCGCGGGCCAGCATCGGCTTCAGGATCGAAGCGGCGTCGATGGCGCCCTCGGCGGCACCCGCACCGACCAGCGTGTGGAGCTCGTCGATGAACAGGATGATGTCGCCGCGGGTGCGGATCTCCTTGAGCACCTTCTTGAGGCGCTCCTCGAAGTCACCGCGGTAGCGGGAGCCGGCGACCAGCGCGCCGAGGTCCAGGGTGTAGAGGTGCTTGTCCTTGAGGGTCTCGGGCACCTCGCCCTTGACGATGGCCTGAGCGAGGCCCTCGACGACGGCGGTCTTGCCGACGCCGGGCTCACCGATCAGGACCGGGTTGTTCTTGGTGCGGCGGGACAGCACCTGCATGACCCGCTCGATCTCCTTCTCGCGCCCGATGACCGGGTCGAGCTTGGACTCACGAGCGGCCTGGGTGAGGTTCCGGCCGAACTGGTCGAGGACCAGGGACGTCGAGGGGGTGCCCTCGGCAGGGCCGCCGGCGGCGGCGGTCTCCTTGCCCTGGTAACCGGAGAGCAGCTGGATGACCTGCTGCCGCACCCGGTTGAGATCAGCGCCCAGCTTGACCAGGACCTGGGCTGCGACGCCCTCGCCCTCACGGATCAGGCCGAGCAGGATGTGCTCCGTGCCGATGTAGTTGTGGCCCAGCTGAAGCGCCTCGCGGAGCGACAGCTCCAGGACCTTCTTGGCACGGGGGGTGAAGGGGATGTGCCCGGACGGGGCCTGCTGGCCCTGGCCGATGATCTCCTCCACCTGCTGGCGGACCGCCTCGAGCGAAATCCCGAGGCTCTCAAGGGCCTTGGCGGCGACACCCTCACCCTCGTGGATCAGGCCCAGGAGGATGTGCTCGGTGCCGATGTAGTTGTGGTTGAGCATCCGGGCTTCTTCCTGAGCCAGGACGACAACCCGCCGCGCGCGGTCGGTGAACCTCTCGAACATCGTTAATCGCTCCTCAGAGCGGTCAGGCAGTGGGGGGAACTTCCCCTCCCTGTCCTTCCGCAGCTTAGTCCCGCAAGCGGGGACCGCTCATTCCAACTGCCGACACCGTCGATGGCCTCCTGACCCCGAACGCCGACATCTGCTCCAACCCGATGGTGCGAGACGATGTTCCCGCAGGCCAGGCAGTTACCCCACTCGCCAGTACGCCGATGGCGAACGTGAGACGTCCCGTCCTGCGTGTCGCCCCCTCCCACTAGGGATGTCTTACCCGTACGGACTGACACTCCATGCCGAGGGCACCGGTTCCCTCCGCTATGGGCGAACAACCTTGCGCCTCTCCGGCCCCCGCGCGCCTCCTTTTTCGGCGCTGTCCGAAGTCAGGCGAATACACAGCGTAACTTGTGTCCAGCTTCAGCTGTTGGACTTGTCATGGTTGGCACGGTGCTCATGGATTCCACGATCCCCCTCCCTCGCCGACTGCTCCACCCGAGCACCAGGATCCGGCGCTGGTACGAGAACGAACTGGGGTGGCCGACAGTGCCCGGAGGGCCGGAAGAGCCGGTACGGCTCGTCACCGGCGAGCGGTTCGACGTCCTGGATGTGCCGGCCGAGGCGGGCGCCGCGGCGCTGAGGCGCGTGGGGCCGGGCTCTCCCGTGGCCCTTCAGGGCGACCGGATGCGGCTGCTGGTGGCCGCGGGCAGCGCGGAGGAGCTGCCGGGGCTGCTGGACTGGCTGGAGTGGGGCACGCTGGCCCTCGATCTCGTCGCGCTGGGCGCGAACGGGCGCATGGACGCGCCACCGCCCCTCGAGCGGGCCTCCATCGGACCGCGACCGCTTCCCCACGGCCGGTCCGCAACCGTGCCGGCCGCGCCCGTTCCGGGTGCCGTGCAGGGGGCCGCTGTATGGCTGCGGCCCCCTGAGCCGGGGCGCGGGGCCGAGGCATCACTGCCGACCCTGTCGGCCATGGGGGGCGTGGAGGGCGTCCCCGATCTCGTACGACTCGTGGACACGGTGGCGACACAGTGCCACCGGATCCGGCTGCGGCGCGGATGCGCCGGGCCGTCGCTTTCTCAGGCGTTGGCCTTCTCGTAGGCCTCGCGGATGGTCGCGGGAACACGGCCACGGTCGTTGACCTCGAAACCGTTCTCCTTCGCCCAGGCGCGGATCTGCGCGGTGTCCTGGCTGCCACCGGAAGCGGCACGAGCCTTTCCGCGTCCGCCCGAAGCACGGCCACCGGTACGACGGCCGCCCTTCACATAGGGCTCAAGAAGGCCACGCAGCTTGTCCGCATTGGCGGTCGTGAGGTCGATCTCGTACGTCTTGCCGTCCAGCGCGAACGTCACGGTCTCGTCCGCCTCGCCGCCGTCGAGGTCGTCGACAAGAAGGACCTGAACCTTCTGTGCCACCGGATTTCCTTTCATCGATAACTTCAAGGGCCGGGGGTCTGCGGCGTCCGCCGTTTCGCCGCCCCCTCTTATATGCAGTACTGCAGTACGTCGGAAAGCAAACCGCTTTTGCGGGAAAAACACAAACCCCTGGGAGAGACTCAGGGGCCGCCCTGAAGCCGGAAACATGCGCGTTTCGGACATAGGGAACCGGGGCAAGGCCGGACCGCCGGAATAGACGGCCAAGCCCGGGGATCACAGATGCAGAAGCATCCGGCTGTTGCCCAAGGTGTTCGGTTTCACTCGTTCGAGACCGAGGAACTCGGCGACGCCCTCGTCATAGGAACGCAACAGCTCTGCGTACACATCGGTGTCGACGGGTGTCTCGCCGATCTCCACGAAGCCGTGCTTCCCGAAGAAGTCGACTTCGAAGGTCAGGCAGAAAACGCGACGAACGCCGAGCCAGCGCGCTGTGTGCAGCAACTTCTCCAGCAACCGGTGGCCGACACCGGCACCCTTCAGGCCGGGCTTCACCGCGAGAGTGCGGACTTCGGCGAGGTCTTCCCACATCACGTGCAGAGCGCCGCAGCCGACCACCTCGGCGTTGTCGTCCCGTTCCGCGACCCAGAACTCCTGGATGTCCTCGTAAAGAGTCACCGTCGCTTTGTCGAGCAGGATGCGGTCACGCACGTACGCGTCGAGGAGGCTGCGCACGGCGGGTACATCACCGGTCCGGGCCCGCCGGACGGTGATGGCTTTTGCGGTGGCTTCGGGGCGCTCTGCTGACATGAGCGGACGCTATCGCCCACCGCCGTCCTGTGCGGCGCCGGGGTTCTCGTCGTCGGTATCGGAGGTGGTATCCGGGGTTTCCGGGCCCTGGACGATGCGTACGGCGTCCCGGAGGGCCTGTCGCTGTTCGTCGCTCATCATCCCGAAGAAGGCGACCAGAGCGGCGGCCGGGTTGTCGCTCTGCGACCAGGCATCGTTCATCAGTGCGGCGGCGTACGCGGCTCGCGTGGAGACGGCCTCATATCGATAGGCCCGGCCTTCCGCCTCGCGGCGCACCCAGCCCTTCTGATGGAGATTGTCCAAAACGGTCATCACCGTGGTGTACGCGATCGACCGTTCCTGCTGAAGGTCTTCAAGGACTTCTCGAACGGTCACCGGGCGGTTCCACTTCCACACCCGCGTCATGACCGCGTCTTCGAGTTCTCCCAATGGGCGAGGCACAGCTCAGAACAATAGTGGGAGATCTCGCCAATGGCGTGCCGGACGGGCACTTCCAGTGGCAAACGTGAACAAAAGGGGCGCATGGCCCACGGCGTGCGGGTGCACCGTGACTCGCGGGCCCCGCCTCGGGCGCCGCCGGGCGTCCGTCAGACGTCGGTACCGGCGGAGGCCTTTCGTACGCCCTCCGCGCGCGAGATGGCGGCGTCGACGGCGGCGTCCTCCTTGGCCTTGGCGGCCCCGCCCTGGGTCTTCACGATCACCCTGACCAGGCCGATGAAGAAGACGGCCATCACGACGGGGGGCACGAGCGCGGAGACGTAGTCCATGCGACCAGAGTAGCCACGGGGGGACGAACGGCCGGGCCGGGGTGGGCCCGGCCCTCGTTTCACCACGTCACCGCCACCCGTTCAGCCCGCCGCGAGCCGCTGCTGCGGCGGACCGGCGGGCGGCGGGGTGGGCTTGCGGCGCGGGAAGACCTCTCCAGGGGTCGGAACCGGCCGGGGCGGCTTCGGAACGGCGGGCTCGGGCCCCGGATGCTCGGGGGGCCGCTCGGCGGGCTTCTCCGCGGGCTTCTTGCCCTGCTCCTCGCCCGCGCCCCCGGGAAGGGCCATCAGCCGCTTGTGCGCCCGGTCGGGCGTACGGCAGGCGGGCACGCCCGGGAACTCGGCGGCCGGCCGCTGCGCATCGTCCCCGAGCGCCTGACAGCGCTCCAGGAGGGACGCCGCGGCGGGGCCCGCACGCAGTGCCCGCAGGGCGGCGAGGTCGGCCACGACGGGCCGGTATCCGGCCTCCAGCGCCTCCTCCAGCAGCGTGAGGTACCCGGCGACGGTCCCGGGCAGAGCGGCGCGGTACCGGGCGAGGTCGGCCACCAGGAAGGCGCGCAGCCGGGCGCCCTCGCGCATCGCCTCGTCGAGCGACTCGGCGAGGCGGAGGCAGTCCTGGACGTCCTCTGCCGAGGCGTGACCGGGATGAAGGGCGAGGGCGAGAGCGCGGCGGAGCACAGGCAGCTCCGTCACACCGAACGCCATGCCGCCGCGGGATCCGTAGGGCGTGGGCATGCACCGAAGATACGCGCTAATCAGACAAACCAGACACAAAAGACACATGTGGCGCGGGAGAGCCACTCGCCTGGACGGTCCCGGCCCTGCCCTCGCCCGGTGCCGGTCCCGCCTCACACGCGGGATCTCACATGCGCGACACGTTCCGCTCGTACACCAGCCGCAGCCCGACCAGCGTCAGCCAGGGCTCGTGCTCGTCGATGACGGACGACTCGCCGAGGACCATCGGAGCCAGGCCGCCCGTGGCGATCACGGTCACGTCGTCGGGGTTGTCGGCCAGCTCGCGGGCCATCCGGCTCACGACTCCGTCGACCTGCCCCGCGAACCCGTACACGATGCCGGCCTGCATCGCCTCCACGGTGTTCTTGCCGATCACGCTGCGCGGCCGGGCCACCTCGATCTTCCGCAGTTGCGCACCCTTGACGCCCAGCGCCTCGACGGAGATCTCGATACCGGGCGCGATGACACCGCCGACGTACTCCCCGCGCGCGGACACCGCGTCGAACGTCGTCGCCGTACCGAAGTCCACGACGATCGCGGGCCCCCCGTACAGCTCGACGGCGGCCACCGCGTTGATGATGCGGTCCGCGCCGACCTCCTTGGGGTTGTCGGTGAGGATCGGCACGCCGGTCTTCACCCCGGGCTCCACCAGCACCGCGGGCACGTCGCCGTAGTACCGACGCGTCACCTCGCGCAGCTCGTGCAGCACCGACGGCACGGTCGCGCAGATCGCGATGCCGTCGATGCCGTCCCCGAGCTCGTCGCCGAGGAGCGGGTGCATGCCCATCAGGCCCTGCAGCAGCACCGCCAGCTCGTCCGCCGTGCGGCGGGCGTCCGTGGAGATGCGCCAGTGCTCGACGATGTCCTCACCGTCGAACAGGCCCAGAACGGTGTGCGTGTTGCCCACGTCGATCGTGAGGAGCATGGCCGTTACTCCGCCTCACGCAGGTCCAGGCCGATGTCCAGGATCGGCGAGGAATGGGTCAGGGCCCCGACGGCCAGGTAGTCCACGCCGGTGTCCGCGTACGCCTTGGCGTTCTCCAGCGTGAGCCGGCCGGAGGCCTCCAGCATCGCCCGGCCGTCGACGATCGCCACCGCCTCCTCGCACTCCAGGGGCGTGAAGTTGTCGAGCAGGATCAGGTCGGCGCCCGCGTCCACGACCTCGCGCAGCTGGTGCAAGGTGTCGACCTCGACCTCGATCGGTACGTCCGGGAAGGCCGCCCGCACGGCCTCGAAGGCCTGGGAGACGCCGCCCGCGGCAACCACGTGGTTGTCCTTGACGAGGGCCGCGTCCGACAGCGACATGCGGTGGTTGACGCCGCCGCCGCAGCGCACCGCGAACTTCTCCAGCGACCTGAGGCCCGGCGTCGTCTTGCGGGTGTCGCGCACCCGGGCCTTCGTGCCCTCCAGCGCGTCCGCCCACGCGCGCGTGGCCGTCGCGATGCCTGACAGACGGCACAGCAGGTTGAGCGCGCTGCGCTCGCCGGTCAGCAGGTCACGCGTGCGCGTGGTGACCGACAGGAGCCTGTCCCCGGCCTCCACCCGGTCGCCGTCCTCCACGTGCCGCTCGACCTCGAACTCGTCCGTGCAGACCACGGAGAGCACGGCCTCGGCGACCCTGAGGCCGGCCACCGTGCCCGCCTCGCGCGCGGTGAAGTCGGCGGTGGCCACGGCGTCCTCGGGGATGGTCGCGACGGTCGTCACGTCCACGCCGTGGGCGAGGTCCTCCTGGATGGCGACGTTGGCGATGTCCTCGACCTCCACGGGGTCGAGTCCGGCGTCGGCCAGGAGCTGCGCGAGCGCGGGGTCGAGCCCGCACTCCAGATATTCCTCGTCGGTGTCCGCGCCACAGGCACAGCCGTCGCCGCAGCCACCGTTCGAGGCGAGGGGAAGGTCGGGGGTGCTCACTTCTGTCACTGCTCCTGGGGCTGGTGCTGCTGCCGGGTAGGGGGGAAGTCTGCGGTGTCGGTGGTGCGCACGGCCAGCGACCGGTCCGGATTCAGCCGTACGACGATGTGGCGCCGCCAGTCGGCGTCGTCGCGGTCGGCCCGGTCCTCGCGCCAGTGGCAGCCGCGGGTCTCCTCGCGCAGCCGCGCGGCGGCGACCAGGACGCGGGCCACGCACAGGAGGTTGGTGGCCTCCCAGGTGTCGACGCCCGGCTCGGCGGTCTTGCCGTTCTCGTCGAGGGCGTCGCGGGCCTCGGTGTGCAGCTGCTGGAGCTGGTCGGCGGCTTTCAGCAGCGACTCGTCCGAGCGCAGGACGCCCGCGCCCTCGGTCATGATCCGCTGGATCGCGAACCGGGCCTCGGGGGCGAGGAGCGGGTGGGCGGGCGTCTCGGGGTGCTCGACCGGCTCCGGCACACGCGCGTGGAGGCCGTTTCCGGCGTGGCCGGCGATGATGTCGGCGGCGATGCGCTCGGCGTAGACCAGCCCCTCCAGGAGGGAGTTGGAGGCGAGCCGGTTCGCGCCGTGCACACCGGTGCAGGCGACCTCGCCGCACGCGTACAGGCCCGGGACGGTCGTACGGCCCCGGGCGTCGGTGCGCACGCCGCCGGAGGCGTAGTGGGCGGCAGGGGCGATCGGGATGGGCTCGGTGACCGGGTCGATGCCGTTGGCACGGCACGCGGCCAGGATCGTCGGGAAGCGGTGCTCCCACATGTCGGCGCCGAAGTGCCGGGCGTCGAGGAACATGTGCTCGGCGTCCTGCTCCTGCATGCGCCGCATGATGCCCTTGGCGACGATGTCCCGGGGCGCGAGTTCGGCCAGCTCGTGCTGACCGACCATGAAGCGCACGCCGTCGGCGTCGACCAGGTGGGCGCCCTCGCCGCGCACCGCCTCGGAGACCAGCGGCTGCTGGCCCTCCGCGTCGGCGCCGAGGAACAGCACCGTCGGGTGGAACTGCACGAACTCCAGGTCGGAGACCTCCGCACCGGCACGCAGCGCGAGGGCCACACCGTCGCCCGTCGACACGGACGGGTTCGTGGTCGCCGAGAACACCTGCCCCATGCCGCCGGTCGCCAGGACCACGGCGGGGGCGTGCACCGCGCCCACGCCGTCGTGCTGGCCCTCACCCATGACGTGCAGGCTCACACCCGCGGTACGGCCGTCGGCGTCCGTCAGCAGGTCCAGGACCAGCGCGTTCTCGATCGCACGGAGCCCACGCGCGCGTACGGCCTCGACGAGCGCCCGGGAGATCTCCGCGCCGGTGGCGTCGCCGCCCGCGTGCGCGATACGGCGGCGGTGGTGGCCGCCCTCCCGGGTGAGATCCAGTCCGCCTTCGGAGGACTCGTCGAAGTGCGCGCCCGTCTCGATGAGTCGCCGTACCGCGTCGGGACCCTCGGTGACGAGGATCCGTACGGCGTCCTCGTCGCACAGGCCCACGCCCGCGACCAGGGTGTCGTCCAGGTGCTGTTCGGGGGTGTCGCCCTCGCCCAGGGCCGCGGCGATGCCGCCCTGCGCCCAGCGTGTGGAGCCGTCGTCGAGGCGGGCCTTGGTGACGACGACGGTCTTCAGGCCCGCGGCCTCGCAGCGCAGGGCCGCGGTGATGCCGGCGACCCCGGAGCCGACGACCACCACGTCCGCGGAGATGGACCACCCGGGGGCGGGCGCGTGCAGTCGTATGCCTGTGCTGGTCACGAGGCGGCTCCGAAGGTTCCGAAGGTGAGGGGGAGGTTGTCGATCAGCCGGGTCGTCCCGACCCGGGCGGCGACGGCGAGGACGGCCTCGCCGGTGAAGTCGTCGCCGATGTCGGTGAAGTCGGACGGGTCGACGAGGGCGAGGTAGTCCAGTTCGAGCGGCGGGTCGAGCCGGGCGGCCTCGTCCAGGACCAGGCGGGCCGCGGCGCGGACGGCCGCGGCAGCCCCGGGCACGGCCTTGGCGACGGCGTGCGCGTCGGCGGCCGCGCGGGACTCCCCTATGGCGCTGAGCGCCTCGGCACGCGCGCGCGTGGAGGGCACTTCGCGGGCCCGCGCGCGCAGCGCCTCCTGCGCGGCGTGCCGGTCACCGCCCGCGAACAGGGCCTGGGACAGGGCGAGGGCCGTGTGCCGTTCCTGGGGCGAGAGGTAGCGGTTGCGGCTGGACAGGGCCAGGCCGTCGTCCTCGCGCACGGTCGGTACGCCGACGATCTCGACACCGAAGTTCAGGTCCCCTGCCATGCGACGGATCAGGGCCAGCTGCTGGGCGTCCTTCTGGCCGAAGAGCGCGACGTCGGGCCGGGTGAGGTGGAGCAGTTTGGCGACCACGGTGAGCACACCGTCGAAGTGCCCGGGCCGCGAGGATCCCTCCAGGCGCTCGCCCATCGGGCCCGCGGAGACACGCACCTGGGGTTCGCCGCCGGGGTAGACCTCGTCCACGGAGGGGGCGAACACGGCGTCCGCGCCCGACTGTTCGGCGATCTTCAGGTCGGCTTCCAGGGTGCGCGGGTAGCGGTCGAGGTCCTCGCCCGCGCCGAACTGGAGCGGGTTGACGAAGACGGTGACCACGACCTCGCCGTCCGGCCCGGCGATCTCTCGCGCGCTGCGGATCAGCGTGGCGTGCCCCTCGTGCAGGGCGCCCATGGTCATCACCACGGCACGGCGACCGCGACGCACCCGCGCGTGCAGCTCGTCGGCGGTGCTCAGCAGGGCGGTGGTCATCGGAAGTCTCCGTTCTCGGGCACGCGCGTCGTCAGGCGGCCCTCCCTCACGGTCCTGAGCCCGGTCCCGGTCATCGGGCGTCCCCCTCGCCGCGGCCGGCGAGCACTCCGAGGAGGTCCTCCGCGAGTTCCGGCTTCAGCAGGCCGTGCGCGAGCGCGCGGTCGGCGGTCGCGCGGGCCATCGCCAGGTAACCCGCGACGGTCTGCGGGGAGTGCCTGCGCAACTCGGCGATGTGTGCGGCGACCGTGCCCGCGTCCCCGCGCGCGACGGGCCCGGTCAGCGCCGCGTCACCGGAACGCAGGGCGTTGTCCAGGGCGGCGCCGAGCAGCGGGCCGAGCATCCGGTCGGGGGCCTCGACACCGGCCGTGCGCAGCAGCTCCATGGACTGGGCGACCAGGGTCACCAGGTGGTTGGAGCCGAGGGCGAGGGCCGCGTGGTAGAGCGGGCGGTTCTCCTCGGCGATCCACTCGGGCTCGCCGCCCATCTCGATGACGAGGGCCTCCGCGGCCAGCCGCAGCTCGTCGGGGGCGGTGACACCGAAGGAGCATCCGGCGAGCCGCTGGACGTCCACCGGGGTGCCGGTGAAGGTCATCGCGGGGTGCAGGGCCAGCGGCAGCGCGCCCGCGCGCAGGGCGGGGTCCAGGACCTTCGCGCCGTATCGCCCCGAGGTGTGCACGAGGAGCTGGCCGGGCCGTACGGCGCCGGTCTCGGCGAGGCCCGCCACCAGGCCGGGCAGGGTGTCGTCGGGAACCGTGAGCAGCACCAGGTCGGCGCGCTGGAGCACCTCGGCGGGCGGGACTACCGGGACGTCCGGGAGCATCAGACCGGCGCGTCGTCTGGAGGTGTCGGAGACCGCGGAGACGGCCACCGGGCGGTGTCCGGCGAGCTGGAGGGACGCGGCCAGCGCGGGGCCCACCCGGCCGGCGCCGACGACGCCGACGGCGAGCCGCGCCGGGCGGTCCTTGGGGTCTGGCTGTTGGTCTGTACTCACGCGAAGGTGGCCTTCCCGTTCCAGTCCGCTCTGGGTACCGGACGATTTCTCGTCATGTTAACGCTATCGGCTGGAGCACCGATCGCGTTGTCCACAGGCTGTGGGTTTCCACACGTCCGCGCGGCGGGCCCCGGCGGCACTTCGCTCCGTGGAAATCCGGCTGTCGGCGCGCAGGCCGGCACGGCATGATCCGGTGCATGAGTGATACGGGTGAACAGGGCGAAGAGCGGTCGGCACAGGAGCGGTTGCGGGAACGCCGGTCGGCCGCTCACCGGAAGGCGCGGCGCGTCCTGTCGCGCGCGGGCTGGCGAGGCACGATCCGCGAACGGCTCGCGCTGCTGCAGGAGACGGCGCCCCAGGTGTACGACCTGGACGAACCGGCGGACATCTACGGCGACCGGATCGTCGCGTCCCTGGAGGAACGGGTCGCCGCGCTCCTGGGCACGGAGGCGGCCGCGTTCTTCCCGACCGGCACGATGGCCCAGCAGGTGGCCCTGCGCTGCTGGGCGGGCCGCACCGGCAACCCCACGGTCGCCCTGCATGCGCTGGCCCACCCCGAGATGCACGAGCGGAACGCGTTCAGCCAGGTCAGCGGGTTGCGCCCGGTCCGCGTGACCGATGAGCCGCGGCTCCCCACCGCCGAGGAGATACGCGACTTCCCGGAGCCCTTCGGGGCGTTGATGCTGGAACTGCCCCTCAGGGACGCCGGTTTCCTGCTGCCCTCCTGGGAGGAGCTCACCGCCGTCGTGGAAGCCGCGCGGGAGCGCGACGCGGTGGTGCACTTCGACGGCGCGCGCCTGTGGGAGTCCACCGTCCACTTCGGCCGCTCCCTGGACGAGATCGCGGGCCTGGCGGACAGCGTCTACGTCTCGTTCTACAAGTCCCTCGACGGCTTTGGCGGAGCCGCGCTCGCCGGCCCGAAGACCCTGGTGGAAGAGGCGAAGACCTGGCGGCACCGGTACGGCGGCATGGTCTTCCAGCAGTTCCCCACCGCGCTGTCGGCGTTCGCCGGGCTGGAGCGGGAGCTGCCCCGGCTGCCCGACTATGTGCGCCACGCGCGCGTGGTGGCCGCCGCGCTGCGCGAGGGGTTCGCGGAGGCCGGGGTGCCCTGGGCGCGGGTGAACCCCGAGGAGCCGCACACCCACGAGTTCCAGGTGTGGCTGCCGTACGCCCCCGAAGTGGTGGCGGAGGCGGCGGTGCGCCAGGCCGAGGAGACCGGGACGCTCCTGTTCTGCAATGGGTGGCAGCCGGGCGGCCCCGGCCTGGCCGTCACCGAGGTCACGGTTCGCTCCGCGGGTCTGGAGTGGACGGCTGCCGACGTACGGGCTGCCGTCGCGGATTTCGCGACCAGGCTGCCGCAGAAGGCCTAGCCGCAGGGCACGCGGGCTACAGGGAACGCGGGCGCGGGCGGGGCCGGCACGCCGTGCTGCCGGGCGCGGTAGGTGTCGAGGAGGTACTGCTGGGTGACGCTCATGTCGGATCTCCTTCCCGGGATGCGGATCGACGTGGACGACCGGGTTCCGCGGCCGCCCCGGACGCCCCGGGCTGCGCCGGTCCGGGCGGGAAGTCCCCCCGATTGACGGGCGCCGTCAATCGGGGCCGGGCTGTCAGTGGCGGCGTGCACCATGGGGGCATGAGCGTGCGCATCGACATCGCGGGGCTGCGGCCGGAGAGGGTCGCCGTCGTGCCCTCGCCCCTGGCCGAGCTCGGCATGGCGCTGCACGCGCTGTCCGAGCCGGGGCACCACCCGGGGCTGCAGGGCTGGGTCACGAGCGTGACCGCGGGGCTCGACTCGCATCTGGCCGACCGGATGTGCGAGGCCGACTTCCTGTGGCGGACGACGTTCTCCGACATGTTCCTGCCGTTCGCGGGCACTCCGGGCGGGTCCACGCTCCCGGGCGCCACGCTCGCCGAGGAACTGGACCAGCTGGACAAGCTGACGGACGAGCAGTTCGTGGACACGGCACTGGAGTTCACCTGCGCCCTTCCCTACGGCCTGCCGGGCCCCGGCCCGCTTGCCGACGCCGGGTTGCGTAGTCGCGCCGTGGAGCTGGCCGCCGCGCGGGGGCCGCAGCAGATGCGCTTCACCGAGCGGCTGCTGGCCGACCCGCCCCGGATCCGGGGCTGGCTCCGGCAGTTCCTGGAGGACTGCGAGGAGGCGTTCTTCGCGGAGACCTGGTCCCGGCTGCGCCACCAGCTCACGGCGGACGCCCGCCTCAAGACGGAGCTGCTGCGCCGCAAGGGCCTGGCGGAGGCGCTGGCGTCCGTGTCCCCGGCCGTGGCCCTGGACGAGGCGGCCGGCCGGATCACGGTCGACAAGCTGGGCGAGGGGCGTACGGCCACGGCGGACGGCGGCCTCCTGCTCGTACCGACGAGCCTGGGCTGGCCCCATCTGATGGTGCTGCACCGGTACGGCTGGCAGCCGGTCCTGCACTACCCCGTGGGCTCCCCGGAACTCGCCGCCCCGCCCTCCGTCGAGCAGCTCACCCTGCGGATGACCGCCCTGTCCCACCCGGTGCGCATGCGCATCTGCCGCAGTCTCGCCCGCAGCGCACACACCACGAGCGAGCTGGCCCAGGTCCGCGGCATGACCGCTCCCGAGATATCCCGGCACCTGAGCGTCCTCAAGAAGGCGGGCCTGATCACGACCCGTCGCCGGGGGCGGTACGTCCTGCACCAGCTGGACGTGTCGGTGGTGGCGCGGCTGGGCAGCGACTTCCTGGAAGGGATCCTCAGGTAGCCGGGCGACGAATCAGTCGAAGCGGATGTGCTTCACACCGACCCCGACCTGCCTCAGCCGCGTCCGCAGCGCACCCTCGGTGTTGGGCCTGAGCGTCAGCCCGGCCAGCACCGCGATCCGGTCCGCCGTCTTCGGCACGGTCGAGTGGTCCGTCCACAGATGCTCGGCGAACTCCGGCTCGCGCAGCCGCTCCAGGCAGTGGTCGAGCTGCTGCACGGCCCAGCTCTCCCTGCGCAGACCCGAGTTCTTCCCCGCGACGTACTGGAGGAGGTGCCCGAAGCCGCGCTCCCGCAGCCGCTGGATCACCGTCTCGCGCTCGGCGAGGAGTGTGAAGTGCCGTACGTCGTGCCCGAGTTCGCCCAGCCGGCCGATGGTCTCCGCGAAGTAGCGGGAGTCGGTGACCGTCATGGGGACGATCACCACGCCGTCGTGCTCGGCCAGGGCGAGGTCGAGGACCTCGACGACGCCCTGCCGCCAGCACACCAGGTCCTGGAAGTTTCCGCGCAGTTCGGGCGGGAGCATGCGGCGCAGGCCGAAGCCGGCGTGCTCCGGATCGCAGATCACGCTGCCCGGAAGCCGACGCTGGATCTCGTGTGCGGTCTGTGTCTTGCCGCCCCCGAAGGGGCCGTTGATCCACAGGAGCATGGGCGGACCCTAGTACGAGCCGGTCACGCGTGAGTGCGGTTCCGGGAGTCGCGGTGTCCCGGACTCAGCCGTGCCCGCCGGCCCGTACCAGCCCCGTCTCGTACGCCAGAACCACCACCTGCACCCGGTCCCGCAGCCCGAGCTTGGTCAGGATGCGGCCGACGTGGGTCTTCACCGTCGCCTCGGACAGCACCAGCCGGGCCGCGATCTCGCCGTTGGACAGCCCCTGGGCGACCAGCACCATGACCTCGCGCTCACGGTCGGTGAGCCGCTCCAGCTCCTTGTGCTGGGGCTCCCCGCCGGCGGCGGGCAGCATCGGCGCGAAACGGTCGAGGAGGCGGCGGGTGGTGGAGGGAGCGACGACGGCGTCACCGCTGTGCACGGAGCGGATCGCGGTCAGCAGGTCGCCGGGCGGCACGTCCTTGAGCATGAAGCCGGAGGCCCCCGCCTTCAGCCCGGAGAAGGCGTACTCGTCGAGGTCGAAGGTGGTCAGGATCAGCACCTTCGGCGGGTCGGGCTCCGAGCAGATGCGGCGGGTGGTCTCCACACCGTCCAGCTTCGGCATGCGCACGTCCATCAGGATCACGTCGACCTCGGCCGAGCGCAGCACCTGGAGGGCCTCGACACCGTCGCCCGCCTCCGCGACGACCTCCATGTCCGGCTGGGCGGCGAGCACCATCCGGAACCCGGTGCGCAGCAGCACCTGGTCGTCGACGAGCATCACACGGATCGTCATCGGGGCCTCTTCCGTTTCCGTCTTTACGACTTGCTTGGGGCGTGACAGGTGTCAACAGGGGGCGTGCATCGGGGTCAGTGCGCCGGTTTGAGCGGGAGCAGGGCACTGATGCGGAAGCCTCCCCCAGGACGCGGGCCCGCGTCGAGGGTGCCGCCGACCATGCCGACCCGCTCGCGCATGCCGATCAGGCCGTGGCCCTGGCCGTCGGCGCCGCCCTCCTCGTACAGCTCGTGCGGGGCGCCCTTTCCGTCGTCCTCGACGAGCAGGCCCAGCCCGTCGTCGAAATAGACCAGGCGCACGCTGGCGCCGGCGTTCGGCCCGCCGTGCTTGCGCGTGTTGGTCAGCGCCTCCTGCACGATGCGGTACGCGGTGAGCTCGACGCCGCTGGGCAGCGGGCGCGGGGTGCCCTCGACCTTGAAGTCGATGGGCAGGCCGGAGCTGCGGCACTGTTCGACGAGGTCATCGATCTGCTCGACGTCGGGCTGCGGGACGTACTCACCGACCTCCTGGTGCTCCCCAGTGCGCAGGACGCCCAGCAGACGGCGCATCTCGGCGAGGGCCTGGCGGCCGGTGGAGGAGATCGTCTCCAGGGCCTTCTTCGCCTGGTCGGGCGCGGCGTCGAGGACATAGGCGGCGCCGTCGGCCTGCACCACCATCACCGACACGTTGTGCGCGACCACGTCGTGCAGCTCCCGCGCGATCCGGGCCCGCTCGGCGGCGACCGCGACCTTGGCCTGCGCCTCGCGCTCCTTCTCCAGCCGGGCGGCGCGCTCCTCCAGCTGCTGGAAGTAGGCGCGGCGGGTGCGCATGGAGTCACCGAGCACCCAGGCGAGGGCGAACGGCACCGTCTGGAACACCGCTATCGCGACCCTGCCCGGGAGGCTCGCCTCCCCGGCCGGCCAGCGGATCTGCGCCAGGGTGGCCGCGCACAGACTGATGCTCAGCGCGAAGCGGGAGGCCCAGCGCGCCCCGGCGGTGGCGACCGTGTAAGTGATCACCAGCATGGCGAAGTCGGCGACGGTCGTCTCGATGTCCAGGACCAGCTGCGCCAGTCCGGTCGCGGCGGCCAGCAGCAGCATCGGCTCCGGGAAGCGGCGGCGCAGCGCGACGACGAGCGACAGCACGGCGGACACCGCGAGTCCCGCGGCTACCGATCCGTGGTGGTCCGGGCCCCTGTTGACGTTGATCACGCTCACGCCGGAGATCCCGAAGAGGACGACGGCCCAGAAGGTGTCGACCCATGTCGGGTGCCTGCGGAGGAAGTCATAGAGGCGCTGCACGTAACCCAGAGTAGGGAAGTGCGGTGCGTGCAGGGGTCAACCGGAGGGCCGATCCGGGCGTGACGCGCATACTCCGCAAGGTGGATGCCGTGATCATCTGTGCGCCTAGTCTGTACCGGTGGCGGAAGAGACGGCGCACGGGGCGACAGGCGGGGCGCGGGGCGGCTGGCGTGGCTGGCGGGCCGCGACCGAAGCGGCCCTCTACGGGCCCGGCGGCTTCTACCGGCGCCCCGAAGGCCCGGCCGGGCACTTCCGTACGTCCGTGCACGCCTCGCCGCTGTTCGCCGAGGCCGTGGCCCGGCTGCTGTGCCGGGTCGACAAGGCGCTGGGGCGGCCCGGAACGCTTGACTTCGTCGACATGGGCGCCGGGCGGGGTGAGCTGGTCACCGGCGTGCTCGCCGCGCTGCCCGCCGGCGTGGCCGCCCGTGCGCGCGGGTACGCCGTCGAGCTCGCCGACCGCCCCGAAGGGCTCGACCGGCGGATCACCTGGCTGAGCGAACCCCCCGAGGGGATCACCGGGCTTTTCTTCGCCAACGAATGGCTGGACAACGTGCCGGTGGAGGTCGCGGAGGTGGACTCCGCGGGCGTCCCGCGGCTGGTGCTCGTACGGGAGGACGGGGCCGAGCGGCTCGGGGAGCCCCTGTCGGGGGCGGAGGCGGAGTGGCTCGCACGGTGGTGGCCGCTGGCGGCCGAGCAGGGGCTGCGCGCGGAGATCGGGCTGCCCCGGGACGCCGCGTGGGCGTCCGCCGTCTCGCGCGTCGCGCGGGGGCTCGCGGTGGCCGTGGACTACGCGCACACCGCGGGCGCACGCCCCCCGTTCGGGACGCTCACCGGCTTCCGGGAGGGCCGCGAGACGGCGCCCTTGCCGGACGGGTCGTGCGACCTCACGGCGCACGTCGCACTGGACTCCTGCGCGACGCTCCACACGGCGCGCACTCTCTCCGGCGCACGCCTGCTCACGCAACGCGACGCGCTCCGCGCCCTCGGCATCGAAGGCACACGCCCCCCACTCGCGCTCGCCTCCACAGACCCCTCGGCATACGTGCGCGCCCTCGCGAGCGCCGGCCAGGCCGCCGAGCTCACCGCGCCGGGCGGGCTGGGCGGCTTCGGCTGGCTGCTCCAGCCGGTTGGAATTCCGGACGCACTTCTCTAGGGCGGCCCGCTTGTCTCTGGGCCGGCCCGCTCGTCTCTGGGCCGGCCTACTTGTCGATGTCCCCGACCACGAAGAACATCGACCCCAGGATCGCCACCATGTCGGCGACCAGCGTTCCCGGCAGCAGCTCGGTCAGGGCCTGGATGTTGTTGTACGAGGCCGAGCGCAGCTTCAGCCTGTACGGGGTCTTCTCGCCCTTGCTGACCAGGTAGTAGCCGTTGATGCCGAGCGGGTTCTCGGTCCACGCGTAGGTGTGGCCCTCGGGCGCCTTGAGGACCTTCGGGAGCCGCTGGTTGATCGGTCCGGGCGGCAGTTCGGCGAGCCGGTCGAGGCAGGCGTCCGCGAGGTCGAGGGAGTTGTGGGTCTGCTCCAGGAGGCACTCGAAGCGGGCGAGGCAGTCGCCGTCCTGCCGGGTGACGACCTCAAGGGTGTCCTGCAGGTCGCCGTACGCGAGGTACGGCTCGTCGCGGCGCAGGTCGAAGTCGACGCCCGAAGCGCGCGCGAGGGGCCCGCTCACGCCGTACGCGTGCACGATCTCCGGCGAGAGGACGCCCACGCCCCGCGTGCGCCCCCGGAAGATCTCGTTGCCGAGCACCAGGTCGTCGAACCGGTCCATACGGGAGCGCAGAGCCCCGACCGAGGCACGCGCGCGTGAGGTCCACCCGGCGGGCAGGTCCTCCTTGAGGCCGCCGACGCGGTTGAACATGTAGTGCATGCGCCCGCCGGAGACCTCCTCCATGACGTGCTGGAGTTCCTCGCGCTCCGTGAAGGCGTAGAAGATCGGGGTGATACCGCCCAGCTCCAGCGGGTACGACCCGAGGAACATCAGGTGGTTCAGCACCCGGTTCAGCTCGGCCAGCAGCGTGCGCGTCCACACCGCGCGCTCGGGCACCTCCATGCCGAGCATCCGCTCCACGGCGAGGACCACGCCCAGCTCGTTCGAGAACGCCGACAGCCAGTCGTGGCGGTTGGCGAGCATGATGATCTGCCGGTAGTCGCGGGCCTCGAAGAGCTTCTCCGCGCCCCGGTGCATATAGCCGATCACCGGCTCCGCGTGCACGATGCGCTCGCCGTCCAGCACGAGCCGCAGCCGCAGCACGCCGTGCGTGGAGGGGTGCTGCGGGCCGATGTTCAGCACCATGTCGGTGCTCTCCGCCGCGCCGCCGATCCCGACCGTGGTCTCCGTCGTAGGAGTCATGGACACAGTTTCCCCTACGTAGGCTGTGCGCATGGAGACGGGGAGCCCGGAAAGTGCCGAGGCGATAGAAACCGAGCCGGTCTGGACCGGGCTGCCGTCGGGCCTGCTGCGCATGAGGCGGCTGTTGCTAGTGGTGTGGCTGGGGCCGCCGACCCTGGCCCTGGGGCTGTTGCTGGGCCTGTTCGCCGGGCCGGCCTGGGCCGGTTTCGCGCTGCTGCCGCTGGCCCTGATGGCCTGGGGCTGGGTGCTCCTCGGCCGCAACTGGCGCTCCTGGCGGTACGCCGAGCGGGCCGACGACCTGCTGATCAGCCGCGGTGTCCTGTGGCGCGAGGAGACCGTCGTGCCGTACGGGCGGATGCAGCTCGTGGAGGTCAGGTCCGGTCCCGTCGAGCGGCACTTCGGGCTGGCCGGCGTGCAGCTGCACACCGCGGCCGCGGCCACCGACGCCACCATCCCCGGCCTCGACCCGGCCGAGGCGGAGCGGCTGCGCGACCGGCTCACCGAGCTGGGCGAGGCCCGATCGGCGGGCCTGTGACGGCCCCGGGCCTCGACGACGGCGTCCGGCGCGTCCCGGCCGCGACCGAACGGCGGCTGCACCCCGTGACACCGTTCCGGCGTGCGTGGGCGCCGGTCGCGCTGATCGCCGGGTGGGCCGCGCACGACCCGAACCAGGCACAGGCGCAGCTGACGAGGCTGACCACGACCATGCTCCTGGCCGGGCTCGCCGTCCTGGTCCCGGCGGCCTCCCTCTACGGCTTCCTCTCCTGGTGGTTCACGTACTTCGCGGTGACCGACAGCGAACTGCGCATCCGCACCGGTCTGTTGTTCCGGCGCACCGCGCACATACGGCTGGAGCGGATCCAGGCCGTCGACGTGACCCGGCCGCTCCTCGCGCGCGTGGCGGGTGTCGCGAAGCTCAGGATCGATGTGGTCGGTGCCGACAAGAAGGACGAACTGGCCTTTCTGGGCGAGGACGAGGCCCGCACGCTGCGCGCGGAGCTGCTCGCGCGCGCGGCCGGTTTCGCACCCGAGACGGCGCACGAGGTCGGTGAGGCGCCGGCGCGCGAGCTGATGCGCCTGCCCGCGCGCGACCTTGCGATCTCCCTGGTGCTGACGGGCGCGGCCTGGGGCTCCCTGATCACCGCGCTCGTCGTACCGCCGGTGCTGTGGCTGGCCACCCACAGTGTGGTGACGGTCCTCGCCACCGGCCTGCCGCTGCTCGGCGCGGCGGTCGCGCGCAGCGCGGGACGGTTCGTCGCCGAGTACGACTGGACGGTGGGCGAGTCCCCGGACGGGCTGCGCATCGACCACGGGCTGCTCGACCGCACGCACGAGACGGTGCCGCCGGGGCGGGTGCAGACCGTACGGATCGTGGAGCCGCTGCTGTGGCGACGGCGCGGCTGGGTGCGGGTGGAACTGGACGTGGCCGGGTCCTCGAACTCGGTCCTGGTGCCGGTCGCCCCGCGCGCGGTGGCCGAGTCGGTCGTGGCGCGCGTGCTGCCCGGGGTGACCGTGCCGCCGCTCGGGTCCCCGGCGCGGCCGCCGCGGCGGGCCGGGCGGTGCCTGCCCCTGTGGTGGCGCGGTCACGGCATCGCGGTCACCGACACCGTCTTCGCCGCCCGGCACGGCCTGCTCCGCCGGAACCTTGCCCTGGTCCCGCACGCCAAGGTCCAGAGCGTACGGCTCACTCAGGGCCCCTGGGAGCGCCTCTGGCGGCTCGCCGACGTTCATGTGGACACCGGGGCCGACAAGACCGTGACGGCCCGCCTGCGGGACGCTCAGGAGGCGGCGGAACTGCTCCGGGGACAGGCGGAGCGCTCGCGGACGGGGCGCAGGAACGCCCAGCCGGACCGGTGGATGGCCTGAACCGGCCCGAACCGCTCACCTCACACCGACGACCACACGCGCCCCGCTCGGGAAGCCCGACCGCTTCACAAAGACGCGCCGGTGCAGAGAAACGCGCCGCCTGTAGCGGGGACAGGCGGCGCGGTCGCAGACCGGGCCGCCTCATAGCGGCCCACTGCCTCAGGAAGCCGCGGTGCGCAGCCCCTGCATGTCGATCTGCTCCGTCTCGTCGTGGGCGGTCAGGTCGATGACCTGGCCGACACCGCGCGACTCCTCGTCGAAGGGCTTGAAGGCGGCTTCGGCCTCGGCCTTGTGCAGGGCGAGCGCCTCCTGGCCGACCACGTCGGCGAGGTCCTCGTTCTGCACGGCGTCGAACGCCGTGCTCGGCGAGCCCTTCTGCGTACCGAAGAAGTCGAACCCGCCCGTGACCAGCGGGCGCGGCATGGGCGCGGCCGGCAGGACGGCCACCGCGGTCGGCACCGTGAAGTGCCCTTCGGGCTGTCGCACGGACGCGGCGGGCGGGGCCGGCTCCGTCGTGGTGGCGGCGGCCGCGTGCTCGTGCTCGTCGACCGCCTCGGGCTGCCCCTGCGCCTCGTCCTCCCGGGAGGGCTCCCGGCCGGACTCCCGGTCGGCTTCCTGAACCGGCTCCTGCACGGACGCTTGTGCGGACGCCTGCACGTGCGCCTGCACGGACGCCTGCACGGACTCCGCCCTCGCGCCGTCGGCCGCCACCTCGGCCGCCGCCCCCTTCACCTCGCCCGCGACGCCGTCTCCTTTGGCGGCGGACCCGGCCTTGGCGGCCTTGTCTCCGTCGTCGAACCGGGACAGCGCCGCCTTGGCGCGCAGGAACAGCCGGGAACCCTCGGGCGAGAACACGGCGGGAACCGCGGGCTTCTCCTCCTCGACAGCCTCGGCAGCTTCGGCGGCGTCGGTCTCGGGCGTGGTCTCCTGCGCGGGCTCGGGCTCCGGCGCGGGCGGCAGCGCACGGGACGGTTCGACCGTCTCTATCTCCAGCAGCCGGCGGCCCTCCAGGGCGCTCGCCCGCTCGGTCTCCGCGGTGGCGTACCGCCGCAGCAGCGCCGCGTGCTCATTGCGCAGCCCGGCCAGCTCGGCCCGCTTCGCACGCAGCCGCTGCTCCAGCTTGGTGCGCAGCTCGCGCGACTCCTCCAGGTCGGTCTCCAGCTCGGCGACCCGCTCCTCATGGCGCCACTCGTCGCTCGCCCGCCCGCGCGCGAGGTCGGCGACCTGCTTGCCCGCCTGCGCGTCCCAGCGGCGCATGACGGCGGCACCGACGACCGCGACCGCCGCGGCGGAGGCGGCGATGACGCGCAGCGCGCCCGGATCCGAGAACACCCAGGGGCCGAAGGCGCAGACGAGGGAGACGCCTGCGATCACCGAAGGCGGCAACAGCCGGTGCAGAGGCGGGGAATGGCGGTGACGTCCACGTGGCATGGCCAGAAACTTACCGCGCGTAGGCGAATCGTGGTGCCCCGCATCGTAAAAACACAGCCACACCGAAGCCTCCACACGGCATCGGGAGCGACACGAACGGTCAGCGGGCCACCGAATTCGACAAGATCACTTTCAGCGGTCGCTCAGCCGCCCGCTCATCCACTGCAACGTGGCCGGAATCTCGCGCCGCCACGTGTTGAAGTTGTGCCCGCCGCTGTCCAGGATGATCGACGCGATCCGGGTCCGGTTCGTGGCCTGCACCTGATCGATGAACCTGAGCGTGTCCTTGTAGTTGTGCTCGCCGATCCTGCTGCTGCTGACGAGCAGTGAGGTGTTGGGCGCGGGGTGATGCTTGAGGCACCACCACAAGTCGGCACGATTCCGCAGATTCCTGTCACCGCGGAAGAGGTCGCCGGTCGTGGGGTCGATCGGCGCCTTGTAGTAGGGGGAGAGGCCCGCGCCCGCCGCGTACACGTCCGGGTGGTGCATGGCGAGCTTCAGCGCGCAGTAACCGCCGGTGGAGTCGCCGATGATCCCCCAGCTGCCCGGCTTTTTACCCACCCTGTAGTGGGCCAGCACGGCGTCGGGCAGATCCTTGGCGAAGAACGTCTCGGTCCGCGGGCCGCCCGGAATGTCCACGCATTCCGTGTCGCGGGGCGGCGCCACCGTCGGCCGCAGCATGACCAGGATCATCGGCTGCATGCGCCCGTTCTTGGCCAGTTCCTGGGCCGTACTCGGGTAGTGCAGCTTGTCCACCAGGGCCTGCGCCGTTCCCGGGTAACCGGTCAGCACGACGGCGGCGGGGAACGTACGCGTGCGGTACTGCGGCTGGAAGTACTCCGGCGGCAGGTACACATACGCAGGCGTGGCGATATGCGTCGTACGCCCGACGATGTCCACCTTCTGGACCTGCCCGGCCAGCTGCGGGCGCGATCCGCTCGCCCCCTGCACCCGTGCCGTGCTCACCACTTGGAGCGGGCCGCCGGGCGCGCCGCCGATCGAATGGTCGACGACGACACCCTGGTCCGTCTCCCTGCCGAACAGGTCCGCCCAGGTGGAGTAGAAGCCGAAGGCCTGGTTGGCGGCGATCCCCAGGGAGGCGAAGAGCGTCAACTGGGTCGCCAGGAGCAGACCGACGCGTCCGCTGACGGCCCGCCAGTTCCGCCGTGCCAGCTGCGGCCACAGCCACACCGTGCCGACGAACAGCAGTATGGCGAGTACGACCGCCAGCACCAGCACATTGTTGCTCGTGAGACCCATGAGCTGTACCTGCCTGCGCTTTCCGCCCACAGCAGGCCGACGCTTTCGTAGCGAGGGCTTGCCCTGGACTTTCCTTGGCCTTTGAACCGGCTTTCCGACGGGGAGTGAACCTCTCTCCCCGAGACACCGTCCTAGAGGGCGCAATGTCGCCGGATGCCCCTATCGGCACCGGGTTCAAGGTCTCTCGCAGAACTACGGGATGCGATGTCTGTCAGGATAGATGGGGAAATGTCAGGCGGGGTTCCGACCCGATCAAGCGTGGCGCGGCGCATACTGCGCGGTCCACGCCCCGAGGCCGTCCCCGCCCTGGTCGGCCGGGCGTGCGCACTGGTGGGCGTCCTGGACATTGCGGCGGGCGTGTTCCCGCGCTTCCGTCACAGCCGTATGCACGCCTTGGCCGAAGTACTGCCCGGCGCGCTCGGACCGTTCGCCGCGGCGCTCTCGCTCAGCACCGGCGTGCTGTTGCTGCTGCTCGCGCACGGGCTCAAACGGCGCAAGCGGCGAGCGTGGCGGGCCGCCGTCGCGCTCCTGCCGGCCGGCGCGGCCGCCCAGTTCGTGTACCGGCACTCCGTCGTAGGAGCGCTCATCTCCCTGGCGCTGCTCGTGCCGCTGCTGCGCCACCGCGACGAGTTCGCGGCCCTGCCCGACCCGCGCAGCCGGTGGCGAGCGCTCGCCAACTTCGTCCTCATGGGCGCCGGTTCCCTCGTCCTCGGCATGGTCATCGTCAGCGTCCACCCCGAGCGCACCATCGGCGACCCGAGCGTGGCCGATCGCCTGACGCACGTCCTGTACGGCCTGTTCGGCTTCGAAGGTCCGGTGGACTACCAGGGCGACACCTCCTGGACCGTCGCCTTCTCGCTGGGCGCCCTCGGCTGGATCACCGCGATCACCACCAGCTACCTGGCCTTCCGGCCCGAACACCCGGCCGCGCGGCTGACCGAGGAGGACGAGGCCCGGCTGCGGGCGCTCCTGGAGAAGCACGGCCGCCGCGACTCCCTCGGCCACTTCGCCCTGCGCCGCGACAAGGCCGTCGTGTTCTCGCCCAGCGGCAAGGCCGCGGTGACGTACCGAGTCGTCTCCGGCGTGATGCTCGCCAGCGGCGACCCCATCGGCGACGTCGAGGCCTGGCCGGGCGCCATCGAGCGCTTCATGGACGAGGCCAAGGCACACTCCTGGACGCCCGCCGTCATGGGCTGCTCGGAGACCGGCGGCGAGGTGTGGACCCGCGAGACCGGCCTGGACGCCCTCGAACTGGGCGACGAGGCGGTGGTCGACGTCGCGGATTTCTCGCTCGCCGGACGCGCGATGCGCAACGTGCGCCAGATGGTCAAGCGCATCGAGCGGGCCGGCTACGAAACCCGCGTACGGCGCATCCGTGACCTGGGCGAAGCCGAGCTGGACCGGATCCGGCGCGCCGCGGAGGACTGGCGCGGCACCGACACCGAGCGCGGCTTCTCCATGGCGCTCGGCCGGATCGGCGACCCGTCCGACGGGGACTGCCTGATCGCCACCGCCCACAAGGCCGACGACCAGCCCGGCGAGTACGGCGACTTGAAGGCGATCCTGCACTTCGTGCCCTGGGGCACCGACGGCGTGTCCCTGGACCTCATGCGCCGCGACCGCTCGGCCGACCCCGGCATGAACGAACTGCTGATCGCGGCCGCACTCCAGGCGGCCCCGAAGTTCGGCATCACCCGCGTCTCGCTGAACTTCGCGATGTTCCGCTCCGCGCTGGCACGCGGCGAGAAGATCGGCGCGGGCCCGGTGCTGCGCGCCTGGCGCGGACTGCTGGTGTTCCTGTCCCGCTGGTTCCAGATCGAGTCGCTCTACAAGTTCAACGCCAAGTTCCAGCCGCGCTGGGAGCCGCGCTTCGTGGTCTACCGGGCCTCCGGCGACCTGCCCCGCATCGGGTTCGCCGCCATGCAGGCGGAGGGCTTCGTCGACCTCGCCCTGCCACTGCCGCGCTTCCTGCGCCGCCGCAGGCCCACCCCGCGCCCATGCGCCCACGGCATGGCGGAACGGGACGTCAGAGCGGCATGACCGGGACAGGCCCGAGCGGAAGCCCCACCCCTCCAGCCCAGGGGCCTTCGCTCGGACCACGGGGCCTGAGGCCTGGAGCCTGGGCCTACGCTGAACATATGAGCAACCAGAGCGGGCGCGGCCGAGTGGCGGGCCTTCCGGCATGGGACCGCTGCGCGGTCATGGGGGTCGTGAACGTGACCCCCGACTCCTTCTCCGACGGCGGCCGCTGGTTCGACACGACCTCCGCCGTCAAGCACGGGCTCGAACTGGTCGCCGAGGGCGCGGACCTGGTCGACGTCGGCGGCGAGTCCACCCGCCCCGGCGCCACCCGCGTCGACGAGGCCGAGGAACTCCGGCGGGTCGTCCCCGTCGTCCGCGGCCTCGCCTCCGAGGGCGCCGTCGTCTCCGTCGACACCATGCGCGCCTCCGTGGCCGAACAGGCCCTCGCGGCCGGCGCCGCCCTCGTCAACGACGTCAGCGGCGGCCTCGCCGACCCCGCGATGATCCCGGCCGTCGCGGCCTGCGGCGCCCCCTTCGTGGTCATGCACTGGCGCGGCTTGCTGGGGGGCGGCAACGTCAAGGGCGTGTACGAGGACGTCGTGGCCGAAGTCGTCGACGAACTCCACGCGCGCGTGGAGGCCGTCCTGCGCGGCGGCATCACCCCCGACCGCATCGTCGTCGACCCCGGCCTCGGCTTCTCCAAGGAGGCCGAGCACGACCTCGCCCTCCTCGCCCACCTCGACCGCCTCCGCGCTCTGGGGTATCCGCTCCTCGTCGCCGCCTCCCGCAAGCGGTTCCTCGGCCGGGTGCTGGCGGGCCCGGAGGGAGCGCCCCCGCCGGCCCGCGAGCGCGACGCCGCCACGGCAGCCGTCTCCGCACTCGCGGCGCAGGCCGGAGCGTGGGCGGTACGCGTCCACGAGGTGCGCGCCACAGCGGACGCGGTACGGGTCGCGCGGGCCGTGGAAGAGGCACGCGAAGCGGGCAGCGCGCCGGGCGCCGATGGTTCGCCCGGGGCGCACCTGGCGGCGAGTGCGCGGGGAGAGAGGGCGCCCCGCGGGGCACGTCCCGTCGAGAACGCGCCAGGACCGGACAGTCTGCGCCCGGCACGCGAAGCGGAGCGCGCGCCCGGCACAGGCTCCGGCGAAAGCACCCCGTCCCCTGCCTCAGCGTCGCCGGAACACGGCGCCGAAGGAGCCCGGTGAGCGCCCCCCACACCGATGTCGAGCAGGTCGAACTCGCCAACACCGCCTTCTACGAGGCGATGGAGCGGGGCGACTTCGAAGAACTGTCCTCGCTCTGGCTCACCCCGTCCGACCTCGGTGTCGACGAGGAGTACCACGACCCGGCGGACGCCGGTGTCATCTCCTGCGTGCACCCGGGCTGGCCGGTGCTCACGGGCCGCGGCGAGGTCCTCAGGTCGTACGCGCTGATCATGGCGAACACCGAGTACATCCAGTTCTTCCTCACCGACGTCCACGTCTCCGTCACCGGTGACACCGCCCTGGTGACCTGTACCGAGAACATCCTCAGCGGCGGCCCCGCCCTTGACGGCGGCGCGGAGCTCGGCCCCCTCGTGGGCCAGCTGGTCGTCGCCACTAACGTCTTCCGCCGTACCCCGCTCGGCTGGAAGATCTGGTCACACCACGCCTCCCCCGTGATGGCCGAAAACGGCGAGGACGAGAGCGACGACACACCGGCCTGAGTGGGTAGGCGCCCGCAAGGACCAAGAAGTGGTTGGAATCACGAACTCGCGGGTAAGGGGGGCTACCAGCCCATGAGCCACCGGGTTCCCCAGGGGAAACGCGCGATGAACCCTCTCGGCCCCGGCCGGGGCCCGCGCCCCTGAAGCCTGGCTCTGTCAGTGCCCGCAGGTAGATTCGTCTGAGGCCGGTGTGCCGTCCGCACACGGCACGGACCGGCCGTTACCGACGATTGCAGGAGTGATTCGCGTGGATCGAGTCGCGCTGCGCGGCCTGAGGGCCCGCGGGCACCACGGTGTGTTCCCCAAGGAGCGCGAAGAAGGCCAGACCTTCATCGTGGACCTCGTCCTCGGCCTGGACACCCGGCCGGCCGCGGCCGACGACGACCTGGCGAAGACCGTGCACTACGGCATCGTGGCCGAAGAGGTCGTGGCCGAGGTCGAGGGCCGACCGGTGAACCTCATCGAAACCCTCGCCGAGCGCATCGCCCAGGCCTGCCTGAAGCACGAAGGGGTCATGGAGGTCGAGGTCTGCGTCCACAAGCCGGACGCCCCGATCACCGTCCCCTTCGACGACGTGACCGTCACCATCACCCGGAGCCGAGTATGACCGCATCCTTCACGCAGGGCCCCAGCGACCCGACCGTACAGCCGGTACCCGCCTCCGTCGTCGAGCAGGTCGACGCCGCCGACACGACTCTGAGCAACCCCAAACGGGCCGTGATCTCCATCGGCTCCAACCTCGGCAACCGCCTGGAGACCCTCCAGGGCGCCATCGACGCCCTGGAGGACACCCCGGGCGTCCGCATCAAGGCCGTCTCCCCGGTGTACGAGACGGAGCCCTGGGGCGTGGAGCCCGGCAGCCAGCCCTCGTACTACAACGCGGTCGTGGTCCTGAAGACCACCCTGCCCCCGTCCTCCCTCCTGGAGCGGGCGCACGCCGTCGAGGAGGCCTTCAACCGCGTCCGGGACCAGCGCTGGGGTCCCCGCACCCTCGACGTGGACATCGTCGCGTACGCCGACGTCGTCTCCGCCGACCCGCACCTCACGCTCCCCCACCCGCGCGCCCACGAGCGCGCTTTCGTGCTGGCTCCGTGGCACGACGTGGACCCCGACGCCCAGCTGCCCGGCCGCGGCGCGGTCGCCGAGCTCCTGGGCACCGTCACGCGCGTCGGCGTCGAAGCCCGCGAGGACCTGGAACTCCGACTGCCCGAGTAGTCGTTAAGGTCAAGGGCCGAGACGACCACATACTCCGGGGGAGCTGAAGGAACACCGTGAGAGAGCTGCGCATCAGGGTGCTGGTCGGCGTGTTCGTCGTGGCCGGAGTCCTGTCCTGGGCGGGCGCCCGCCTCTGGAACTCGATCGGGACCCTTCCCAGCGTCCCCCTGGCCGCCCCCATCGTCCTCGCCCTGATCGCCGCGGTGCTCCTCGCCACGGCGCTCTCTCTCCGCGCCCGCCTCAAGGCCCAGCGCGAGCGCCGGCCCGGAGCCAAGGGCGTAGACCCCCTGATGGCCGCCCGCGCGGTCGTCTTCGGCCAGGCCAGCGCCCTGGTCGCCGCCCTCGTCGCCGGTATGTACGGCGGCACGGGCGTCTTCCTGCTGGAGCAGCTCGACATCCCCGCCCGCCGCGACCAGGCCATCTACGCCGCCCTCTCGGTCCTGGCCGGCATCGCCGTCATAGCGGCCGCCCTCTTCCTGGAGCGCGTGTGCAAGCTCCCCGAGGACGAGGACCACAACCACCCGGGGGCGGAACCGGCGGCGTGAGCGCCGGGCGTCAGCGAGCCAGTATCAGGCTCATGGCCTCGGCACGGGTCGTGGCGTCCCGAAGCTGACCCCGCACCGCCGACGTCGTGGTCTTGGCGCCGGGCTTGCGGATACCGCGCACCGACATGCACATGTGCTCGGCCTCGATGACGACGATCGCGCCCCGCGCCTCCAGGATCCGCATCAGGGAGTCCGCGATCTGCGTGGTGAGTCGTTCCTGCACCTGCGGACGGCGTGCGTACACCTCGACGAGACGCGCCAGCTTCGACAGGCCGGTGATCTTGCCGGTCTCGGCCGGGATGTACCCGACGTGAGCGACGCCGTGGAATGGCAGAAGATGATGTTCACAGAGACTGACGATCTCGATGTCCTTCACCAGGACCATCTCGTCGTGCCCCAGATCGAACGTCGTCGTCAGGACGTCCTCGGGCTCCTGCCGAAGCCCCGCCAAAAGCTCCCGGTACGCCCGTGCCACCCGCGCCGGAGTGTCTTTCAGGCCCTCGCGGTCCGGGTCCTCGCCGACCGCGATCAGGAGTTCGCGTACGGCGTTCTCGGCACGCTTCTCGTCGAATTCGCCGATGGTGCCCTCGCCGTCCAGCGTCACGGGGTCGATCATCTGGTGCCTCGTTCCTATGTCTCCTAAGTGCGGACATGCGAAATGCCGCGCCCCCCAGGCTAGAGCCTCGGGAGACGCGGCATCCATTCCGGTCCTGGTGAGGCCGCTGGGGCCTCACCAGTGGACGGTCAGCTTTCCGGGCGGTCCTCCGGAGCCTGCTCCGTCACCGGGGCGGACTCGGACACCGTGGACTTGACGGTGCTGATCGCCGGCGTCGCGCCGTTCGCGCCGTTGGTCAGCGCCAGCTCCTTCGGGGAGAGCACCGGCGGGCGGGTGGAAGGCGTACGGCGGGAGGAGCCGGTCCAGGCGGGCCGCGGCGGGCGCTTGTGGATCGTGGCGAAGACCTCGGCGATCTCCTCCTTGCCGAGCGTCTCCTTCTCCAGGAGGGCCAGGACGAGGTTGTCGAGGACGTCGCGGTTCTCGACCAGGATCTCCCAAGCCTCGTTGTGCGCGTTCTCGATGAGCTTCTTGACTTCCTCGTCCACCAGCGCGGCGACCTCTTCCGAGTAGTCGCGCTGGTGAGCCATCTCACGGCCGAGGAACGGCTCGGTGTTGTCGCCGCCGAACTTGATCGCACCCAGGCGCTCGGTCATGCCGTACTGGGTGACCATCGCGCGGGCGGTGGCGGTGGCCTTCTCGATGTCGTTCGCGGCACCCGTGGTCGGGTCGTGGAAGACGAGCTCCTCGGCCGCGCGGCCGCCCAGCATGTACGCCAGCTGGTCGAGCATCTCGTTGCGCGTCGTGGAGTACTTGTCCTCGTCCGGGAGCACCATCGTGTAGCCGAGGGCGCGGCCGCGGGACAGGATCGTGATCTTGTGGACCGGGTCGGAGTTCGGCGAGGCCGCCGCGACCAGGGCGTGTCCGCCCTCGTGGTACGCGGTGATCTTCTTCTCCTTGTCCGACATGATCCGGGTCCGCTTCTGCGGGCCCGCGACCACGCGGTCGATCGCCTCGTCCAGCATGGAGTTGTCGATCAGCTTCTTGTCGCTGCGGGCCGTGAGCAGGGCCGCCTCGTTGAGGACGTTGCTCAGGTCGGCACCGGTGAAGCCCGGGGTGCGGCGGGCGACCGCCGCGAGGTCGACGTCCGGGGCGACCGGCTTGCCCTTCTGGTGGACCTTGAGGATCTCCAGACGGCCCTGCAGGTCCGGCGGGTCGACCGCGATCTGGCGGTCGAAGCGTCCGGGGCGCAGGAGGGCCGGGTCGAGGATGTCGGGGCGGTTCGTCGCGGCGATGAGGATCACGCCGCCCTTGACGTCGAAGCCGTCCATCTCGACGAGCAGCTGGTTCAGGGTCTGCTCGCGCTCGTCGTGACCACCGCCGAGGCCGGCGCCGCGGTGGCGGCCGACCGCGTCGATCTCGTCGACGAAGACGATCGCCGGGGCGTTCGCCTTGGCCTGCTCGAACAGGTCACGGACTCGGGAGGCACCGACACCGACGAACATCTCGACGAAGTCGGAACCGGAGATCGAGTAGAAGGGGACCCCCGCCTCGCCGGCGACGGCACGCGCGAGCAGCGTCTTGCCGGTGCCGGGACGGCCGTACAGGAGCACGCCCTTGGGGATCTTGGCGCCGACGGCCTGGAACTTCGCCGGCTCCTGCAGGAACTCCTTGATCTCCTGGAGCTCCTCGACGGCCTCGTCACAGCCCGCGACGTCCGAGAAGGTCGTCTTCGGGGTGTCCTTGGTGATGAGCTTGGCCTTGGACTTGCCGAAGTTCATGACCCTGGAGCCG
Organism: Streptomyces sp. NPDC086549; assembly: GCF_044746205.1. Lineage (NCBI taxonomy): Bacteria > Bacillati > Actinomycetota > Actinomycetes > Kitasatosporales > Streptomycetaceae > Streptomyces > Streptomyces sp. NPDC086549. The sequence continues at coordinate 214,177 of NZ_JBIVBS010000015.1, read as the reverse complement.
CCGCCCTGCATCTGATTCATCAGGAACAGGAAGACGACCACGATGAGGACGAAGGGGAGCAGGGAGAGCAGGACTCCGACGAAGGCGTTCTGCTTCGTCGGGGAGACGGTGTACCCGTCGGGGATCTGCTTGTCCTGGTACTTGGTCTGCAGCGTGTTGGCGATGGTCACGCCCTGGTCGCCGATGTAGCTCGCCTGGATCTTCGAGCTGCCTTCGACCTTCACACCGTCCTTGAGCGTGACCTTGATGGTCTGCTCGTCACCGGTGGTGAGTTTGGCCGACTCGACCTTGTTGGCGTTGATCGCTGCCACGACCTGGCCGGTGTCCACCGTCTTGTAGCCGCCGGACGAGCCGACGACCTGCATCAACACGACCACGGCAAGGACGGCCAGCACGATCCACATGACCGGCCCACGGAAGTATCGCTTCACGTCCATCCATACGGAGCGGTGCCGCCCCGTCCCTCCTGCCATAGTGAGTTTGATAAGACAGTTCTTCTGACGGTACCCCAGCATTGTCGCGCGAAGCCGCACAGGACTGCTGCCAATCCCGTCTCTGCATGCTCCAACGGCGCGAAACCCGCTGGGGTTCCCGATCGTCTTACGAACTTGGGCCCGTTAAGGCTCAGCCGCCGTAGACGTGAGGCGCGAGCGTACCGACGAACGGGAGGTTGCGGTACTTCTCGGCGTAGTCGAGGCCGTAGCCCACGACGAACTCGTTGGGGATGTCGAAGCCGACCCACTCCACGTCGATGGCGACCTTGGCGGCGTCGGGCTTGCGCAGCAGCGTGCACACCTTGAGCGACTCCGGCTCGCGCGAGCCGAGGTTGGACAGCAGCCACGACAGGGTCAGGCCGGAGTCGATGATGTCCTCGACGATCAGGACGTGCTTGCCCTTGATGTCGGTGTCGAGGTCCTTGAGGATCCTGACGACACCGGAGGACTGGGTGCCCGCGCCGTACGACGACACGGCCATCCAGTCCATGGTGACGGGGGTGGACAGCGCCCGGGCGAGGTCGGCCATGACCATCACCGCGCCCTTGAGGACGCCGACGAGCAGCAGGTCCTTGCCCTCGTACTCAGCGTCGATCTTCGCGGCCAGCTCGGCCAGCTTCGCGTCGATCTCTTCCTTGGTGATGAGCACCTGCTTGAGGTCGGCACCCATGTCTTTCGCGTCCACCCGCATCACTTTCGGTCGTCCCACCGGCCGGTCCGGGCCACCGCCGCGACCCCGGTGCGGGGTCCGCGTGACCCGTTCGCCGGGTCCGGTGGGAGGGTCCGGATTCAGCCTTGCCGAATCACCAGTCTGCCACCCTGTCGCTGGGCAACGACTTTGCCCGGGAGATTGATGGCCCCCTGACCGCGCCAGCCGGTGATCAACCGGTCGACTTCCTCGATGTGGCGGGCGAACAGCGAACCGGCCGGGGCGCCTGCCTCGATGGCGGCGCGGCGCAGGATGCGGCGGCGCACGGCGGGCGGCAGGGCGTAGAGCTTGGCGCACTCCAGCCGGCCGGTGGCGTCGCGCACGGAGGCCTCGGCCTGGCTGGCCCAGGCGTCGAGGGCGTCGGCGTCGTCCCGGGAGAGCTGGGCCGTGCGGGCGAGGGCCTCGACGACGCCCTTGCCGAGCGCCTTCTCCAGGGCGGGCAGGCCCTCGTGGCGGAGCCGGGAGCGTGTGTAGGCCGGGTCGGCGTTGTGGGGGTCGTCCCAGACGGGCAGGGACTGGACCATGCACGCCTTGCGGGCGGTCTGCCGGTCGAGCTGGAGGAAGGGGCGGCGGTAGCGGCCGCCGGCCCCCGAGACCGCGGCCATCCCGGACAGGGAGCGGATGCCGGAGCCGCGGGCGAGGCCGAGCAGGACGGTTTCGGCCTGGTCGTCGCGGGTGTGGCCGAGCAGGATCGCGGTGGCGCCGTGGCGTTCGGCGGCAGCGTCGAGGGCGGCGTAGCGGGCGTCGCGTGCGGCGGCTTCGGGGCCGCCTCCGCGGCCCACGGTCACGGCGACGGACTCGGCCGGGTCGAGGCCGAGTTCGCGCAGCCTCAGGACGACCTCGGCGGCGCGCAGGTCGGAGCCGGGCTGGAGACCGTGGTCGACGGTGATCCCGCCGGCGCGGATGCCGAGCTTGGGCGCTTCGAACGCGAGGGCGGAGGCGAGCGCCATGGAGTCGGCGCCGCCGGAGCACGCCACGAGCACGAGCGGGGACGGGGGGCGCTCGTACGTGCCGCTCCGGTCACCGGCGCTCTGGGAGCCGGAGCCGGCACCCGGGGAGTCGGGGTTGTGGTCGGTCAGGATGTCGTGGAGGACGCGGCGGACCGCCAGGCGTATCGCCGCGACCGCAGGATGGGGACCCATGTCCGGTTCCCTTCATGAAGTTGTCGGGGTGAACCCGAGTCTTTGTCACTCAGAGTGTGTAGATGGTGACAGAAACGGGCCGTTCCCCGAGCATTGCACGCCTACCCATGGCTCACGGTCCCTCGGACGGGTGATTGGAGGGGCGTTCGCCTGCCGTCGGCCGGATTCGTTTCACGACTTCCCCATGCGCTTCACGACTCCGGCCTGCGGTGCACCCGCGCGACCCAGTCCGCCGGTTTGGCGATCTCCGCCTTGGTCGGCAGGGTGTTCGGGGAGGTCCACACCCGGTTGAACCCGTCCATGCCGACCTCGTCGACGACGGCCCGTACGAAGCGTTCGCCGTCCCGGTACTGCCGGAGTTTGGCGTCCAGACCCAGCAGCTTGCGCAGGGTCGTGTCCAGGCGTGAGGCGCCCTTGGCGCGGCGCTGCTGGAACTTCTCGCGGATCTCCGCGACGGTCGGTACGACCTGAGGACCGACCCCGTCCATCACGAAGTCGGCGTGGCCCTCCAGGAGGGACATCACGGCGGTGAGGCGGCCGAGGATCTCGCGCTGGGCCGGGGTCTGCACCAGTTCCACGAAGGACCGTCCGCCGTCGTCCTCCTCGGCCTCGGGGCGGCCTCCGGCGAGCGACTGGGCGGCCTCGCGGATGCGTTCGAGGACGGTCATCGGGTCGACGTCGGTCTCCGCCAGGAAAGACTGGATTTCACCCTCGAGGTGGTCGCGCAGCCAGGGCACGGCGGTGAACTGCGTGCGGTGCGTCTCCTCGTGCAGACACACCCACAGGCGGAAGTCGTGGGGCTCCACGTCGAGTTCGCGCTCCACGTGGACGATGTTCGGCGCGACCAGCAGCAGCCGGCCGCCGCCGTTGTCACCGGCCGGGAGCTCGCGGCTGGCGGGGGCGAAGGTCTCGTACTGGCCGAGGACGCGGGAGGCCAGGAAGGAGAGCAGCATGCCGAGTTCGACGCCGGTCACCTTGCCGCCGACGGCGCCGAGGACCGCGCCGCCGGGTGTGCCTCCGCGCCGCTCCTGCATCTTGTCGAGGAGTGGTTTGAGGATCTCCCGGAACCCGGCGACGTTCGCCCGGACCCAGCCGGGGCGGTCGACGACGAGGACAGGGGTGTCGTGGGTTTCCTCGGTGCCCATACGAGTGAAGCCCCGGACGTGTTGCTCGGAGGCCTTGGCGTGTCGGCGCAGTTCCGCGACGACGGCCCGGGCCTCGTCCCGGCTCACCTCGGGGCCCGGCCGTACCAGCCGGGTCGCGGTCGCAACCGCGAGATTCCAGTCGACCATCTCCGTGCCACCGATGCTCGTCATGCGTCAACCGTACGTGAGCGTTCCCACTTGGGGCAGGCTGTGAGGGCTTGGCGGGGCTGGCGTGCCTTGTTCGGTGCCCGGGGTGGAACGACTGCCCACGGCGGTTGGGGCACGCGGCGAGGGCAGGCTGCGAGAGCAGGCGGTCGGCGGTGCCGGCACGCGGTGGCCGCAGGCCGTCCGGGCGCGGCACCGCGTCGCCCCTATCCGCAGCCGCAGCCCGCGAGCGCGGTCGCGGTTCTGTCCAGTGCCGCCTGGGCGTCCAGCGGGCTCGTCGTGTCCGAGGCCAGGAAGGCGAAGGCCAGGAGGCGGCCGTCCTGGTCGACCACCGTGCCGGCCAGCGTGTTGACGCCCGTCAGGGTGCCCGTCTTGGCCCGTACGATGCCCGCCGCGCCATCCGTGTAGCGGGCGGTGAGGGTGCCGGTGAAGCCTGCCACGGGAAGGCCGGTGAGGACCGGACGGAGCTCGGGGTGGTCCGCCGAGCCCGCCTTCACGAGGAGGGCCGTCAGCAGGTCAGCGGTCAGTCTGTCGTCGCGGTTGAGGCCGCTGCCGTCGTGGAACCGCGCACCGGACATCGGCAGGCCCAGCTTCTTCAGCCGGGCGGCGATCGCGCCCCCGCCGCCCGCGAAGTCCGCCTTCGCGCCGCTCGCGAGGGCCGTCTGGCGTGCCAGGGCCTCGGCGATGTCGTTGTCGCTGTTGGTCAGCATGCGTTCGACCAGGGCGGACAGCGGAGGCGAGGAGACGGTGGCGAGGGTGGTCGAGCCGTGGCCGGCCTTGGAGGGGCCGGGGGGCGTCGTCCTGATTCCGGCGTCGCCGAGGAAGCCGGCGAACTTGCGGGCCGCGTCCGCCGCCGGGTCGGACACCCGGGCGACCGGACCGCTGGTCGAGTCGTCGGTCCTGCCTTCGTCGGCCATCAGGGCGCTGACCGGGGCGAGGTTGTCGTTGACGCCGATGGGGTGGATCGCGGAGCCCGCGTACAGGGTGGTGTCGTAGGAGAGGGTGACCTTCCGGACTCCGCGCTTCTTCAGGGCGGCGGCGGTGTCGTCGGCCAGCGCGCGCAGGCTCGCCCAGTCGTCCGCCTTCTTGCGGGCGGTGAGGGTCGGGTCGCCGCCGCCGACCAGGACGAGTTCCTTGGTGCCCGGCACCAGGGCGGCCCGGGTGCTGAAGCGGTGGTCGGCGCCCAGGGCGGAGAGGGCGGCGACGGCGGTGGCGATCTTCGTGGTGGAGGCGGGGGTGAGGGCCGTGCCGGCGCCGGAGCCGTACAGGCGTTTGCCGCTGGTCACGTCGACCACCGCCGCGGTGTGGACGCCGCCGAGCGCCGGGTCGTCCAGGAGCGGGGCCAGGACGTCCGCGAAGGGCTTTCCGGCCGGCGGGGCGTTCTTGGTGTGCACGGTGTTCGTGCCGCCGCCCAGGCCCGCCAGGACGGATCCGGCGCTGGGGGCGGGCCGGGGTGCCCTGGACGCCGTACCGGAGGTACGGCCGTGATCTGCGCCACCTGCCCGCTCCTGCCCGGCGGCCCAGTCCCGCTCGGCCGTACGCTGGCCGCTGGCGTCCCAGGGGCCGGCCGCGGTCACCACACCGGAGGCCAGCGCCAGCCCGACGGTGGTGGCGCCCGCGATGTACTGCCAGGTCCTGACGGACCGCGGGCGGGGAGGCCGCACGAGCGCCGCGAGCCGTGGTCCCACGGCGCGTGACACCCGTGCGACCTGTGGCTTCGCGGTCGCCGCGGCCCGTGCCAGACGTGGTCGTACGGCACCCGCGATCCGCGCCACATGCGGTCTCGCGGCGCGCCAAGGCCTCAGTTCTGGCACAACCACCAGCCCCTTTCGCGATCACACACCAGCGTGAGGGACACTTAATCACCAGAACTATGTGCTGATCATGGAGGAGCCACCGGTGGAGTTCGACGTCACGATCGAGATCCCGAAGGGTTCGCGGAACAAGTACGAGGTGGACCACGAGACCGGTCGGATCCGCCTGGACCGTCGCCTCTTCACCTCGACCGCCTACCCGACCGACTACGGATTCGTCGAGAACACCCTCGGCGAGGACGGCGACCCGCTGGACGCGCTGGTCATCCTGGACGAGCCGACCTTCCCGGGCTGTCTGATCAAGTGCCGCGCGATCGGCATGTTCCGCATGACGGACGAGGCGGGCGGCGACGACAAGCTGCTGTGCGTGCCGGCCACCGACCCGCGTGTGGAGCACCTGCGCGACATCCACCACGTGTCGGAGTTCGACCGCCTGGAGATCCAGCACTTCTTCGAGGTCTACAAGGACCTGGAGCCCGGCAAGTCGGTCGAGGGTGCCAACTGGGTGGGCCGCACGGACGCCGAGCTGGAGATCGAGCGGTCGTACAAGCGCTTCAAGGACCACGGCGGTCACTGAGACACCTGCCGTACGAACGGGCCGCACGCGCACGCGTGCGGCCCGTTCGCATCCCTGTGCGCATACTGAGGCTTGTCGGACTGTCGTACAGGGAGTGCTGCTTCAGTGACGGACGCGGAGGACCGCAAGCCGCAGTCGGACGAGGCCAGGAGCGCCTACGACTCCGAGGTCACGTCCGAGTTCGCCGTTCCGAAGGGACTCGCCGTCCCCAGAGGCGGCGGTGAGTCCGAGACGACCTCCGAATTCGCCCTGCCCGAGGGACTGGCCGCCCCGCAGCCGCCCGGCGCCGAGCCGGAAGGGTCCGCGTTCAGCGTGCCGAACACGTACAGCGCCAGACAGGCCCCGCCGGTCTTCACCCCGCCGGAGGGCATACCGGCCGTCAGCCTGATCAAGGATGCGCCCTGGCAGGACCGGATGCGCACGATGCTGCGCATGCCCGTGGCGGAGCGGCCGGCGCCGGAGCCGGTGCAGAGGGCGGAGGAGGGCGGCCCGGCCGTCCCGCGCGTGCTCGACCTGACCCTGCGCATCGGCGAGCTGCTGCTGGCGGGCGGCGAGGGCGCGGAGGACGTGGAGGCCGCGATGTTCGCGGTCTGCCGGGCGTACGGCCTGGACCGCTGCGAGCCGACCGTCACCTTCACGCTGCTGTCGATCTCGCACCAGCCGTCCCTGGTGGACGACCCGGTGACGGCGTCCCGGACGGTGCGCCGCCGGGGCACCGACTACACGCGTCTGTCGGCCGTCTTCCGGCTCGTGGACGACCTCACCGACCCGGACACCCACGTCTCCCTGGAGGAGGCCTACCGGCGCCTCGCGGCGATCCGCCGCAACCGCCACCCGTACCCCGGCTGGGCGCTGACCGGGGCGAGCGGGCTGCTGGCCGCCGCGGCCTCGGTCCTGGTCGGCGGTGACCTGATCGTGTTCGTGGCGGCCGCGCTGGGCGCGATGCTCGGCGACCGGCTGGCGTGGCTGTGCGCGGGGCGCGGGCTGCCGGAGTTCTACCAGTTCACGGTGGCCGCGATGCCGCCCGCGGCGATAGGCGTGGCGCTCACGCTGGCGAACGTCGACGTGAAGGCGTCCGCGGTCATCACCGGTGGGCTGTTCGCGCTGCTGCCCGGGCGGGCGCTGGTGGCGGGCGTGCAGGACGGCCTGACCGGCTTCTACATCACCGCGGCGGCGCGCCTGCTGGAGGTCATGTACTTCTTCGTCGGCATCGTCATCGGCGTGCTGGTCGTCCTGTACTTCGGCGTGAAGGTGGGCGGCACGCTCAATCCGGACGCGGCGCTGGACATCTCCGAGCGGCCGCTGGTGCAGATCGCCGCGTCGATGCTGCTGTCGCTGACGTTCGCCGTACTGCTTCAGCAGGAACGATCCACCGTGCTGGCGGTGTCCCTCAACGGGGGCGTCGCCTGGTCGGTGTACGGCGCGATGCACTATGCGGGCGGCATCTCGCCGGTGGCCTCGACGGCCGTGGCGGCGGGGCTCGTGGGGCTGTTCGGACAGTTGCTGTCACGGTACCGGTTCGCGTCCGCGCTGCCGTACACGACCGCGGCGATCGGGCCGCTGCTGCCGGGTTCGGCGACCTACTTCGGGCTGCTGTCCATGGCGCAGAACGAGGTCGACAAGGGGCTGGTGTCGTTGGCCAAGGCCGCGTCACTGGCCATGGCCATCGCCATCGGGGTGAACCTGGGGTCGGAGATCTCGCGGCTGTTCCTGCGGGTGCCGGGCGGCACCGCCGCGGTACGCCGGGCCGCCAAGCGGACGAGGGGCTTCTGAGGGCCTACTGCTGGTTGTACGGGTACTGCTGCTGGTAGCCCTGCTGCGATCCGTACGGCTGCTGCTGGTCGTAACCCTGGGGGTACTGCTGCTGGTCGTAGCCCTGCGGGTGCTGGTGCTGGTCGTAGCCCTGCGGGTGCTGGTGGGCGTAGGGCTGCTGCTGGGACTGCCCGTAGTACTCGTCGTAGCGCTGGTCCGAGCCGTACGGCTGCTGCTGCGGCTGCTGGTACTCCGGCTCGACGCGGCGCAGCCGGGTCGTGGCGTCGTCCATGACCGGGGCCTGGGGCTGCTGGAGGGGCTGCTGCCGGGCCGGGGGCTCGGCGGGCGGGTTGTTCTTGTTCTTGGAGCGGGCCCGCAGGAACTCGATGGCGATCGGGACCACCGAGACGAGGACGATCAGGATGAGGATCGTCTCGATGTTCTTGTTGACGAAGCCGATGTTGCCCAGCCAGGAGCCGAGCAGGGTCACGCCCGCGCCCCACAGGGTGCCGCCGATGACGTTGAAGATCAGGAACGAGCGGTACTTCATGCCGCTGACGCCGGCGATGATCGGCGTGAACGTGCGCACGATGGGCACGAAGCGGGCCAGGACCAGGGACTTCGGGCCGTACTTCTCGAAGAACTCGTGCGCCTTGGTGACGTTCTCCTGCTTGAAGAGGCGGGAGTCCGGGCGGTTGAAGAGGGACGGGCCCACCTTCTTGCCGAACATGTAGCCCGCCTGGTCGCCGAGGACCGCGGCGAGGCAGATAAGGGCGATCGCGCCCCACAGCGGGAAGTCCAGGTCCCCGGACGTGATCAGCAGACCGCAGGTGAAGAGCAGCGAGTCACCCGGCAGGAAGAACCCGATCAACAGGCCCGACTCGGCGAACACGACCAGGAGCAGGCCCCAGATGCTGTACGTGTTGAGAAGAGTGTTGGGGTCCAGCCAGCTCGGGCCGAGGGCGAGCGTCGTCACGGTTCCGGGCTCCTGAGGGGTGAAGGCGGTACGGCGTCCTTGGTACGGCCGCACAAAGCTATCAACGCAATGTGTCCACCCCAGGTTCCACCGGTGCCTCCAGGATGCACTGTGCGTCGGCTGGCACAAAGCTGTGAGCCATGGGTATCGACGAATACGGCGGCGGCCAGGGGCCCCAGTCGGATGTGCTGGTCGTGACCACCAATGACGTGCCCGGGTACGTGGTGCAGCAGGTCATCGGCGAGGTCTTCGGGCTCACCGTGCGCTCCCGGCACCTCGGCAGCCAGATCGGCGCGGGTCTGAAGTCGATGATCGGCGGCGAGCTCAAGGGGCTCACCAAGACGCTCGTGCAGACCCGTAACCAGGCCATGGAGCGGCTGGTGGAGCAGGCACGCGCGCGTGGCGCCAACGCGGTGCTGATGTTCCGCTTCGACGTGACGGAGGCGGCGGACGTCGGCACGGAGGTGTGCGCGTACGGGACGGCGGTGGTCCTGGCCCGGGTGTAGACCTCATCCCGGGCCAGGGGATCACGCCTGGTGCCGGTCGGCATTCGCCGCGATCGCCTCGCTCAGGTGATCGGCGAGCCCGGGCCGCATGCCGTCGTAGAACGCCTTGAAGCGCTCGTCGGCGACGTACATCGCGCCCAGACAGCGGTGCATGGTGTGCGGGCACTCGTAGAACCACTTGCCGATGTGCCGGCGGTGCTCCTCGGCCAGGTCCATGGCCGCCTCGCCGGACGGCTGCCCGCCGTCGGTCATGAGGGCGACGTAGCGCTGCGTCCAGTCGTCGACCTCGGCCTGCAGGCGCTTCCAGTCCTCCTTGGTGTAGCGGGCGGCGCGGCGCTGCGACTCCGCGTACGCCTCGGTGCCGCCCCACCGCTGCTCCGCCTCCTCGGCGTACTGCTCGGGGTCCTTGTCCCCGAAGACCTCGAACCTCTCCTCGGGTGTGAGGTTGATGCCCATCGTGCGTGCCTCCATGGCGTGCTCCACGGCCGCGGCCATCTTCTGCAGCTTCTCGATCCGGGCGGTCAGCAGTTCGTGCTGGCGGCGCAGGTGTGCGCGCGGGTCCGCGTCCGGGTCGTCGAGCAGGGCCGCGACCTCGTCGAGCGGGAAGCCGAGCTCCCGGTAGAACAGGATCTGCTGCAGCCGGTCCAGGTCGGCGTCGCTGTAGCGCCGGTGGCCCGCGTGGCTGCGCTCGCCCGGGGCGAGCAGGCCGATCTCGTCGTAGTGGTGCAGGGTGCGCACCGTGACTCCGGCGAAGCCGGCGACCTGCCCCACGGAGTAGCTCACTTCCGCTCCTTCTCTCGGTATGCGCTCCACGGTGGGCCCTCACGTGACGTGAGGTGCAAGCCCGTTTTCCGGAGTGCCCCGCCCGCATCCCTCCGGATGTTGCGCCCGTTTCGTCCCTTTATGGTGAGCCCGTGGCCCAGGACTCCGCGCAGCAGGCGCTCCCCACCGCTCCCGCCACCCCCGCGCGCGCCCTGCTGCCGCTCATCCTGCCCGCCCTCCTCGTGGGCGTGGTGTCGAGCCTGCTGTTCGTCGGAGTGAGCGTGGCGGCCGAGAAACTAAAGGGCGTGCTGTGGCAGAACCTGCCCGACGCCCTGGGAATCGGCCGATACTCCGTACTGTGGATCTTCGTCATGCTCACCGCGACCGGCATCGCGGTCGGACTGGTGGTGTGGAAGGTGCCGGGGCACGCGGGGCCCGACCCGGCCACCATGGGGCTGAACGCGCCCGCGCTGCCGCCCGTCGTGCTGCCGGGCCTGCTGCTCGCGGCGGCCCTGATGCTCGCGGGCGGTCCCAGCCTCGGCCCCGAGAACCCGATCATCGCCGTGAACATCGGGCTGGCCGTGTGGCTGGGCCCCCGGTGCCTGCCCCGGCTGCCGGGCGGGCTGTGGGTGGCACTGGCGGAGGCGGCGACGCTCGGCGCGCTGTTCGGCACGCCGGTGGGGGCGGCCCTGGTCATATCCGAGGCGCTGGCCGGGCAGCAGATCAAGGGGCTGCTGTGGGACAACCTCTTCGCTCCCCTGGCCGCCGCCGCGGCCGGCGCCCTGACGACCGACCTGGTCCACCACGCGTCCCTCGACCTCCATCTGCCCCCGATCGACAAGCCGTACGAGGGCGACGTGCTGGCGGCGGTCGTCGTCGCGACGGTCGGCGCGCTCCTCGGCATGTGCGCCGTCCACGCCTTCCCGTACCTCCACACGGCCTTCCAGCGGCTGCGGCACCCGATGCTGATGCTTCCGGCGGGCGGGCTCGTCCTGGGCGCGCTGGGGGCCCTGGGAGGCCCGCTGACGCTCTTCAAGGGTCTGGACCAGGTCGCGGAGCTGGCGCGCGACCCGGAGGGCTGGACGGCCGGGCAGTTCGCCACGATGACGGTGGTGAAGCTGGCCGCCCTGACGGTCGCCGCGACCTGCGGCTTCCGCGGCGGCCGGATCTTCCCCGCCGTGTTCGTGGGCACGGCCCTCGGCCTGTGCGCCCACGCCCTGGTGCCCGGCGTACAACCCGCCGTGGGCGTGGCGGCCGGCGTGCTGGGCATGCTCCTGGCCGTCACCCGTCAGGGCTGGCTGAGCCTGTTCACCGCCGCGGTCCTCGGCGCCTCGCCGGCGATCCTCATCCTGCTGTGCATCGCCTCACTGCCGGCCTGGCTGCTGGTGACGGGGCGGCAGCAGATGCAGCTGCGGCCGGACGGGACGGCGATCCGGTGAGCGACCGAACAGCCCACCCCTTCTTCCCCTCTTGACCGCACTTTCTTCCTCTCTCGACAGCCCCTTTCTCGACAGCCCTTTCTTCCCCTCCGAGGAGAAACGAACATGGCACTGCACAAGGGTCCGGAGAAGCACGAACAGCGGACCGTGTCCATCAACCCGTTCTACGGGGAGGCCAATCCGGTCGTCGGCATGACCGAGGCCCCGCCGACGCACCGGCTCCCGGACGCGCCGCTGCCGCCCAACACGGCGTATCAGGTGGTGCACGACGAGCTGATGCTGGACGGCAACTCCCGGCTGAATCTGGCCACGTTCGTCACCACCTGGATGGAGCCGCAGGCGGGGATCCTGATGGCGGAGTGCCGCGACAAGAACATGATCGACAAGGACGAGTACCCGCGCACGGCCGAGCTGGAGAAACGCTGCGTGGCCATGCTCGCCGACCTGTGGAACGCGCCCGATCCCTCGGCCGCCGTGGGCTGTTCGACGACCGGCTCCAGCGAGGCGTGCATGCTCGCCGGGATGGCGCTCAAGCGGCGCTGGGCGCAGCGCAACGCCGACCGCTACCCGGCGCACGACGTGCGGCCCAATCTCGTCATGGGGATCAACGTCCAGGTCTGCTGGGAGAAGTTCTGCAACTTCTGGGAGGTGGAGGCCCGCCTGGTCCCCATGGAGGGCGACCGTTACCACCTGGACCCGCAGGCGGCGGCCGAGCTGTGCGACGAGAACACCATCGGGGTCGTCGGCATCCTCGGCTCCACCTTCGACGGGTCGTACGAGCCGATCGCGGACCTGTGCGCCGCCCTGGACGCCCTGCAGGAGCGCACCGGCCTCGACATCCCGGTGCACGTGGACGGGGCGTCCGGCGCCATGGTCGCGCCCTTCCTGGACGAGGACCTGGTCTGGGACTTCCGGCTCCCGCGCGTGACCTCGATCAACACCTCCGGCCACAAGTACGGCCTGGTCTACCCGGGCGTCGGCTGGGCGCTGTGGCGGGACAGGGAGGCACTGCCCGAGGAGCTCGTCTTCCGCGTCAACTACCTGGGCGGCGACATGCCGACCTTCGCGCTGAACTTCTCCCGCCCCGGCGCCCAGGTGGTCGCGCAGTACTACACGTTCCTGCGGCTGGGCCGCGAGGGCTACCGGGCCGTGCAGCAGACCACGCGGGACGTGGCGACCGGGCTCGCCGAACGGATCGAGGCGCTCGGCGACTTCCGGCTGCTGACCCGGGGCGACGAACTGCCGGTGTTCGCCTTCACCACCGCCCCGGAGGTGACGTCGTACGACGTCTTCGACGTCTCCCGGCGGCTGCGCGAGAGCGGCTGGCTGGTGCCCGCGTACACCTTCCCGGCCAACCGGGAGGACCTGTCCGTCCTGCGGGTGGTGTGCCGCAACGGCTTCTCCCAGGACCTCGCCGACATGTTCGTCGAGGACCTGGGCCGGCTGCTGCCGGAGCTGCGCCGGCAGCCGCATCCGTTGACCCGGGACAAGGAGGCGGCCACCGGCTTCCACCACTGACGCCGGAGGCCGGGGAACGGCCGGACCCGATCAGCGGTCGTCCTCCGGATGCCGTTCCCCCGTCGCGTACGGGTTCTCCTGCCCCTCCGCCAGGACGCCCACGAAGGGCTCGCCCTCGCCGGCGAAGGTGTAGGCACCGCGTTCGAGGCGCTCGATGAGCCCGCGGGTCCAGGCGGCGTCCGAGTCGGCCGTGTGGACCCACAGGTTCATGATCTCGCCGATGTGCCCCAGCTTCTCGGGGCCGTCCTCGGGGATGTAGTGCTCGGTGACGGCGGCCCGCCACTGCTCGATCCGGCGGATCCGCTCCTTGAGCAGGGCCACCGCCTCGTCCCGCGGCAGCTCGACGAGGAAACCGATGGCCGCCGACTGGATGTCCGTCTTCTGGTCGTAGGAGACCAGGGACTCCCGCAGCAGCCCGAAGAACTCCTCGGTCCCCCGGTCCGTGATCTCGTACTCGGTCCGCGGCGGGCCCCCGGCCGTGGACGGTGCGATCTCGTGCGCGTGCAGGAGTCCCTGCTTGGCCATCTGCTTCAGGGCGTGGTAGATCGAGCCGGGCTTGGCGTTGGACCACTCGTGCGCGCCCCAGTACTCCAGGTCGTTGCGCACCTGGTAGCCGTGGGCCCGCCCGTGCTGGCGGACGGCGCCCAGCACTAGGAGACGGATCGCTGACATGCGGTTCAGCGTATGACCAACGGGGTCAGCCCCAGGACGTGCCCTGCTCCTGGGCCACCAGCTCGAACGCCGTCTTCCCGTCAAGCGACTCGCGGATGATGTCGGCGTGGCCGGCGTGCCGTGCCGTCTCACGGATCAGGTGAAGGACCAGCCAGCGCATGGAGACGGTCTCGTCCGGCGGGAACCAGGGGTCGTTCGGCAGCGGGAAGGTGTCGTCGAGGCTGGGCACGGACCGGACGAACTTCTCGGTCTCGGCCGCGACCTCCTCCCAGTACGCCAGTTGCTGGGCGACGGTCTCGCCCTCGGCCAGCGCGAAACACTCGTGCCAGTTCGACTCGTCCCGCTTGACCGCCGGCGGCTCGCTCTTGGCGCGGGCGACCCAGCCCTGCTCGACCTCGGCCACGTGCTTGACCAGCCCGGCGAGGGACAGTTCGCTGGCGCTGGGCCTGCCGGTGGCCTGCTCGTCCGTCAGCCCGAGCACCGCCCGCCGGATGCCTCCGCGCTGCTCGGCGAGGAAGGAGAGCAGCGCCCCCCGCTCGTCGCCCTGCGCCTCGGCTCGCACGTGAGTGACCATGACCGGCCCCTTTCATCGGGTCCAACGGCTTTCTCTTGCCTGACATCGATGACGTTACGGACCCTTGCGGTCAGCTTCTGTCCTCAAGTCGGCAGGGCCTGTCCGGTCCTAGAACGGGAACGCGGTCCGCCCGTGCTGCACCGAGATCCACTTCAGCGTGGTGAAGGCGTCCAGGGTCGTCTCGCCGTTGAGCCGGCCGATGCCGGAGTGCTTCTCGCCGCCGAAGGGGACGAGCGGCTCGTCGTGGACGGTGCCGTCGTTCACATGGAACATGCCGGTGTCGACCCGCTTGGCGAACGCCACGCCCCGCTCGATGTCGGCCGTGTGGACGGCTCCGCTCAGGCCGTACGGGGTGTCGTTGACGATGCGGACCGCGTCCTCCTCGCCGTCGAACGGGACCAGCAGGGCGACGGGGCCGAAAATCTCCTTGTGCAGGAGCGAGGAGTCGGTCGGCACGTCCGTCAGGACGGAGGGCTCCACCAGGTTGTCGGTCGTCGTGCCGCGCACCAGGACCGTGGCGCCCTCGGCGACGGCCTGCTCGATGGCGGCCGAGATCGCGTTGGCCTGAAGGGAGTTGATGACCGGGCCGATGACGGTCTGCGGGTCGCTCGGGTCGCCGGTCTTCAGGGTCCTGACCTTGGCGACGAACTTCTCGGTGAACTCGTCCGCGACCGAGCGGTCCACCAGGACACGGTTGGCGGCCATGCAGACCTGGCCCTGGTCGACGTACCGGCTGAAGACGGCCGCGTCGACCGCGTAGTCGATGTCCGCGTCGTCGAGGACCACGAGCGCGCTGTTTCCGCCCAGTTCGAGGACCGTGCGCTTGAGCTGCGCGGCGCAGACGGTGGCGATGTGCCGGCCGACCTTGTCGGAGCCGGTGAAGGAGATCAGTTTGGGGACCGGGTGCTCTATGAAGGCGTCGCCTATCTCGGCTATGTCGGTGAGCACGACGTTCAGCAGGCCGGGCGGCAGACCCGCGTCCTCGAAGAGCTTCGCGATCAGCGTGCCGCCGCAGATCGGGGTGTCCTGATGCGGCTTGAGGACGACGGCGTTGCCGAGGGCGAGGGCCGCGGCGACGGGCTTGATCGACAGCAGGAAGGGGAAGTTGAAGGGGCTGATCACACCCACCACGCCGACCGGGACGCGGTAGAGACGGTTCTCCTTGCCGTCGATCGGCGACGGCAGGAGTCTGCCCTCGCCGCGCAGCGCCAGCTGGGCCGCCTCGCGCAGGAACTCCTTGGCGAGATGGATCTCGAATCCCGCCTTCAGGTGCGTGCCGCCGAGCTCGGCGATGATCATCTCGGTGATCTCGCCCTCCCGCTCCTCGACCAGGCGCAGGACCTTCTCGAAGAAGACGCGGCGGGCGTAGGGGTTGGTGTCGGCCCACTCCTGCTGGGCACGGGCGGCCGCCCGGTAGGCCTCATCGACCTCGTCGATGGTGGCTATCGTGATCGAGGCCAGCTTCTCGCCGTCGTACGGGTTGAAGTCGATGATGTCCCAGGAACCGGTGCCCGGGCGCCACTCACCGTCGATGTACTGCTGGGCCAGGTCGGTGAAGCAGGACGACATGTGATCCCTCGATCCCCTTACTGCCTAAGCAGTCGAGACAGACACCCGATCAACTTCACGATCCGATCGGTCTTATATGACTGATCACACGTCATCGTACTTGTGTTTACGGTGAGTTGTGGCGTCACCTGGGGAAACGAGCGTGCGAAGTCAAGACCTCGAAAGTCAGGAGAGCTGCAGCAGCCCCCGCAGCAGGTCCCGGCTCTCGTCCGGCCCGGGACTGTCCTGCTGAAGCTCCTTGAGGGCCTGCTCGTACTGGGCGACGTCCTCGCGCTTGTCCAGATACAGCGCGCTGGTGAGCTGCTCCAGATACACGACGTCGGACAGATCCGACTCCGGGAAGCTGAGGATGGTGAACGCGCCGCTCTCCCCGGAGTGGCCGCCGAAACTGAACGGCATGATCTGCAGCCGCACGTTGGGCCGCTCGGAGATGTCGATCAGGTGCTGGAGCTGGTCGCGCATCACCTCGCGGTCGCCGTACGGCCGGCGCAGGGCGGCCTCGTCGAGGACGATGTGGAAGTCGGGGGCGTTCTCGGAGACGAGGTACTTCTGCCGCTCCAGGCGCAGCGTCACGCGCCGCTCGACGTCGGCGACGCTCGCGCCTTTCATTCCGCGCCGGACGACCGCGCGGGCGTACTCCTCGGTCTGCAGCAGACCGTGCACGAACTGCACCTCGTACGCCCGGATCAGCGAGGCGGCGCCCTCCAGGCCCACATAGGTGGGGAACCAGCTCGGCAGCACATCGGAATAGCTGTGCCACCAGCCCGCGACGTTGGCCTCCCGGGCGAGGGAGAGCAGCGACTCGCGCTCCACCTCGTCCGTGATGCCGTACAGCGTCAGCAGGTCCTCGACATCCCGTGTCTTGAAGCTCACCCGGCCCAACTCCATCCGGCTGATCTTCGATTCCGAAGCGCGGATCGAGTACCCGGCCGCCTCACGCGTGATCCCCCGTGCCTCTCGCAGTCGCCTGAGTTGCGAGCCGAGCAGCATGCGCCGCACCACCGATCCGGGCTCTCCCGCGCTCACGTTCGCCAGCCTCCCCAACCCGTCTTCAGGGCCCGAAGTCTGCCACTAAAACACTTCGAGCAGTACTCGTCTGGTTACGGAAACGGAAAGAGGCCAAAGTTTCCGCACAGGAAGATGCAAGTCAGCGGTGAGCCAAGTGCATGAAGTTGGCGGAAAAAATGGCCAACAAGCGGTACGGGAGCGCTCAATTCGGTCTCGTGCACGTGCATCTGCCCTTGCATCTGCTGTGCGCATCCGAAAGCATGGTCTCGCGCCACCGCTGCATCGCAACGACCGCGAATTCCCGGGAGTGCCTCGCATGGGGACGAATGGATCGACCATGCTCGAGCCGTTACGGCAGGGCCTTCCGCCGCTGGACCCCGCGGCCGTGTCCAACGCCGCCTCCTGTGCTCTGCCCGCCCGCTACGAAGCGGTGCGCGAGGCCCGGCTGTTCACCCGCAGAACGCTCGACCAGTGGGACGTGGGCGACCGCTTCGACGACATATGCCTGGTCGTCTCGGAACTCGTCACCAACGCCCTGCGGCACGCGCTGCCGGGCGACGCCGGCTGCGGCGGGGAGCAGACCCCGTCCGTGCGGCTGCACCTGATGCGGTGGACCGAGCGGCTGGTGTGCGCGGTGCGTGATCCCAGCCACGACACCCCGGTCGCCCGTAACTCGGACGACTTCTCCGCCGAGTCCGGCCGCGGGCTGTTCCTGGTCGACTCCTTCAGCGACAGCTGGGGCTGGCACCCGCTCGCGGGCACGCTCAACGGCAAGGTCGTCTGGGCGCTGTTCCGGCTCCAGCCGGCCGAATGACGAAACGCGACGTCGTCCGACGTCGCGTTTCTACGCGCGTTACCCGACGTTATGCCCGGATTGGCCCGGCATGCTCCCGGGCCGACCGGCGTCAGCTCGCTATCAGGTGGTCGAACTCGCCGTCCTTGACACCGAGGAGCATCGCCTCGATCTCCGCGCGTGTGTAGACGAGGGCGGGGCCGTCCGGAAAGCGCGAGTTGCGCACGGCCACCTCCCCGCCCGGCAACCGGGCGAACTCCACGCAGGATCCCTGCGAGTTGCTGTGCCTGCTCTTCTGCCAGGCCACTCCGTCCAGCTGCGCGGCAGCCATGCCGTTGTACACGTCGTACCCCCCGTACACGCCGTCAACGTCGCGGTCCACAGGTCGCTCCCCGGTGGTGCACTGGCTGATGTGGCCATAGATGCTGTAGTCAACTGACCCGGATCATAACCTTGTTCATGTGCAGATGCATGGGCAGATGCACGTGCACGGGGGGTGTTCTTCCGGTTACAGCTTTGACGACTGCTTTACCGAATCTGTTCCAGCGTGTGCCCCAGAGCCTGCAGGACATGCGAACGCCAGCCCCCGTCCATGATCTTCCGCGCCATCATCTGTGCCGGATCGTCCGGATCGAATCCCTCATGTACTAGGAAGAGACGCGTGCCGCGCCCTTCCTGTTCCAGCGTCCACGTGATGGTCCAGTCCGCGGGATTGGCCGGATCGGCATCGGCCCACCGGACGGACAGCATCCGCTCGGTGTCGTAGGCGAGAACCTGCACGTCGACGATGCCGGAGAAGCGGGCGTTGGGACGCGGGACCGAGGTCAACCGGTACCGGTGCCCGACCTCCAGGCGGAAATTCTCCGCCCCGGGCATCTGCCACTGAACGAGGAGTTCCGGCTCGGTGAGGGCGCGCCACACCTTCGCGGGCGGGTGCGGGAGGAACTGGTCGACGCGGATGTTGGTGAGGTCGTCCTCGGCCGGGGGGTGGCTCATGACAGGTCATCGTCGGGCATGCGGTCGAGCAGTTCGCCGAGCCCCGTCAGCCGGTCGCGCCAGAACCGCTCGTACGGGTGGAGCCAGTCCTGCAGGTCGGCGAGCGGGGCCGCCTCCAGGCGGTAGATGCGCTGCCGCCCGGAGCGCTGCTCGGAGACGAGGCCGGCCTCCCGGAGCAACTTGAGGTGTTCCGAGAGACTGGGGCGGCGCATGTCGAAGTGGTCGGCAAGGGCCTGCACGGGCTGGGGCCCCTGCTCGCGCAGCAGTCGCAGCACCTCACGGCGGGTGGCGTTGGCAAGCGCGGCGAAGATCCGGTCCTCGACGGCCCCTGTCGTCGTCATGCCCCGTCCTTTCCCGCTTTCCTAGCGCTGAGCCTCCGTGAGCAGCATCAGACCGTTGCCGTCCGGGTCCCGGAAGGAGGCCATCCGCCCCCACGGGAGGTCGTCCGGCCCCTGCACGTCGGTGCCGGCCTCGGCGAGCCTGGCGCAGTCGGCATCGACGTCGGTCGTCACCAACATGATCCCCCGGGTCGAACCGGGCTCGAAATCGCCCATGCCCGGACCGGAGAGCGTGAAGACGGTCTGCGCGCCCTTGGGTGCGACCTGGAGCCACCGGCCCTGGGGCAGGTCCAGGTCGGCGGTGACCTCGAAGCCGAGGACGTCCCGGTAGAAGCGCAGGGCGCGGTCCTGGTCGGCGACGGGGAGGGTGACGAAGGAGGCGTGGGTGATGTTCATGGGCAGGACGATAGGTAGGAGATTCCCTACGCGTCAAACGTAGGTAATCCCCTACCCATGCAGGGGTGGGCCCGGCCGTCAGCAGCCGCCCCGAGGTAGCAAGCTCACAGCGGATACCTACCTGGCATCCGGAAGTCCGCCCGGTGAGCCCTGGTAGCTTGCTGCGGTCGTTCCGGCCAACCGGGCGTCCGACCGGCTACAGCTTGGGAGCTTCCAGTGACTTCGGCGACTACGAGGATGCGGATCGCGGCCACGGCCGCGGGACTGGCGGGCGCGCTCGCGCTGACCGCGTGCAGCGGCGGCGGTGGCTCCAAGGACGACTCGTCGGCCGGCCCGAGCGCGTCCGCGGCACCGACGTCGACGTCGACGGCAGGCACCGGCGACAGCACGAGCGGCACGACGTCCTCGTCCGGCAAGCTGCAGGGCAGCTGGCTCACCACGGCGGACGGCAAGGCCGTGGCCCTGATCGTCACCGGCAAGCAGGCCGGGCTCTTCGCGACCGGCGGCACCGTGTGCAGCGGCACCGCGGGCGAGGAGGCGGGCATGCAGATGATCCATCTGACCTGCACCGACGGCAGCAAGGACCGGGGCACCGGAATGGTGGACTCGATGACGAAGACCACCATGAAGGTGACCTGGTCCGGCAAGGCCGGCAAGGAGACGTACACCAAGGCCGAGGGCGGGAAGCTGCCGTCCGGGCTGCCGACGAACCTCGGATCCTGAGCGACCGCCGCCGAGCGGAGGGGCGCGCGACCCGTTCTCAGGTCCAGGCGCCATGATGCTGGGGCACCGTCACGACCTCGACAGGGACTCACTCATGCGCGCCATTACGCTCACCGTCACCGCGGTCGCCGCCGCCCTCGTCCTGACCGCCTGCGACGACGGCGGCGGCAGCGACAAGGGCACGGGCACGAACAGCTCGGCATGCAGGATCGGCAAAGTCTCCGTGCAGATCGGGACGGCGAGCGTGGCCCCGGCGGCCGGTGACACGGGCGAGGTGCCGGTCAGCATCACCAACCAGAGCGCCGCGTGCACCCTGGACGGCTTCGCCGGCGTCGAGCTGCACGCGGGCAGTACCTCGGCCACGGTCCCCGCGCTGAAGGGCGCGAAGGCGCAGAAGCTGAAGCTTGCCAAGGGCGACTCCGCGTCCTTCACCATCAGTTACGTGCGCGGCAAGGCCGGTGACAAGACCGGCCTGGAGGCCAAGACGGTGAAGATCAGCCTGCCCGGCTCCGGCACCAGCCAGAGCTTCCCCTGGTCGTACGGCCCCGTCGCGGGGAAGGGAAGCGCGGGCGCCCCGGACGCCTCCGTGAGCGCCTTCCAGCAGGCCGGTGACTGATCCGGGCCCCAGCGGCGGACGGACGGGGGTCAGCCGAGCCGCGGGCGGGCCTTGACCTGCGCGCGGTCCGCCGCCCGGGCCCCCTCCGTCCAGCCGGCCGCGTCGCTCACTCCGCGCAGACGGGTCGTGGTGGTCTCCGGGAAGAGGCGCTCCATGCGGTGGGTGACGGCTGTCTCGCGGGTGGCCAGGACCGGGAGCAGGTCCTGGGTGACCTGGGTTCCCGCGACGGCCGCGAGGCGGTCGCCGACGCGGTGGGCATAGGCCGCCAGGAACGACTGCCTGAAGGTCTTGGTCCGCTTGCGTCCACCCGCTCGCTGGGCCGCCTCGGCCTTCGTCATCGCGTGCGTGGCCTGCACCAGCAGCGAGGTGTAGAGGAGTTCGACCACCTCCAGGTCGGGTTCGAAGCCGACGACCGTGGAAAAGCCGAGGGGCTCGTTCCACACGGCACGGCAGTGGTTGGCGGTGGCGACGGCGTCCAGCAGCACCGCCTTGGCCTGCTCGTACGGCGGCTCGACACCGATCCGGCAGGCGCCGGGCGCGTCCCCCGCGGGCACGTCCGCCGCGAGCAGCGCCTCGTCGATGCTGTGCCGGGCCATCAGCTCCTGCGCCTTGGCGCTCAGCGCCTCCGCCTCCTCGGGATACCCGGTCGCCTCCGCCTTGGCGAGCAGCGCGCGGATACGGGTGAGCATGCGGGAGGCGGCGGGCCGGTGCTCCTGGCGCGGCTCCTCCAGGGGCTCCAGGGCGGGCAGGCGCAGCAGCAGGCGGTACAGCTGCAGGACGGCGGTCGCGCGCGAGAACCGGTCACCCCCGCGCGCGGGACCGGCCGGGGCCGGGAGGGCGTCCAGCTGGGCGGTCCAGCGGGGGCCGCGCGGGCGGTCGTGCGGCGCCTGTGCCCGGATCAGCTCCGCCGCCAGGTGTACGTGCACGTCGTCCAGCTCGCGCCGCACGAGCCGTACGACGTCGGCGGGCTGCCAGCCGCGCCGCCAGGCCCCCGCCATGAACTCCTGGCCCCGCCGCGCGAGTTCGGTGTCCGCGGCGGGGTCGGCCGCGAGGAGGGACGCCCCCGTGTCGAGGCCGGAATCGGTGTCGTCGTAGAGGGCGGCCCGGAAGGCTCGCTCGACGGTGCTGGTCGTGCTGCTCACCCGTCGATCGTGCCACGTGCCGCCGACAGCGGACGACGGTCGTCCACAGCCTGTGGACAACTCCGGAGCCCTGTCAGGATCCCGCCAGCTCCAGCAGGGCCCGGTCGAGGGCGTCCGCGGCCGCGCACGGGATGTCCGGGCGCACGCCCGTGCCCTCCCAGTTGGTGCCGGACACCGGGTTGATCGAGCGGCCGACCGGGACGGTGGCCTCCAGGTGCGGGTGGACGGTCCAGCCCTCACAGGGGTGCGCCCCACCCCTGGTCGTCTCCCCCACGATCACCGCACGGCCCAACTGCTGGAGGTTGTAGGCCAGTTCCTCGGCGCCGGAGAAGGTGCGGCCGCTGGTGAGCACGTACACCGGCTTGGTCCCGCCGAACCGGGCACCCGGGACGTACGGCAGGCTCCAGGACTGGTCGTAGCGCTCCCCCACGCGCGCGTACTGGGTGTTCAGATGGGTGGGCTCGTCGAGCAGGTAGCTGCAGACGAAGGCCACCGTCGCCGGGTCGCCGCCGCCGTTCGCCCTGAGGTCCAGGATCAGCGCGTCCGCGCGCGCGACCAGGGTGAGCGCGGCCGACAGCGGTTCGGCGGCCCAGGCGAGGGGGAAGAGCGCGGGGGCCAGTTCGAGGAGTGCGGCCCCACCGGTCAGCAGCTCCACGCGCGGGGCACCGCCCAGCGAGGCGTCGAAACGGCGGCGCATGGCGGCCAGCGTGGCCTCGCCCTGCTCCTGGGGGACCGGCTCGGGGTGGTACTTGAGGCGCAGATGCAGATCGCCGTTGTCCGACTGGAGGTCCGTGGTGACCCGGACGCCGAGCTCCTCGGCGCCGTCGACGTCGTACGCCCCCTCCGCCAGGCGGCGGCGCAGCAGCGCGGCGAGTCGGTCGGCGACCTCCGGGAAGACGTAGTGCTCGGCGACGAGGCGGGCGGTCTCCTCGACGACGGCGGCGATGTCGTCGACAGGGACGACGGGGACGACGGAAGCGGGGACGTCGGGGACGTGGGGGACAGGGACCGGGGCGTCGGGCGTGCCGGGCGTCAGAGTGGTCATGGCGGGGAGTAGAGCACCGGACTTGCAAAAGCGTCAAGAGAATTAGACGCTTGATGCATGACCGAGCACGAGCCGGAGCACGACACCGGCGTCGAGGACGTACTGGAGATCTCCGCACCCGGCCAGTTCGCCGCACTCGCCCACCCCCTGCGGCAGCGGCTGCTCTTCGCCCTGACCCACCAGGCCGCCACCATCAGCCAGCTGGCGGTGCGGCTCGGGGTGGCCAAGGGCAGCGTGGGTCACCACCTGAAGGTGCTGCGCGAAGCGGGGCTCGTACGGATCGTGGAGACACGCCGGGTGCGTGGCGGGACCGAGCAGTACTACCGGCGGGTCGGACGGCGCCTTCGGGTCGCCGAGCCGCAGGCGGCGGGCACGGCGGCGCTGCTCGGCGCGGTCGCCCAGGAACTGGACCGCGCCCCCGGGGACCCGCTGCTCACCCTCCGGCATCTACGCCTGTCCCCCGAGCGGGCACAGCGGTTGCGGGACACGCTGGCCGAGTTGATCGACGAGATGGAGGAGGACGCGGGCGACGAACGGGTGCACGGGGTGCTGGCGGTGATGTACGAGCACCCGGAGGCGTAGCAACCCGGGGCGTGACCGCCGACCCGAAGCCCTGGCGACTACACGGCATGTCAACTCCGGGTTGACACTGCTGGACTGTCAACCTACGGTTGACACATGACGACGAACCCTCTCGGCAAGGCATCCGTACGTCTCGACGACCTCATCGAGGCCATCAAGAAGGTCCACACCGAACCCCTCGACCAGCTCCAGGACGCGGTGATCGCCGCCGACCACCTGGACGACGTCGCCGACCACCTGATCGGCCACTTCGTCGACCAGGCACGGCGTTCGGGCGCGTCCTGGACGGACATCGGCAAGAGCATGGGCGTCACCCGGCAGGCGGCGCAGAAGCGGTTCGTGCCGAAGGAGTCGACCGACCTCGACCCCGCCCAGGGCTTCAGCCGCTACACCGCGCGCGCCCAGCACGTGGTCATGGCCGCACACAACGAGGCCAAGGCCGCGCGGAACGCCGAGGTCCTGCCCGAGCACCTCGTCCTGGGCCTGCTCGCCGAGCCCGAGAGCCTCGCCGCGAAGGCGCTCGACGAGCAGGGTGTCTCCTTCGACGCCGTCCGCCGGGCGGCCACCGCCGCGCTGCCGCCGGCGTCGGAGGACGTGCCCGAGCTGATCCCGTACGGCGCCGCCGCCAAGAAGCCCCTGGAACTCACCTTCCGCGAGGCCCTCCGCCTCGGCCACAACTACATCGGCACCGAGCACCTCCTGCTGGCACTGCTGGAGTACGAGCACGGCGAGGGCGTCCTCAGCGGCCTCGGCGTCAGCAAGCAGAAGACCGAGCAATTCGTCGCCAAGGTGCTGTCCCAGCTGGCGCAGACGCGGGAACAGGAGCAGTCGGAGGACTGAAACCGCAGGTCACGGCCGATTGTCAGTGCCACCTGCCACACTCGCGACCATGACCGACCGCTGGGCTCTCGCCCCGGCCGAGGACGGTGGCGCAGAGCTCGCCGCCCTCGGTCCGGACGGGTTGCCCGTCGGTCCGGTGCGGCGGGAGAAGGATCTCGCCGAGGCGGTGCGGAGCCGACCGGAGGTGACGCGCTGGGTGTGGCGGTCGACCCCCGAGGTCTATCCGCGTCTGCTCGCCACGGGGGTGCGAGTGGAGCGGTGCTACGACATCGAGGACGCCGAGACACTCCTGCTGGGCCACGAAGGGCGGTACGGCGAGCCACGCTCGGCGGCCGCCGCCCTGGCCCGGCTGCGCGGCGGCCCCGTACCGCCTGATCCACCGCTGCGCGCCGCCGAACCGGGCGCGCAGTCTCCGTTGTTCGAGCCGCAGGGCTCCCGCCTGCCGCTCACCGACCTCCTCGCGGTCTACGCCGACCAGCAGCGGCGGCACGACGCGACCGCCCATCCCGACCGGATGCGGCTGCTGACCGCCGCCGAGTCGGCGGGGATGCTGGTGGCCGCCGAGATGAACCGCGCGGGCCTGCCCTGGAGCGCGGACGTCCACCGCGAGCTGCTGCGCGAACTGCTCGGCGAGCGGTACACGGGCGGCGGAGAGCCCCGCCGGCTGGCCGAACTCGCGGACGAGGTGTCGGCCGCGTTCGGCCGCCGGGTGCGGCCCGATCTGCCCGCCGACGTGGTCAAGGCCTTCGCACAGGCCGGGATCAAGGTGAAGTCCACGCGCCGCTGGGAGATCGCCTCCGTCGACCATCCGGCCGTGAAGCCGCTGCTCGAGTACAAGAAGCTGTACCGGATCTGGGTCGCGCACGGCTGGTCCTGGCTGCAGGACTGGGTGCGGGAAGGGCGGTTCCGGCCGGAGTTCCTCGCGGGCGGGACGGTCACCGGGCGCTGGGTGACCAACGGCGGAGGCGCGCTGCAGATCCCCAAGGTGATACGGCGGGCCGTGGTCGCCGACCCGGGCTGGCGGCTGGTGGTGGCCGACGCCGACCAGATGGAACCGCGGGTCCTGGCCGCGATCTCCCGCGATCCCGGGCTGATGGAGGTGGCCGGCCGCGAGGCCGACCTGTACCAGTCCGTCTCCGACCGCGCCTTCTCCGGCGACCGCGACCAGGCCAAGCTCGCCGTGCTCGGCGCGGTCTACGGCCAGACCTCCGGCGACGGCCTGAAGAACCTCGCTGCGCTCCGGCGCCGCTTCCCCAAGGCGGTGGCGTACGTCGACGAGGCCGCTCGGGCCGGTGAGGAGGGGCGGCTCGTCAGAACCTGGCTGGGGCGGACCTGTCCGCCCGCGGCGGGGGCGGGCGAGGACGCGGAGGAGGAGGCGGGCATCCCCGTCGGGGACGACGAGTCCGAGGGACAGCAGTGGGTTCCCGGCTACGCCTCCACCAACGCCCGCGCCCGCGGCCGCTTCGCCCGCAACTTCGTCGTCCAGGGCAGCGCCGCCGACTGGGCCCTGCTGCTGCTCGCCGCGCTGCGCCGGACCTGCGCGGACATGGCGGCCGAGCTGGTCTTCTTCCAGCACGACGAGGTGATCGTGCACTGCCCCGAGGAGGAGGCCGAGGCCGTCGTGGCGGCGATCCGGGAGGCGGGCGACCTGGCGGGACGGCTGACCTTTGGGGAGACACCGGTCCGGTTCCCGTTCACTACGGCGGTGGTGGAGTGCTATGCGGACGCCAAGTGACTCCGCAGCCGGCGAGACCGGCCGGGCCGACCAGGCCAGTGAGGCCGGCGAGGAGATGACCGGCGGTCAGCAGCTTTCGCCGAGCAGCTCGCGCAGTTCCGCCACGACCGCCTTCTCGTCCGTCCCGTCCAGAGCGGTGAGGGCGGCGCGCCACTCCTCGTACGCCTCCTCGACGCGCCCCCGCCCGCGCAGCAGGAGCCCGTACTGGTGGCGGGCGAGACCGCCCGTATATCGGTCGGCGCGGTCGTCCGCCCGGCGGAGCAGTTCCGCGCACTCGCGCCCGGCGCGTTCGTCGCGGCCCAGCCGACGCAGCGCGCGGACCAGGCCGAGCCGGGTCTGGGACTCGCCGTGCCAGTCGCCGTGGCCGCCGAGGATGCGCAGGCTCTCCTCGAAGTGCACGGCGGCGGCCGCCGGTTCGCCGAGGGTGAGGTGGGCATAGCCGATGTTGCAGTGCGCTGAGTGCTGCACGATGACGGCGCCGATCGCGTCCCCGATCGCCAGCGAGCGCCGGTGCTGCTCGATGGCGGCCCGGGGGTCGGTGTGCTCGTACAGATTCCCCAGGTGGCTGTAGGTGACGGCCTCGCCGTAAGGGTCGTTCAGCTGCCGCGAGTACTCCAGGCTCTGCCGCAGCGCTTCCCCGGACTCGGTGTACCGTCCGAGCCCCTCCAGCAGCAGCCCCCGGTTGTTGAGGCAGCGGCGGATCCAGGAGACCACGTCGAGCCGTTGCCAGATCTCCAGGGCCTGGTCGTTGAGGCACAGGGCGTCCTTCTGCTGGCCGGTCAGGAAGTGCAGCCCGGCGAGGTCGCCCAGCGCGTACGCCTCGGCGGCCTCGTCCCCGAGCCGCCGCGCCGCGCCGAGGGCGGCCTGTCCGAGCACCTCCATCTCGGCGACGCGGCCGCTGCGCTTGACGTACGGGAAGAGGAGGCGGACGAGAGTGGAGAGGTAGGCGGCCTCGCGGTCGCCGGACGCGCGGGCTGCCGTCGGTTCGGCCCGGTGCGCGTCCGGGCCGATGTCCGTGCACCGCTCCGCCAGGGCGACGATGTTCTCCAGCTCCACATCGGCCCAGGCGAAGGCGTGTTCGGAGGAGTCGAAGGGCAGTACGGCCGCCACGTCCGCCGCGTGCTCGGGCGGCTGCGAGGCGGTCGGGCGGCGGCGGTCCTCCTGGTCGAGACCGGGTTCGACGGCCACGGTCAGGACGTGCTCGGCGACGGCGGCGTACCAGCGCAGGGCGGCGACGGCAGCGCCGGTGCCGCCCGTCGCTCCGGTGCCGTGGGCCGTTCCGGTGCCGTGGGCCGGGTCGGTGCCGTGGGCCAGGTCGGTGCCGCCCGCCGCACCGGTGCCGTCGGCGGCGTCGGTGGCTTCGGCCCTCGCCAGTTCGCGGGCGAAGTCGCGGACCAGGTCGTGCGGTGCGTAGCGGCCGTACGCCGTCTCCTCCAGGAGGGCCACGTCCACCAGGCGGTCCAGGGCGGCCTCGGCACGGCGCTCGTCCGTGCCGGTGAGGCGGGCGAGCAGCGGCGCGCCGTACGCCGGGAGGTCGAGCGCCCCGATGCGGCGCAGGGCGAGGGCCGCGTCCCGGTCGGCCTCGCGCTCGGCGGCGGCGAGCGCGTCGTGGGCGACGGCCAGGGATCTGCGGACGCTCAGGTCGTCGTACTCCAGGTGGTGCAACCGCCCTTCCGTGGCAGCCAGTTGCCCGGCCAGCACGTCCGGGGTGAGGGCTCTGCGGGCGGCGAGCCGGGCGGCGACCACCCGCAGGGCGAGCGGCAGGCGGCCGGTGAGGTCGACGAGGGGGTGCCCGGCGTCGAGCCCGTCGCGCCCGCTCACCGCGCGCAGCAGCGCCGCGCTGTCCTCGCCGGTCAGGGGCCCCAGCGGGAAGCGGCGGGCGCCGTCGAGGGCGGTCAGCGGCGAACGGCTGGTGACGATCACCGCGCATCCGGCGCCGGCCGGCAGCAGCGGCCGCACCTGTGCGGCGTTCGCGGCGTCGTCCAGCACCATCAGCGTGCGGGTCGGCGCGAGCATGGAACGGAGCAACGCGGCGGCCGCGTCCGGGTGTTCGGGGATGCTGCGGGGCTCCGCGCCGAGGTCACGGAGCAGCGCGGTGAGCGCCTGGGCGGGGGCGAGCGGGGACACACCGGGGGTCGCGCCGTGCAGGTTG
Organism: Streptomyces sp. NPDC086549; assembly: GCF_044746205.1. Lineage (NCBI taxonomy): Bacteria > Bacillati > Actinomycetota > Actinomycetes > Kitasatosporales > Streptomycetaceae > Streptomyces > Streptomyces sp. NPDC086549. The sequence goes on along the minus strand of NZ_JBIVBS010000015.1, from coordinate 185,997 downwards.
ACGTACAGCTGGCCGTCCGGGAAGCGTTCCCTCAGCTCATGCGCCGCGTGCAGCGCGAGGGCGCTCTTGCCCACGCCGGCCATGCCGGTGATGACGGTGATGACGGCGACAGCGGGGGTGCGCGGATCGACGAGGGTGTGGCGCAGTTCGTGCAGTTCGGCACCGCGACCGGTGAAATGCGCCGGTGGCGGGGGCAGTTGAGCGGGCGCGGGTCGCCTGTCGGCGGGCGCCGCCCGGCCTTCGGCCGGGGCCGGGCTCCCATCCACGCCGTCCGTGCGGCTCTCGTCGTCGGTCTCGTCGCGAGTCTGGTCGCGGGTCTGGTCGCGGGTCTCGTCGTCGGATACGCCTGGCCGAGATGCTCCCTGCGGGGCGCCCTCACCGTCGGCGGCCGCGGGTGACACCTGGGTGGCATCGACCTCGACGGCTACGACATCCGGGCGGAGAGCGGCATCCGGACGGCCGCCGTGCGACGGCTCTCCCGTTCTCGCTCCCCTGTCGGCCGGGCCCGAGAACCCCCGGAGCACCTCGACATGGGCCTCCCGGACGGCCGGGCCGGGCTCGATGCCGAGTTCCTCGACCAGACGGGTGCGCAGGTCGCGGTGGACAGCGAGGGCCTCGGCCTGGCGGCCGGTGCGGTGCAGGGCGAGCATCAGCTGGCGGTGGTACGCCTCGCGCAGCGGATGGTCGGCGACCAGTGCCGTCAATTCCGGTACCAGACCGGCGAGTCGTGTCCCGCCGAGGGCGAGTTCGGCGTCGTACCGCCACTCGATGAGCAGCAGCCGCGCCTCCTCCAGGCGCTGCACGAAGGCGTATCCGCCGAGTTCCGCGGAGAGCCCGCTCAGCGGTGTGCCGCGCCACAGCGTGAGCGCCGCCGCGCAGGCGCGCAGCACCCCTTCCCAGTCCCGGCGGACGTGCCCGGACCGCGCCTCGGCGACCCGGGCGTCGAAGACGTGGACGTCCAACTCGCCCTCGTCGACCCGCAGCAGGTACCCCGGCGGTACGGCCCGCAGCCGCTCCGGTTCGTCGAGGAGCCGGCGCAGTCGGGTGACGTGGTTGTGCAGCGAGGCCTGCGCGGACGCCGGCGGCGCACCGCCCCACAGCGCGTCCTTGAGCGACTCGACCGAGACGACACGACCGGCCTCCAGCAGCAGCGCGGCGAGCAGGGCACGCGCCTTGGGACTGCCGATCGTCCGGACCGCGCGATCAATGCCCTCAGCAGGGCCGTACCCACCGTCGTACGAAATACCGTACGACACTCGGTCATACAGAACGGGTGGTCCCAGCAGGCCGAACCGCAGCTCGCACCGCCGCATCACGCCGCTCCACTGTCTTCCCGCGCGGTCCCGCGCGACCGTGCTCCGCGACGGGCACGCCCGCCGTCCGTGGCGGATTTCCGCCCTGTCCACGACGGTTTCCCGCCACCTTCTCACTGCCGGTCCGAGCCGGAATCCGCTACGGTTCCGGCTACTCCCGTCGCTCTGCGTCGACTTCACGCCAACCCGTTCGCGACCTGCGGAAGAACCGTTGGCCACATGTTAGCGATCCGTTGGCGCAGCCTGATGTGATCACTTCATCGGATCTGGCCCGACGGCGCGCGCGTGACGCGTAACTCGGGGGAGTGTCGCCGCAGGCTGGATCCGGGGACGCAAGAGGGCCCCGGTCGGCGGAGGTGAACGACCGGGGCCCTCGTCCCCTCCTTCTTCGACCGGGGCCCTTGCCCCGTCCTTCCGTCAGCGGCGTCAGATGACCGGCGGGCGCCCCAGCCGGGTCAGCCGCCACACCGTCCGCCAGCGCATGGGCCGACGCTCGCCGCCCGGCACCCGCATCCCTTCCACGAACCCGCCGAACCAGGCCCGCAGTCCGCCCACCGAGCGGGTGCGTACGAGGGTGAGCAGCGTCCAGACCCCGAGGTGGACCGGGATCAGCGGCAGGGGCAGCCGGCGCCGGACCAGCCAGACCCGGTTGCGGGCGGTCACCCGGTAGTAGATGGCGTGCCGGGCGGGCGAGGTCCTGGGGTGCTGGAGGAGCAGCTCGGGCGCGTAGAGGATCTTCCATCCGGCGTCGGCGGCCCGCCAGGCCAGGTCCGTCTCCTCGTGCGCGAAGAAGAACTCGGCGGGCCAGTCCCCGGTCTCCGCCAGCATGGCCATGCTCAGTGCGTGCCCGCCGCCGAGGAACCCGGTCACATATCCGCCCCGCATCGGGTCGGAGGAGCCGACCCGGGGCACGTGCCGCTGCTGGGTCTCTCCGTTCTCGTCGGCAATACGGAAGCCGACGATGCCCAGGCGCGGATCTGCGGCGTACAGATCCCGCACACGGCGCAGCACATCAGGGTCGACCAGCAGCCCGTCGTCGTCCAGCTCGACGACGACGTCGACGTCACCGAACTCCCGGAGCCGGGCGAGGCCGACGTTGCGCCCGCCCGGACAGCCGAGGTTCTCGTCGACGTCGATGGTCGTCACCTCACCCGGAAGCGACAGCCGCCGCGCGAACTCGGGCAGCCGGCACCCGTTGCCGACGATCACGATCCGGGCCGGGGCCACGTCCTGTTTGGCCACGGACTCCAGCAGGGCGTCGACTTCGGCGGGCCGGTTCCCCATGGTCACCACAGCGACGGCGATTCTCGGCTCCACCACGTCCCTCACCCCATCCGGCGTACGGCGGCATCCGCGTCCCGACCGCGCGGTGCTCGCCGTTCACCAAGATGTTGCCTCAAGGGCGGTAGTTGTCCTGGCGCCGGTTTGGTTTGCGCCCTTTTTACGGCGGTTTTCCCTGCGCCGCACAAACTTCGGCGGAACCGAGGCCTACACAGGACGAGGGCCGTGCTCGGGGGAGGCTGCTCGGGGGAGGCCGACGTACGGCAGGGGCGGGAGGGCGAGGAGCGGGTCGATGCTCCCCGGCACCCGGCGGGCCCCAAGCTGTCGGTCGCGCGGCGGCCCTCTCGGAACCACACTGGTCAGTGGGGCGCCCGCTGGAGGCGCACGCCCGAAACGGAAGGACGGATCCATGCCCACGGACACGCCTCCGAGCCCGCTGCGGGTCCTGGTCTTCGGCGCGGCGCTGCGGACCGATTCGGCCAACGCCCGCCTCGCCACCCTCGTGGCCCGGCTCATCTCCGACACCGGTGCCACCGTCGACCTCGCCGGCATGCACGACTTCGACATGCCCTTGTACGACGGCGACATGGAGGACGCCGAAGGCCTGCCGCCCGGCGCCCTCGCCCTGCGTGACCGACTCGAACAGAGCGACGCTTTCGTCATCTCCTCGCCGGAGTACAACGCCTCCGTGCCGGGAGTGCTGAAGAACGCGATCGACTGGGTCTCCCGTGTCCGGCCGCAGCCGTTCAAGACCAAGCACGCGATGCTCGTCTCCGCCTCGCCGTCCCTCGTCGGCGGCAACCGCGGGCTGTGGGCCCTGAGGATTCCCCTGGAACACCTGGGCACCCGCGTCTACCCGGACATGTTCAGCCTGGCCAACAGCTACCAGTCCTTCGCCGAGGACGGGACGCTGGCCGACCCGGGGCTGCAGCAGCGTCTCAGCGAGACCGTGTCGGGTTTCCTCAGCCTCGTCGAAGCGGACGTGCGCTACGTCTGCCTGGAACGCCGGTGGTACGAGTTCCTGGGAGACCGCACCGAGGCAGCCATCACCCAACGGGCCGAGGCTTGACGCCGGGACGCGTGGTCGACGCCCTCGTGCCGCCGGGCGACGCATGGCGCGGCATCAGGTGTGATCGCCGTCATGCACCCAGTAACTGGTCAGGATGGCCCGGCGGCTGCTTCTGAGCGGCGTGGCACGGTGCAGCCCCCGGCCGTCGAACATCACCAACGTACCCGCCGTGCCGGTGCATTCGACGTCCTCGTAGCCGAAGGCCGCGCTCAACCGCTCGGCTTCGTGCGGCCACACGCAGCCGAGGTAGTAGTACTCGGGCAGGGCGAAGCCGCGGTCGTCGGTGCGGTACCAGGCGGCGATACGGGCCTCCAGGGGAAGCCGCCACGCCCCTCGGTGGCTGCCGCGCAGGTACCGCATCGGGCCGTTGTCCGCAGTCACGTCCTCCAGGTAGAGGAATGCCTTGAGGCGCTTCTTCCAGGTGTCGATGTGGGGGAACACCTCGAAGCAGGTGATGTCGCCGTGGACGACCTTCAGCCCGACCGTCCGGCGCAGCGGGATCGCGCGGGCGGAGATGTACGACTTGGCGACCATGGACACGGTCGGGCTGTCGAAGAAGGGGGCGAGGCCGGGCACCAGCTGGGCGTCGGGGTAGAACAACGACCTGTCGCCCTCCGGCGACTCCTGGAACTCCGCCGGATCGGGCAACGCCGCCCGCATCCGCTCCAGGACGTCGGCACCCAGAAAGTCAGGGATGATCACGATGCCGTCCCGGCGCAGGGCATCGAGGTGGTCCCGCAGTTCGTGCGGCGGCGACTGTACGGCGTGCCGGCGCAGACGTCGGCCGTAGGCGAGCTTGCGCGGGAGGAAGCCGGCCACCTCGGTCAGCGGGGCGAAGCAGGCCGCCGCTGTCGCCACCCGTCGCAGTATTCGCCGGGGCGCCACGTCAGGCCCCTGCCGTGCCGCGCCCGACCAGGACCCGGAAGCCGAGATCCCAGTACGCGTTGCAGGGCGGATCGTCGAGCCGGAAGGACACATGGGTGGCCTCGGGCTCCCTGCTGTACCAGGAAGAGCCGCGGACGCCGCGCTTCCGCAGGCCGCCGGGCTCCTCGCGGTCACGGGGGTCGTTCCACGGCAGCGGGAGGCTCGTGACCCACTCCCATACGTTGCCCATCATGTCCTCCGGGAGATCGTCATGGCTGCCCATGGCGAAGAAGCCGACCGGTATGGCGCCGAAGTGCACGATCACGGGATCGGACCGGTCGCCGAAGTCGCGGATGAGACATCGCCCGCCGGTCCGCCAGTCCCCCGCCGGATAGTCCCGGCGCCGCCCGTTCCAGGACCCGCCGGCCGCCCACTCCCATTGGGTCTCGGTGGGAAGGGTCACCACGTCGTCGGGTCCCAGCCGCCCCTCGTCACGCCAGCGTTGCTGCAGCCAGGCGCAATATGCCTGGCACTCCCAGAGGTTGACACCCACGACGGGTGCGGTGGGGAGGTTGAACCGGGAGTCGCGCCAGTACAGCGGGAGCTTGCGGGCCATGGTGCGGCGTGCCACCGGCGAGGACCGCTGTGCGTACACGGCGAACTCCGGCTCGCTGAACTCCTTGTTGAAGTTGAGGGTCTTCTGCTGCTCCCACAGGTCGACGAGCTGGCGGATGAACTCCTCGTCGCCCGCCCGCCAGAGCGCCGCCTCGTCCCCCCGCCACCATCGCGGGTCGTCGTATCCGCCGTCCGCGATGAAGTCGCCGTACTCCAGATTGGTCACCGGTCGGCGGCCGATCTCGAAGGCCCGGACCTGGACCCGGGCCGGCGGGCTGGACGGCACCTGCTTGGCTGCGACCATGTCGAGCGGACTACGCGTGCCCATCCATCCGGTGCCGCCGGGAACGGCCACGAGGCTGCCGAGATCGCCCAGCCGGCCACCCTGGGCGTCCTGGAAGCGGGGATCACCGAGCCTGCTGACGACGCACAGGGCGCGCAGCCGGGTGGCCCTGCCGAGCCTGGGGTCTGTGACGATGTCGTCGAAGAGGGTGCTCACCGCGAACGGCCACAGGCCGGTGAACTCCAGATCGCCCGGGTCTGCCGACGCGGGCGGCGCGGCGACGAACGCCTGCGCGGCGTAACGTGACACGACGTCCCTGCCCAGTTCCGCCAGCATCTCCGCGCCGAGACAGGCTCCGGCGGCGTAGCGCTCGGCCTCCTCCGGCGTGAGTCCGGTGACGCTGGCGCCCTCGATGAGCCGACGGACGAGGGCCAGCTGGTCGATCACTCCCCCGCGGGTCGCCATCTTGGCGATGCTGGCGGTGAGCAGGAACACCTCGGTCCACCGGGGCTGCAGCGCCAGGTCCAGCCGGTCGCGATGGCTCACGTAACCGGTCAGGTGCTTGGCCACCAGGTACTCCTGGAAGTTGCGGTGCCGGAAGTCGTACTGTCCCGACGTGATCTCCCGGAGCAGACCGGCAGCGCTGCGACCGACGAGCCGGTCGAGGTAGGCGAGCGTCGCGGCCTCCTCCTCCTCGGGGTCCGTCGACTCCAGCAGGCCGAGCTCGCGAATCTGCCCGGTGACGAATGCGCGCAGCTGCGACCGGGAGATGGTCCGGCTCCCGCTCCCGGGACCGGTCCCGGGAGCCTGGCCGCTGAACATCACGTACGCCAGCTGCCCCGCGATCGACAACAGGACTTCGGGTTCCAGCAGCTCGCTGTGGCGCGTGGGCTCGCTGGCGTGCCGCCACATCTCGGGGCGCAGCAGCAAGTGGTCGATGGCCTGCTTGAGCAGGCGGGCGCGGCCTGGCTGCGTCTGCTGGTCGGGGCGGGACCCGACCACACAGAGCACAGCCGCCAGGAGCGGGCTCTCAGCGAGTTCCCGCAGCTCCGCATGGGCGTCCAGCAGGCCCCGCGTGGCCGCGAGCCGGTCGTCGATCCAGCCTCGGTGGCTGCTTCCGGCGTGCAGGTGCCAGTTCTCGATGTACTCGTCGAGACTGTCCTCGTTGAAGCCGGCCAGTTCCAGAACGGGCAGCCGGTCCAGCTTCCTCCGGGGGCGTTCGGCGGCGTAGTCGGCGGTACGGCAGGTGAGCGTCACGCGGTTCGGCGAGGCCAGGATGCCCGACGTGAGCCGGGACCGCAGGTCGAGCACCAGGCCCTCGTCCACCTCGTCCAGGCCGTCGACGAAGAACCAGAGGTCTCCTCGGACCTCCGCCTCCAGCAGTTGCTCACAGAGCTTGGTGCCGGGCAGCACGTTGGCGGCCAGGTGGAAGAGCTCCTCCGACTGGCGCCACACGCCGTTGTGGTTGAGGGTGTGGGCAGGCAGCAGCACAGGGATCCAGCCACGGGCGTTGACCCTGGCCTCCAAGGCCAGCAAATAGGCGACACACCGGCACAGGGTCGTCTTGCCGTAGCCGGGCTGAGCGGTCACCACGGACTTGCCGAACATCTTCCGGGTCAGCGCGGCACGCACCGGCATGCGGTTCTCCGGGTCGTCCAGCCGGCGCCGGTCGCTCGGTGAGGCGCCCCGCCGCGCGTCGCCCTCCTCGACCACGGTGAGGTCCTGCTCCATCCAGATGTCGCGCAGCTGCAGATGGTGGTCGAAGCCGAAGCCGAGAGGGTTGCCGAAGATGAGGTTCTCGGTCTGGTTCATGACCTCACCGAGGTATCTCTGGATCTCCTGCGACATCGGCAGGGAGTAGTCCTCCCTCGATGCCCCCAGGACGCTGCTGTCCCCCGTCACGTCAGACCTCCGCCTTTCCCCGGCCGTCACCCGTCCGCCGGCATGCCCGGATTGACCGCCAGGAGCTGACCACCGAGACGGATCTCCGCTATCTCCGCCAGCCGGCCGGTGCTGTCGCGGCGCCAGCAGACGCCGGTCGAGTCCGCGAACTCGAGCTCGCACAGCGGACGCGCCATGGCTCCGGGAAGCACCCCCGTCGGACAGCGGGTCAGACCCGGCGCAAGCGCCTGCGCGTCGGTCACGTCCACCGTGGCAACCGGTCTCCCCGTCTCGTCCAGGATGTTGAGCACCCACACGCCGATCGGCGCCCGGGTCAGATTGTTGAGAAACGCCTCCCACAGCCCCCGGCCCCGGTCGTCCTCCCGGAAGGAGACCCAGCCGTAGACCTGGGTGCGCTCGTCGACCTCCCGGCGGCGGATGTCCTCGAGCCGGCCCAGCTGTGCCCGGCGCGACTGCGCCAGGGCCACGACGATGGCGCCGAAGGCACCCACGCTCTGTGCCCATCCACTGAGGTCACCGAACTGCGGGGAACCGCGCAAGTGCCAGATCCTGAACAACTGGACGCCCCACAGCTGCGCGGCGAGCAGGCCGACCACCAGCGCCAGCAGGATCAGGCGCAGTCCCGGCCAGTTCCACAGCCGGACCAGTGACCGCCCACAACGGCGGAGGAGTCCGTGCCATCGAGCCGCGGTCCGTCCCGCCATCTCTTCACCCCCGTCTCACGGTCGCGCCCGCCTCTGCCCCGGACCGCCGCCTTGTCAGGACACGGCGTCGGCCGGGTACGGCGGTGCGTCACCACGGGCCACGGCCAGCAGGTTCTCCGCGGCCATGTCGGCCATCCTGCGGATCGCCTGGGTACTGAGATAGGCGCAGTGCGGCGTCACGAGCAGCTTGTCCGGCACGAAGGTGAGCAGGCCGTGGGGGTCCTCCTCCACGGGCGGGGTCGGCTCCACGTAGTAGCCGTCGACGGCGGCGCCGGCGATCCATCCGTCGGCGAGGGCGGTGCGCAGGGCGGCGGGGTCGACAAGGGCCGCCCTCGCCGCGTTGACCAGGTAGCCGTCGGAACCGAGGGCGGCCAGTTGCTCGTTGCCGATGACGCCTTCGTTCTCACCGGGCTCGTAGTTGAAGTGGACCGACACCACGTCGGCGGCCTCGAACAGCTGCGTCAACGACCCCACGCGCGTGTAAGGGAGCTCCTCGAACTCCGGACGGCGCGTCCGGTTCCAGTACAGGACCTCCATCCCGAAGGCGGCGTGCGCCATGCGCGCGACCTCGCGGCCGATGTGTCCCAGCCCGGCCACGCCGAGGCGTGCGCCGACCAGCGAACGGGTGGCGTCCTCGTTCCACCGGCCCTCCTGGACCCCCGCCACGCGCCGGGAGACGCCGCGCACGAGGTCGAGCATCTGCGCTACGGCGAACTCGGCGACCGCGACGGCGTTGGCATGCGGGGTGTACGTGAACTGGATGCTGCTCTCGTCGTCCGGCAGCTCCATGAAGGAGCTGTATCCGGTACCCAGGAAACAGGCCACGGCCAGGTCGGGCAGCCGCGGCCAGGCCCGCTTCGACATGTGCTCGGAACCGCCGAGGACAAAACCCCAGGCGCCCCGCAGGGCCCGGATCACGCCGTCCTCGTCCAGGTCTCCGGGGACGCACTCGATGGTGAAACCACCGGCCTCCAGCTCCCGAGTGACCTCCCTGGGGAAAGTAGCCCCCGTGACAACCACTCTGCGACTGCCCATTTCCCGCTCCCTACTTTCCTGTCCCACCCACGGACGGTCCGGCCGGGGTTGTCCGTACGAGGGGCAATGTCAAGCAGCGCACGCCCCCGCCCACCTTCGTGATCTCGTCGATGTCCACGGGGAGGCAGCGGATCCCATGCCCGGCCAACCCGGAGCGCAGGCGGTCGTGACGGGAGTCGACGAGAGCCGTCCACCGGTCGAGCATCAGCACGTTCGCCGCCTGCTGCCCGACTTCCTCGTCATCGATCTCCAGCCACTGGACATGACGCAGGGCGGCCGGCAGCCGGCCCGCGACCGACGGCCGGTGGATGACTCCCAGTCCGGGGCCGAGCAGGGTCATGGCGACATCCAGATGGAGCGTGTCCGGGTTGAGCGGGACGGGGATCACGCCGCGTACCCCCGAGAGCAGTTCACGCAGTCCGGCCAGCCCCTCGTCGTCAGTGCGCTGGCCTCGCCCGACGAAGACGTTTTCGGGCGTGACGATGATGTCGCCGCCTTCCAGATGTCCGGATGCCGGCGTGAACACCTCCGGCGGGTCCAGGAAGTCCCTCACCATGGCCGGCTCGGACCACCGCAGGCTCGGGACCATACGGCTCAGCACGAGGTGTTTGCCGATCACGGCCGCCGCGTCCCGCACGTTGAACTGCAGCGGTGCGTCGGCTGCCGACGGCACCTGGACGACCTCGACCCCTTCTGCGGCGACCAGGTCACAGAACTGGCGGTGCTGCCGCAGGAGCCGGTCCCGGGTGGGCGCAAGGGCGGTGGAGTAGAAGAGTCGTTGGGTCGCGTTGACGGGGCTGGTGATGGCGAAGTGCTCAGGCGTCACCACAGCCACTGACACGAGCCGGTCCCAGTCGGCCTGGACAGAGAACCCGTCCATCCCCCACCCTTCGCGCCGGATCACGGAATCCTCGCAGCATCAGCCGCACTGAAAATCGTCAACGACGTCGATCACTCCACGTGCCAGCATATCAACGCAACGTGATCGCCGTTTGAAATTTACCGACCTGATCCTGGAAGCTCCTGATGGATCGTCAGGCATCCCGGGCGTACTGTCCACACTTCCTGGCACATACGGTTCAGACGGTCGAGGTTGTCGCCCGCCGTGGCCGCCGCGTCCGCTGAACGAAAAAGCCCAGCTCAGACTGAGTCTGAGCTGGGCTTCGGTGGAGCCGCCTTCGGGTTTCGAACCCGAGACCTACGCGCTGCGAGGACTGCCGGATCGGGGTGGGTGGTGCCGACTCGTGCCGCGCGGTGCTGCTTTCGCAGATCAGCGCCGCGCGGCACGTTGCCGCGTCCGGTCCGGGATGGCTTGTGCCGCGCCATCCGCTCACGCATCGCTCACGCAGACCGACCCGCGCACCGCAGCCGTTCGGTTGCAGCACGACAGAAGCCGCTGCTTCATCCGCCTTCCTCGGCCGATGCGCGAAGTTCGGCGATTCCCGCTGCATCCGTGTCCTTGATGGATCCGGAGAGGCGATGAACGACCACCCAGCGGCCGTCGGGCAACGCTCCGGCGAAGACCCTGGATTTTCGGGTGGCACCGTTGTGGCAGGTCAGCGGCAGCTCTCCGACCCGGCGCCAGGTGAGCGCCGGCTCACCGAGGGTCTTGTCGACGAGGAGTCCGGTGAGCAGGCGGGCGGCGGTACGCGTGCTGGCCCACATACCGCCGGCGGGCAGGATGGCTCCGGTCAAGTCCCACGGCTTCGAGGGGCGGCCGAACCAGCTCGACGCCAGCAGACGCTGGTCCGCGGGCGGTCTGGCGGTCACCGCCCCCGTAGGCAAGCCGAGAGGCACGAGCACGTGATCGTCGACCAGTTCCTCGTAGTCCTGGCCGGCAGCCGACACGAGTGCAGCGCCGAGCACGGCGTACCCGAAGTTGGAATATTCCTCGCGCTCGCCCGGGCTTGCGGTGGCCAAACTGTCGAGACGACCCACGAACTGTTCGAGCTGAGTCTGCGTGAAGTCCCTGTACGGGTTGAACAGGCCCGTGTCAGGAGGCAGCCGCGGAAGGCCGGAGGTGTGGTCGGCGAGGTGTCGAAGGGTGACACCGGTACCTGCCGGCGCGCTCAGCCACCGTTCGACCGGGTCGTCGAGGGAAACAATGCGCTTCTCGGCAAGCACAGCAAGGACGGTTCCGGTCAGGACCTTGGTGAACGAGCCCAGCTCCACGTACGCGTCGGGATCATGCCCGCCGGTCACACGAGGAGCGTCGAGGTGACTGCCGATGACGCAGGTGGGAGGGCGTCGCACGGAGAGCCTTTCAGTCGGCGGAAGCGGCCGCTACCGGTTCACGGTCATGTGCCGCACTGCTTCCAGTCCCGTCCGCCGCTGCTTTCTCCTTGCGGCGTGCGCTCAGCTTTCGCGCCGCCTGCAGTGCGCGGGACAGTTCCGGCGACAGGAAGACGAGGTCACACGCGATCATCGTCAATGCGAATCCGGTGAGCCCCATGAACAAGCCGATGGAGACGTGGAAACCGATGGATGTGGCAGCCGCCCATGGGCGCAGGGGCCGTACCAGGACTCCCATGGGGAAATAGACGAGAAAGATGACAGTTGCATAGGTGCCGAGGTACACCAACAGGTCGTTGTTGTACACGAACTGCGAAATGCCGGGAAGTTCGAATTCCGGTACCCGCATGATGTAGAAGAGCGCGGTTCCGTCCTGCCACGCCTGCCCCTGCACCTTGTAAAGCCCGCTGACCATGTAGACCAGGCACATCTGCACCGCGATCGCGGTGACGCCCAGGTTGTGCAGTGGGACACCGGCAGCTCGAACGGCCCTGGGTATGCGCTGTGTTACCCGTTGCCCCAGAGGGGACCGCAAGGAGAAATGATCGTAGCAGCGCGTGAGAAGCAGCATCGGGAGAACGAGCTGCATGAGGTTGTCGCCGCCGTCCATCAGCGCCGACTGCCGCTGGTAGAGCGACCACAGAAGTATGGCGTGCACCGCCAGGACGGGACGGCCCCCGATACCCAGCGTGACAGCCAAAGCAGCGATCAGTCCGAGGTGAAACAACACTTCGAACGCGACCGGCGAGTTGCTCCACGCGTAGACACTAAAACTTCCCGAGTCCTTCAACTCGTCGAGGAAGAGGTGGTAGGGCAGCAGCGTGTCGTTTCCGGGGCCGAAGAGGTAGCGCCGGTCCCCGTACTGGCTGACATAGAACATGAGGCCGACGAACCCCAGTAGCGCACGGGTTCCCGACACACCCAGGACCGCGACAGGACGGCTGGCCCAGGTGTCGATCTTGTCTAATAGTTTCACTGCAGATCAGCAGCTTTCTTCCATGGAAAGTCGTAGGCGTCGACCTTGTCGCGTGCGTGAGGGTTGTCCCTCTGTGACCAAGGCGGGAGAGACCGGACGTACATCCGGACCTGCACTGCTTGGAGACTACGACCGTCCGTGCACGCCTGAGCCATCTGAGTCAGCGCATACCTTGAGAGGTAGTCCACCGCTTGATTGCGTGTGCGCTTCTCGTACGGCAGCAGCGGAATGGGATTCTTTCCCGACTTCTTCGCCTTCCCCTTTTCTTTCTGGTCGCGGAGGCGCCTCAGGAGGTCGTCGGTCGAGTTGTACTGTTGGATTCCGTTGCTGACCACCCGGGACATTCGCGAGGGAAAGAACCTGTCGTTCTGGACCCTCTGGATGGATGGGCCCGTCACGTCGTAGTACTTCGTGACCTCACCGTCGCTGCAGCGGCCCCGCGCGATGATCCCCTGGTCGACCATCACCGGATCCGGGGCGAAGAGCATCCAGTTCTGCGAGAAGTACGGCTGGAGATAGGCGTTCAGGAGTGGCGCCAATTGCACCTTGGCAGGACTCAGCGGCGTCTGGGAGAAGGCCGCAATGGAGAAGTGGGCACCCAGGAGGGCGGCACCTGCAAGCAGTACCGCCCTCTGGACGCGACGAGTCGCCGTCACCTATCGAACGCGGTCGCGCTGGAGACACTGCTGGAGATCCTGGCCGGCTTGCGGAACACCCCGCCGAGGCTCAGGTTGTCCGTCAGCGCTCCCACGGCGTGCGCCACGGAAGGGCAGGCGGCCCTGGCGTGCACGGCTGCCCGGGCGGCCGCCCGGCCGACCGCGCTTGCGGCAGCCTTGGGCGCAACGGCCTCACCCTTGCTGACGGCCGCCTTCTCGGCCACCGGCGCCACAGGCGTGGCCTGGGCCGAGCCCTGCATGGTCAGTGCAAGGCACGTACCCGCGACAGCGGCACCGATGACGGCACCGACAGTTCGCTTCTGCATTGTTCCCCATTTCGCTTTATCGGTCATTGCCCACAGCCCCCACGGTTCCCGGATCCCGTCGGCGCCTCTGGATGAGAGCGCCACTGATCACCGGGGATGTCCCCCGCGTCCAGGGCTGGAGTCAGCTGCATAGCAACCGTTCGGAGCAAACAAAGCCCAACATCTAGAAAGTCAGGCCCTTTGGTCGCGTTCACTCCTGACAGCCAACTTAGCGTGCCCATGATCGCGAGACAAGTGATATTTATGAGGCCCCTGTGACTCGTCAACGGACTATTTCCGGGCGACCAAGACAAAATGAACGAAGGTGTCCGACACCGCATCTTGCCGAGCTGTGACGTTTCGTGTTTGCTTGTGTCGCCTATTGGGCGAGCCGTCGGGTAGGCCCCGCGTCGGTCGACCCTGGAGGCGGCACTTGCCAACGAAAGGGAAAAGCCGGTGATGAAGACGGACGTCGCGATCGTGGGGACGGGTCCCAACGGGCTGGCGGCTGCAGTCGTCATGGCCCGCGCCGGATTACAGGTGCAACTTTTCGAAGGTCACCACGAGATCGGTGGAGGCCTGCGCACCACGTCACTGTTCGACGCTGACATCACCCACGACGTATGCGCCGCCGTTCACCCCATGGCAGCCGCGTCGCGGTTCTTCCGGGAGTTCGATCTGGCCTCGCGTGGGGTGCGCTTATGCCTACCCGAGATCAGCTACGCCCACCCACTACCCGACGGCACGGCTGCCCTGGCTCACCACGACCTGGAGACAACCTGTGCTCGGCTGGGGGCGGACGGCGAACCCTGGCGACGCATGATGACTCCACTGCTGGAGCGCAGCTCCGCCGTAATCGATCTCGCCCTTTCCCACCAGCGCGCCATTCCGCAGGACCTGCTCGTCGCAGTCAGGTTCGCTGCGCGGACTCTCACGCTCGGCACTCGGCTGGAAAGGCGCACTCTGACAACCGAAGCCGGCAAGGCCCTGCTGACCGGTGTCGCGGCACACGCGGTGGGACGACTGCCAAGTCTTGCCTCCGGCGCGATCGCACTCCTGCTGGGGCACCTTGCCCACGGTAGCGGCTGGCCCCTTCCAGAAGGCGGCAGCAGCCGCATCGCCGAGGCCCTGGCCGCGGATATCACCGCGCACGGTGGCACGTTCCACACCGGATGCAAGATCGATGATCTGAGGGAACTACAGGGATCGAAGGTGGTGCTGTTCGACACCGCCCCGAAAGGTCTTCTCCAAGCCGCCGGCGACTTGCTCCCCGCCCGTTACGCCCGCCACCTCTCCCGCTTCCGCCACGGCCCCGGGGCCGCCAAGGTGGACTTCCTCGTCAACGCTCCCATCCCTTGGAAGGATCCTGACGTAGGCCTGGCGGGCACCGTACACCTCGGCGGGACGCAGGCGCAGATACGTCACCAAGAAGGCCTCACCGCCGCAGGTACCGCCGCACCAGAGCCCTTTGTCCTGGTCGTCGACCCTGCCGTGACCGACCCCACTCGGGCCAGGAACGGAAAGCGGCCGGTGTGGGCCTACGCCCACGTACCGAACGGGAGCTCCCAGGACCCCGTGCCCATGGTGCAGGCACGTATCGAACAGTACGCGCCCGGCTTCACAGAAACCGTCGTCGCCAGCCGCGGTATCAGCGCCCGCGACTACGAGGCCTACAACCCCAACTACGTCGGCGGGGACATCAACGGCGGTGCTGTGACCCTGAAGCAGAGCGTGCTCCGCCCAGCCCCCCGGGTGAATCCCTACCGCACGCCGCTCCGCGGCGTGTACCTGTGCTCCGCATCCACACCGCCAGGACCTGGCGTGCACGGGATGTCCGGTTACCTGGCCGCCCGTTCCGCACTGAGACACGAATTCGGCATTCACACGACACCAAGCCTCGCCCCCTGACCAGATCGCCCGCACCCGTCCATGAGGTGGCGGGCACGACAGACCGCCGAGGTCCCTCGTGCACAGCCTGTGCGGCCTGGGTACGTCGCTTACTTGCCCTGGCCCGGGCCCCACACGACCGCGGACCAGAGACTTGTTAATGTGCGAGCCATGACAGCTGATGAACGTGAAAACCCTGACACCGGGCAGGAGTTAGCGGCGACTCCTTGGAGCTGGGGGGGCCTGGGCCCGGTCGGCGGCTTCCTCTTGATGCTCTCTGGCCTCGGTCTGCTCCTGTGGGGGTTCCTGGGCCGGTCCAACTCCAGCCCTTCGCTGATCTACCAGGCCGCGAAGGTCGTGGCGATCGGCCTGGTGGTCACCGGCACCACTCTGGTGGCGCGCCGACGCGACTCGTCACGGCGCCCCGACGCAGAGACAGAGCCTGCTCCACGGTCGTGACGCGTACCGGCCCGAGCCAGAGATCTGGCTCGCGCCGGTAGCCGGAGGCTGTTCCTGGTGGAGACGTACGTGGTTCTGTTACCGGTCGCTGTTCCGGCACTTGGCAGGCTCAGCCCTTCGCTCGTCGTCTTCCATGTGCCGCGTCTCTGCGTCCAAGAAGAGCGCACGGATGAAGCCCAAGAAGTAGGTCACCGAGCCGCTCCGCTCACGCAAGCCATCCCCGGCGCTCGGGCCGAGTGACGCCACGCCCCTCGAAACAACAAAAAAGCCAGGTCACGGGGTATGTGACCTGGCCTTTGCCTGAGCCGCCTTCGGGATTCGAACCCGAGACCTACGCATTACGAGTGCGTTGCTCTGGCCATCTGAGCTAAGGCGGCGCGCCGTCCGCACCATGGTGCGATCAGCAACGTCGGTAAGTCTACACAGTTTCCGGGGGCGCTCAGACCAGGCCCCGGCAGCGGGACTCCTGGGGCCTGGTGGGACGGCTATGAGCAGCGCTTTCGGGATGCGGGAGGGGTGCCGTGGAGGAGGTAGGTGTTGATCGCGGAGTCGATGCAGGCGCTGCCGCGGCCGTAGGCGGTGTGGCCGTCGCCGACGTAGGTGAGGAGGCGGGCGGAGGAGAGCTGACGGGCGAGGGACTGGGCCCAGATGTAGGGGGTCGCGGGGTCGCGGGTGGTGCCGACGACCACGATCGGGGCCGCGCCCTTGGCCTCGATGCGGTGCGGCTCGCCCGTGGGCCGCACCGGCCAGTACGCGCAGTTCAGGGAGGCCCAGGCGAGGCCCGGGCCGAAGACGGGGGACGCCTTCTCGAAGGCGGGGAGGTCCTTCTTCACCTGGTCGGGGGTGGTGAAGGCGGGCGGGAGGTCCAGGCAGTTCACGGCGGCGTTGGCGGACATCAGGTTCGTGTAGTGGCCGTCGCCGCTGCGCTCGTAGTAGCTGTCGGAGAGGGCGAGCAGACCGGCGCCGTCGTTCTTCTTCATCGCCGCGGTCAGGGCGTCACGCAGCTCCGGCCAGGACGACTCGTCGTACATCGCCGCGATCACCCCCGTGGTGGCGAGCGCTTCGCCGAGCTTGCGGCCGTCGGGGTCGCCGGTGGGGAGGGAGTGGGTGTCGAGCTTGCGGAAGAAGGCCTTGAGGCGGTCGCCGACCTGCGCGGGCGTTGTGCCCTTGCCGCCGAGCGGGCAGTCGGCGTGCCGGACGCAGTCCTTCGCGAAGGCCTGGAAGGCGGTTTCGAAGCCCGCTGTCTGGTCCAGGTTCAGTTTGCGTGCGGTCAGGGAGGGGTCCATCGCGCCGTCCAGGACCATACGGTCCACCCGCTCCGGGAAGAGCCCGGCGTACGTCGCCCCGAGGAACGTCCCGTACGACGCCCCCACGTAGTTCAGCTTCGGGTCCCCGAGCACCGCCCGCAGGATGTCCATGTCCCGGGCCGCCTCGACGGTGGAGACATGGCGGAGCAGACCGGCCGAGTGGGCCCCGCACCCCTCCGCGAACTTCTTGTACTCCGCGACCAGGCCGTTCGTCTCCTTCTGGTCGTCGGGGGTGACGTCCGTCTGTGTGTACGCGTCCATCTGGCGCCCGTCGAGGCATTCGACGGGCTCGCTGCGGGCGACGCCGCGCGGGTCCATCGCGACGATGGCGTAGTGGGCGCGGACCTCCGACGGATAGCCGATGCCGGCGTACTGCTGCAGGTACGCGACCGCCGAACCGCCCGGCCCGCCCGGGTTGACCAGCAGCGAGCCGAGCGGCTTGCCCTTGCCGGTGGCCTTCTTGCGGGCGACGGCCAGCCGGATGTCGCCCGAGGCGGGCCTGGCGTAGTCCAGCGGGGCCTTCATCGTCGCGCACTCGAAACCGGAGACGCCGCAACTGTGCCAGGCGAGCTTCTGTTGGTAGTACGGCTCCAGCGCGGACGGTGTCGAACGGGGCAGCGCGGCCGGCGCGGCCTCCGCCGTGTCGCCGACCGGTGTCGTCGAACGCCCGGCGGAGCAGGCGGAGACGAGCAGGGCGGCGGCCGCGAGGAAGGTGGCCGTGGCGCGGGCCGTGGCCCGGTTCCGGCGCGGGGTTCGCCTGGTGTGCATCTTGCGAGCCTAACGCTGAGCGATGGTGCGGATGCTTTACGTGCGCAATCGCGGCCCGTACGGATGACGTCGTCAACCACGGGCGAACGGTTCAGCCCGCTCTCAGCGCCATGGTCATCGCCTCCACGGCCAGGAGTGGGGCCACGTTGCGGTCGAGGGCCTCGCGGCAGGCGGAGACGGCCTCGATGCGGCGCAGGGTCGACTCCGGGGAGCTGCCGCGGGCCAGCCGCTCCAGGGCGTCCTCGGCGTCCGCGTTGGCGATGGCCACACGGGAGCCGAGCTGGAGGGCGAGGACATCGCGGTAGAACCCCGTGAGGTCGGTCAGGGCGAGGTCCAGGCTGTCGCGCTGCGTGCGGGTTCTGCGGCGCTTCTGCATGTCCTCCAGGTCCTTCATCACGCCCGCCGTGCCTCGCGGCATACGTCCGCCCTGGGCCGCGCCCAGCGCCGCCTTCAGTTCCTCGGTCTCCTTGCCGTCCATCTCCTCGGCGAGCTGCTTGGCGTCCTCCGCGGCCGCGTCGACCAGTTCCTGGGCCGCCCTGAGGCAGGCACCGATCTCGTCCAGGCGCAGCGGCAGCTTCAGCACGGCGGAACGGCGCTCACGGGCGGCCGGGTCGGTGGCCAGGCGGCGGGCCCGGTCGACGTGGCCCTGGGTGGCGCGGGCCGCGGCGGCCGCCACGTCGGGCTCGATGCCCTCGCGCCGTACGAGCATGTCGGCGACGGCGTCGACCGAGGGGGTGCGCAGGTTGAGGTGGCGGCAGCGGGAGCGGATCGTGGGCAGCACGTCCTCCAGAGAGGGGGCGCACAGGAGCCAGACCGTGCGGGGGGCGGGCTCCTCCACGGCCTTGAGGACGGCGTTGGCGGACTTCTCGTTCAGCCGTTCCGCGTCCTCGACGAGGATGATCTGCCAGCGGCCGTTCGCCGGTGACGTGAACGACTTGCGGACCGTGTCCCGCATGTCCCTGACCAGGATCTCGGCGCCGACCGCGGCCACCGTGGTGACGTCCGCGTGGGTGCCGATCAGTGCCGTGTGGCAGCCGTCGCAGAAGCCGCAGCCGGGGGCTCCGCCGAGGGCCCGGTCGGGGCTCACGCACTGCAGGGCGGCGGCGAAGGCCCGCGCCGTCTGGTTACGGCCCGCTCCGGGCGGACCCGTGAACAGCCAGGCGTGCGTCATTTTCGACGCCTCCGGCAGCGGCGCGGCCGCGGCGACCGCGGTGACAAGGGCGTCGGCGTCCCGAGCGGCCGCGTCGAGCAGCTCGCTCACCTTCTCCTGCCCGACGATGTCGTCCCACACGGTCATGGGTCACGCCGCCCTTCCGTCACACTTCGCGTTCCGGAATCCATTGTGGGGGTGCCCACTGACAACACGGCCCGCCGACGGGGGCGGCGCCGGTCAGCCCCGGCGCCCTCGCCCACGGCCCCGGCCCTGGTCCCGGTCGTCGTCCTGGTCCTCGTACGACCCCAGCAGTTCGTCCGCCAGCGTCGGCAGATCGTCCAGGGGCGTCTCCTCGGCCCAGTCGGACCGCGGCCGCCGTCGCGCCACACCGTCCGCGCCGACCTGCGGGAGCTCCCGTGTACGGCCGGCGGAGCCGTCGGGCCCGTCGGCCGGCCGCTCGTCCCGGAAGAATCCCTGCGGCACCCGCTCCGCCGGATCCTCGCCCCGCACGGGCGGCAGTACGGCCGTCTCGTCGGCGGCGCCCGCCGGTACCGGAGGCAGTACGGCCGTCTCGTCCGCGGAACCCGGAGCCACCGGAGGCAGCACGGCCGTCTCGTCCGCCGCTCCCTGCGGCACCGGAGGCTGCGGCAGCTTCGCCGTCACCTCGGACTCGGATTCCCGGGACGACGAGTCCCCGCGTGACGACTTCCTGCGCGACGACTCCCGGGGAGACCGGCCGCCGCCCTGCTCCTCATCGTCCGCCTTGTCCGTCCGAACCGGCCGCAGCACCGTCGTCTCGTCCACCGGTCCCGGCGTCACCACCGGCGTCGGCACGGTGGCCGCCTCCTGCGGAACGGCGGGAGGCGTCGGCTGAGGTGCCGCGGGCTGCTGAGCGGCCACGTCGGCCGCGGCAGCCGCCTCGGCCGCCTGGCGCCGGGCCTCCTCCGCGCGCAGCAGCGCCTCCTCGGCCCTGCGCTGCTTCTCCAGCCGCCGTGCCTCGGCCTCGGCGTGCAGCCTGGCCTCCTCCTCGGCCTGCTTGCGCCGCCGCTCCTCCTCGGCCCTGCGCCGGGCCTCCTCGGCGGCCCTGGCCTCTTCCTCCGCCAGGAGCCGGGCCCGCTCCTCCTCGGCACGCCTGCGTGCTTCCTCGGCCCGCTGCCGGGCCTCCTCCGCCTGCCGTTCGGCCTCGCGCCGCTGCGCCTCCTCCAGCTCGCGCCGCTTGCGCTCCTCCTCCTCGGCACGCAGCTTGGCGAGCTGCTCCTGGCGCTCGCGCTCCAGGCGCTCCTCCTCGGCCTTGCGCGCGGCCTCTTCCTCGGCCTTGCGGCGGGCCTCCTCCTCGGCGGCCTTGCGGGCCTCCTCGGCGGCCTTCACCTCGGCCTCGGACAGCGGCAGCACGGTGTCGAGCCGGTGCCGGATCACGGTGGTGACGGCCTCGGGCTCCTGGGCCGCGTCCACGACCAGGTAGCGCCCCGGGTCGGCGGCGGCCAGCGTCAGGAAGCCGGCCCGCACGCGCGCGTGGAACTCGGCCGGCTCCGACTCCAGCCGGTCCGGAGCCTCGGTGAACCGCTCGCGGGCGGCCTCGGGCGCGACGTCCAGCAGGACGGTCAGATGAGGGACGAGCCCGTTGGTCGCCCAGCGGTTGATCCGGGCGATCTCGGTCGGGGACAGGTCACGGCCCGCCCCCTGGTAGGCCACCGACGAGTCGATGTACCGGTCGGAGATGACGACGGCCCCCCGCTCCAGCGCGGGCCGTACGACCGTGTCGACGTGCTCGGCGCGGTCCGCCGCGTACAGCAGCGCCTCCGCGCGGTGCGAGAGCCCCGCCGACGACACGTCCAGCAGGATCGAGCGCAGCCGCTTGCCCACGGGAGTCGCCCCCGGCTCGCGGGTGAGCACGACCTCGTGGCCCTTGGCCCGGATCCACTCCGCGAGGGCTTCGGCCTGGGTGGACTTGCCGGCGCCGTCACCGCCCTCCAGGGCGATGAAGAAACCGTTCGTGGCCTGCGTCTGCGCCGGGTCGTCGCCGCCGAGCAGCGCGTCCCGCAGGTCGTGCCGCAGCGGCACGCCGGACCGGTCGTCGACCTTGGCCAGCACCAGCGCGGCCACCGGCAGTAGCAGCGCGCCGACCAGCATCAGGGTGAAGGCGGCGCCGCCGTGCGCGAACACGAACCTGCCGTTCTCCAGCCGGTGCGGGCCGATGAGGGCCGCCACCAGGGGCGCGATCAGTGCGCCGAGTGCCACGGAGAGCCGTACGACCGCGTGCAGGTGCTCGGTCGTGCGCGGCCGGCGGTAGTCCTCGGTCTCCTGGTCCAGCAGCGTGTGTCCGGTGTTGGCGGCCATGCCCGCGCCGACCCCGGCCAGCGCGACGATCAGCAGCACGCTGGTGACGTCCGGGACGAGCCCGGCGGCCAGCAGCGCTACGCCGGTGAAGGCGATCGCCAGCGCCAGCAGGCGGCGGCGCGAGAGCGACGGCAGAACGGCGGGGGCGGTGCGGATGCCGACGACGACTCCGCCGGTCAGCGCGAGCACCAGCAGGCCGTACAGCACCGGGCCACCGCCCAGGTCCGTGGCGTGCAGCACGGAGACCGCGACGGCGGCGGAGATCGCCCCGGCGACGGCGGCGCAGGCCAGGACGAGCAGCGGAATGGCCCCCGTACGGCCCGTGTCGGTGCCCGTGCCCGTCTTGGGGCGGCGCAGCCCTTCGAGCGGGGACCGGGCGCGCGGGGTGCGCGTGCCGGGCAGCTCCAGGGAGGTCAGCACGGAGAGGGAAGCGGCGAACAGACCCGCCGCCACGTACGACCCGAGAGCCGCCTGGTGCTGGGCGAACCAGGCGCTCACGGTGCCGAGCAGGTTGTTGATCAGCGACGCGACGACCAGGGCGACGGCCGCCAGGGGCACCGCCACGAAGCCCGTGCGCAGCGACAGGCGGCGCAGGGCGTCCATGTGGTCCGGCAGCGGCCGTACCGTGGCGCCCTCCGGGGGCGGGGCGGGCAGCAGGGCGGGGGCCGCGCTCTCCCGGCACACCGACCAGAAGCGCTCGGCGACACCGGTGACGAAGGCGACGACCAGCAGGACGGCCGGCGCGTCGGCCGGCGTCCAGTCGATCCACAGGGGCGCGATGATCAGCAGCGCGGCGCGCAGCCCGTCCGCGCCGACCATGGTCCAGCGTCGGTCGAGCGGGCCGTCCTGGGAGGTCAGGGAGGTGAGCGGGCCGAGGAGTACGGCGCCGAAGAGCAGCGTCGCCAGGATGCGTGCCCCGAAGACGGTCGCCACTGCGAACGCCGCGCCCCGGTAGCCACCGCCGAACGAGCCCTCGGCGATCGCCGCCTGGAGGACGAGGAGGACTAGGACCAGGAGCGCGAGGGCGTCCCCCACGCCGCTCACAAGATGTGCGCTCCACAACCGTTTCAGCTGCGGATGGCGCAGCAGGGCGCGGACCGCACGTTCGCGGGAGTCCGCTACCAGGGTGTCGTCGGGTGCTGTGGTGAGGGCCGTTGGCTGCTCGGCTCGCGTCATGCTTTCAGCCTATCGGCAGCCACCGACAGCTTGCCGCGACCGTCCGAACGTGCGCACGCCCCGACACCAAAGTGATGCCGGGGCGTTCGTTTCGCGAACCAGATGTGAAGATCCGCGGTCTCAGCCCTCCGACGCCGCCTTCGAAGCCGCCGCCTTCGAAGCCGCCGTCTTAGAGGCCGTCGCCTTCGCGGCGGTCGTCGCCTTCTTGGCGACGGTCTTCTTGGCCGTCGTCTTCTTGGCGGCGGTCGTCTTCTTCGCGGCGGCGGTCTTCGTGGCGGTCGCCTTCTTGGCCGGAGCCTTCTTCGCGGGCGCCTTCTTCGCCGTCTTCTTGGCGGGGGCCTTCGCGCGCTTCTCGGCGAGCAGCTCGAAACCGCGCTCCGGGGTGATCTCCTCGACGCTGTCTCCGGAGCGCAGGGTCGCGTTGGTCTCGCCGTCGGTGACGTACGGCCCGAAGCGGCCGTCCTTGACCACGACCGGCTTTCCGCTGACCGGGTCCTCGCCCAGCTCCTTCAGCGGCGGCTTGGCGGCCGCGCGGCCACGCTGCTTCGGCTGGGCGTAGATCGCCTGCGCCTCCTCCAGCGTGATCGTGAAGATCTGGTCCTCGGCCGTCAGCGAGCGCGAGTCCGTGCCCTTCTTCAGGTACGGGCCGTAGCGGCCGTTCTGCGCGGTGATCTCCACGCCGTCCGCGTCGGTGCCGACGACGCGCGGGAGCGACATCAGCCTGAGCGCGTCTTCCAGAGTCACCGTGTCCGGCGACATCGACTTGAACAGCGAGGCCGTGCGCGGCTTGACGGCGTTCTTGCCGGTCTTCGGGGTGCCCTCGGGGAGCACCTCCGTGACGTAGGGGCCGTAGCGGCCGTCCTTGGCGACGATCTGGTGGCCGGTCTCCGGATCCGCACCCAGCTCGAAGTCGCCGCTCGGCTTGGCGAGCAGCTCCTCCGCGAGCTCGACGGACAGCTCGTCCGGCGCGAGGTCGTCGGGGATGTCCGCGCGCTGGTGCTGCTCGGTGTCCTTCTCGCCACGCTCGATGTAGGGGCCGTAACGGCCCACCCGCAGCACGATGTCGTTGCCCACGGGGAACGACGACACCTCGCGCGCGTCGATCGCGCCCAGGTCGGTCACCAGCTCCTTGAGGCCGCCGAGGTGGTCTCCGTCGCCGTTGCCCGCCTCGGCCGCACCCGTGACGGTGCCTTCTCCGAAGTAGAAGCGCTTCAGCCACGGCACCGCCTGGGCCTCGCCGCGGGCGATGCGGTCGAGGTCGTCCTCCATCTTGGCCGTGAAGTCGTAGTCGACGAGCCGCCCGAAGTGCTTCTCCAGGAGGTTGACGACGGCGAAGGACAGGAAGGACGGCACCAGGGCCGTGCCCTTCTTGAACACATAGCCGCGGTCGAGGATCGTGCCGATGATCGACGCGTACGTCGACGGGCGGCCGATCTCGCGCTCTTCGAGCTCCTTGACCAGGCTGGCCTCGGTGTAGCGGGCCGGGGGCTTGGTGGCGTGCCCGTCGACCGTGATCTCCTCGGCCGTGAGCGCGTCGCCCTCGTTGACCTGGGGCAGCCGGCGCTCGCGGTCGTCGAGCTCGGCGTTCGGGTCGTCGGCGCCCTCGACGTAGGCCTTCAGGAAGCCGTGGAAGGTGATCGTCTTGCCGGACGCGCTGAACTCGACGTCCCGGCCGTCGGCGGCGGTGCCGGCGATCTTGACGGTCACGCTGTTGCCGGTCGCGTCCTTCATCTGCGAGGCGACGGTCCGCTTCCAGATCAGCTCGTAGAGCTTGAACTGGTCGCCGGTCAGACCGGTCTCCGCGGGCGTGCGGAAACGATCACCCGAAGGACGGATCGCCTCGTGCGCCTCCTGCGCGTTCTTGACCTTCCCGGCGTACGTACGCGGCTGCGGCGGCAGGTAGTCGGCGCCGTACAGCTGCGTGACCTGGGCGCGAGCGGCCGTGATGGCGGTGTCGCTCAGCGTCGTGGAGTC
Source organism: Streptomyces sp. NPDC086549 (assembly GCF_044746205.1). Taxonomy (NCBI): domain Bacteria; kingdom Bacillati; phylum Actinomycetota; class Actinomycetes; order Kitasatosporales; family Streptomycetaceae; genus Streptomyces; species Streptomyces sp. NPDC086549. The sequence continues at coordinate 161,641 of NZ_JBIVBS010000015.1, read as the reverse complement.
CGTACGCATGTACGTGATGTAGCCGTTCTCGTACAGCTTCTGCGCGACCTGCATCGTGGCCTTCGCGCCGAAGCCGAGCTTGCGGCTGGCCTCCTGCTGCAGCGTCGTCGTACGGAACGGGGCGTACGGCGAGCGGCGGTACGGCTTCGACTCGACGGACCGCACCGAGAACCGGGTGTTCTCCAGGGCGGCGGCGAGGGCGCGGGCGTTCGCCTCGTCGAGGTGGAGGGTGTTCGCGGACTTGAGCTGCCCGAGCGAATCGAAGTCGCGGCCCTGGGCGACCCGCTTGCCGTCGACGGACTGGAGCCGGGCGACCAGGGACGACGGGTCGCTGGGGTCGCCGGCGCGGCCGGTCCCGAAGGTGCCCGTCAGGTCCCAGTACTCGGCGGAACGGAACGCGATGCGCTCGCGCTCCCGCTCCACCACGAGACGGGTCGCGACCGACTGGACACGACCTGCCGACAGGCGCGGCATGACCTTCTTCCACAGGACCGGCGAGACCTCGTAGCCGTAGAGGCGGTCGAGGATGCGGCGGGTCTCCTGGGCGTCGACCATGCGCTGGTTGAGGTCGCGCGGGTTGGCGACGGCCTCGCGGATCGCGTCCTTGGTGATCTCGTGGAAGACCATCCGCTTGACCGGGACCTTGGGCTTGAGGACCTCCAGGAGGTGCCACGCGATGGCCTCGCCCTCGCGGTCCTCATCGGTGGCGAGGAAGAGCTCGTCGGAGTCCTTCAGCAGGTCCTTGAGCTTCTTGACCTGGGCCTTCTTGTCGGCGTTGACGACATAGATCGGCTCGAAGTCGTGTTCGACGTCCACGCCGAGGCGGCGGACCTCGCCGGTGTACTTCTCCGGCACCTCCGCGGCGCCGCTGGGAAGGTCGCGGATGTGCCCGACGCTCGCTTCGACTACGTAGCCGGGGCCCAGGTAGCCCTTGATCGTCTTCGCCTTGGCAGGCGACTCGACGATGACGAGTCGGCGGCCGCCCTGTGCGGTCTCGCTGGTCGGGGACAACTTCGCTCTTCTCTCCGGTCGACGCTGGGGCCTCCCCGGGCCTGTGTCCCGGGGTTCGTGTCGTGGTGACGCTGCGGAGTGTGACGGTACATCCCGCCCCCGTGTCAAACGGGAAAAGCCCACAACGGCCACTCGAACGGTAACCCGACTACCGCCATTCCTGCCGCCCGGAGTCTCCGTCGGACTTTGCGGCCCTGTCCGGAGGGTGACGCTCCAATTACGCGTACGACAGCACGTGAGCCGCCCTCACAGGCGGGTGAGGCAGTACGTCCCGAGGCCCAGCGCGACCACCGCGGCGAGGCCCGCGAGGGTGGCCGATGCGACCTGGTTCACACCGTGGGCGACGGGTTCACGGTGCCGGATCCGGATGCCGGTCCACACCAGCAGGGCGCCTCCGAACAGGGCGAACACCACACCAGCGAAGATCGCCGGTCCGCTCTCCATGACTCCCCCGCTCACCTTCTGTCGCCCATGTGTGCCCAGCGTCGGGAGACTGCCACGCGAGGGCGGCGGACAGGCGAACCCGAGGTGAACGCCGAACCGACAGCTTTTCGCACACACATTCGGCACATCCCCGGCCGGAGTCGGGAACAGATATTTTTCCGGCCGTTTTCTTGTCGATGATCGGTCCGGCGTTTCGCCGCCCGCCCGCCGGGGCCACCGCGACACCGGTCACCCGGCCGGTGTGCCGTACGGCACGAGCGCTGAGCGCGTGTCTCCCGGCCGCCGTGCGTGACGGGCGGCGGTACGCCAGGTGCCCCGCGCCCAGGTCGACCCGACGGCGTAGCCGCCCGCCTGAAACCGGCCGCGTGCCCGGAACCGGCCGCCCGCCCGGGATCAGCCGGCCGGTTCGAGGAAGCCCTGCTCCACCAGCAGCCGGATCTGCGCGGGCGTGCGGTCGCGCAGCACCACGGAGTCCTCGCCCATCAGCTGGGCGATGGCGTCGAGGATCCGGCCCGCGCTCAGCGTGCCGTCACAGACACCCGCGAAACCGGCGCCGACCGTGTCCACCCTGGTGGCGCGGCGCATACCGCGGTTCTGGCGCAGCACCACATGCTCCGGGTCCTCGGCACCGGGCAGCCCGACCTGCTCCTGGACGACCTCGGTCACAAGCCTGAAGTGGCCGTCGAGCAGCGCCGCGTCGTCGTGCTCGCGGAGGTAGTCGAGGCGGGCGAAGTGCGCCCTGATCGTTTCGCCGAGCGGCTGCTCGATCGGGTGCGGCCATTCCTCCACGGTGACCGAGGGCTCGGCGGCCGCGGTCCTGCGCAGCGTGATCCAGCCGAAGCCCACCGCCCTGACCTTGCGCGCCTCGAACTCGTCGAGCCAGGCGTCGTACCGCGCCTGGTACTCCGCCGGATCCTCACGGTGGTCACCGGCGTCCCTCAGCCACAGCTCGGCGTACTGCGTGACGTCCTGCACCTCGCGCTGCACGACCCAGGCGTCGCACCCGCGGGGCACCCACGACCTGATCCTGTCCTGCCAGTCCTCCCCTTCCACGTGCTGCCAGTTGGCGAGGAACTGCGCGAACCCGCCCTCGTTCAAGCGGTCCCCCGCTCCCTGAACGAGCGAGCGGCACAGATCGTCCCCGCCCATTCCGCCGTCGCGGTAGGTGAGACGGGCGCCGGGCGAGATCACGAACGGCGGGTTCGACACGATCAGGTCGTACGTCTCGCTGTCCTTGAGCGGCTCGAAGAGCGAGCCCTCGCGCAGATCGGCCGCCGGGGCGCCGGACAGGGCGAGCGTCAGCGCGGTGATGTGCAGCGCGCGCGGGTTGAGGTCGGTCGCCGTCACGCGCGTGGCGTGCTGGGCGGCGTGCAGGGCCTGGATCCCGGAGCCGGTGCCGAGGTCGAGCGCGGAGGCGACGGGGGTACGGACGGTGATGCCCGCCAGGGTCGTGGACGCCCCGCCGACACCGAGCACCACACTCTCGTCACGGCTGCCGATGCCGCCCGCGCCGCCCACCGCGCATCCGAGGTCCGACACGATGAACCAGTCCTCACCGTCCGGCCCGCCGTACGGCCGCACGTCCACCGTCGCCGCGACCTCGTCGCCGCCCACGCGGGTCAGCCAGCCGCTCTCCAGACACTCCTCGGTGGGCAGCACCTCCGCCGCGCGCGCGTGCGGCACGGGCTGCTGGAGCAGGAACAGCCGTACGAGCGTCTCCAGCGGCGTGTCCCCGCGGGTCGCCCGGAGGGCGGGCACGGTCTCGCTGCGGGCCAGCGCCGCGTACGCGGGGGCGCCGAGCAGGTCGAGCAGCCCGTCGGCGGTGAAATCGGCGCCGAGCAGGGCGGCACGGAGCCGGGCGGCGACGTCGGGGCGGTCGGTGGACGGCAGGGAGGACACGGTGGCGTTACTCACGTCCCCCATTGTGTCCGCTCGGACCGACATCGCACGTACCCGAACCGGCCCCGCCGCCGTCCGCCGGCACCCGCGGGTCAGCCCGCCGTGGCCGACGAGGAAGAGGACGAAGAAGAGGAGGACGAGGAGGACGAGGAGGCCGACTTGCAGCTCTCCTGCTTGGCCATCGCCTGGCCGACGTCACCCGCCTCCAGGTTCTTCAGCGCGTCGTTCCCGGTCGTGCTCAGCTTGTCGAGCTGGGTCGCGATGCCCTTCAGGCCGTCGGCGAACTTCGCCTGGTCCTTGGTGTCGAGCTTGTCGACCTGCGTCTTCAGGGAGGCGTACGACGCGGCGATGCCGTTGAGCTCCTTGACCGCGTCCTGCTGCTTCTTCTGGCCGTTGTCGACGTTCGGCGCCCCGGCCGAGTTCACGGCGGCGGCGATCGCCTTGTAGGCGTCGGACATGTCCTGGAAGGCCTGTGCGTCGGTCTTCTGGACGTCTGCCGGCGTGCTGTTGTCCGAGGTCTCCTTCTGGATCGCGGTGTTGGCGGCCGCGATCTTCCCGGCCTGCGGCTGGACCGCGTCGCAGACCTGCTTGGCCCAGGCATCCAGCTTGTCGTTGCTGTCGCTTCCGCCGCCGCCGCTGCTGCTACTGCTGCATCCCGTCAGCGCCACCACGATCACCGCACCGCCGGACAGTGCGGCCGCGAGCTTCTTGTTCACCGGATCGGTCCCTTCCATGGCTCTCGGCCCCCGGACCCTACACGCCGGATGGGTGACCGGCGCATGGCGACCAGACGTTAAAGCACATTTTACGACCATTTGCACCAAGCGAGAGAAGGCTCACGATGGGGGCGCGCACACAGACGAACGGGCGGGCGGCACGTCAATGCGCGCCACCCGCCCGCCCGTTGAGCGAACCGCCGTAAGACGGTCTACGAAACCACCGCGGGATCGGCCGACTTGGTCACCCGTTCGGCGTTGTTGTCCTCGTCGCCCACGGCGATGCCACGCCGCTTGGAGACGTACACGGCGCCGACGATGACCAGCAGCGCGAGGACCGCGATGGCGATCCGTGCGCCGAGGTTCTTGTCCTCGCCGTAGGAGAACTTGATGACCGCCGGCGCGATGAGCAGCGACACCAGGTTCATCACCTTCAGCAGCGGGTTGATCGCGGGACCGGCGGTGTCCTTGAAGGGGTCGCCGACCGTGTCACCGATCACCGTGGCCGCGTGGGCGTCGCTGCCCTTGCCGCCGTGGTGTCCGTCCTCGACCAGCTTCTTGGCGTTGTCCCAGGCGCCACCGGAGTTGGCCAGGAACACCGCCATCAGCGTGCCCGCGCCGATCGCGCCCGCGAGATACGAGCCGAGGGCGCCGACGCCGAGCGTGAACCCGATGAAGATCGGCGCCATGACGGCCAGGAGGCCGGGCGTGGCCAGCTCCCTGAGGGCGTCCTTGGTGCAGATGTCGACGACCTTGCCGTACTCCGGCTTCTCCGTGAAGTCCATGATCCCGGGCTTCTCACGGAACTGCCGCCGGACCTCGTACACCACGGAACCCGCCGACCGCGACACCGCGCTGATGGCGAGTCCGGAGAAGAGGAAGACGACCGCCGCACCCGCGATCAGGCCGACCAGGTTGTTCGGCTGCGAGATGTCCAGCGACAGGCTCATCGGCGCGCCCGGGCCGGTCAGTTTCGCGCCCACGTCCTGCACGCTGGTGGTGATCGCGTCACGGTACGACCCGAAGAGCGCCGATGCCGCGAGGACGGCGGTGGCGATGGCGATGCCCTTGGTGATGGCCTTGGTGGTGTTGCCGACCGCGTCCAGGTTGGTGAGCACCTGCGCGCCCGCGCCCACGACGTCACCGGACATCTCTGCGATGCCCTGCGCGTTGTCGGAGACCGGACCGAAGGTGTCCATGGCGACGATCACACCGACCGTGGTGAGCAGACCGGTGCCGGCCAGCGCGACCGCGAACAGGGCCAGCATGATGGACGTACCGCCCAGCAGGAACGCCCCGTAGACGCTGAGACCGATCAACAGGGCGGTGTAGACGGCCGATTCGAGACCGATCGAGATACCGGCGAGGATGACGGTGGCCGGACCGGTGAGCGAGGTCTTGCCGATGTCCATCACCGGACGGCGGTTGGTCTCGGTGAAGTAGCCGGTCAGTTGCTGGATCACGGCGGCGAGCAGGATGCCGATGGCCACCGCGACCACCGCGAGGATCCGCGGGTCGCCGTCCTTGGTCCTGATCGCGGCGTCGGTGACGCCGTGCAGGTCCGCGTACTTTCCGGGCAGGTAGATGAAGACCGCCACCGCCACGAGCACGAGCGAGATCACCGCGGAGATGAAGAAGCCACGGTTGATCGCGGTCATGCCGCTGCGGTCGCTGCGGCGCGGGGCGACCGCGAAGATGCCGATCATCGCGGTGATCACGCCGATCGCGGGCACCAGCAGCGGGAAGGCGAGCCCGGAGTCGCCGAACGCCACCTTGCCGAGGATGAGCGCTGCGACCAGGGTCACGGCGTACGACTCGAACAGGTCCGCCGCCATACCGGCACAGTCGCCGACGTTGTCGCCCACGTTGTCGGCGATGGTCGCGGCATTGCGCGGATCGTCCTCCGGAATGCCCTGCTCGACCTTGCCGACCAGGTCGGCGCCGACGTCGGCGGCCTTGGTGAAGATGCCGCCGCCGACACGCATGAACATGGCGATCAGGGCGGCCCCGAGGCCGAAGCCTTCGAGCACCTTCGGCGCGTCGGCCGCGTACACCAGCACCACACAGGAGGCGCCCAGCAGGCCGAGCCCCACCGTGAACATGCCGACGACGCCGCCCGTGCGGAAAGCGATCTTCATGGCTTTGTGCGAGACGGCGGTGAGATCCTTTGCCGGTTCGCCTTCCGCCGGTGTGGCCTCCCGGGCCGCCGCGGCGACGCGCACATTGCTGCGCACGGCGAGCCACATGCCGATATAACCGGTGGCCGCCGAGAACGCCGCGCCGATCAGGAAGAACACCGACCGTCCGGCGCGCTGATTCCAGTCGTCCGCGGGCAGCAGCAGGAGCAGGAAGAACACCACCACGGCGAATACGCCGAGCGTGCGCAACTGCCGGGCCAGATAGGCGTTGGCGCCTTCCTGCACCGCCGCCGCGATCTCCTTCATGCTGTCGGTGCCCTCGCCTGCCGCGAGCACCTGGCGCACCAGGATCCCTGCGACCACGAGCGCCGCCAGCGCGACGGCCGCGATGACCATCACCAGGACGCGGTTGTCGTGGGTCAGGACTGCGGCTGCGAAGGTTGTGGTGTGACTCAACTGATGAGGGGTAGAAAGCCCCGCCATTCGTCCTCCTTGACGCTTGGGCTGAGCTCAAGATGTGGACGGATTGTAGGTACCGGAACCTGATCAAAACAGTGCGCGGTAAACGGAATTAGCCTTCACATGCTCTTCAGCAAATGATCGACATCACGCCACAGAACCCGAAAGTGGTAACGCCTCTAAGGCATTGACGGCCACATTGACGCTTGATCAAATTATCGGGTCATTGATCGTGAATTTCTTCACGAATTCGGACTGTCGACGGGAAAAACACAAAGGGCCCTGCTCAGCAGGGCCCTCGGGAGTGATGCGGGGTGCGTCGAAACGCGTCGCGCGGGGTGGTTCAGGCGGGTGACACGCGGTGGCTCAGGCGAGCGCGACGGTCGGCGGTGTGGTCGGCCAGGTCATGCGGATCAGGCCGCCGTGCTCCCCGGCACTCACCTCGACGTCGTCGACGAGTCCGCTGATGACCGCGAGGCCCATCTCGTCCTCCTCGGCCTCCGCGTCCGCCTCGTCCGCGGCACCGCCAGACGCCCGGTCTCCCGGGGCCGCATGGGGTGCCTCGTCGCCGACCTCGATGGAGAACTGTTTCTCCTCCTCGATCAGCGCCACCTTCACCGGTGACGTGATGCCGGCGCTCTGGTGCAGCCCGACGGCACGGGAACAGGCCTCACCGACAGCGAGCCGCACCTCGTCGAGAACGGCCTCGTCCACTCCGGCCCTGCGCGCCACCGCTGCCGCCACCAGTCGGGCGGTCCTGACGTGCTCGGGCAGCGCGCTGAAGCGGAGTTCAACGGTGGCCATGCATCCCCCTCGCGACTTCGGGCGTGCGGTCGGGGGCCGGGCCGCCGAAAGCCCGGACCCCCTGATGAAACTTCTTCCGCCCCGGCCGATCCGGCCCAGGGCGAGGACGGCCGACGACCCGGGCCGATCGGCGGCCCGAGATCGGTCGGCAGCAGCCCAGGTCAGTCGGTTGCCGCCACCGCTTCCTCGACCGAGGTGTGGATCGGGAACACCTTGGTGAGGCCGGTGATGCGAAAGATCTTGAGAATGCGCTCCTGGTTGCAGACCAGGCGCAGCGAGCCCTCATGGGCACGCACTCGCTTCAGCCCGCCGACCAGCACGCCGAGTCCGGTGGAGTCGAGGAAGTCCACGCCCTCCATGTCGACGACGAGGTGGAAATTCCCGTCGTTCACCAGCTCGACCAGCTGCTCGCGCAACTTGGGCGCGGTATATACGTCGATTTCGCCACCGACCTCGACGACCGTACGATCGCCGACGGTACGGGTCGACAGGGACAGGTCCACGGATCCTCCAGCACCTTGCTATCGAGCGCTCGCCCCTCGGGACACCTCGGCTTGCGGCCCCCGGGACGTTCGCCAGCCGCGATGGCATTCAATCACTTACCGGCAGGCGTGCACGACGCCTTGGCCCCATTGTCCGTCACGCCGGTGACACACTCGGTGCCGATGGCCAAGAATCACCGATCCGATCGAACCCCGACGGACACCGCACCCCGCCCCGCTCCGGGCACGGTCCTGGACCGGCTTGCCTCCGGACCGAGCCGGGCTTCGCGCATCACTCATACGGAGCACTTGCCCCCGCGGGCGGGTCGCCATGCCGTCTGGCCAGACCGGATTCGCCCGGAAGTGATCGCGGCGGTGCAGAAGAGCGGCATCGAGCACCCCTGGGCCCACCAGGCGCTCGCCGCCGAGCACGCCCTGGACGGCGATTCGGTGGTCGTCGCCACGGGCACGGCGTCCGGCAAGTCCCTGGCGTACCTCGTGCCCGTCCTGTCGACGCTCCTGGACGGCTCCGAGGCCCCGAACGGCCGCGGCGCCACCGCCCTGTACCTGGCGCCCACGAAGGCCCTCGCGGCCGACCAGCGCCGCTCGGTGAAGGAACTTTCACAACCGCTGGGCACCGCGGTCCGGCCTGCCGTGTACGACGGCGACACGCCGGTCGAAGAACGCGAATGGGTCCGCCAGTACGCCAACTACGTCCTCACCAACCCCGACATGCTGCACCGCGGCATATTGCCGTCGCACCCACGCTGGTCCTCCTTCCTGAAGACGCTCAAGTACGTCGTGATCGACGAGTGCCACACCTACCGAGGCGTCTTCGGCTCCCACGTGGCCCAGGTGCTGCGCCGCCTGCGCCGGCTGTGCGCGCGCTACGGCGCCTCGCCCGTCTTCCTGCTGGCCTCCGCGACCGCGGCGGAGCCCTCCGTGGCCGCCCGCCGCCTCACCGGCCTCCCGGTGGTCGAGGTCGCCGACGACGCCTCCCCACGCGGGGAACTGGTGTTCGCCCTCTGGGAGCCTCCGCTCACCGAGCTGCACGGCGAGAAGGGCGCGCCGGTGCGCCGTACCGCCACCGCCGAGACGGCCGACCTGCTGACCGACCTCACCGTGCAGGGCGTGCGCTCGGTCGCCTTCGTACGCTCCCGGCGCGGCGCCGAGCTGATCTCCGTCATCGCCCAGGAACGGCTGGCCGAGGTCGACCGCTCCCTGGCCCGGCGTGTCGCGGCCTACCGCGGCGGCTACCTCCCCGAGGAGCGCCGCGCCCTGGAACGCGCCCTGCACTCCGGCGAACTCCTCGGCCTGGCCGCGACGACGGCCCTGGAGCTCGGCGTGGACGTGTCGGGGCTGGACGCCGTGCTGATCGCCGGCTACCCCGGCACGCGCGCGTCCCTGTGGCAGCAGGCGGGCCGGGCGGGCCGCTCCGGTCAGGGCGCCCTGGCGGTGCTGGTCGCCCGCGACGACCCGCTGGACACCTTCCTCGTCCATCATCCCGAGGCTCTGTTCGACCAACCGGTGGAATCCACCGTCCTCGACCCCGACAACCCGTACGTCCTGGCCCCGCACCTGTGCGCGGCCGCCGCGGAGCTTCCGCTGACCGAGGACGACCTGAAGCTGTTCGGCCCCGCCTGCGCGGAGCTGCTGCCGCAGCTGGAGGCCGCGAAGCTGCTGCGCCGCCGCACGAAGGCCTGGCACTGGACGCGCCGGGAACGGGCCGCCGACCTGACCGACATCCGCGGCGGAGGCGGGCGGCCGGTGCAGGTCGTCGAGGAAGGGACGGGACGCCTGCTGGGCACGGTGGACGCGGGCGCCGCGCACTCGACGGTGCACGAGGGTGCGGTGCACCTGCACCAGGGCCGTACGTACCTGGTGCGCTCCCTAGACCTCGAGGACTCGGTCGCCCTGGTCGAACAGGCGGACCCGCCGTATTCGACGGTGGCCCGCGACACGACGTCGATCTCCGTCCTGGAGACGGACGTCGAGGTCCCCTGGGGCGCCGGACGCCTGTGCTACGGCTCCGTGGAGGTCACGAACCAGGTCGTCTCCTTCCTGCGTCGGCGTCTCATCACGGGCGAGGTGCTGGGCGAGACGAAACTCGACCTCCCGCCCCGCACCCTGCGCACCCGCGCCGTGTGGTGGACGGTCACCGAGGACCAGCTGGACGAGGCCCGGATCAGCCCGGAGATCCTCGGGGGCTCCCTGCACGCCGCCGAGCACGCGTCGATCGGCATGCTGCCCCTCTTCGCCACCTGCGACCGCTGGGACATCGGCGGCGTCTCGGTCCCGCTGCACCCCGACACCCTCCTGCCGACGGTCTTCGTGTACGACGGCCACCCCGGCGGCGCGGGCTTCGCCGAGCGTGCCTTCCACACCGCCCGCGACTGGCTCACCGCCACCCGCGAGGCCATCGCCTCCTGTGAGTGCGACGCCGGCTGCCCGTCCTGCATCCAGTCCCCCAAGTGCGGCAACGGGAACGATCCGCTGCACAAGCGGGGGGCCGTGCGGCTGCTCACGGTGCTGCTGCGGGGGGCGCCGGAGGCGGGAGCCGGGGAGGACCCGGTGGAGAGCTCCCCGGAGAAGCCGGCGGCAGAGGGTCCCGCGGGGCCGGTCCCGCGCGTCCCGCCCGCGCTCTGACCTCCGCCGTGAACGGCTCCCGCCCCGAGGACGCCGTCACGTCCGACGTGTCGCCCACGACGGCGCAGCGCACCAGCCTCGTGCCCTGCGCCGTCGCCACCCGCTCAGCACGAGCGCAGGCCGCCGTGGTGCCCTCGGCCCAGTGGTCCGCCGCCGCGAGCGCCGCGAGATCCGCGCCGCCCGCCGCGCGGTGCCGGGCCACCACGGCCTGCCCCAGGGCGAGCACCACACCGAACACCACACACAGGACGGCGATCGCACCGACACTCCAGACGGTGGCGGACCCGCGATCCGAGAAGCGGCCCGAAAAGCGGTCTGAGAAGCGGCACGAGATCCGCTTCCAGAAACCGCGGCTCATGGCCCGGCCTCCGCCCCGGACGCCCCGGACGCCGCTCCCGCCGCGCCGCTCGTCGGCCCTGCGCCCACCGTCTCCTCCGCCGACGCCACAGCCTCCTCCCGTACCTCGAAGGGCAGGCCGGACAGCAGCGGCGGCTCGGCCACGACCGTCACGCGGACCTGGTCCCCCTCGCGAGCGAGCGTGACTTTCGCTCCGTCGGGTGCCGCCTCTCGGGTGACCGCCACGACCGCCTCGGCCGGATCCTGGCGGGCCGCCGCGCGGGCGCCCGTGCGTGCCGCGTCCACGCACTGGATCTGCGCCGCCACCACGAACAGCCCCCAGACCAGTGCCATCGTGAACGCAACCAGCACGGGCAGCACCACGGCGGCCTCCGCGGTCACGAACCCCGCGTCCCGGCTCTCCGCTCCCTCACATCCGCGCACTGAGGGCTCGTTTCACGATGGCCTGCAGCTCCGCCCTGACCTGCCCGCTCGTCACGACCTCGTAGAGGAGCAGTGCGAACCCGACTGCCGCGATGATCCCCATCGCGTACTCGGACGTGACCATGCCCGCATCCCGGCACCGCCGTACCTGCCACCACGCCCGTACCTTCTCGGCCGTCTTGCCCTTCTCGACCTTCTCGCTCATCTGAACTCCTTTGAATTGCAACTCGGTTGACCACGTGCGTTCACCTTTCGGCCGGTCATCCACCACCTCCTCCCACCGCCCCGCTCGCCAGCCCGATCACCACGGGCAGTACGCCGACAGCGATGAAGGCGGGCAGGAAGCACAGCCCGACCGGTGCGGTGACCATGACGGCCGCCCGCCGGGCCCGTGCGGTCGCGGTGCGCGCCCACTCCGCGCGGGCGTCCGCGGCGAGCCGTGCCACGGGGCCGGCCGCGGGAAGCCCCGACTCGTCGGCACGTTCCAGGAGCCGGGCTAGTGAGGCGGCGCCCGGCAGCATGGCCAACCGGCGCCAGGCGTCCGCCGGTTCGCCGCCGAGCCGCACCTCCGCCGCGCCCCGCGCCAGTCCTTCCCCGACGGGCCCCGCGAGGGCATCCCCGACGGCCTGGGCGGCGATCACCGGACCGGCGCCGGCCGCGATGCAGGCCGCCAGGAGGTCGGCGGCGAGCGGGAGTTGGCGTGCCGCGTGGGCGGCATCGAACTCCTCCGCCCGGCCGGCGTCCCTCTGCCGTCGCCGCCACCGCCACAGCCCCACAGCCGCTCCCAGCCCCACCACGACCCCGGCGACCCCACCGACCAGCACCCACCCGGCACCCACCACTCCGGCCAGGGGCAGCCAGCGCCGTACGGCACCCCTCACCTCGAAGGGCGAGCCGGTGTCCGCCGTCTCCAGGGGCAGCAGTTCGGCCAGCCGTCTCCGCATCCGGCGTCCGCGCCGCGCCACCGCCAGCCGCCGGGCCGGCCAGCCGAGGAGGAGCGCGACCCCGGCGGCCACCCACAGCCTGTGGACAACCTCCGCGCTCATGCCGCCTCCGCTCCCCGCACGATCCGCGCCGCCCACCACATCCCGGCGGCCTCGAACAGTCCGCCGACCACCAGGCAGCCCAGTCCCGCCCCGGTGTGCAGCAGCACGTGCAGCGGGTCGGCTCCCATGGCCGTACCGAGGAGGAGCCCCAGGGCGGGCAGTGCCGCGAGCATCACCGCTGTCGCCCGGGCACCCGCCAACTGGGCGCGCAGGTCGGCACGTTGGTCCCGTTCGGCACGCAGTGCCCCGTCCAGCCGGTCGAGGCCGGCCGCCAGGCCTGCGCCCTGGTCCACGGCCACCCGCCAGCACGCCGCGATCCCCAGCAGCCCCTCGGCACCCGGTTGCCGGGCCGCCGCGGCGAGCGCACCCGGTACGTCCCCGCCGAACCGGGCTGCCGCGAGCACCGCCGCCTGGGCTTCCGCGAACCCGCCGGAGTCCCGCACGGCCCGCAACAGCGCCTCTCCCGGCTGGCGTCCGGCGCGCACCTCCCCGGCGAGCGACCCGCACAAGGCGATGACCGCGTCCCCGCGCCGCTCCCGCGCCCGCCGCGCCTCCCTGGTCGACCGGACCCGCCGCAGCACAGGGACTCCGGCCGCCCCCGCGACGACCGGGATCACCGACGCGCCCAGCAGCCCCAGCACCAGCCCCGCGGCCAGCGACCACCATTCGCTCCGCAACCGTCCCCGCAGCCGCAGCAGTTCACCGGCGGCCCGCTCCCACGAGGGAGGTCCGGTCCCCACCACACCGCCACCGGCCAGCAGCAGTCGCGCCCGCCGCGCGCCCCACTGTCGGCCGCCCATGAGCCAGACGGCCGCCCCGACGCACACCGCGGCGGCACTCATCGACAACTCACCCATCGCATCCGTCACTTTCGTCACCTCCATCGCTCTCCTCACCGTCGGCCCAGCCACCGACGCCGACGCTGCCGCCGACATCACTGGCGGCCTCGCCACGGAGCAGCCCCCGCAGCCGCTCCCAGCCCCGCTCCCGCTCGAACGCCCCGGTGCCCCAGCGCAACGCCGGCACCGTCCGCACCAGCCCCGTAGGGCCCCGTTCCAGCACATGCACCTCGGCGATCCGCCGCCGCCCGGTCCGGTCCCGTACGAGGTGCAGCACCACCGACAGCGCCGCCGCCAGCTGACTGTGCAGGGCGGCCCGGTCGAGCCCGGCGGCCGTCCCCAGCGCCTCCAGGCGGGCCGGTACGTCCGCGGCGGCGTTGGCGTGCACGGTGCCGCACCCGCCCTCGTGGCCGGTGTTGAGCGCGGCCAGCAGATGGACGACCTCGGGGCCGCGTACCTCGCCCACGACCAGCCGGTCGGGCCGCATCCGCAGTGCCTGCCGCACCAGGTCCTCGAGGGTGACCAGGCCCGCGCCCTCCTGGTTGGCGGGTCTGGTCTCCAGCCGTACGACGTGCGGATGATCGGGCCGCAGCTCCGCGGAGTCCTCGGCGAGCACGATCCGTTCGCCCGGTCCGACCAGCCCGAGCAGCGCGCTCAGCAGGGTTGTCTTGCCGCTGCCGGTGCCACCGCTGATGAGGAAGGACAGCCGCGCCCGCAGCAGCGCGCGCAGGATGCGGTCCCCGCCGGGCGGCACCGTGCCCGCCGTGACCAGTTCGTCGAGCGTGAACGCCCGCGGCCGTACGACCCGCAGGGACAGGCAGGTGCAGCCGACGGCCACCGGGGGCAGCACCGCGTGCAGCCGCGTCCCGTCGGGCAGCCGGGCGTCGGCCCAGGGCCGCGCGTCGTCCAGCCGGCGTCCGGCCACGGCGGCCAGGCGCTGCGCGAGGCGTCGTACCGCCGCCGCGTCGGAGAAGGTCACGGAGGTCAGTTCGAGACCGCCGCTCCTGTCGACCCACACCCGGTCCGGGGCCGAAACCAGGACGTCGGTGACCGACGGGTCGGCGAGCAGCGCTTCCAGTGGCCCGCTGCCGACCAGTTCGGACCGCAAGCGGGCAGCCGCAGCCAGGACTTCGGCGTCGCCGAGCACGCGCCCCTGTTCACGCAGCGCCTGTGCCACGCGCGCGGGTGTCGGTTCGGCTCCGCTCTCGGCCAGCCACCGGCGCACGCCGTCGAGGAGTTCCGGGCCGTCCGCCGCGTCGAGTCCGGGGGCCGTCCTCATACGCCACCCGCTTCCACCAGCGTCCGCTCCCAGAAGCCCTTGCAGAACCGGGCCAACGGCCCGCGGCCGGTGGCGCCGGGCGGTTTGCCGCTCTCGTACGGGCGCAGCAGACCCGATTCCACGGGCACCTCTCCGGCCAGGGGCAGCCCGAGCAGCCTCGCCACCTCGCGGTCGTCCAGACCGGGTGCGTACGGCCCCCGTACCGCCACCCGTAGGTCGCGCAGGACCATGCCGACGGCGGACGCCACCCGTCCGGCCGCCGCGACGGCGCGCAGTTCGGCGGGGACCACGAGGAGCGCGAGGTCGAGCTGGGCGAGGGCCTCGGCGACCCCGTCGTCCAGGCGCCTGGGCAGATCGACGACGACCGTGCCGCCGCGCCGCCGGGCGGCCGCGAGGACCGCGCGTACCGCCGGGGACGGGATGGCGACGCAGTCGCCGCGGTCCCAGCTGAGCACCCGGAGCGAGTGGAGCCGGGGCAGCGCCTCCTCCAGGGCGCCGCCGCCGACCCGGCCGCGTGAGGCGGCGAAGGCGGGCCAGCGCAGCCCTTCGGCCGTCTCGCCGCCGAGGAGTACGTCGAGTCCGCCGCCCAGTGGATCCGCGTCCACGAGCAGGGTGCGCAGTCCCTCGCGCGCGGAGGTGACGGCGAGCGCGCAGGCGAGCGTGGAGGCGCCGGCCCCGCCACGGCCCCCGATGACGCCCACGGTGAGCGCCGGGCGGCCGACGCCCTCGGCGACGTCGGCGATGCGGTCGACCAGCCACTGCTCGCCGTCGGGCAGCATCAGGACGTGGTCGGCGCCGATCTGGACGGCCCGTTTCCAGACCCCGGGGTCGTCCTGGTCGCGGCCGACCAGGACGACTCCTCGTCGGCGCGCGGCCCCGCGTACGCGCCGGGCCGCGTCGTCGCCGACCAGGACCAGCGGCGCCGCCTCCCAGCGGCCTCTGCGCTCCGGTACCCCGTGGTGGACCTCGGGTGTCGCGCCCGCCGCCGCGCACAGGCGCAGCAGATCGTCGAGGAGCTCGGCGTCCTCGGTGACGATCAGCGGCCGTCCCGGCCGCCCTCCAGTGGCGGGCGGCGGATCGTGGGTGACAGTTCCGGCCACGTGTGCTCCCCCTTCGCTGCATCTCCCGCGCGGCTCTCTGCGGCCACGCGATTCCCAAACGTGTGAAGAACCGGCATCCGGCCTCCATATGAACGGCCGATACGAACCGGCCATAGGCGCGCCGACAAACGGAACCGGCCATGAACTCGCCACGAGCGGAGCGCGCTGGAATCACGGTGCAGCGATCCCGGAAATCGTGTGGATCTTGATCGAAAACTGTGGACGACTCAGCGGTTGTGAATATCGCCATCACCCATACCGGTGACCGGCGCGCGATCCCTGTGCGACGTTCGCAGCGCAGCCCCGCAACTACAGACAGTGACGGATCATGCGCGTACCGAAGAGGCGGTCGCAACCGCCCTGCCGCGGCCTCGCGACCGCCTGAAGAAAGGGAAAAACCCACCCGGACATGCGACGACCCCCGCCGGGGGGGAGAGCGGGGGTCGTCCCCACGGCCGACTCGGGGGGGGAGGAGTCGGGCCGGGTTAGCACGGTCGCGAACGATCCGTGACTTCCATGGTGTACCCGAGAGCCCTCTCAGGCAAACCCACGCGCCCCACCTTACGCCGAATGGTGGGCGCCTATGCTCTGGGTCGTGGAAAACCACTCCTTGCCCCGCACAGCGGCCTTCTTTGACCTGGACAAGACGGTCATTGCGAAGTCGAGCACGCTCACGTTCAGCAAGTCGTTCTACCAAGGCGGACTGATCAACCGCAGGGCCGCCTTGCGTACCGCCTATGCCCAGTTCGTCTTCATGGTCGGTGGCATGGACCACGACCAGATGGAGCGCACACGCGAGTACCTGTCCGCGCTGTGCCGCGGCTGGAACGTCCAGCAGGTGAAGGAAATCGTCGCCGAGACCCTGCACGATCTGATCGACCCGATCATCTACGACGAGGCCGCCTCCCTCATCGAGGAGCACCACACGGCCGGACGCGACGTCGTGATCGTGTCCACCTCGGGCGCCGAGGTCGTCGAGCCGATCGGTGAGCTGCTGGGCGCCGACCGGGTGGTGGCCACCCGCATGGTCGTGGGTGACGACGGCTGCTTCACCGGAGAGGTGGAGTACTACGCGTACGGCCCGACGAAGGCCGAGGCGATCAAGGAACTGGCCGAGTCCGAGGGATACGACCTCGACCGCTGCTACGCCTACAGCGACTCGGCGACCGACCTGCCGATGCTCGGGACCGTCGGACATCCGCACGCCGTGAACCCGGACCGCGCCCTGCGCCGCGAGGCGCTCTCGCGCGGGTGGCCGATTCTGGACTTCCACCGCCCGGTCCGGCTCAAGCAGCGGCTGCCCGCGCTCTCCGTGCCGCCGCGCCCGGCCCTCGTCGCCGCGGCGGCCATAGGCGCCGCGGCTGCGACGGCGGGTCTCGTCTGGTACGCCAGCCGACGCCGGAGCTCGGTCGCCTGACCTGGACTTTCGCCGCCACCGCTATTTCGTTCGGCATATCGGCGCCCATTTAGTCCATTTTTGGACCTAAAAGTAAAGAACTGCAGTCAGGGGTTCCGCTTGCTCCGGGCTTGCAGTACAAAGGATTCAACGGCCCGCGAGACCAAGGACATCCGAAAGGATCACCTTCAAACCGCATTTGGCCCCACGGACCGAAGCATGAACACCGGGCACCCACGCGACGTCGACCCGTCGATTACGGGCCAGCCACACCAGGTGATGGGCAAAGTCCCCGACCTGATGGGCAACATATCGAGGACGCTTGGTAACCCGGGCGAGCATGCCAGCGGCGGTACGAGAAATCGTACCGCCGCAACCTTTTTCCAGACGTTCCTACGCGGCTCCGCGCTGCAGCGCCTCGCACACCGCCGTCGACTCGCGCGCACCCAGCTCGACCGCCCGGCCGCAGTGCGCGATCCAGGCCGCCATGCCCTCCGGGGTGCCGGAGACATAGCCGTCCAGGGCCGCCAGATACGCCGCGCGGCCCTGCTCCGCATGCCCCACCTCGGCCGGGCAGACCGACTTCGGGTCGAGACCGCTGCCGATCAGGACGATCCGCTCGGCCGCGCGCGCCACCAGGCCGTTGTGGGAGGCGAAGGGACGCAGAGCGAGCAGTTCGCCGTGCACGACCGCCGCCGTCACCAGCGCGGGCGCGGACGTCCCCTCGATGATCAGCTGCGAGAGGCCCTCCAGCCGGCCGGACACCTCGTCGGCGTCCGGCAGCGCCGACTCGACCAGCGGCTCGTCGACAGACTCACCGTTCCGGCGGGGCCGGCCGACCTCGTCCCCGTCGCTCGCGGCGGCCACCAGGTGCAACCGGGCCAGCACCCGGAGAGGCGACTGCCGCCAGATGGACAGGAGCTGGCCCGCCTCGGCGGTCAGCCGCAGGGCCGCGCCCATGACGCGCGCCTCGTCGTCGCCACTGAAGTCGGTGCGGCGCCGCACCTCCTCCAGGGCCCAGTCGGCACCGGACAGCGCCGCGGAGCCCCGGGCGCCGCGCAGCGCCGCCTCGGAGGTGATCTCGTTGCTGCGGCGCCGCATGATCCGGTGCCCGTAGACCCGGTCCACGGCCTTGCGCACGGACTCCACGGACTCGGCCACACCGGGCAGTGCGCCCAGGGCCGCGAGCGGATCGGCGTTCGCGCCTGTCGTACTCATGAGTACGACCCTACGCACCCCGCGCCCACACCCCACGAAGGAGTGGTCTTCTTCACTCCGTATGACACATACAGCAACCAAGCGACTACTCTTTGTGAACATGAAAATTGCTTTCGTCGGGAAGGGCGGCAGCGGCAAGACCACGCTTTCCTCCCTGTTCATCCGCCATCTGACGGCCGCCGGCGCGCCGGTCGTCGCCATCGACGCCGACATCAACCAGCATCTGGGTGCCGCGCTCGGTCTCGACGAGTCGCAGGCGGCCGCGCTGCCCGCGATGGGCGAGCGGCTGTCGCTGATCAAGGAGTACCTGCGCGGTTCCAACCCGCGCGTCACGTCCACCGCGACGATGATCAAGACGACCCCGCCCGGCGAGGGCTCGCGGCTGGTCCGGGTGCGGGAGCCCAATCCGGTGTACGACGCCTGCGCGCGGCCGGTGGAACTCGACGGCGGCGCCGTCCGTTTGATGGTCACCGGCTCCTTCACCGACGCCGACCTGGGAGTCGCCTGCTACCACTCCAAGACGGGAGCGGTGGAGCTGTTCCTCAACCACCTGGTCGACGGCCGCGACGAATACGTCGTGGTCGACATGACGGCGGGCTCGGACTCCTTCGCCTCCGGCATGTTCACCCGCTTCGACATCACGTTCCTCGTGGCCGAGCCGACCCGGAAGGGGGTCTCCGTCTATCGCCAGTACAAGGAGTACGCCCGCGACTTCGGCGTCGTCCTGAAGGTCGTCGGCAACAAGGTGCAGGGGCAGGAGGACGTCGACTTCCTCCGCGCGGAGGTCGGGGACGACCTGCTGGTGACGGTGGGGCACTCGGACTGGGTGCGCGCCATGGAGAAGGGACAGCCGCCGCGGTTCGAGCGCCTGGAGGACGCCAACAGCCGCGCCCTGCGCACCCTTCGGGTCGCCGCCGACGCGACCTACGAGCTGCGCGACTGGGAGCGCTACACGCGCCAGATGGTGCACTTCCACCTGAAGAACGCCCTGTCCTGGGGCAATGAGCGCACCGGAGTCGACCTGGCGGCGCAGATCGACCCCGGGTTCGTGCTCAGCGAGGGTGTGGCCGCCGCTGTCTGACGGCTACCGTCCGATCGCCGGCGCCCCCGGCACCCCCTTGGGGGCCGGGGCGGCGTGGCCCGACAGGAAGGACGCCCAGCCCCGCCTGGGCGCCTCGCCGACGTTCAGGGTGCGCAGCTTCTCCAGGGTCTCCGGGTCCTGGGCGTCCAGCCAGTCGGCGAGCTGCCGGAAGGAGACACAGCGCACCTCTGGTTTGTTGCACACCTGCTCGACGACCTCGTCGACGGCACGCATATAGGTGCCGCCGTTCCAGGACTCGAAGTGGTTGCCGATCACCAGGGGTGCGCGGTTGCCGTCGTACGCCCGGTAGAAGCCCTTCAGCAGGCCGTCCCGCATCTGGTCGCCCCAGTAGTCGTACTTGTCGGGGTCACCCTGGGTCGAGGTGCCGGACTGGTTGACCATGAAGTTGTAGTCCATGGTCAACTGCTCGTAGGTGTGCCCGGGGAAGGGCACCAGCTGCATCGACAGGTCCCACAGACCCTCCCTCTTCTTCGGCCAGACCTGGTCGTTGACACCGCTGGTGTCGTAGCGGAAGCCGAGCTCGCTCGCCGCCTTCATGAAGTTCTTCTGCCCCTCCAGGCAGGGCGTGCGGGCGCCGATGAGCTCCTTGTCGTAGTCGAAGGGCAGCGGCGGCGCCTTCCGCAGACCCGTGTTGGTCTTCCAGGACTTCACGAACTGCTTGGCCTGGGCGATCTCGCTCTTCCACTCGTCCACCGACCACTGGCCGACGCCGCCGTCATTGCCGCAGAAATGGCCGTTGAAATGGGTGCCGATCTCATTGCCCTCCAGCCAGGCGAGCCGCAGCTGCCTGACTGTGTCGGTGATGCCCTTCTCGTCGTTGAAGCCGATGTCGGAGCGGCCCGGTGAGTGCTGCGGAGGCCGGTAGAGGTCACGCTTCTCCTCGGGCAGCAGGTACACGCCGCTGAGGAAGAACGTCATGGTCGCGTGGTTGGCCTTGGCGACCTTGCGGAAGTGGGAGAACAGCTTCTGGCTGTCCTCGCCCGAGCCGTCCCAGGAGAACACCACGAACTGCGGGGGCTTCTGGCCGGGCTTGAGCCGTTCGGGTCTGGGCAGGTGCGGCTGCGCACCGGTGTACGCGGTGGAGCCGTCGCCGATCATGCGGACCACGCTCCTGGGCGCGGGCGCTCCCTGCTCAGGTCCGGGCGCCCCTTCCTGGGAACCGTCGGAGCCGGTCGAGCAGCCGACCAACGATGCCGCACAGGCCGCGGTGGCCATGGCGCCCGCGGCGATCCTCTGGGTGGCGGCCATGTTCCGTCCACCTTCTTCCTTCTCTCAGGCCAACGCCGATGAAGGCGTTTTCTGGTGATGTGCCGGGTTGTGCCGGCAGCGCCGCCAAGGTCCCACGAGGCCGAGAAGGAATTAATACGACAAGCCGATAAACTGCTCGGTTCATCCAGGAGAGTGAATATCTGAACCATTTGCACTGAAAGTCCATGTATGACCTTTACTCTGCATTACGATTCATTTACCGAACGTTGATTCATCCCGCCGCTGCACGCCGTGACCCACGGCCGCGACCGCCCCCGCCATCTCGACGGGGGACCACCCCTTCCGCGACCGCGCTGCCCCGGAGGAGACGGGAAACATGTCAGCCTGCGTACCGACCCGACCCCAGGCCCTCGGCCTCGCCCGAGAGGCCGGAATCCACACCGCCGACCCGACCCGGACGAAGCACCCCCACCAACCGCACAGCCCGCCACCGGCCCCGCCCCGCCGATTCCGCGTCGCCGGTGCCGACCTGTCCGCATCGATCGCGGTCTTCCTGATCGCCCTGCCGCTGTCCCTCGGCATCGCCCTCGCCACCGGCGCCCCGCTCCAGGCCGGACTGGTCGCGGCCGCCGTCGGCGGACTCGTCGCCGGACGGCTCGGCGGCTGCCCGCTCCAGGTCAGCGGCCCGGCCGCCGGCCTCACCGTCGTCACCGCCGATCTGATCCACCGTTACGGATGGCGGACGACGTGCAGCATCACCGTTCTCGCCGGTATCACCCAACTCGGCCTCGGCTGCCTGCGCGTGGCCCGCACCGCCCTCGCCGTCAGCCCGGCCGTCGTACACGGCATGCTCGCGGGTATCGGCGTCACCATCGCCGTCGCACAGCTGCACATCGTCCTCGGCGGCACTCCACAGAGCTCCGTCCTCGACAACATCCTGGCCCTGCCCGCCCAGTTGGCGGGCCTGCACCCAGCCGCCGTGTCGATGAGCGCGCTGACCCTGACCCTGCTGCTGGTCTGGCCGCGATTGCCCGGCCGACCCGGCCGGCTGCTGCGCAGGGTCCCGGCCGCGCTCGTCGCCGTCGCGGGGTCCACCGCGACCGCCTCGCTCACCGGGCTGACCCTGCCCAGGGTCGACCTGCCGTCCTGGCGCAGCCACGCCCTGGCCGGTCTGCCCGAGGGTCCCGTGCTCGGCATCGCCGCCGCCGTGTTCACCACCACGCTGGTGTGCAGCGTGCAGTCGCTGCTCGGCGCGGTCGCCGTGGACAAGCTGGTCGCCAAACGCCCCGGGCAGCGGGCCCGCGTCGGACGCTCCGACCTGGACCGGGAACTGCTCGGGCAGGGCGCCGCCAACATCGTCTCCGGAGCGCTCGGCGGACTGCCGGTCGCGGGGGTGGCCGTGCGGAGTTCGGCGAATGTGCAATCCGGCGCCGTGAGCCGGAACTCCACGATGCTGCACGGCGTTTTCGTAGTAGTCGCCGCGCTGCTGATGGTCCCGGTCCTGGACCTCATCCCGCTCGCCTCGCTCGCCGCCCTGGTGATGGCCGTCGGCATCCAGATGGTGTCCCTGCACCACATCCGCACGGTGACCCGCCACCGGGAAGTGCTGGTGTACATCGTCACCACCCTCGGCGTGGCGTTCCTCGGCGTCCTCGAGGGTGTACTGCTCGGGGTCGCCATGGCCGTGGCCGTCGCCCTGCACCGCCTCGCCCGCACCCGTATCACGCACGAAGAGAAGGAAGGAGTCCATCACCTACATGTACGAGGACAGCTGACGTTCCTCGCGGTGCCACGGCTCAGCCGGGCCCTGCATCTCGTACCCCAAGGCACCCACGCCGTGGTGGAGTTGGACGGTTCGTTCATGGACCACGCGGCGTACGAGTCACTGCAGGACTGGCAGAGCGCGCACACCGCGCAGGGCGGCACCGCCGATCTGACCGGACGCCGCACCGGACTCCGGACCGACGAGCCGACGGCGTCCGCCGGATGCCGGTGCCGGCCCTGGACGCCCTGGCGCAACCACCAGTGCGACATGCCGTCCGGCGGTCGGCCGAGCGGCGGCGTGGACCGGCAGCCGGAGTCCGACGGGACCAGGCACCCGAACGGGGCGATCCCAGACGACGCCGTCGCCGATGTCAATGCCGACGCCGCCACCGGCTCCGGCTCCGGCTCCACCACCGGCTCCCGCTCCGACTCCACATCCGACACCGGCTCCCACACGACCCCCGGCCCCGACTTCGGCTCCGGCTCCGGCTCCATGTCCAGCGGACACGAACTGGCACGTGGCATCAGCGCGTTCCAGCGCAACACCGCCCCCCTGGTGCGGAAGGAGCTGGCGCGGTTGGCCCGGGAGGGCCAGCGGCCGTCCCAGCTCTTCCTCACCTGCGCCGACTCCCGGCTGGTGACGTCGATGATCACCTCCAGCGGTCCCGGTGACCTCTTCGTCGTCCGCAATGTCGGCAACCTGGTGCCGCTGCCGGGCGAGGAGAGCGGAGACGACTCGGTGGCGGCGGCGATCGAGTACGCGGTGGACGTGCTGAAGGTGCGGTCCATCACGGTGTGCGGGCACTCCGGGTGCGGGGCCATGCAGGCGCTGCTGAGCTCCGAGCCGGGGGGTGAGCCGACGCCGCTGAGACGGTGGCTGCGGCACGGCCTGCCGAGCCTGGAGCGGATGGCTGAGGACCGCCGCCCCTGGGCGCGGCTGGCCGGTCGGCCGGCCGCCGACGCGGTGGAGCAGCTCTGCCTGACCAACGTGGTCCAGCAGTTGGAGCATCTGCGTGCGCACGGCTCGGTGGCACGGGCGCTGGCGGAAGGTGCGCTGGAGCTGCACGGGATGTACTTCCACGTGGGCGAGGCGCAGGCGTATCTGCTCGGCGAGCCGGGCAGGGCCGAAGTGTTGTTCACGCATGTGGCAGGAGCGGAGGAGCTGCCCAGCCCGGCGTGAGCGGACCGGGAAGGGAAGGACAGGGTGTGCGGCCGCTCAAGTGCCGGCCGCACCACCCAAGGCTCCGTCGCCACCACCCAAGGCTCCGTCGCCACTACCCAAGGCTCCGTCGCCACCGCCTACGGCTCCGCCACCACCCAGGACCCCGGTGCCGCCGCCCAGGACCCCGGCGCCGCGACTCCGCCCGGCCACAGCACCCACGACTCCACCCCGACAGGTCTAAACCAATTTTAGGTCGACCCTTGTCATCCGACCCCCGGGTCTGATGAGCTGTGGCCTGGGACACAACGGACACCCTTCGAAAGGGAGATGTCGTGAGCAACGAAAGCCTGGCCAACCTGCTCAAGGAAGAGCGCAGGTTCGCGCCGCCCGCCGAGCTGGCCGCGAACGCCAACGTGACGGCGGAGGCGTATGAACAGGCCAAGGCTGACAGGCTCGGCTTCTGGGCCGAGCAGGCCCGTCGGCTGACCTGGGCCGAGGAACCGACCGAGACGCTGGACTGGTCGAACCCGCCGTTCGCCAAGTGGTTCAAGGACGGCAGGCTCAACGTCGCGTACAACTGCGTGGACCGCCATGTGGAGGCCGGGCACGGCGACCGGGTCGCCATCCACTTCGAGGGCGAGCCCGGCGACAGCCGCGCGATCACCTACGCCGAGCTGAAGGACGAGGTCTCCAAGGCCGCCAACGCTCTGCTGGAACTGGGAGTTCAGGCGGGCGACCGGGTCGCCGTCTACATGCCGATGATCCCGGAGACGGCGATCGCGATGCTCGCCTGCGCCCGTGTCGGCGCCGCGCACTCGGTCGTCTTCGGCGGCTTCTCCGCGGACGCGCTCGCGACCCGCATCGAGGACGCCGACGCCAAGGTCGTCATCACGGCCGACGGCGGCTACCGGCGCGGCAAGCCGTCCGCGCTCAAGCCGGCCGTCGACGACGCGATCGCGCGCGTGGACCGCGTGGAGCACGTGCTCGTCGTGCGGCGCACCGGCCAGGACGTCGCCTGGAACGACGAGCGCGACGTGTGGTGGCACGAGATCGTAGAGCGGCAGCCCGCCGAGCACACGCCGGAGGCGTTCGAGGCGGAGCACCCGCTGTTCATCCTCTACACGTCCGGCACCACGGGTAAGCCGAAGGGCATCCTGCACACCTCCGGCGGCTACCTCACGCAGGCGGCGTACACGCACTGGGCCGTCTTCGACCTGAAGCCGGAGACGGACGTGTACTGGTGCACGGCCGACGTCGGCTGGGTCACCGGGCACTCGTACATCGTGTACGGGCCGCTGGCGAACGGCGCGACGCAGGTCATGTACGAGGGCACGCCCGACACCCCGCACCAGGGACGTTTCTGGGAGATCGTGCAGAAGTACGGGGTGACGATCCTGTACACGGCGCCGACCGCCATCCGTACGTTCATGAAGTGGGGCGACGACATCCCCGCGAAGTTCGATCTCAGCAGCTTGCGTGTGCTGGGCTCCGTGGGCGAGCCGATCAACCCCGAGGCCTGGATCTGGTACCGCAAGCACATCGGCGCCGACCGGACGCCGGTCGTGGACACGTGGTGGCAGACCGAGACCGGCGCGATGATGATCTCGCCGCTGCCGGGTGTCACCGAGACCAAGCCGGGGTCCGCCCAGCGGCCGCTGCCCGGTATCTCCGCGACCGTCGTCGACGACGAGGCCAACGAGGTGGCGAACGGCGGCGGTGGCTACCTGGTCCTGACCGAGCCGTGGCCGTCGATGCTGCGCACCATCTGGGGCGACGACCAGCGGTTCCTCGACACGTACTGGTCGCGGTTCGAGGGCAAGTACTTCGCCGGCGACGGGGCGAAGAGGGACGACGACGGGGACATCTGGCTGCTCGGCCGCGTCGACGACGTCATGCTCGTGTCCGGCCACAACATCTCCACCACCGAGGTCGAGTCCGCGCTCGTCTCGCACCCCTCCGTCGCCGAGGCGGCCGTCGTGGGCGCCGCGGACGAGACGACCGGTCAGGCGATCGTCGCCTTCGTGATCCTGCGCGGTACGGCGTCCGAGGACGACAAGCTCGTCGGTGAGCTGCGCAACCACGTCGGTGCCACGCTCGGCCCGATCGCCAAGCCGAAGCGGATCCTGCCGGTGGCGGAGCTGCCGAAGACCCGTTCCGGCAAGATCATGCGCCGCCTGCTGCGGGACGTCGCGGAGAACCGCCAGCTCGGTGACGTGACCACGCTGACCGACTCGACGGTCATGGACCTCATCCAGACCAAGCTGCCGGCGGCGCCCAGCGAGGACTGAGCGGACCGAGGAAAAACACGCTCCTGAGGGGCGCCCCGCGCGACAGCGGGGCGCCCCTTTCGCGCATAACGTGGAAGCACCGGATGCGCCCCCTCGCAACTTTAGGTAAACTAAGCAAAGCGTCAGTGACGCGACAAGATCCTCAAGGTGCGCCGGGAAGTCTGGTCGGCATGTGCTCTGCCCTGCCCACCACCCGGAGGTCTCCCCCGTGGCCCCGCCTCGCGACAAAGCCTCCCGCAGGGTCCTCGGACGCCTGTCCCTCCCCGAGCGGACGATCGTCCTGGACGCCCTGCGGACCGAGACCGTCGGCGGTGTACTGCTGCTCGTGGCCGCGGTCACCGCGCTGATCTGGGCGAACATACCCACGCTGCACCACAGCTACGAGGCCGTGAGCCACTTCCACCTCGGCCCCGGGGCTCTCGGGCTGAACCTCTCCGCCGAGCACTGGGCCGCCGACGGGCTGCTCGCCGTCTTCTTCTTCGTCGCCGGGATCGAACTCAAGCGCGAGCTGGTCGCCGGCGACCTGCGGGACCCCAAGGCCGCCGTGCTGCCCGTGGCGGCCGCGCTGTGCGGAATGGCCGTACCGGCACTCGTCTACACCCTCACCGCCATCACCGGCGGCGGATCGGCACAGGGCTGGGCCGTGCCCACCGCCACCGACATCGCCTTCGCGCTCGCCGTGCTCGCGGTCATCGGCACATCGCTGCCCAGCGCCCTGCGCGCCTTCCTGCTGACGCTCGCCGTCGTCGACGACCTGTTCGCGATCGTGATCATCGCGGTCTTCTTCACCGACCGCATCGGCTTCGCCGCGCTCGGCGGGGCCGTCGCCGGGCTCGCCGTCTTCTGGCTGCTGCTGCGCAAGGGCGTGCGCGGCTGGTACGTGTACGTCCCGCTCGCCCTCGTCATCTGGGCGCTGATGTACAACAGCGGCGTCCACGCGACGATCGCCGGCGTCGCCATGGGCCTGATGCTGCGCTGCACCGCCCACGAGGACGAGGAGCACTCCCCCGGCGAGCACATCGAGCACCTGGTGCGCCCTCTGTCGGCAGGCCTCGCCGTACCGCTGTTCGCGCTGTTCAGCGCCGGTGTGTCGGTCTCCGGCGGGGCGCTAATGGACGTGTTCACCAAGCCGGAGACCCTCGGTGTGGTCCTCGGGCTCGTCGTCGGCAAGACGGCCGGCATCTTCGGCGGCACCTGGCTGACCGTCCGCTTCACCCGGGCGTCCCTCAGCGAGGACCTCGAATGGGCCGACGTCTTCGCCGTGGCGTCCGTCGCCGGTATCGGCTTCACCGTCTCGCTGCTCATCGGCGAACTGGCCTTCGAGGGCGACGCGGTGCTCACCGACGAGGTCAAGGCGGCCGTACTGACCGGCTCGCTGATCGCGGCCGTCTGTGCGACCGTCCTGCTGAAGATACGTAACGGCAGGTACCGGAGGCTGTGTCAGGACGAGGAGCGGGACGAGGACCTCGACGGCATCCCCGACATCTACGAGCAGGACGAACCGGCGTACCACCTGCGCATGGCGGAGATCTACGAGCGGAAGGCGGCCGAGCACCGCCGCATCGCCCGGGAGAAGGCCGAGTCGCGCCACGGGCTTGCCGAAGTACCGGGCGGGGCAGGCGAGGATGACGACCGTCCGGCATGATCTGACGAGACGGTACAAAAGACGAAGAGGGAGACCGCGATGAGCGCACCCGACGGCAGCCCGGTCGGCGCCGAACGCAGCATCGGCCAGCTGTTCGCCTCGGCGACGACCGAATTGTCGGCGCTGGTGCACGACGAGATCGCGCTGGCCAAGGCCCAGCTCAAGCAGGACGTCAAGCGCGGCGCGACGAGCGGCGGCGCGTTCTCGGCGGCCGGCGTGCTGCTGCTGTTCTCCCTGCCGATGCTCAACTTCGCCCTGGCGTACGGCATCCGGACCTGGAGCGGCTGGAACCTCGCGGTCTGCTTCCTGCTGTCCTTCGCGGCGAACGTCCTGGTGGCCGCAGTCCTCTCGCTGGTCGGCGTGGTCTTCGCGAAGAAGGCCAAGAAGAGCCAGGGCCCGCAGAAGGTGGCCGCGTCGATGAAGGAGACGGCGGGCGTCCTGCAGAACGCCAAGCCGCACCCGCGCCCCGAGCGCCCGGCCCTGGAGGACCGGATGCCCGAGGCCATCGAAGCTGTGGCACGCTCGTCGTCATGACGGATCCCGCCACTCCATCGGTCGTACACGTCGATGTCCCCGAAGGGGTGACCCACCGGGACGTCGCCGCCAACGGCGCCCGCTTCCACATCGCGGAGCTGGGCGACGGCCCCCTGGTGCTGCTGCTGCACGGCTTCCCGCAGTTCTGGTGGACGTGGCGGCACCAGCTGGCCGCGCTCGCCGACGCGGGTTTCCGTGCCGTGGCGATGGACCTGCGAGGCGTGGGCGGCAGCGACCGCACCCCCCGCGGGTACGACCCGGCCAATCTCGCCCTCGACGTGACCGGCGTGATCCGGTCGCTCGGCGAGCCGGACGCCGCACTGGTCGGCCACGACCTGGGCGGCTATCTGGCGTGGACCGCGGCCGCGATGCGGCCCAAGCTCGTACGGCGACTCGCGGTCGTCTCCATGCCGCACCCCCGGCGCTGGCGCTCCGCGATGCTGCGGGACGCCAGGCAGACCGCCGCCAGCTCGTACATCTGGGGTTTCCAGCGGCCCTGGATCCCGGAGCGGCAGCTCGTCGCCGACGACGGAGCCCTCGTGGGCCGGCTGCTCCGGGAGTGGTCAGGGCCTCGGCTGCCGGACGACGAGACGGTGGACACGTACCGGCGGGCGATGTGCATCCCGTCGACGGCGCACTGCTCGGTCGAGCCGTACCGCTGGCTGGTGCGGTCGCTGGCCCGCCCGGACGGCATCCAGTTCAACCGCCGCATGAAGCGGCCGGTGCGCGTGCCCACGCTGCATCTGCACGGCTCGCTGGACCCGGTGATGCGGACGCGCAGCGCGGCGGGATCGGGCGAGTACGTCGAGGCGCCGTACCGCTGGCGCCTGTTCGACGGGCTCGGCCACTTCCCTCACGAGGAGCATCCGGTGGCGTTCTCCGCCGAGCTGATCAACTGGCTCAAAGACCCCGAACCCGATCGGTGACCGAGCCGATACGCCCGGTATGCGGAGTTGAACATCTGTCCTACGAACAGCCACATGCCTGGCGCATAGGCCAATTGAGGGGCCCGGAGGCGGTTATCGACCATGGGGCAGGGGCAGACGTCGGGGTATGGGCTGGACGCACGACTACAGTGACGCACCCCGCGACCGCCGTTCCGCAGGCGGTCTGAGCTCCCACCGCCGAGGCGCCCCGCAGGTGCCGGGAGCGGACCTCCGGGTGGGGATCCCGCGCATCCTGCGCCGCCGGGCCCGATGGGTCTCGGTACGGCTGCGTCACCCGCGCGGCTGACCGCACGCGCGGGCCGCCCTACAGGGCGCAGCTGTCGGTGCCCACCTGCTCGCTCGCCGTACGCCCCTTGGCGATGTCCGCCTGGATCTCGTCCGCCGTGAGCGCGTAGCCGGTCTCGGCGTCGTCGAGGGACTTCGCGAAGACCACGCCGTACACCTTGCCGTCGGGCGTGAGCAGCGGGCCGCCGGAGTTGCCCTGGCGGACGGTCGCGTACAGGGAGTAGACGTCGCGGCGGACCGTGCCGCGATGGTAGATGTCCGGGCCGTTGGCCGTGATGCGGCCGCGCACGCGCGCGGCACGGACGTCGTACGACCCGTTCTGCGGGAAGCCCGCGACGATCGCGCTGTCGCCGCTCGACGCGTCCTGGGACGAGAACCGCAGAGCACTCGCCTTCAGGTCCGGCACGTCCAGTACGGCGATGTCGCGCTCCCAGTCGTAGAGGACGACCTTGGCGTCGTACTTGCGGCCCTTGCCGCCTATCTGCACGGTGGGCTCGTCGACGCCCCCGACGACGTGGGCGTTGGTCATGACGCGGCGGTCGCCGAAGACGAAGCCGCTGCCCTCCAGGACCTTGCCGCAGCTCTGCGCGGTGCCCATGACCTTGACGATGGAGTTCTGGGCGCGGGTGGCGACGACGCTGTTGGCCAGGGCCGGGTCGGGGGGCTGGACATCGGTGATCGGCTCGTTGGCGAAGGGGCTGAAGACCTGCGGGAAGCCGTTCTGCGCGAGGACCGAGGAGAAGTCCGCGAACCAGGTGTCCGCCTGCGCGGGCAGGGCCCGGGAGACACCGAGGAGCACCTTGGAGTTGCGGACCTCCTTGCCGAGCGTCGGCAGCGTCGTACCGGCCAGGGCCGAGCCGATCAGCCAGGCGACCAGCAGCATCGCGACGACGTTGACCAGCGCGCCGCCGGTCGCGTCCAGGGCGCGGGCCGGGGACCAGGTGATGTACCGGCGGAGCTTGTTGCCCAGGTGAGTGGTCAGGGCCTGGCCGATGGAGGCGCAGACGATGACGACGACCACCGCGACGACCGCGGCGGTCGTGCTGACCTCCGCGTTGTCGGTCAGGGCGTCCCAGATGACGGGAAGCACGTAGACGGCGACGAGACCGCCGCCCAGGAACCCGATCACCGACAGGATGCCGACGACGAACCCCTGGCGGTAGCCGACGATCGCGAACCACACGGCGGCGACCAGCAGCAGGATGTCCAGCACGTTCACTGATTCTGGCCTCGCCTCGTCATTCTCCGGTCCCTCCAGCTCTGCCGGGGGTCCGGCCCGCCGCGAAGCGGCAAAGGGACACGGCGTCCCCCGGGAAAACACAGCACGGGGTTCACCCTGTCATGACCGCCAGTCGAGTGGGACCTGCTTCTCTCTGTCCCAGGGCCGCTCCCAGCCCGCGTAATGCAGCAGCCGGTCGATGAGTCCGGCCGTGAAACCCCAGACCAGTGCCGATTCGACCAGGAATGCCGGACCTGCGTAGCCGCGCGGATGGACGGCGGTGGCCCTGTTCTCCGGGTCCGTGAGATCCGCCACGGGGACGGTGAAGACGCGCGCGGTCTCGTTCGGGTCGACGACGCCGACCGGGCTCGGCTTGCGCCACCAGCCCAGCACCGGTGTGACGACGAAGCCGCTGACCGGGATGTAGAGCTGGGGCAGCACGCCGAAGAGCTGGACGCCGGACGGGTCGAGTCCGGTCTCCTCCTCGGCCTCGCGGAGAGCGGCCCGCAGCGGCCCGTCGGCCTGCGGGTCGCCGTCCTCGGGGTCGAGGGCGCCGCCGGGGAACGCGGGCTGGCCGGCATGCGAGCGCAGCGACCCGGCACGCTCCATGAGCAGCAGCTCGGGGCCGCGCTCGCCCTCGCCGAACAGGATCAGCACGGCGGACTGCCGCCCCGCCCCGTTCTCCGGCGGCAGGAAGCGGCTGAGCTGGAGCGGCTCGACCGTCTCCACGGCGCTCACCACCGGGTCCAGCCACTCGGGCAGCCCTGCCTTGCTGAGTGTCACCGAGCCGCCCTGGGTATTGCTCGTGTGCGTCATGGGCACCCCCGTTCTGCCGTGTCCAACGCCCGACGGTCCCGAGATCGTTCCGGCGGGCCGGGCTGCGTCGACCGGCGTGCCGAAGCCTGTCGGCGCGTCATGCGGCCCCCAGCGGCGGCGCCGGTCTGCCGCCCGCGTCGAGATAGGACTGCGGGGGCTTGAGGCGCTGCCCCGGCAAGCCCCCCTTCTCGTACTTCAGGAGCTTCTGGGCCTTCTCGGGGTCGGTCTCGCCCTCGCCGTACGCCGGGCAGAGCGGGGCGATGGGGCAGGCGCCGCAGGCGGGCTTGCGGGCGTGGCAGATGCGGCGGCCGTGGAAGATCACGTGGTGCGAGAGCATCGTCCACTCGCTCTTCGGGAACAGCGAGCCGACCGCTGCCTCGATCTTGTCCGGATCGGTCTCATCGGTCCACTTCCAGCGCCGCACCAGCCGCTGGAAGTGCGTGTCCACGGTGATGCCGGGCCGTCCGAAGGCGTTGCCCAGGACGACGAACGCGGTCTTGCGGCCGACACCGGGCAGCTTGACCAGGTCCTCCAGCCTCCCGGGGACCTCGCCGCCGAACTGCTCGACGAGGGCCTTGGACAGCCCCATGACGGACTTGGTCTTGGCCCGGAAGAAGCCGGTGGGGCGGAGGATCCCCTCCACCTCCTCCGGGACCGCGGCGGCCAGGTCCTCAGGAGTGGGGTACTTGGCGAAGAGGGCCGGGGTCGTCTGGTTGACCCTGAGGTCCGTGGTCTGGGCGGAGAGCACCGTGGCGACCAGGAGCTCGAAGGGGTTCTCGAAGTCGAGCTCGGGGTGGGCGTACGGGTACACCTCGGCGAGCTCGCGGTTGATGCGGCGGGCGCGGCGGACCAGTGAGGTGCGCGACTCGTTCGCCGGCACCTTCGCGGGCGCGATCTTCACGGGCGCGACTTTCGCCGCCGCCTCCTTCGCGGGCGCGGCCTTCGCGGGCGCCTTCTTCGGCACCGCCTTCTTCGCCGCCGTCTTCTTCACAGGCGCCGTTTTAGCCGTTTTTACGGTTTTCCCACCGCCGCCCGGATTCTGTTCGCCCACAGCGGAATCGCGACGTACAACCACCCGCCCAGCCCCCTTGGCCTGTGCTCTACCGGCGATTTGGACACCCGGCCAGCCTAAAGCCAGGCACCGACATCCGCCCCGGACCCAGAGGATCAGCGCCCAATTGGACCCCTGCCGCTTACCTCGGGACACCTGTGCGGCATCCTTGTGACAGATCACACTGTTTGGACCGTCCGGCAAAATGGGGAGCACGGTCCCCTGGTACCAAGGGGGAGCAAGATCCCCTGAGCAGGTCGACAAGGAGAGAACTCGTGGACGACGTTCTGCGGCGCAACCCGCTCTTCGCGGCGCTCGATGACGAGCAGTCCGCGGAACTGCGCGCCTCCATGAGTGAGGTGACGCTCGCACGTGGCGACTCCCTGTTCCACGAGGGCGACCCGGGCGACAGGCTCTACGTCGTCACCGAGGGCAAGGTCAAGCTCCACCGCACCTCACCCGACGGCCGCGAGAACATGCTCGCCGTGGTCGGCCCCGGCGAACTCATCGGTGAGCTGTCCCTCTTCGACCCGGGCCCGCGCACGGCGACCGCCACCGCGCTGACCGAGGTCAAGCTGCTGGGTCTGGGCCACGGCGACCTCCAGCCCTGGCTGAACGCCCGCCCCGAGGTGGCCACCGCCCTGCTGCGCGCCGTCGCGCGCCGTCTGCGCAAGACCAACGACGCCATGTCCGACCTGGTCTTCTCCGACGTCCCCGGCCGTGTGGCCCGCGCCCTGCTGGACCTCTCCCGCCGCTTCGGCGTGCAGTCCGAAGAGGGCATCCACGTCGTCCACGACCTGACGCAGGAAGAGCTGGCCCAGCTGGTCGGCGCGTCCCGCGAGACCGTGAACAAGGCGCTCGCGGACTTCGCCCAGCGCGGGTGGCTCCGCCTGGAGGCGCGGGCCGTGATCCTGCTGGACGTCGAAAGGCTCGCGAAGCGCTCGCGCTGACGCCGAGTCACCCGGACGTACGTCGACGGGGTGCCGCCTCGTGAGGGGCGGCACCCCGTTTTCGTTGCCGACGCGGCGGCAAATGAGCTGCCCGGCCGGTCCCCCCGGGGCACAGTGAGCCCATGCCCGAAACCATGCCCTCCAAAGGCCTCGACCCTCAGGGCCGCATCGAACGCGAAGGCTCACTCGTCCGCGTCCCGCACGAGTTCCGCCCCGTGGTCGCCGCCGCGCGGGACCGGCTGCTGGACGTCTTCGGGGCGCGGCTGCACAGCGCCTACCTCTACGGCTCGATCCCACGCGGCACCGCGCGCGTGGGCCGCAGCGACCTCGATCTCCTGGTCGCACTGCGGGAGGAGCCGAGCGACGCGGACCGAGAGGCCTTCCGTGCGCTCGGCGACGCGCTGGACAAGGAGTTCCCGCAGATCGACGGGGTCGGGACACTGCTGTACAGCAGGGCGCGGCTGCTGAGTGAGCTGGAGCGGTACGACCTGGGTTGGTTCGTCGCCTGCCTGTGCACACCGGTCCTCGGGGAGGATCTCGCCGAGTACCTGCCCCGCTACCGGCCCGACTCCCTGCTCGCCCGCGAGACCAACGGGGATCTGGCCCTCTTCCTCCCCCGCTGGCGGGAGCGGATCGCCGGCGCGGACGTCTCCGGAGAGGCCCTGCGACCCCTCGTACGGTTCATGTCCCGGCACCTCGTCCGCACCGGGTTCACCCTCGTCATGCCCCGCTGGAACGGCTGGACCAGCGACCTGAGGGAGATGGCCCAGGTCTTCGGCGCGTACTACCCGGAGCGGGCGGGGCAGATGCGGGCCGCGGCCGAGTACGGGTACGAGCCGGAGGGCGATCCCGCCGTCCTGCGGTCGTACGTCGACAACCTCGGGCCGTGGCTCGCCGAGGAGTACGCGCGCGTGCACGGTGTGAAGGCCCCGAGACCGGACTGAGCACCGGTTCGGGCGCCGACCGGGCGAACAGGCCCTGGATCAGCCTCGGATCGACCCCGGATCGGCCCTGGACCGACCCTGGCGCCCCCGACTCGACCCTGGCGGCCCCGGATCAGCCCTAGATCAGCCCGTGGTCCCGGAGATAGTCCAGCTGCGCCCGCACCGACAGCTCCGCCGCGGGCCAGAGCGAACGGTCCACGTCGGCGTACACGCGCGCGACGATCTCGGCGGCGGTGCGGTAGCCGTCCTCGACGGCCGTCTCCACCTGGGCGAGGCGGTGGGCACGGTGGGCGAGGTAGAACTCGACGGCGGCCTGTGCGTCCTCCAGGACGGGGCCGTGGCCCGGCAGGACCGTATGGACGCCGTCGTCCACCGTGAGCGACCTCAGACGCCTCAGGGAGTCCAGATAGTCGCCCAGGCGGCCGTCGGGGTGCGCCACGACCGTCGTGCCGCGGCCGAGGATCGTGTCGCCGGTCAGGACCGCCCCGTCGGCCGGGAGGTGGAAGCACAGGGAGTCCGCGGTGTGGCCGGGGGTCGGTACGACCCGCAACTCCAGGCCGCCGACCGTGACCACGTCCCCGGTGGCCAGGCCCTCGTCGCCGAGCCGCAGCGCCGGGTCCAGCGCACGCACGTTCGTACGGGTCAGCTCGGCGAACCTGGCGGCACCCTCCGCGTGGTCGGGGTGTCCGTGGGTCAGGAGGGTCAGCGCGACACGCCTGCCGGCCGTCTCGGCCGTGTCCACGACGTTCCGGAGGTGGTCGTCGTCCAGGGGACCGGGGTCGATCACGATGGCCAGGTCGGAGTCGGGCTCCGCGACGATCCAGGTGTTCGTGCCGTCCAGGGTCATCGCTGAGGCGTTGGGCGCCAGGACGTTGACGGCCCGTGCGGTGGCGGGACCGGAGAGAACTCCGCCCCTGGGCTGGCCGGGCAGGGCTGCGGCGTCCGTCATGCGGAAGCTCCTTCCGACTCCGTCGTCCACGCGTCGAGCCGGCGGCCGGAGGCCCGCCCGGCATCCCGCGGCCCGCGCGACGGTGCGAGGGACGCACAGGACGCGAGGGACACACAGGAAACGGGGCCTCCGCTCCTGGGCCGGCCCGGCTGGGCTGCGGCGACGGTCATGAGGGGCCTCCACCGGTCGGGACGGTCGGGATGTGCTTGGTGAACTCGTTGTGGCCCGGCCAGGACAGGACGATCTCGCCGTCCGCCAGGCGGGCGCGGGCCAGGACCGGGGTCATGTCGCGCGCCGGCGCGGCGGAGAGCGTCTCGGCGGCGGAGGCGTACGGAAGCAGCTGACGCAGCGTCGCGATGGTGGGCGGCATCATCGTCAGCTCGCCCGCGTCGTACGAGGTCGCGGCCTCCTGGGGGCGGATCCACACCGTGCGGTCGGCCTCGGTGGAGGCGTTCCGGGTGCGCTGGCCCTCCGGGAGGACCGCTACGAAGAACCAGGTGTCGTAGCGGCGGGACTCGAACTCCGGGGTGATCCAGCGGGTCCAGGCGCCCAGCAGGTCGGAGCGCAGGACCAGCCCGCGGCGGTCCAGGAACTCGGCGAAGGACAGGTCCCGGGCGACCAGGGCGGCACGGTCCGCTTCCCAGTCCTCGCCCGTGGTGTCGCCGACCACCGAGTCGGGGGTGGTTCCGGCGAGCAGGACGCCCGCCTCCTCGTACGTCTCCCGGACGGCCGCGCAGACGATCGCCTGCGCGCCGGTCTCGTCGACGCCGAGCCGCTGCGCCCACCACGCGCGCGTGGGGCCCGCCCAGCGGATCTGGTGGTCGTCGTCGCGCGGGTCGACACCGCCGCCGGGGTACGCGTACGCGCCTCCGGCGAACGCCATGGAGGCGCGTCTGCGCAGCATGTGGACGGCGGGACCGGCAGTGGTGTCCTTCAGGAGCATCACCGTGGCCGCGCGCCTGGCGGGCACCGGGGTGAGGGTGCCGTCCGCGAGCGCGCGGATACGTTCCGGCCACTCCGGGGGAAACCACTGCCCATTAGCCATGGGCGGAGGCTATCCCGATGTGAGCGAATGTTCGAGAGGTGCCGGCGAGCAGGGCCTGATCAGGGCCTGAGCAAGGCCTTACGGCACCAGCTCGACCTGGACCTCCACCTCCACCGGCGCGTCCAGCGGCAGCACGGCCACGCCCACCGCGCTGCGCGCGTGTACGCCCTTGTCGCCGAGCACCTCGCCGAGCAGTTCGCTGGCACCGTTGACGACGCCGGGCTGCCCGGTGAAGTCGGAGGCCGAGGCGACGAAGCCGACGACCTTCACCACGCGCGCGATGCGGTCCAGGTCACCGGCGACGGACTTCACGGCGGCCAGGGCGTTGAGCGCGCAGGTGCGGGCCAGGCCCTTGGCCTCCTCCGCGGTGACCTCCGCGCCCACCTTGCCGGTGACCGGGAGCTTGCCGTCCACCATCGGCAGCTGGCCGGAGGTGTACACGTACACCCCGGACTGTACGGCGGGCTGGTACGCGGCGAGCGGCGGCACGACCGCCGGCAGGGAGAGGCCGAGTTCGGCCAGCTTGGCCTCGACGGCGCTCACGACTGCTTCTCCCGCTTCAGGTAGGCCACGAGCTGCTCGGGGTTGTTCGGGCCGGGCACGACCTGGACGAGCTCCCAGCCGTCCTCGCCCCAGGTGTCCAGAATCTGCTTCGTGGCGTGGACGAGCAGCGGCACGGTTGCGTATTCCCACTTGGTCATGTGGCCGACTGTAGCCGCTGTTATCCACAGCCTCCCGCGTAGCCTGTCGGCGGACTGGTTAGTCTCGAAGGCGTGAGCAGGCTCCAGGTCGTCAGCGGCAAGGGCGGGACCGGAAAGACGACGGTCGCCGCGGCCCTCGCGCTGGCCCTCGCGACCGAGGGGAAGCGGACGCTTCTCGTGGAGGTCGAGGGTCGGCAGGGCATCGCACAGCTCTTCGAAACGGAGGCATTGCCCTACGAGGAGCGGAAAATCGCCGTCGCTCCCGGGGGCGGCGAGGTGTACGCCCTCGCCATCGATCCCGAACTGGCCCTTCTGGACTACCTCCAGATGTTCTACAAGCTGGGCGGGGCGGGCCGGGCCCTGAAGAAGCTCGGCGCCATCGACTTCGCCACCACCGTCGCACCGGGTCTGAGGGACGTCCTCCTGACGGGCAAGGCGTGCGAGGCGGTGCGGCGCAAGGACAAGAGCGGGCGGTTCGTGTACGACTACGTCGTCATGGACGCCCCGCCGACCGGGCGCGTCACCCGCTTCCTCAACGTCAACGACGAGGTGGCGGGGCTGGCGAAGATCGGCCCGATACACAATCAGGCGCAGGCCGTGATGCGGGTGCTGAAGTCTCCCGAGACCGCCGTGCACCTGGTCACGCTCCTGGAGGAGATGCCCGTCCAGGAGACCGCGGACGGGATCGCCGAACTGCAGGCGGCGCGGCTGCCGGTGGGCCGGGTCATCGTGAACATGGTGCGGCCCGAGGTGTTGGACGCGGCCGACCTGGAGCTCGTGCGGACCGTCCCGCGCACCGCCGTGGCGCATGCTCTCTCGGCCGCCGGCCTCGGCGGGGCGCGCCGCGGCGGGAAGGCCGAGCAGCTGGTGGACCCGCTGCTGGAGCAGGCCGCCGAGTACGCCGAGCGGTACGCGCTTGAGCACGAGCAGCGAGCCGTCCTGAGCGAGCTGGACCTGCCGCTGCACGAACTGCCGCTGCTCGCCGAGGGCATGGACCTGGCGGGCCTGTACGAACTCGCCACCGAGCTGCGGAAGCAGGGGATCGCATGAGTCCGGACCTGGCCCAGGCGCAGGACACCACCCGCCACCGGCTGTCCCCGGCGCGCGTGCTCGACATCGACCCGCTGATCGACGATCCGAAGACCCGGATCGTGGTGTGCTGCGGCTCGGGCGGTGTCGGCAAGACGACGACCGCGGCGGCCCTGGGGCTGCGTGCCGCCGAGCGCGGCCGGAAGGTGGTCGTGCTGACCATCGACCCGGCCCGGCGGCTGGCCCAGTCCATGGGCATCGACTCACTGGACAACGTCCCGCGCCGGGTGAAGGGCACCGAGGGCGACGGCGAACTGCACGCCATGATGCTCGACATGAAGCGCACCTTCGACGAGGTCGTCGAGGCGCACGCGGATGCCGAGCGGGCGGCCGCGATCCTGGCCAATCCCTTCTACCAGTCGCTCTCGGCGGGCTTCGCGGGCACGCAGGAGTACATGGCCATGGAGAAGCTGGGTCAGCTGCGGGCCCGGGACGAGTGGGACCTGATCGTCGTCGACACTCCGCCGTCCCGGTCGGCGCTGGACTTCCTTGACGCGCCCAAGCGGCTCGGGTCCTTCCTGGACGGGCGGCTGATCCGGCTGCTGACGGCCCCGGCGAAGCTGGGCGGACGCGCGGGGATGGCCTTCCTCAACGTCGGCATGTCGATGATGACCGGCACGCTGGGCAAGCTGTTGGGCGGTCAGCTGCTGAAGGACGTCCAGACGTTCGTGGCCGCGATGGACACGACCTTCGGCGGGTTCCGCACGCGCGCGGACGCGACGTACAAACTGCTGCAGGCGCCCGGTACGGCGTTCCTGGTGGTGGCGGCCCCGGAGCGGGACGCGCTGCGCGAGGCCGCGTACTTCGTGGAGCGGCTGGCCGCGGAGAACATGCCGCTGGTCGGCCTGGTGCTCAACCGGGTCCACGGCAGCGGCGCCGACCGCTTGTCGGCCGAACGTGCGCTCGCCGCCGCGGAAAATCTTGAAGAGCCCCGCATTGTGGATCAGGGGGGCGGGAAAGCTGGACTTCGTAACTCTCCCGACACGTACGGCAGTTCAGAATCTCCCGCTTCCGAATCTCCCACTTCCGAAGCACCGGCTCCTGCCGAAGGCTCCCCCGCCGCCACGGACCCGGAGCGATCAGTCGTTCAGCTCACCGCAGGCCTGCTGAAGCTGCACGCCGAGCGTATGCGGCTGCTCTCCCGCGAGCAGCGCACGCGTGACCGCTTCACCGCACGCCACCCCGAGGTGGCGGTGGTGGAGGTGGCCGCGCTGCCCGGCGACGTGCACGACCTGACAGGACTGCGGGACATCGGGGAACGGCTCGCGGCCGCGCGGCCGGAGCTCCCCTAGGTTGTGACCCGTCCTGGGCGCATGCCCGAGGCGGTGTATCCCCCTTGGCGCATGCCCGACCTTGGCGCATGCCCGACCGGGGCTTCCACCGGGGCTTCCCATGGCGCACGCGTCTGAGGGTGCGACTGACGCGTGCGACGCAAACCCGGTCGGAGCTGCCCCGGGCGTATGCCCGAGAGGAAATGCCCGAGGGGAATGCCCCTCAGCTCACCGCCGCGTAGTTCTCGTACACCTCGTCGCTGTCGAGAGGCACGATCCCGGCCCCGCGTTCGTACTCCAAGCGCGCGGTCTCCAGGAGCCTGCGCCAGGACGTCACGGTGGGCCGCCTGCGCAGCAGCGCGCGGCGCTCCCGCTCCGTCATGCCTCCCCACACGCCGAATTCGACGCGGTTGTCCAGCGCATCGGCCAGACATTCGGTGCGTACCGGACATCCGGTGCACACTGCCTTGGCCCTGTTCTGCGCTGCTCCCTGAACGAACAGTTCATCCGGATCGGTAGTGCGGCAGGCGGCCTGCGCACTCCAGTCGGTAACCCAGCCCATACCGGCGCCGTCCTCTCCCGAATCGAGGCTCCCCCACGGCGGCAGCGGCATATTCACCGCCGCCAGTTGAGGACGTTACGGAAGGTGGGCACAGCGCAACACCCCCTTCGGGCCCAATCTTGAATGGCCCGAACGGACTATGGGTAAACGGCAGATCACCCGCGGGAGTGAGCTGGCGACATATGCGACCATCCCGGCAAACCGGTACAGCTATGGTGCGTCACAACGGACGCCCGGTAACACACGAGGCGGATTCGGACACGTCGCCCACAAAAAATTGAGCTACGCCCGGAACGATTCGGGGTCGCCGGACGTATTGATACGTGGCCGCACTGCTGTGACAGTTGATAGCAGCTTAGGCCAATGCCTTTACGCGTGTCCGGCGAATGAGAACGTAGGCGCTTCACGCTGCCCTCGGCCCGGCTCGGGGCGGCCGCCCCGAGATGCCACGGATGCCGTTCGAGATGTCACGGATGCCGTTCATGTCACGATCCGGCACTCGAACATCCCGAGAGGCCCCCGCTCCACCGGAACCCTCAGGACTACGGATTAGGCTGCCCCCATGCCAAAGAAGCGCTCGGGCGGTGGCCTGTCGGCAACACAGCAGGCCGCCAAGTTCCTCGGTGTCAGTGTCCTCGCGGGAGCCGTGATGGCCGGCATCGCGCTGCCCGCCGCCGGCGCGCTCGGGCTGGCGGCCAAGGGGTCGGTCCAGGGCTTCGACGATATCCCGGCCAACCTGAAGAGCCCCCAGCTCAGCCAGCGGACCACGATCCTCGACGGCGAGGGCCACCAGATCGCGACCGTCTACTCCCGTGACCGCACGGTGGTGGACCTCAAGGACATCTCGCCGTACATGCAGAAGGCGATCGTCGCGATCGAGGACTCCCGCTTCTACCAGCACGGCGCGATCGACCTGAAGGGCGTCCTGCGCGCCCTGAACAAGAACGCGCAGAGCGGCGGCGTCGCCCAGGGCGCCTCCACGCTCACCCAGCAGCTGGTGAAGAACTACTTCATCGAGGAGGCCGGCGACGACCCGACGAAGGTCGCCCAGGCCACCCAGCAGACCCTGGGCCGCAAGGTCCGTGAGCTGAAGTACGCGATCCAGATCGAGGAAAAGCTCGGCAAGAAGAAGATCCTCGAGAACTACCTCAACATCACCTTCTTCGGCGAGCAGGCCTATGGCGTCGAGGCGGCCTCCCAGCGCTACTTCTCCAAGCACGCCAAGGACCTCAGCCTGCAGCAGGCCGCGCTCCTGGCCGGCATCGTCCAGTCGCCCAGCCGGTACGACCCGGTGAACGACGAGGCGGAGGCCACCAAGCGCCGCAACACCGTCCTGCAGCGCATGGCCGAGGTCGGCGACATCTCCCAGCAGGAGGCCGACGCGGCCAAGGAGAAGCCGCTCGGGCTGCACGTCAGCCAGCCGAAGAACGGCTGCATCACCGCCACCAAGGGTGCCGGCTTCTTCTGCAAGTACGTGGAGAACGTCTTCCTCACCGACCCGGTCTTCGGCAAGACCAAGGAGGAGCGGGCCAAGGTCTGGAACCGCGGCGGTCTGACGATCCGTACGACCCTCGACCCACAGGCCCAGGCGTCGGTCCAGGCCTCGCTCAAGCAGCACGTCAACAAGTCGGACAAGGTCGCCGCGGCCGCCACGCTGGTCGAGCCCGGCACCGGCAAGGTCCTGGCCATGGGCCAGTCGAAGCCGTACGGCTACGGCAAGAACGAGACCGAGTACAACTTCTCGGTCGACCGCTCGCTGGGCGGCTCCAACTACGGCTTCCCGACCGGTTCGACCTTCAAGCCGTTCGTGGCCGCGGCCGCCATCGAGGGCGGCAAGCCGGCGACGCAGGCGTACTCGTCGCCGTACCAGATGCTGTACCCGAGCCCCGTGCAGGCCTGCGACGGCAAGCAGTGGGTCAACAACGAGAACGCGAAGGTCGAGAACGAGAGCGCGACGGAGAAGGGCCCGTACGCCATGAAGGAGGCGATGGCCAAGTCGGTCAACACCTACTTCGTGCAGCTCATCTCCGACATCGGCCTGTGCCCGGTGGTGAAGATGACCGACGCGCTGCACGTGGTGCAGGGCGACGGCGAGAAGCTCCCCCAGGTCCCCGCCATCGCGCTCGGCTCCAAGGGCATCTCCCCCCTGACGATGGCCAACGCCTACGCCACCTTCGCCGCCCGCGGCATGTACTGCACGCCGATCGCCATCGAGTCGATCACCCAGAAGGTCGGCAACGAGCACAAGTCCCTCCAGGTGCCGAAGTCGACCTGCTCGCGCGCGATGAGCGAGAAGACCGCCGACACCGTGAACACCCTGCTGCGCGGTGTGGTCGACTCCGGTACGGGTCAGCAGGCCGGTCTCACCGACCGCGAGAGCGCCGGTAAGACGGGTACGACGGACGAGCGCAAGAACGCCTGGTTCGTCGGCTACACACCCAACATGGCCGGTGCGGTCTGGGTCGGCAGCGCCCGGCAGAACGTGAAGATGGTCAACATCTCCATCGGCGGCGTCTACCACCCCCTCGTCTACGGCGGCCAGGTCCCCGGCCCGATCTGGAAGGACGCCATGACCGGCGCCCTGGAGGGCAAGAGCGCCGACTCCTTCCACCTCGTCGACATCCCGGACGGCAACAACGACGAGGACGGTCACGGCCGTGGGAACGGACACGACAACGGCGGCGGCGACAACGGCGGCCTCATCGGCGGGATCATCGGCGGCCTGACGGACGGCGGCACGACGACGGGCACGACGACGGGCACGACGAACGGCACGACGAACGGCGGCACCTTCCCGACACCCACCATCTCCCTCCCGGGCAACTTCATCCAGGGGGCGGCCAACGGAGGGAACAACGGGAACGGGAACGGCGGGACGCGCTGACGCCCGTACGGCCGACCGTCCACGGTCTGCCGTACGCGTCTGTCGTCTGCCGTACACCGTCCGAGTCCGAACACGACAGGACCGCACCCGGGCCGAGGCCCACGGTGCGGTCCTGTTCGTCTGTACAAGCCTGTACGAGCTGTCGTGCGTCAGCCCTGCAGCAGCTTCTTGACCGCGGCGGCGACGCGGCCGCCCTCGGCCTGGCCGGCCACCTTCGGGTTCACGATCTTCATGACGGCGCCCATGGCCCGCGGCCCCTCGGCGCCCGCCGCCTTGGCCTCCGCGACGGCCTGGGCGACGATCTGCTCCAGCGCCTCGTCGGACAGCTGCTTCGGCAGGTACGCGGCGAGGAGCTCGCCCTCCGCCTTCTCCCGCTCGGCCTGCTCGGGGCGACCACCCTGGGCGAAGGCGTCGGCAGCCTCCCGGCGCTTCTTGGCCTCCTTGGTGATCACCTTCAGAACCTCGTCGTCGGAGAGCTCACGCTTCTCCTTGCCCGCGACCTCCTCCTTGGTGATCGCGGTGAGCGTCAGCCGGAGCGTCGAGGAGCGGAGCTCGTCGCGCTCCTTGATCGCGGCGTTGAGGTCGTCG
The DNA here is from genome assembly GCF_044746205.1 of Streptomyces sp. NPDC086549. Taxonomy (NCBI): domain Bacteria; kingdom Bacillati; phylum Actinomycetota; class Actinomycetes; order Kitasatosporales; family Streptomycetaceae; genus Streptomyces; species Streptomyces sp. NPDC086549. The sequence goes on along the minus strand of NZ_JBIVBS010000015.1, from coordinate 118,379 downwards.
TGCAGCTTCGACTTGAGCGTGGTGGTCATAGCAACGATTGTCGCAGGTGTGGAACCCCGGACGCCCGTCGATTTAGGCGGCGGCTCGGGCGAAGGGCAGACGAAAGGCAGCCGAAGGGCAGGCGAAGGGGCGGGCAACGGCTCGGTCGGCGGCCGGTAACGGGGCGGCCGTATCGTCTGACACGATGGTCGTATGCGCGCTCGATACGGAGTACCTCTGGGAATCGCGGCGGCCGGCGCCGCCGGTGTGTTGTACGCGGCTGGCTTCGAGGCCCGCTCCTTCCGGCTCCGACGGGTGACCGTCCCGGTCCTCCCCGCGGGCATGCGCCCGATGCGCATCCTCCAGGTCTCCGACATCCACATGGTGAGCGGTCAGCGCAAGAAGCAGCGCTGGCTGCGCTCGCTGGCGGGGCTCCGCCCGGACTTCGTGATCAACACCGGCGACAACCTCTCGGACCCGGAGGGCGTCCCGGAGGTCCTGGACGCGCTGGGCCCCCTGATGGAGTTCCCGGGGGCGTACGTCTTCGGCTCCAACGACTACTACGGCCCCAAACCCCGCAACCCGGCCCGCTACTTGATGGAGAAGGTCAACGGCCGCCACGGCCTGAACGGCAACCCGCCGGCCGTGGGCGTGATCCACAACCCCTGGGAGGACCTCCGCGACAGCTTCGACGCGGCGGGCTGGCTGAACCTGACGAACACCCGGGGTGTGCTGAAGGTCGAGGGCGTCTCGGTGGAGCTGACGGGCCTGGACGACCCGCACATCAAGCGCGACCGTTACCTGCAGGTGGCCGGCGGCCCCTCCGGTACGTCCGACTTCTCGATGGGCGTGGTGCACGCGCCGTACCTGCGAGTGCTGGACTCGTTCACGGCGGACGACTACCCCCTGATCCTGGCCGGCCACACACACGGCGGCCAGCTCTGCATCCCCTTCTACGGCGCCCTCGTCACCAACTGCGACCTGGACACGGACCGCGTGAAGGGCCTGTCCACGCACACGGCGGAGGGCCGGACGTCGTACCTGCACGTCTCGGCGGGCTGCGGTACGAACCGCTACACACCGGTACGGTTCGCATGCCCGCCGGAGGCGACGCTGCTGACGCTGGTGGGCCGGGAGTAACCCACTGGGGCGACAGCCGAGTGGGTCTGGTGGGCCTGACGGGCCGGGTGGGCCTGGCGGGCCTGGCGGGTCACCCACCCGGCCCACCCGCATCGCCCCTTTTATCCCCCCTGCTTAGCGTGAGGGCATGACCGCCCCGATACCCAGGGACATCCCGGACCTCCCCGCGGTCCCGCGCAAACCCCCACTGCTGCCCGCGCCCGTACCGGCCACGGCGGTGGTGCCTCCCGTCCCCCACCCCCTGGCCGCGCTGTTCCGCCTCCTGGCCGCCCTGACGGCCGCCGCCGGGGTGACCCTGGAACTCCTCCTCGGCAGCCCGGCCCGCGCCGCGAGCTACTTCAGCGTCCAGGCCGGCGCGCTGCTGGCGCTGGTGTTCGTGATCTCCGCCCACCGGGCGTGGACGGCCCGCCGCCCCCTGCCGTCGGCCGTGACAGGCGCCACACTGCTCTACGCCGTGATCTCGGCCCTCGCCTACCACCTGCTCCTGGCCCACACGGCGCCCCCGTTCTCCATGACGGGCGCCACCACGCCACCGGCGCCCTGGCACAGCGAGTGGATCGCCGCCCAGCTCCTCCACAAGGCGGCCCCGGCCGCGGCGGTCCTGGACTGGCTCCTTCTCACCACCCCCGGCCGCCTGCACCTGCGCCAGGCCGCCGCGTGGCTCCTCTACCCCCTGGCCTACCTGGCCTTCACCCTCATCCGGGGCGAACTCCTCCTCCCCGGCGACCCCGGCCGCTACCTCTACCCCTTCCTGAACGTCGAGCAGCACGGCTACCGCGGCGTCCTGGCCAACGCCCTCCTCCTGGGCCTCGCCATCTACGCCTTGGCCATCCTGCTGATCGCCCTGGACCACGCCCGCCCGAACCCGATCCGCCGCCGCGCCAAAACCGGATTTCGTCTCCGGCCACCGGTGGGCTAAAGTAAACGACGTCGCCGCGGGAAGCAGCGACATCGGGGTGTAGCGCAGCTTGGCAGCGCGCTTCGTTCGGGACGAAGAGGTCGTGGGTTCAAATCCCGCCACCCCGACAGCCGTAACAGCAGGTCAGGCCCGGTGCTGAGAGATCAGCACCGGGCCTGATCTGCTGTGCGAGCCCGTCTTGGGAGCCATTTGGGAGCCGACTTCGGGAAGCGGCTCCCCGGCGGCTCCCCGCAAGTGGCGTTCCGCGGTCGAGACGGGTGTGCACTGCGTGCGCTCCGTCCAAGCCATCCCCATGGCTTGTGCCGAGGAGACGGCAGGCGATACGACGATCACCATGCACCGATGGTCTCCGTTGAATGACCGCCAGTTAGCGCTCCTCGTCCGTATCGGATCCGGAACCGACCCCGTCACATCAGAAAGCCCCGAGCTCGCCCTCACCGCTCGCGCGCTCAAAGAGCGGGGTCTGATCACTATGCCCAAGAAGAGTGGGAAGTGGCAGCGGAGATCACCGACGCTGGACGCTTCTACCTGGAGCACGGGCATCATCCGGACCGCCCCGTGCAGGCTCCACGCAGACCTCGTTGAGCCGCAATAGCAGCCGAGGCGCCGGCCGCCTCTCACCCGCAGCAGGACGCCACTCCCCCACTGAAGACGAAGCCTCCCTCGCAGCGTGCCGAAGCCCCTGCGGCTCTCACCGGCGGAGTCGGCGCGGCACTGATCACACAGGTACAGGAAGCCGGACGATTCCTCCGGATCCCGAACCCCAGCGTCGAGGAACGGGCTCGCTACCGCAGAGCCTTCGACGCGGCAACGCAGTGCGCACCGGAGGGGTACCACCTGAAGTACAGCGGGCGGGCGAAGGGCGATTTCTTCCTCGGCCTGCTCCGGGTGACCTGCGAGGACGACACCGAGTGGAACCGGATCCGCCTGGCACGCAGCCGTGTGATCACCGATGTCGAGGACGTGCTCACGGCGGTCACTGCGGATCACAGCGCCTTCGAGATCTCGGAGGAAGTTCTGCCCCGGGTGCTCGCGCTGCTCCGACTCCTCGCCGAGCAGGCTCTCGCCCGCCGGCCACTCTCCAGGCGGCTCACCTTTGACTGGTGATACCCAAGTGCGGCAGCGACGTCCTTCTGCGAGCGCTGCTGTAACACGCGTGCCTGACGAATCACTTCTCCGATCCGTCTCGCCTCGCTCTGTGCCTCGGCCATCTGTGCCACGGCTCCTCCAGGGCCTGTCCGGCATTCGCGGAGACGTGCGGACCTCGGCCGTGCCTCAGCGGAAGGGGCCCTGGCGCGCCCTCGTCGCAGCCGCTTCCGGTTACGGCCGACGTACGGTTGAAGTACCGAGGGCATCACGCACTCCGGCCGCCACGCCGGGTCGTCCTCGGCGAGAGACGATTCCGGGCCGCCCCAGTGGTCGGCGCGGAGACGGGTCGGCACATCATGTCCGCCGCGGTCGAAGCATCTGCGCAAGCTCATCATGGCTGGGGCCGCGCTGAGCACGGGCGCGGCTCCGCGCCCCCACCAAGGGGAGGCGTGATGGCTCCTTCCCGGCTGGACATCCATCGGCGGAACCGAGGGGAGCGGACGTTCGTCACGCTTGCCGGTGACATCGGGCCGGCCACGACGCCGTTGCTGCGGGCCGCGTTGGAGCAGTGTCTGCTGGACGGTGTCACCGTGATCGACATCGACCTGACCACGGTCGGCTCCTGCGACGCGGGGGGCCTGGACGTCCTCCGGTCGGCATCATTGCGCGCCGGCCGGGTCCACGCCTGCCTGAGGCTGCAGCACCCGTGCGCGCAGATCACCCGGCTCCTCGATGCCACCGGATCCACTTCGCTGCTCCTTACGGCCCCCGTGCGCCCCGTGCCACCCGCCGCGCCCGGCGCCCTCATGAGTACCGGGACGCGGGCGTCCCAAGACCCCGCTCGTCGGCCGGATCACCCGGTCCTCAAGGACGGAATCCGGCTTCGCCGGCTGACCCGCTGGCAGGCCGAAGACATGCGCGAGGACATCGCGGACCTGGCTGCGGCGTCCGTCGCCGGCACCCTGGGTGAGGCATACCACGACCGTGGAGACTTCCTGCACCGCCTGGCGGTCACTGCCCACCGCCCCGGCTTCGCCCTGCTGGTCGCGGAGACGACGGTGCTGGTCGGTTGCGCCTTCGGTTTTCCGGTGGGTCCTGACGGTTCCGGCCGCCGGGGGTTCGACGGAACGCTCCAGGGGATCGTCCAGCGGCTCACCTCCCGAGCACGGTTCGTCGTCCTCACCCAGGTCGTGGCCCATCCGCACGCTCAGCACCGCGATATCGGCCGCCGCCTGCAACAGCGTCTGCTCACGGACCTGCACTCCCGCCTCGGAGTCACCCTGCTGCATCCTGCCGACCAGACAGGACAAGCCACCCTCTCGTCCTGGGGCTGGCAGAACATGGGTGAGGTCGTCGGGCTGCCCGGCCCCGTCGCCCCTTGCGTGTTGACCCTGTCTGTCGAAGGGCTGCCGCCCTTGGCACGCCGATAATTCGGCAGAGGGGCGATGAGCCGACGGTCGTACCGGCCGGGGCGGTCACCCCCCGTCGTCCGCTGTACGGACGTGTCTTCACGCGATGGCTGCCTGCCTCTCCGCGATGGCTGCACACCGGGCCGCCCGCCACGGCCGGGAGTAACCTGACAGGTACCGAGAGCTTTCGGGCGCACGACCACGGCGGCGCCGTTCCCGGCGAGTGACAGACACGGGCGGCCGGCAGCCGCCCGGAACGGGATCGTACGATGAACGCCATCACAGAGCCCGCCGAAGGTACGGCACCAGATGAAGGCTGCTCCTACCGGATGCCCCTGCCCCGGCTGCGCCTCACGCCGGGCGTCAGCCATGGCCCGCTGGACGGCGCGTGGTGGCCGCGCTGCGACGCACTGGAACTGGAGCTGCCCGCGCTGGTCGGCTCCTTGGATCCGAGTATCGGCACCGTCACCCACGTCACCGTGGGGACCGCCGCCTGGCCCGATGCCCCGCAGGAGGTGATGGCGCCCGGCCATGTGATCGAGGTGGTCCTGACCGATCTTGCCGCCGAGGCGCATGCCATCACCGTGGACTGCGGCACCGTGGGACGCTGGGAACTGCTGGTGATCCCCCCGGACGAGCCGGCCGGAGTCGCCACCCGGCTGCTGACCGCCGCCGCCGACCCCGGGAACCCACTGCCGGCTCCGCGCCTGCTGGCACTCACCGAAAGCGGCCTCGACGGACAGGACACATGGGAGTCGGAAGGAGGGTCCGCACTCAGGTGAGAGGCCCTATCCGGACGGGCCCGGGTGACGGGGCCAGTCCCGGAGCGTCTACGACCTCGACGGAGCGATGAGACTGGCAGACCCTGCGCCGTCCCCGCCCGCCGCTCCGATCGACTCGGAACATGGCGGGTGAGGGGATGATGGCCGGACAGCGCGCGGACCGCTCCGAGAGCTTCGGGGAAGCTCTGCTGGGAGAGGTCCTCGATCGCGCGCATGAACTGCCGCCCCATCTCATCGGGCCATTGGTCGCTGACGTGGTGGAGCGGCTCGGGGGCCGCCGGCCGCAGGTGCTGCTGCAGGACTACGGCCAGCTGCTGCTCGTACCCCTGCCCGGCGACGGCCTCACGGACGGGGAACCGCAGGTGATCGACGACTCCGAGGCGGGCCGCTGCTTTCTCGACGCTCAACCCGTCGAGCTGCCCGAGGATGACGGCGTGCGAATCTTCCTGCCGCTGCTGGACGGCGGCGATCAGGTCGGGGTCATGGCAGTGACGTTGGACAGCGTCGATGAACACGACCGCCGCATACTGCGCAGGGTCGCCGGCCTGGTGGCGGACCTGCTGGTGACCAAGCACGGCTACTCCGACCTTTTCTTCGGTGTCCGACGCAGGGAACCGATAAGCGTCGCCGCCGAGATCCAGTGGGCTCTGCTGCCACCGCTGGCGATGATCATGCCTCGGGTCGCCGTGGCCGGGATCCTGGAACCCGCCTATGCCGTGGCGGGTGACAGCTTCGACTACGCCCTCAACGGAGACGTCCTCCAAGTGGCCATGATCGACGCGATGGGGCACGGACTGGACGCGGCCACGATGGCGACCGTGGCCATCGGCGCCTACCGCCACGCCCGCCGCGCCGGCACCGGGCTGCCGGAGATCTACGCCTTCATGGACCGCGCTGTGGCGGACCAGTTCGGCCCCGAGCATTTCGTCACCGCGCAGATGCTGCAGCTGGACACCACGACGGGGCATCTCCAGTGGGTCAACGCCGGGCACCCGTCACCGATGCTCGTCCGTGATCACTGCGTCACACTGCGGCTGACCGGTCCGACGACCCTCCCTGTCGGCCTCGGGGGTCCGGAGCCGCTGACGAGCGAGATGAAGCTGGAGCCGGGGGACCGCCTCCTGTGCTTCACCGACGGGCTGATCGAGGAGCACGATGCCGGGGAGGAGGAGTTCGGGGAGGAGCAGATGATCGACTGGGTGAACCAGTTGGAGAGAACCGGCCGCGGAATCCGGGCGGTGGCGCGCTCCCTGTCCCACACGCTCATGCGGGCGCGGGGCGGACACACCACGGATGACGCGACGCTGCTCCTGCTGGAGTGGCGCGGCTGATCTCACTCCGGCGGCACCTGCGCGCTCGCGGTGTCGATGAGTATCTGATTCGCCTGGGTGACGTTGTCGGCCCGGACGGCCTGTGCCATCGCGGCGTGAGCGGCCTCGGGTGCTGTGTCCGGCGGAACCACCAGCAGCGAGAAGATGTCCTGGTCGCCTCGGGTGATCAGCACGGTCTCGTCGCCCAGCGGAAAGGAGTCGATGTGTACCACCTTGTCGTCGACGACAATCCGCGTCGGGAGCCCTTCCCAGGCCGTGGTGTCCAGCCCCACGCGCGTGAGGGGGCCGAGGTGGCCGGTGAGGGCGCTGAGCAGCGCGGGCAGCTCGGCGGCGATGTCGCGCGACCGCGGCCACCACGCACCGTCGAGGACACCTTCGCGCGACTCCGTGGTCTCCAGCCGGAGCAACGCACACCCCGGCTGCACGGCCTCGTGAACACCGCTGGGCAGATGCCGCGAAACAGGCCGTGCATCGGAGCCAGTCATGAGGATCACCTGTCTTCGGGACTCGGGGCGATCACAGGACTCGTCTCGCCTTTTACACGCTACTCCTCGTGCCACGGGCGCCGATTTTCCGGATTCGCCCCGTCCCGGGCAAGCCAGCCGGCCAGAACGGATTCGGGACACATGAGGCCGGAAAACCCCGTGAAACACGAGAGCTATGGAGGGGTGTTTTTCCGGTCCAGACGCCGTTCAGCCGCTGTTCCCGCAGGCCACAGCCCACTCCAGGGAATCCTCAAGCGGGTGTCGCAGGTTCGAATCCGCACCACCCTCCGGAAGCCCCGCCGTCGCACCGTCGGTTGGGTTGGATCGGCAAGTCCACGCTCTCCCACAGATCGAGGCATCGCTCACCCAGATTCCGAACACTGCCTCGCGCGGCTCAACTACCGCGGCACCGTGGGAAGGCGGCGTGCCCCAATTCGCCTCCCTCAGCATGAGACGCGTGTTCCTGTGCGTAACGCAGCGAAAATGCACGGTCTGTGGTTTGGAGGTACCCCAGGGGCCGGTGTGGCGGGTGGTGGACACCGAAGAGACGGGGATGCTCACTGAAGTGCTGTCGCGCGACATAGGCGGCAAGTTCCTCAACATGGCTCCAGCTCAAGAGGGTCCGGGCCACCGGTCGTGCATGATCTACAGCGCGATGATAGGCGCGTGGGAAGTCCGTCCCATGCGGTGGCGTCCAGGCCGACGCGCGTGACGGGGCCGAGGTGACCGGTCAGCACGTGGAGGAGGTCGGGCAGCTCCGCGCCGATGTCGCGGGACCGCGGCCACCACGCGCCGTCGAGGTTGCCTTCCCGGGAATGTGTCGTCTCCAGCCGCAGCAGAACCGTCCCGGGTTTCGCGGCCCGGTGGATCGCGTCCGTCAGGAGCCGGGGCGCGCGAGGGATGTCGGATTCGGTCATGGTGTGTGTCCGCCTGTCCGCGGGATTCGGTGTCTCCACCGAACGCGGGACCTCGTCCTCTCACGGTAAGTCGCGCGCTGCCGCACCGGTTGCGTCCACCCGCGGTTCCGGACTTGTTGCCTGTTGGTGAAGTGCCTGCTCACGTGTACGCTCCGGGACCTCGGAACGGCGTAGAGTGAACGGACCGGGAGCACTTCGCACATCGGCCGCCATGCCGGTGTCGTTCCCGGCGAGCAACAACACCGGCCTCCAAGAAGAGGCTCGGGGACAGGTCCGCGTCATGACCGCGACCATCGAACCTACGATCATCAAAGAGCGCCTGCCTTCGGCGCCGGCCCGGCTGTCCCTGACCCCGACCGGCTCAGTCCCAGGTCTTCTGGACGGCGCCTGGTGGCCCCGCTCCCGTGATCTCCTCCGGGAGATCCCCACTCTGACAGACGCGCTGGACGCGTGCTGGGGTCGGATCACCCACGTCACCGTGAACCCGGCCCACTGGCCCGTCATCCCACGCAAGGTCATCGTCACGGGTCACACGGTGCATGTCGGCTGGTTCGCCGACGAGCAGGACCCGAACAAAGTGATCCTCTTCTCCTATACGGTGGGCCGCCTGGACCTGCTGGTGATCCCTCCGGAGACGGAGCCGACCGCCGCCGCCCGGCTGATGGCAGCAGTAACCGTTCCGGGAGGTATCCGCACCGCCAGCCGTCTGATGGCCGACGAGGCCATCAGCCACGACGCGGCAGAGGCTCAAAGCCGGGAAGAGGAATGGGAGACCGACGGCGGAGCCGCGTCGGCGGCCGGAGCCGCGGTCGGGATCTTCAGCTCCGCACTGAGAAGGTGACCACGTGGAGACATCCGGCACCGTCGCCGTGATCATCGCGGGAATGTTCCTGATCCACCGGCTCAACGCGCAGCATGAAGAAAGGATCGGGGCGTTCCGCTACAGCGACGCCCTACCGGGAACCGGTTGGCGGTCCCGTAAGAGCCCACCTGCCACCGCGCCGCTGATGACGCAAACCTTCCAGCTGGGGGCGGGTGTGCGGCGACGGTCGTCACACTCACGGGCACGTCACGTCGCCCCTGATGCACATCGTCCTGAATGAGCAAGGGGTCACCATGATGTCACCAGAACTGCCGTCGGCCGGGCACGCGGAGATTCGTATCGTCGCCGCGGACCCGGAGGCGGCGCGTCATGTCGCGGAGATTCTCCGCCGTTGTTTCGCCGCCGCCGAAGCGCGCAGCTACCCCGCAGGCCCCGATGGCGGAACACGTCTCCACCTCACCGTTGACACCACGCGCATGGCGGAGCCGGCGCGCTCCTGGCTGTTGGCCAGCCAGTCTTCCCGGGACGATCACACGCAGCCGGATGAAATCTGAGGAGAAGGCCCTCAGCGGGGAAGGAGGACACCGCCCCAGACGTACGGGTTTGCGTCAGTGCCGGCACGAGAGGCAGGCGACCATGACGACGTTGCACGAGCGGCGGCACTACCGCGAGACGATCATGAAGACCCTGTACGAGGCCCTGGAAGGCAACCGCCTCCTCGGCCTCACCGGGGCGCAGCTGCGCGAGGATCCCGCGATGCCCGAGGAGGACCTGGCCGCCGCCTGCACGTACCTGGCGGCCGAGGGACTGATCCAGGTCGACTGGACGCGAGGAAACACACCCGCGATGGTCACACTGACGCACAAGGGGATCCAGTTCATGGAGACCGAGGAGGAGGACAGTGGCTGACACGGCGCGCACCGTCCGCAGGAGGGAAGGGACCCGGCAGACCACCTGCGCCTCGGAATGAGGTGACCGAAGGCGGCGCATGGCCGAGAACATCGACATCTTCGACTTCCAGCTCACCGACGAGCAGATGGCCCAGATCGCCACCCTGGACACCGGCAGCTCCCTGTTCTTCGACCACCACGACCCCGAGATCGTCACCTGGCTCGCCAAGCGCCGCCTCGACGCCTGAACCGCACCCACCCCAAACGGAGCCGGCCAGCAAAGGGCAGCAGAACTGGGAGCCATCCGGGAGCCAACCCGCCCCCCAAACCCCTTCGAGACCACCCGAGGCCGCCCTATCCCAACGCCCTGACCAGGCAAAACAGCAAACTGCCCGGTGGCGGTCTTGACCGAACCTCATTCGGGACGAAGAGGTCGTGGGTTCAAATCCCGCCACCCCGACAGTGCAGTACCAGGTCAGGGGCCTGATCCGCTTAGCGGGTCGGGCCCCTGAGTGGTTTCACGGGACTTTTGGGGAACCGTTTGGGAGCCGCCCGCTGGGTTACGGCTCGGACCATCCGACAGGCGGTCTCCCCACCGTCGACTTGCCGGGGCAACCTCCTCCGACGCGCTCGCGCCGGCGGCCGGGCTCGCCTGCCCCGCAGGGGCGGAAGCAGGCCAGGTACACGAAGCTTGATCCGCGGCGCGTGGCCAGGCGGAGCCCAGAGCCGTCAGCGAGGCGGCACAGGCGGCCGAACGGGGTCCAGCGACGGTCGAGGAACTCTCGTGCGTCCAGGGCCGACGTGACCCTCGGCAGACGAGGGGGACACGGTTGATCGTCATCACGGAGGGCGGCGTGGGAGGCGCGGATCCCTCGCGGGCCTCGGCTACCGGGCTCGCCGGGCGCGCCAAGCGCGTCGCGTCCGTCGACGGCGCGTTCTCCTGCCGTAGCCCCCGCGCGGCCCGACCGCCGCCGACCATCGCCCGGTGCCGGCGGTCCTGTGCTTCCTCGGCGTGGCGAACGCCAAGGGCGCGGGCCTGCTTCAGCAGCAGACCCGCGCCCGTCACGTCGGTCTTCGGTGAGAAGTACCGGACGTCAGCTGGTGAAGATGAGGTACTTCCAGGTCCCGTGGGTCGTCGAGTTCACGTTGTCGCCCGACGTCGTGTCGATGTAGGACGACCGGATCCGGAAGCGGACGCCCGTCGGCGGGGTGCCCGTGAGCTCGAGCGTGTCCTTGCCGCCCGAGCCGAGTACGAGGTACTCGGAGTGCGTGGTGCGCCAGGCACCCTCGTAGTAACCCTGCATCTCCACCTTGTACTTGCGGCCCGGGTACGGCGTCATCGTCGTGTCGTAGACGGGGTCCTTGGACTTGTGGAAGTAGCGGTACGTCTGGCTCCACGCCGTCTTGCTCGTGTAGTAGCCGCTGAGCGCGGTCGACACCTTGACCTGCGCGCCGACCGTGCTGGTGGCCGTCGCGGGCGCGTACCGGGTGTCGCCGGTGAACTTGGCGGTGAGCTTGGTGTCGCGGGTCAGGGAGAGAGTGACGGACAGGTTGCCGGAGGAGTCGACCGTGCCGGACTTGACCAGCTTCTCGGGCTTGTCCGCGCCGTAGGGGTTGGCGTAGATCTCGACGGTGCGGTTCTTGTACGTCGTCCCAAGGTGCGCCGTGAACTTCACTGCGCTGTTGTACGCGTACACCTTGCCGTTGTTGTCGAGCGTCACCGTGGTCGCCGTGCGGGTGACGTTCACCGTGCTCGTGGCGGTGGCGCCCGCGTGGTACTCGTCGCCCGCGTAGCCGACCGTGTACGTGACCTTGCCGCCGGCCGGCGGGGTGTCGGCGAAGGTGTACGAGCCGTCGGCGCCGACCGTCGCCTTGCCGAGCGCCTTGCCGGCCGGGGACTCGTCGTCGGTGCGGGTGACGGAGACCGTGGTGCCGGACGGGAACACGGTGTTCGACACCAGTTTGCCCGTGACGGTGAGGGACTTGGCGCGCGTGGCGGTGGCCGGGGCCGTCGCCGTGAGGGTGGTGTCCGCCTTGGTCGGGTCGTCGAGGACGCGCAGCGAGTACACGTCCGCGTCGTTGTACGACACCGCGAACAGCTTGCTGGCGTCCGGCGCCCAGGCGAGACCCGAGGCCGCGAGCGTGTCGGAGCCGCTGCTGGTGCCGGTATTCGGGAAGTCGTACTGCCGTACCGGCGTGGAGACGCCCGGCTCGAAGATGTGGACGTCGGGGTCGTACCAGGAGAAGGTGCCCGCGGCGACGGCGCCGTTCGGGGCGATGTCGACCGCGTTCGGGTAGGGGTTGGTGGTGTAGCTGCCGTCCTCCGACAGGTCCGAGAGCTTGAACACCTCCTGCTTGTAGGGGGCGCCGCTGGCCGTGACGACGTCCTTGCCGTCCGGAGTGACGGCGAGGTCGGTGAGGTTGCTGCTGCTGCCCGGATCCCAGGCGTACGCGGTGCGGTTCGCCGAGCCCGACGACACGTCGTACACGGCGAGTTCGACCGGGCTCTGCCCCGGTGCGCCCGCGACGATGGTGCCCGGGGCGCCGGCCGAGGAGCCGAGGATCGGGGCGTCGTTCCAGGTACGGGTGGTGTCCTGGTGGAGGGCGACGACCGGGTCGGCGCCGCTCAGGTCGAGCGAGCCGATGTTGCCGCTGCCGTTGCCGCGGTAGCCGAACCAGAGCTTGCCGCCGGCGAGGGCCGGATACTCGGGCTGGGTGCCGTCGCCCGTCGGGTAGCGATGGGCCTCGGTGGCGGTCGCCGTGTCGATGGCGACGATCGCGTCGGCGTCCTCGACAGCCGCGTACAGGGTGCCGGAGTCGGCGGACAGTTCCAGGCCGCGGACGCCGGGCAACGAGTCGACGGTGCCGACAACCGTGCCGCTGTAGTCGGTTGCGACGACCTTTCCGCTGGTCGGGTCGCTGATGAAGACCCGCTGGTGGACGCCGTCCACAACGACGTCTCCGGTCGACTTGACCGGCAGGATGGTGCTGGAGTCGGCCAGCGCGGGCGCGGCCGAGGTGACCGCGAGCGCGGCCGAGCTGAAGAGGACCGCGAGTGCCGTCGCGGCCGGAAGAGTGCGTATGCGCACGGTGACTTCGAACCCCCGGAACGAAAAGAGCCCCTGTTGTTGAAGTGGGGAAGTATCCGGAGCCTAGGTCACACCTGTGACAGCAGAGGCAAACGGGGGTCAACGATGATCAAAGAAGTGGGCGAGATGCGGCACGCGCGTACAGACGGCAAGACGCTTTGTGCTCAGAAAGCAGGTACGCCACGGCTGAGGCCTGCCGGATGCTGCGGGCCGAGACCTGGTAGCCCGATCAGCGACTCGGCGATCGGATCCACACGTCAGGACATGCCTCCGGCGGGGGCGCTCAGGCTCCGAGATGGCGGGGGCGGGGGCGCGCTTCGCGAGTGCCGGTCGAATGTGGTGTGCGCGGGGAGCTCTCATCCCGTCCGCAATCGACCCAGGCAGAGCCGAGCAGACGGGATGGGAGTCGGGGAGAGTGGTACGTGATGTCAGATCCGAGGCGCGGACCGGTCGTTCCGGCCTTCAGCGTGGGGACCTGGCCAAGGTTTGGGCCCCGCTCGGGGACCGCCACCAGGTCGAGGTAGCCCGCGACAAGAGGCGGCGCCTACTCGAAGGACTGCCGGATCCCGAGCACCTGAACAACCACTCCGCGCCGGCACCGACCCGGCACCGTCAGGTGCAGATCAGGTAGACGTGGTCAGCCATGCGGAACACGTGCCCGCCTCGATCAACTTGGTCGACCAGTGACCGAGGCAGGTACGGAACCGAATCGAGTAATTGGTCTCGGGGAAGTCCTTGTTCTTGTAGCGGTCGGCGCCATCGCCGTCGGCGTTGAACGTGGCGCCGTACCGGTAGACCTTGTTGTTGGGGTCGCGGATTTCCCAGTCCATGACGGCGGAGTAGCCGTCCGCCTTCCCGTCATAGATGTTGAGCCAGTCGCCCAGGCTCGAGTAACAGGCCTGGGCCGTGTGCGCGGTACTGGGGCCGACAGACGTACACAGCCAGCCGTCGGTGGTGGAAGGGCCAGTCAGGGCGGTAGCACGCTCGACTTCGGCGGTGACGGCGGATGCCTGGGTGACGGCAAGGAGGACGGCGGCGGACAGCGCGCCCGCGACGGTACCTATGCGTTCAAGAGAGCGTCTTTTGATCACAGGGTTCCTTCTGTGAGCTTTTCCCAACGGAGTGTTGGCATGGTCATGAGGTTAACAACGGGGGGCGCGTTGATCAATGTGACGTGTACTTCGTGAAGTTGGAGGTTACGGAGTTGGCGCCCGCCAGGTTCGGCATGCTCACGCTGGTCATGGGCGGCTGACCTCGGTCGGGATCGTCACCCAGCGCGCGACTTGCAGCGGGGCGCGGGTTCGCAATGCCGTATGAACCGGGTTTTTCGAATGAGACGGGAGCCCTTGCGAGGTGTCCGACGCATAGCCGATCAAGGGAATTCGACATACACAGCATTCCCGGCGGATCGACGACCCTTGGTCGCCGTGAGGCATGCCCCAGGGGTTACGCACAGCCTGAAATTGGATCGTCAGTCCCCTGGCACGAGCAACTGCCGTACAGCAGCGAAGTACCTCAACTGCGTGAACCGCCAACGGCCTTCGACAGCCGCTGCCTGCTCAGCAACCAGGCCCAGAGGCCTCAGCGACCGTCCCGCCTGCAGTTCGCAACGAGGGGGCCGCGGGGCGTGCCACTTCCGTGCCAGAACGGACAGGAACTCACGGGGAATCGAGGTTCGCCAGGGTGCACACCGCCCCACGCTGCCCAAGATGGGGATTCCCAGGTCACGCCTATATTCCCCCAGCCTCGCCCCTATAGAGGGTGCCGCAGGTTCGAATCTTGCCGAGGCGCCAGGCAAGGCGGGAAATGTTTCATGCGCGATCTACCGGACAGCGCAGCAAGAGGCGTATATCGCCGTGTGGGCGGCGTATATGCCGACGGTTTCTACGAAGCAGCCGATACCTGCGTCAGTGTTCCATCAGGGAGCATCGACGAATTGTTACAGAAGATCAACTCCGGCTCTTGGTCATCAGGCAGCGCGCTCCGTCTGCCCTGCGATGAAGTGTCCGAGGGCCCCGGCGGGGATGCGCCGGCGAAGACCCAGTGGGCGAGAACGGGAGTCGTGTCGTGCGCTGTCCCGGTCGCCGCTTCGGCTTGGGCTCGGCGCCATTCGGCGCGGGCGTCGCGGAGGGCTCCGAGGGTGGTCGAGTGCCGCCGGGACTTGGTGGACAAGTGGCCGCGGAAGCCGAGCATGTGGGCCCAGACACGGAGACGGAGGTGTTCGAGGCCCCTGTCTGCGCCAAGGGTCCACGCTCTACGCCCCGGTTGTCGTACGAGGTGGCGACCTGGACGGGGCCGATGCGGGTGACGTCACGGGAGCGGCGGTTGGCGGGCAAGAGCGGTGTCCTTCCCTTTACTGGCTTGCCTGTTGGGTGGGACGCCGTATAGACAGGCGCCATGCCGCAGGGAGTGCGGAGGCTGATCGCCTTCGGTGGGATCGCGTTGGCGCTTGGGCTCGCCTGTGTGGCGGGCCGATGGTGGGTGGGCGAGTCCTGGGCCACCGTGATCACCACGTGCTGCCTTGAGGTGCTGATCCTTCTGGCCGTCGTAGGAACTCAGCGAGTGCGGCGGAAGAGATAGCCGCCCTCAACGGGATTCGCCTTCAGAGCTGAGCGGCGACGGCCTCGGCGATCGGCATCGGGACACCCAGCCGGGCGCGCAGCGTCGAGGTGTCGATGCCGGCTCCGATCCGGACGCCGTGTTCGTCGGCGACTTTGCGGGCGTGCTCGACCAGGGCAACCGGGACAGGCACGGGCTGACGTTCGGGCGAAGCCGCGATGGCGAGTTCTTGGGGTGGTTCGGAATGGGATTCGGGCTTGACCTGGTGTTTTGAGAGGTCGACCTCATCGGCCCCCTCGGGCCCGGAATGGGCGAGCAGGGTTCCGCCGAGGAAGCCGACCGCGGGCCACCCGGCGACGAGGATGCGTAGCCACTAGCCATTCACCGTCTCGAAACGTCAGCTTGGTCCGGGATGCGCACGAGCCGAATCCTCCTTCTGCCGACACCCGATCGGGTCGGACTCCATGCGCGCCCGGCGCGTCGCGATCTGCGGCGAAGCTGATGAGATAAGCAGAGACACATAAGTGATTAAGCATCACTTATACAAGCTTCATCACTTCTCGCCAGGAGACGCACAATGCGCCATTTCAAGGCACTGGGATCAGTTGCCGGGACTGCTCTGGCCGCTGTCCTTGCCTGCTCACCACTCGCACACGCTGCCGCCCCGGCCCCCGACACCCTCGGTGGCGGTGGTGAGGGCCAGGTCATCAAGCTGGTCGGCATCGTGCGGCAGTCAACCAGCCTCCAGGTGAACCCGCCCGGGCTGAGCCTCGGTGACCAGCAAATCGGAAACGAAGAGCTCTTCCAGAACGGCCGAAGGGTCGGCAGCGACGGCTTCGTGTGCACGGTCACCAGCCTTGCACCGGACGAGCGGCAGTGCGACGTCACCCTCCACCTGCCCAAAGGTGACATCACCCTCCAGGGACTCGCCCCAGTGGTCGAGAGCTTCCCCACCCACTTCACGCTCGCGATCACCGGCGGCACAGGCATCTACAAGAACGCCCGCGGTTACTTGACCGGCACCAACCTCGCCAAGGAGACCGACGTCACGCTCCATCTCACCTAGCGATGTCCGGGGCGGCGGCCCTGACGCCCCGCCACCGGCCGACTCCGGCGGCCCGGCCACCCCGCAACCGGGGCACAGCCGAGGCCGCCGAGTGCTGCTGCGCCAGTTCATTCGCAGGTCCACAGAGCGCCCGACGCGCCCGACGCTTACGGGGCCATGATCGGGGATGCAGCTGCTCTCCAGAGCTGGACACCTCGGAAGCCGGCCGCGCGTCTGGGACTCTAACCATGAGCACTGACAACGGGCCCCTACACGCACAACCGCCCCCACTCTGCGGCTCGCACCACAAGCGCACGAGATCGGGCGGGGAACAGCGCGCGACCTTGCATCACGGGCTCAAGCGCTCATTCCGGTCTGAACCGCCGAGCGAAATGTCCTCGCAATCCGATCGAGGTCATTCGGCGCCGGTTTCGGCCTTGCGGAGCATCTGGGCCAACAACAGGGCGCCTCCGGCCGCTGTCCCTACCGCTCCCACAGCCAGGAAACCGCGAGAGGAACGCCAGGACAGCACCGACCACCGAGACTGCGCGGAAAACAACGATCCCGTACTCAGCCACGACCCGGTTGAAATCAGCGACAGGGCGGAACCGATCGAGCCGACCGACAAGGCACTTCCGATCGAGCCGACCGACAAGGCCGAACCGACGGACCCCACGGACAGCACCGATCCCACTGAGCCGATCGACAACACGGAGTCCTGCGACCACAAAGACAGTACTGAGCCGGAGGAGGCACGACGGACCGACCGTGCGGACAGTTTTGTCATGAGGCCATCCTGCCCGCTGGTCGCGCTGTCTCGGGAGGTTGTGGACGGATGACAGGGGTTTCGGGTGCGGACAGCGGTGCGGGCCCCGGGGCTGCGCGGATGGCTGCGATCCGTCCGCGGCGACCTCGTACCACCGCACATCCAGCCTCCACAACGGCCGGCCCGGCGAACCTCTGCGGTCACAGCACTAATCTGCACACGTGATGACCGAGCTGACCCTGCTGCCCCAAGTCGCCTGTCGTGGACGGGAGATCACCGCGCCCCGGTTGCGCGGGCTGCTGGCCTTGCTCGCGGAGGATCTGCGTACCGGCTGCAGCACGGGGCGGCTGGTGGAGGGGTTGTGGCCGGACGAGTTGCCGGAGCGGCCGGGCAAGGCGGTGCAGGTCCTGGTGTCGCGGCTCAGGTCGCAGCTGGGTGCCGAGCTGATCGTGAGTACGCCGACGGGGTACCGGCTGGCACTGGAGGAAGCGCAGGTCGACAGTTCCGCACTGCTGCTGCATGAGGTGGCGAGCGCCGAGCGCGCGCGGGCGGGCGATCACGACGGCGCCCTGGCGCAGGCCGAGGCCGGGCTGGCGCTGTGGGACGGGAGCCTGGGCGCCGGGGCGGGCGAGGAGCTGCACGATCCGGTGGTGGCGCTGCGCGCCGAGCGTGTCGGGGCGTTCCGTTCGCTGGTGCGCGCGCGGGCGCTCGCTCTCGCCCGGGTCGGGCGCCGGGAGGAGGCCGCCGCGCCGTTGGCCGAGCTGAGCCGGGAGCTGCCGCGGGACGAGGAGGTGCTGGCGGAGCTGCTGCGCTGCGAGGACGCCACCGCGGGCCGGGCCGCGGCGCTGACCCGGTACGACGCCTATCGCCGCAGGCTGCGTGATGAACTGGGGGCCGATCCGGGGCCCAGGCTGAGGTCCGTTCACCAGGAGTTGCTGCGTGCGGATGCGCCACCCGCTCGCCATGGCGTGCCGCACGAGCCGAACCCGCTGCTGGGCCGGGATACCGACATCGCCGCCCTGGCCGGGCTGCTGCGCGGCGCCCGGGTGGTCACGGTCGTCGGCCCCGGCGGGCTGGGCAAGACCCGCCTCTCGCACGCGGTGAGCCGGGCGGCCGAGCAGCCCCTCGTGCACTTCGTCACCCTGGCCGGTGTCACCGCCGACGACGACGTGACCGATGAGGTGGCCTCGGCCGTCGGCGGCGGGGACGGCCGCCAACTCGCGGGCGGCAAGGATGCGGTGAGCGGGATCGTCGCGGCGCTGGGCCCCGGGCCGGCGCTGCTGGTGCTGGACAACTGCGAGCATGTGATCACCGGCGCCTCCGGTCTCGTACAGGCGCTGGTGTCGCGGTCGAAGGAGCTGCGCGTCCTGGCCACCAGCCGGGCTCCGCTGGGGCTGACCTCGGAGTCCGTGTACGCCCTGCCGGAGCTGTCCCTGGCGACCTCCGTCGAACTCTTCGAGCAGCGGGCGCGGGCCGCCAGGCCCGGTGTGGACCTGCCCGCCGGCCAGGTGGCCGAGATCTGCCGTCATCTGGACGGGCTGCCGCTGGCCGTGGAGCTGGCCGCGGCCCGGGTACGGGTGCTCTCCGTGACCGACATCGCGCACCGGCTCCGGGACCGTTTCGCACTGCTGCGCGGCAGCGCCCGGGACGCACCCGAGCGGCATCGCACGCTGCGGGCCGTGGTCGAGTGGAGCTGGAACCTGCTGGAGCCCGAGGGGAGGGCGGCGTTGCGCGCGCTGTCGGTGTTCCCCGGGGGCTTCGCCGAGGACGCGGCGGAGTACGTGCTCGGCGAGACCGGGGGCGCGCTGGACCTGCTGGAGCAGCTGGCCGGTCAGTCCCTGGTCAAGGTGGGCGAGAGCCCTTCCGGGGTGCGTTTCCACATGCTGGAGACGCTGCGGGAGTTCGGCGCCGCCAAGCGCGCCGACGCCGGCGAGGAGGAGGCGGTGACCGACCGGTTCCTCTCCTGGGCCCGGGACTTCGGCCGGGCGCACCACGACGCGATGTACGGCGACGACGCGTTGGCCTCCTTCGACCGCGTCCGTACCGAGCAGGACAACCTCGTCCTGGCGCTGCGGCACGCCCTGGCCCGTACCGACGGGCCGGCCATCGCCGCCCTCACCGCCGTACTGGCCTCCCTGTGGTCCTTCGGCAACAACTACATCCGGTTCGTCACCCTCGCCGCCGAGACCGGCGGGCCGCTGTCCCATTTCCGCCCGGGACCGGAGCACCCCGAGGACGTGGAGGCGGCCCGGAGCGCGGCGGCGATCTGCACGGCCGGCCTCTTCATGGGCTACGGCCCGCACGCCGCGCGCCAGCTCGCCACGCTGCGCCGCCTGCCGCCCGCCCGGCCGGACACCGTGCTGCGGGCACTGGCGGTCGTGCTGTGTGCCGTACCGGACATGGACCCGCCGCGGTACGCGCGGCTGCAGGAGTTGTGCGACGCCGACGAGCCCATGCTGGCGGGCATCGCGTCGGGTGTGGCCAGCTACCTGTGGGAATCCGCGTACGAGACGGAGCGCGCGCTCGAATGCGCGCGCCGGATGCTCGCCGCGGTCGAGCCGCTGGACAATCCGATCATGATGCTGCTCAGTCATGGACGGATCAGCGAGTTGTGCCTCAAGACGGAGCGCGGCGCGGAGGCGTACGACCATCTGCGGGCCGCGGACGCGCTCGGTGAGGTCGGTGACTGGTCGGACGCGATCGGCGTCCGCTACGCGCTGGTGTCCGCCTGTCTGCAGCTCGGGGATGTCGACGAGGCGGAGTACTGGCTGGGCCTCGCCGCCCCGGACCGGCAGCCGGAGTCCGCCCAGGTCTTCACTCCCGAACTGCTGCAGGCCCGGGCGGAGCTCGCACTGGCCCGTGGGCTGACCGAGGTCGGCCTCGGCCTGTGGCGACAGGCGGCCGGGGGGATACGGGAGGCCAGCCTGCTGGCGGCGGACGATCCCTTCCTGGATTCATGGTCACTTCAGGTGCAGGCGGTCGCGCTCGCGGCGCACGCGCAGCACGGCCGGCTGGAGCCGGTGGCCCACCTGGCCGAGCACTTGCGGGAACGGCTGCTCGGGATGCTGTCCGGCTCCGGCTCCCCCGGTGCCGGGGATGTGGTGGAACTGCCGGTGTACGGCACGGTGCTGCTGGCGCTCGGCTTCGTCGGGCTGGCCCGTGGCGATACGTCGGCGGTACGGCTGATGGCGCTGGCGGAGCGGATGCCGGTGATGCGGGATCTGCCCACCCTGTCCTCGGCGCGGTCCCGGCAGGCGGCCGAGAACGCGGACGGGGCCGCGTACGCCGACGCGAGGTCGGGGTACGGGGCCCTGGGGCGGGACGAACTGCGGGTGGCGGCCCTGCACGAGCTCACTGCCTCGGTTCGCGGCTGAACTTCGCCTTGGCCCAGAAGTAGCCCAGCACGGTCAGCCCCAGGCCCCAGCCGATGGCCAGCAGTGCGTTCTTCGTGCCGATCTCGCTGCCCAGCAGCAGCCCGCGCAGGGTCTCGATGAAGGGCGAGAACGGCTGGTACTCGGCGAACCAGCGGAACCAGCCCGGCATGGCGTCCACCGGCACGAACGCGCTGGACAGGAACGGCAGCATCACCAGCGGAGTACCGATGTTGCTGGCGCCCTCGGGGTTGGGGCTGATCAGACCGATGCCGACCGCGAGCCAGGTGAGCGCGAGGCTGACCAGGGCCATCAGCCCGGCCGCCGCGATCCACTCCACCGGCGACGCGTCGGGCCGGAACCCGATGGCCAGCCCGATGCCCAGGACCAGCACCAGGGACATCATCGTCTGGATCACGCTGCCGATGACGTGGCCGATCAGCACGGAGGCGCGGGAGATCGCCATCGTGCGGAACCGGGCCATGATGCCCTCGGTCATGTCCGTGCACACGGCCACCGCGGTGCCGAGCGAGGTCATGGCCACGGTCAGGAAGAGGATGCCGGGGACGAGGTAGGCGATGTAGTCGGCCCGGTCCGCGTGGCCGCCGTTGATGCCGGCGCTCATCACGTTGCCGAAGACGTAGACGAAGAGGAGCAGCAGGATGACCGGGGTGAGCAGAAGGTTCAGAGTGAGGGAGGGGTAGCGGCGGGCGTGCAGGAGGTTGCGCCGCAGCATGGTGAGGTTGTCACGGACGGCGTGGGTGGCGGTGCTCATCGGACGGTCTCCTTGTCGGCGGCGGGGGCGGGGGCGGCGGTGTCGACGGTGCCGGTCAGGGCGAAGAACACGTCGTCCAGGTCAGGGGTGTGCACGGAAAGTTCGTCGGCCTCGATGCCGGCGGCGTCGAGCCAGTCGAGGATGGCGCGCAGCTCGCGCTGACTTCCGCCGCTGGGGATCTGCAGGGCGAGGGCCTCGTCGTCGCGGGTGGTCTCGCGCAGCGCGGTGGCCGCCTTTTCGTACGCCACCGGGTCGGAGAACCGCAGCCGGACATGCCCGCCCGGGACGAGCCGCTTGAGTTCCTCGGCGCTGCCCTCGGCGACAAGTTTGCCGCCGTTGAGCACCGCGATGCGGTCGGCGAGTTCGTCGGCCTCGTCCAGGTACTGGGTGGTGAGGAAGACGGTGGTACCGCCGGAGACCAGTTCGCGGATGATCTGCCACATGGTGTGGCGGGAGCGCGGGTCGAGGCCGGTGGTCGGCTCGTCGAGGAAGATGATCCGCGGGTTGCCGACCAGGGTCATGGCGATGTCGAGGCGCCGCTTCATGCCGCCGGAGTAGGTGGACGCGGGCTTCTTCGCAGCCTCCACCAGGTCGAACCGCTCCAGCAGTTCGGCGGTCACCCGGCGGCCCTCAGCACGGGAGAGGTGGTGCAGGTCGGCCATCAGGAGCATGTTCTCCTCGCCGGTGATCAGCCCGTCCACGGCGGAGAACTGTCCGGTGACCCCGATGGCGGCACGTACCGTCTGGGCCTCGGCGGTGAGGTCGTGCCCGGCGATCCGGGCCTGTCCGCCATCGGCGGAGATCAGGGTGGACAGGATGTTGACCGCCGTGGTCTTGCCCGCGCCGTTCGGCCCGAGGAGCGAGAAGATCGTCCCGGTGGGCACGTGGATGTCGATGCCGTCGAGGACGGTCTTGTCCCCGTAGGACTTGCGCAACCCGGTGGCTGCGATCGCGAGTTCGTGGCCTGTCGTCGTCATGCCGCAGAGCTTGCGGCCACGGCGGTTCAGAACGGCTTCACCACGGTTTCAGCCCACGGGAGAAGGCTTCAGAGCGTTGAAACCGAGCGGCTGACCGTCAGAGATCTGCCGGCCGGTCCCTCGCTGGTCGAGCTGAGGTGAGGGGTGGGCTGGTTACGGAGGCAGCTGAGGCAGCTCTCGTGATTCGGGCGAGCCGTTGGGTTCGGCCCGGGATCAAGGCGGAGAGTGCGAGCGCGGAGGTCGCTGAGATGACGCCGCCCAGCAGCAGGGTCGAGCGGGTGCCGAGGGTGTCCGACAGCAGGCCGACCAGCGGGGCTCCTACGGGGGTGCCGCCGAGAAGGACCAGGAAGTAGACGGACATGACGCGGCCCCGCAGGTGTGGGCCGGCATGGAGCTGGGTGAGCGCGTTGGCGGTGGTGGTCACGGTCACCGCGGCGAAACCGGTGGGGATCAGCAGGGCCATGAAGGTGCCGTATCCCGGCATCAGGCCCAGCGCGGCTTCCAGTGCCCCGAAGACGACGGTGGCGGTGACCAGACGTCGAGCGCTGGGAGGCTTCCCGCGGCTCGCGCCGTGGATCGCCCCGATGAGGCTGCCCAGGGCGTAAGCGGCGGAGAGGCAACCGAAGGCGGCGGCGCCCGTGTGGAAGACCTTGACGGCCACGAGCGAGATGGCCACCTGGAAGTTGAGGCCGAAGGTACCGACGAAGGCGATGAGACCGATCGGCAGGAGCAGTTCCGGGGTGCGGGCGATGTGGCGGAAGGCGTCACGCGGTCGGATACGGCCGGGTCGTGGCCGACCGCGGGCGTCTGGCGCGTCCGGCTCGTCCGTACGGATGGTGATCAGACCGTAGAGGACGGCCAGGTACGAGGCGGCGTTCACGAGGAACACCGGACCTGTGCCGAAGGCGGCGACGGTCAGGCCGGCGAGGGCGGGGCCCACGGCGCGGGCCACGTTGAACTGGGCGGAGTTCAGGCTGACCGCGGTGGCCACGCGCTCGCGGGCGACCAGTTCGGAGATGTACGCGTTGCGGGCGGGACTGTCCACCGCGGTGGCCGTACCGAGGGCGAAGGCCAGCGCGTAGACGGACGGCAGGCTCACCGCCCCGGTGACGGTCAGCAGTCCGAGCAGAAGTGACTGCACTCCCATGGCTGTCTGGGTCAGGAGCAGAAGCCGCCGCTTGGGGTACCGGTCGGCCAGGACGCCTCCGGTCAGACCGAACAGGGTCTGCGGCAGGAACTGCAGTGCGGTCACGATGCCGACCGCACGGCCGCTGTTGCCGGTGATGTGGAGGACGAGCAGGTCCTGGGCGGCGCGCTGCATCCAGGTGCCGATGTTGGAGACCAGCTGCCCTAGCAGGTAGCGACGGAAGTTCCGGACGGTGAGTGCGGCCGTCACCGGCATGCCGGAGCCGGCGCTCATGACGTCAGAGGGGCGTATGTGCCCGGGACAGGCACCTCCGCATCGTCGATGTGGTGGAACGTCGGGTGGGGGTGCATGAGGAACGCGTGGTGGGAGATGTTCCAGGCGTAGGCGCCGGCCATGGCGAAGGCGACCCGGTCGCCGACGCGCAGCCGTTCGATCATGATCCGGCTTGCCAGTACGTCCTTGGGCGTGCACAGCTGTCCGACCAGCGTCACCGGCTCGTCTCGGACCTCCGGACGGTTCCAGGGCCGGAGCCAGATGTCGTCGGGGATCACCTCGAAGGGCTGGTCGTGCTGTTTCGCGGCTGGGGTGCGCAGGTGGTGGGTGCCGCCGCGCAGTACGGCGAACGCGTGCCCTCGGCTGAACTTGATATCCAGCACCTGGGTGACGTACCAGCCGCAGTAGGCGGTGACCGAGCGGCCTGGTTCGATCCGGAGGGTGAGGTGGGGGTGGCGGTCGAGGATCCGGCGCAGTCCGGCGCCAAGGGCGGGCCAGTCGAACACTCTGGGCGGATGCGTGTAGTCGACACCCATTCCGCCGCCGACGTTGACTTCGCTCAGGTCGATTCCGCGATCACGGGCCCAGTTCTCGGCCCAGGCAAGGACCTTGTCGACGAGCAGGAGATGAGGCTGGGCCTGGAGGCCGCTGGCAAGGTGGAAGTGAAGGCCACGCAGTCGGACGCCCGGGACTGACTCCATCACCTTGAGGCAGCGGTCCAGTTGTACGGGATCCATGCCGAACGGCCCACCGCCCATGGCCAGGGCGACTCGGCCCACGTCGACGGGCAGGTTGACGCGCAGCAGTACCTCCACGGTCCGCTCGCCCAGCAGAGTGGTGAGCAGGCGGAGTTCGTGTTCGCTCTCGATGTGCAGGCGCTCGGCTCCCGCGTCCAGCGCGCGGGTCAGCTCCTGCTGTGTCTTGCCTGGGCCGCCGAAGGCGATCGGTGCGTCGGGGACGATGGCGCGGACGTGGTCCAGTTCGCCGCCGGAGGCCACCTCGAAGCCGTGGACGTGTTCGGCGAGGGTCCGCAGGACCGCGGGGTCGGAGTTGGCCTTGGCCGCGTACAACAGCTCGACACGTTCCGGCAGTGCGGCCCGGATCGCGTGAACGTGCTCGCGCAGGCCCGGCAGGTCGTAGACGTAGGCGGGCAGGTCGTCGTCGGTCATGCGGCCGACATGGTCGAGCAGTGCGGACCTCACCGGATCACCTCGCGGGGAAAGCCCGCGCCGAGCGGGCTGGGCAGGGGGACGTAAGTGGCGTGCCGGTCGGCCTTGCGGGCCCAGCGCAGGAGGAGGTTGGCCTTGGCGGGCAGCGGTACGCCGGACAGCAGGGCGCGCAGGCGTGGCGGTTCGGCGGCGGTGCGGGCGTAGGCGTCGAGGTGGTCGCGGACCAGGCCCCAGAGGGCGGGTTCCAGCGTCGGGTCGAGGTCGGCCAGGGTGCCGAGCACTTCGGCGGTGTGGTTGACCAGGAGGCAGTATGCGACTCGGTTCCAGCCGCGTTCGGGATCGTAGGTGAGGGGCCCCCGGACGTCCTCGGGCAGGTTGTCGAGGGTGTCCCGGTGATGCCTGGGCAGGAGCTTGGTGCCCTCCAGGTCGCGGAAGAGCATCTGCGCCGGGGTGCCGTCGGGTTTCACACCGACGACGACGTTCTGCAGGTGGGGTTCGAGGACGACGCCGTGTTCGAAATAGGCGGCCAGCACCGGTGGCAGCAGCAGTCCCAAGTACGCGTCCCACCAGGCCAGAACGTCACCGTCACCGCGGGCGAGCAGATGGGAGACGTGGGCCGCACTGGTGGGGTACTCGTCCGCCACCGCGGCGGCGAGCAGGGGGGTCACTTCGGGGCGCAGGTGGTGGCGCAGGCCTGAGCGGACGACTACCCCGAGGCCCTCCAGGAGGGCGGTGTCGTCGGCGGTGTCCTCGGCGGTGTCGAGTGTGCGGTAGCCGGGCTCGGCCAGGAGCGCGCATCCCGGGAAGCGGCCGGCCAGGCCGGCGAAGAGGGGCTGGAGCAGACGGTTGAGGGCGACGGTGCCGGACAGTTCGTAACCGGCGTGCTTGCGGACGCAGTTGGTGAGGCGGACGTTGAGGCTGAACTTCAGGAAGGTGTCGCTGTCGGGGTGGTACAGCGTGCGCACCGAAGCGGTCGGCACCAGCTCCGGTCCGCTCGTCCCGGCGTCGGCGACATCGCCGGCTGCCAGTGCCTCACGCAGGCGGTCGTGGCCCTGGAGCAGCCGGTACTGCCAGGGGTGCACCGGCAGTATCACGAATTCCGGATCCGTCGTCGGGCACAGCGCATCCATCTCGCGCAGCTCGCCCTCCTCACGCACAAGATGACGGCGCACTGCCAGGTGGCGCAGACGGAAGCGAGCACCGGTCTCCGGGCCGTACGCCAGCCAGTCCGCCGAGTCGCCGGTGCGTGCCTTCGGAGTGGGGTGGAAGCGATGGCCGAACACCAGGGACTGCTCCGACGCCACATACCGGTCCGCGTGCGGCGTAACGCCCGCCCGCTCTTCCAGTGCGGTGCGGATCGTCTCCCGGCTGTCCGCCACCTGGCTCAGGAACTCGTCGTTGGCGATGCCCGTGCGCAGTTCCAGTTCGTCCTGGATGTAGCCGGCCAGCTCCTTCCAGCCGACGGTCGTCCAGGCGTCGTTGTCGAGCCGCTGCGCCGGGCCCAGGAAGCGGTGCGCTCCGATCAGCGAGACTCGGCGCAGTCGGCAACGCAGCAGAAGGCCGCGGCGGGGCAGACGGAGCAGGAGGTGGTCGTCGTCGACCGTCACCTGGTGCTCGGGGGCGGACACCTCGCGGATCAGGCAGTTGAGCAGCGTGTGGGCGGTGACGGTGTCCGCCGTCTGCGACGGTTCGGCGGCCGATGGGGTGACGGTTGCGGTGGCCGACGGAGTGACGGTTGCGGCGGCGGTCCTGGTGTGGGGGGCAATGCCGGTGGTCATGCCGGTGGTCATACGGTCCCTCCAGTGGGACGACGGGTCGGATTTCAGGGGCACGGCGCCAGGGGGTTGGGAACGGGTGTCCATTGCGCCTTGCCCGGGTTCTCGGCCAGGCGCATGGCGATGGTCGCCTTCAGCGGCATCGTGTCGCCGAAGAACGCTGCCGCGTCCCCCTGGTCCGGCAGGCCGGCGTACACCTGGCGGCCGACCTCGGCCACGGCGCCCCACAACTGTCGGGGGTCGGCCGCATGTGTCCGGGCGAAGACGTCGACCAGCTCGCTGAAGACTCCGCTGACCAGGCCGCCGAAGAGTTTGGTGCGGAGTGCGTCCACGTCGTCTCCCGCGCGGGTGCCGAGCAGCGGCGGCAGCGTGGAACCGCACCGAGCCAGACGGCGTGGGCTCACTCGTACGCCGTCCAGATCCCGGTACAGCACCCGCACCGGCCGACCGTCTCGCAGCACGACCAGCGTGTTCTGGCCGTGAGCCTCCAATGCCACCCCCATGGACAGCAGCGCCAGCGCGGGCGGGAGAACGAGCCCGGCGAAGTCCGCCAGCCAGCGCACCGGATCTCCCGACAGCACGGTGGCTCCTGTCGCGTGGACGGCGGTGAGCGGAACCGCGATCTCCCCGGCGTCGAGGTGGCACTCGGTCGACTCCCGGATCATCGCGGCCAGGCTCGCGGAGGGCCGTCCGTCCACGCACACCGCTCCGCCGCCCAGCTCACGCAGGATGCGCAGGCTGCCGCCGTACCCGGCCTTGTCGACGAGGGCCGAGACGAGGTCGGACAGGAGGGGCCCGTCGGCGACCTCGGCCGGGGAGATGGTGCGCCGGTAGTTGGTGACCTGCACATCCAGCGCCGTCTTGATGTGACAGCCCGGCAGGACGCCCTGCGGTGCCAGGGTGCGCAACGACAGCAACGGCCGGGCCGGGATCGTCTCGTCCACGACGACCAGGTCGGGATGGCGCGCGAGCACATGGTCCCGCTGCCAGGGATGCAGCGGGACCAGGATCGTGTCACCCTCACGCAGCGCCCGCGGCCATGTGCCGGCGCTCTGCCAGCGATCGGCCGGGACGGGGAGCAGCGCCAACCGGACCACCGGGTGGTGCTCGGGGGCGTAGGCAAGCACGTCGGTGACCGACATGCCGGTGCGAGTCCGGCAGCAGGGATGCTGCGGGTGCCCGTCGACCACCGCCTGTTCGGCGTCCGCCGAGTCGTCCGGGCGGGCCCTCCCGCCGGCGTTCGCGGCCCGCGCCAGTGCCAGGTTGACCACGCTGTTGTCCAGCTCGGCCGCCAGTCGCTCCGCCTCGGGGGTACGCAGGCCGAGCTGCGCCAGCAGCTCCGCCGGCCCGCTGATCGGCCCCTCGGGCCCGGACACGACGAAGTCGTCGGGCACCTCGGCGAACGGCCGCGCACAGGACTGCGCCGCCGACAGTGAGCCACCCTGTCGCAGCCCGACCACCAGGCTGTCGGACTCCCGGCGGTGCCCGGTCACGCCGGGCAGGGGTTCTCGTACGAAGGCGCCCCACAGCCGGCCGAGCACGGTGGCACGTGCTCCCGGGAGCGCGGCCGTGAAGGGCTCCACCAGGTCCGGGCGCGTGAGGCGTAGTTCATCAAGGGGCATGGGGCATCCCAGGTGCTAATGAGGGTGCTTGTCGCGCGGTGCTCCAGTGGCACCGGCCGTGCGATCGACGCTACGGGACGACGATCAAGCAGATTGCCAGAGCAAATACAGCGGGGATCCCGGATTCCTCCGATGAAGCGTTTTCCCTTCCGCACCTCCAGTCGATTCCGCCGAGAACACTCCCCTCCACGCGACCTCACCCCGGATCAGCTCCCGGCTGTCACCTGGGCCGTTGAACACCGGTGTTCAAGGTCTTAACTCTCGCCTTGCTCCACGCTGTCCATGTCCTGGATGTCGTCATCGCGCCGCGCTTCGGCGGATACGCCATCCGTGGTGGACCCGGCCGGCCGCGGAGAAAGGATCACCACCTCGGGGGAGCTTCCGGCGTTTGCGCTGCACGCTCCGGCAGAAGTCTGTGAGCCTTTCGGTATGCGTGTCTTGCTGATCGAGGACGACGACCGGGTGGCCGGACCGTTGACGGAGGGGCTGCGCCGTTTCGGGTTCGTCGTGGAACACGCCGGAAACGGGACCGACGGCCTCGCCGCGCCCGAGGCGGAGATGGTGTTGCTGGACCTGGGGCTGCCCGACATGGACGGCATCGACGTCTGCCGTGCCCTCCGATCCCGCTCGTCCGTGCCGATCATCATGATCACAGCCAGAGACGACGAGGTGGACCGGGTGCTCGGTCTCGAGTTGGGCGCGGACGACTACGTCTCGAAGCCGTTCGGCGTACGGGAACTCGTCGCCCGGATCCGAGCCGTCACCCGCCGCACCCGACCCGCGGTGCCGGACAACAGCCGTGAGGAGGCGGATCCCTCGGACGACCTGGCACAGCCCGGGACCTCCCACGTCCAGCGGATCGGCCCGCTGACCATCGACCGCCGTACCCGGCAGGTGACTCTGCGCCAGGCGCCCATCGCCCTTGCCCCGAAGGAGTTCGACCTGCTCACCTGCCTTGCGGAAGACCCCGGGGCCGTCTGCTCCCGCCGGCAGATTCTCGACACGGCATGGGAACCGAACTTCTTCGGTCCCACCAAGACCCTGGACGTCCACATCGCCGCGCTGCGCCGCAAACTCGGCGACTCCTCCTGGATCGAGAACATCCGCGGCATCGGCTTCCGCCTGGTCCCCCCGGCACACGTCGACGCCGCGTCCGCCGCGGTACCGGCGCGCGGCGGAGGGCCTCGGTGACGCGTCGCCTCCTGCTCAGCCATCTGAGCCTCATGCTGCTCGTCCTGCTCGCGCTCGAAGTGCCGTTCGGCATCTTCTACGCCCGCAGCGAGCTGTCCCGCTTCTCCCGTGCGGCGCAGCAGGGGGCGATGACGCTCGCCGCGGTCTGCGAAGAGAAGATGGAGCACGGGCTGGCGGCCGACCTGCCCGAACTGGCTCGCGCGTATGGGCGGCGGACCGACAGCCGCGTGCTGGTCACCGGCAGCAAAGGCGTCGTTCTCACCGACACGGCGGCCGCGGTCGCGGTCGGCAAGGACCTGTCCGCCGAGCCGGACATCTCCACCGCACTGCACGACGACCCCGCCGTCGGTACTCGGACCGACCCGTCCACAGGCGGCGAGGTCCTCTTCGTGACCGTGCCGGGTGGCTCCGAGGCGATCGTCCCCTGTGTGGTGCGGACCGTGTATGT
The DNA here is from genome assembly GCF_044746205.1 of Streptomyces sp. NPDC086549. NCBI lineage: Bacteria > Bacillati > Actinomycetota > Actinomycetes > Kitasatosporales > Streptomycetaceae > Streptomyces > Streptomyces sp. NPDC086549. The sequence continues at coordinate 88,408 of NZ_JBIVBS010000015.1, read as the reverse complement.
GCTGGGCCCGCTCAAGGCAAGGGTCCGTGCCGTCTGGCTGGCTCTCGCCGTCGTCGGGCTGGGGGTGCTGGCCGCCGTTTCCCTGATCGGCTTCGTGCTCGCCCGCTCGATCACCCGCCCCGTCCGGGCCCTGGAACGCGCCACCGCACAACTCGCCGAAGGCCGGCTCACCGATCCGCCGCCCACCGATCGCGGGCCGCCGGAGCTGCGTCGCCTCGCCGCGTCGTTCACGACGACCGCGACCCGGCTCCAGCACCTGCTCCAGGCTCAGCAGGCGTTTGCCTCCGAGGTGTCCCACCAGCTGAAAACCCCGCTGACCTCACTACGTCTGCGCCTGGAGAACTTCGAGCCGCACCTCGCCCCCTGTGCCCAGGACAGCCTCGACAAAGCAGTCGGGGAACTGGAGCGGCTCAGTCGTATGGTGCAGGGGCTGCTCGCGCTCGCCCGGTTGGAGAACTCCGCGATCAAGCCGGAGAAGGTCGATCTGAACGCCGTCGTGGCCGATCGCGCGGCCATCTGGACGGCCTTCGCCGATGAGCAACAGGTCGACATCATCGTCTCCGGAGCCGGAGCCGCAGCCGGAACCGTTCGGGTATGGGCGGTGCCGGGCGCACTGGAGCAGATCATCGACAACCTGCTCTCCAACGCTCTGCGCGTCTGCCCGCCGGGAACCGCCATCACGCTGGCAACCGTCACCGCCGGGAGGGAAGGCGGCCGCACGTCGCCCGTGGCCGAGCTGCATGTGATCGACGAGGGACCCGGCATGACCGAAGACGAACGGCGAAAGGCTTTCGACCGGTTCTGGCGGGCTCCTGACGCCGACCACGACGGAACGGGACTCGGCCTGCCGATGGTCCGGCATCTCACCCGGGCCAGCGGTGGTGAGGTCAGCCTGGAGGCAGCCCCTGGCGGCGGGCTCGACGCCGTCGTGCGACTGCGGTGCGCCGGGAGTCACCCTCACCGGGAACGCCCGGTCATCTCCACGGACGTCGACTTGTGCAACCCCCTCCCGCAGCGCTGAGCCCGCTGTCGCGGGCGAAGGCCCGCCTCCCCTGCCTCAGAAGTGGCGGAAATCGGTGCGCGACCCGCCGTCAACCGGACAACAGGGCCATCACCGGTGTTGAAGCGTCCGTCGACACCTCCGCCCAGACCGTCTTGCCCACGGGATGCCGAGGTGTCGAGCCCCAGCGCTCGGCCAGGATGTCGACCAGGAGGAGGCCGCGGCCCGACTCGGCGTCAGGGTCCGACGAGGGTGGCGCGACCGGCGGCCGTGTCGTGGCGTCGGCATCGGCGACCTCGATCCGGACCAGGCCCGACACCTCGTCGAGGGCGAGCCGGAGACCGAAGTCACGTCCCGGAACACGGCCGTGCTGCACGGCGTTGGCGGCGAGTTCGCCGACGACGAGAGCGGCCGCGCACGACACGTCCGACGCCGGCGGGTGACCCCACTCCTCCATTCGCCGCACGGCGAGGCGCCGAGCGAGCCGCGCACCTCGCGGCGAGGAGGCGAACTGCGCGGTGAGGACGGCTTCCCCCACGGCAGCTTCGGCACTCCTTCGCGGTTCTTCGCCCGCGGTGGTCGTTCCTGTCAGCACAGCGTGCCCGTCCTTGCCTGTCGAACCCTGAGACGTCCCGCCGGGTAGGCGAGTCATCACGTTCCGTACTCAAGAGTCGTCCGGCAGCCCTACGCTCGATAGGTGACACAGCCTTACCTTTCGCTTCATAAGGAACGGAAGTGACGCCTTGGCCAACGGAATTGATCCCGGTACGTCGATGGCGGCGCTGTTCGGTTCGCGGGTCCGCAAGCTCCGTACGGCGGCCGGGCTGACGCAGGCCGAACTCGGCCGGCGGGTGCATGTCGTCAGCACCCGGATCACGCAGATCGAACGTGCCTCAGGTGCGAAGCCGACGCTGGAGCTGGCCCGTGCGCTCGACACCGTTCTCGGCGCGGACAACCTGCTGGTCGAGCTGTGGCCGTATGTGTATCGGGAGGCGTTTCCGGACTGGTCGCGGGCGTTTATCGCGCATTCGGAGCGGGCTGTGTCCATCCGGCAGTACGCGGCGCATGTGGTGCCCGGTTTGTTGCAGACGCAGGACTACGCGCGGGCAGTTCTGAGCGTCGGTGTGACGCTCAGCGGTGACGAACAGTTGGAAGAGCGCCTCACCGCGCGCATGGGACGGCAGGAACGGCTCCGTTCGCCCGATCGGCCAGAGCTGTGGGTCGTGCTGGACGAGGCGGTTCTGAGGCGACCGATCGGCGGGCGCGCTGTGATGGGGGCGCAGTTGGCACGTCTGCTTGAGGCAGTAAGAGAGCGTCATATCACCGTGCAGGTGCTGCCATTCGATCAAGGCGAGCATGGTGCGATGGGTGGTTCACTGACGGTTCTGACGCTGCCGGACCGCTCGGAAGTGGCTTACACGGAGGGGGCGCACTATGGCCAACTCGTCGAGGATCCGACCGAGGTTGAGCGCTTTGTGGTGACCTACGATCGGCTACGGGCGGAAGCCCTGCCCCCGCTCATGTCTCTCGACGTGATCCGATCCGTGATGGAGGGCTACAACCATGGAGCGAATGTCCCATCCCGATCTGAGCGGCGCCGCCTGGCGCAAGAGCAGCTACAGCAATCAGGAAGGGGGCGACTGCGTCGAGGTGGCCGGCGGATTCCGGGGCGTGGTCCCCGTCCGTGACAGCAAGGTCCCTCACGGTCCGGCTCTGACCTTCGAGGTCGATTCCTGGGCGTCATTCATAGGCGAGTTGAAGACCGACCGGCACCGCGTCTGAGCCGGCCAGGTGGCGGCCGCCAACTGAGCGTGAGCTTCGAGGATTCCAGCCAACCGACACAGGCGAGCTTCCCTGTCCCGGGCTCGGCCACGCCCCACGACGCTCAGGATGCCTACCGCATCGCCCGTTCTTACATGAAGGCCCATTACCCGTGGGCCGAGGCGGCCTCCCGGCACGAGACCCAACCCGTCGGCAGCAAAGCCGAGTTCGGCTGGCTCACGTCTTGGCGGTTCAAGGAGCGTGGCGTAGTGATGCCGCGCAGCCTCGACGTGCAGATCAACCGCGCCGGGCGCGTCTCCCAGCTGCTGGTCGACTTTGGACCCGAGCATGTGAAGCTCCCCGCCGAGCTGATCTCGGCCGAGCGGGCCGAGGAGATCGTAAGGAAGGATCAGGGCAGGATCGGTGCCGATCCAGACGCGCTCCGGATCCACGCGGACGTGCTGAAAGCCGACCGCGCAAAGGGCTGGCAGGGCTCCTGGCGCGTCGTGTGGTCCGTGAACGTCAACGACGCACGGTGCACGCCCGACAAGGACGGCGACGGCTGTGAACCGTCGCAGACGATGGTCGACGCCGGTACCGGTGAGGTCTACGCCGAGTGAAGCGAGGTCAGCTCGCATCCGGCGGGTCCAAGCGGCGGGATTTACGTCAAGAGCGACGCGCTGGCCGATGGGAGGCTCGCACTCGTCCGGCACGAGCCTCCCGCGCGTGTCATGTTCCGGATACGCCGACACGACCAGTCGTTTACCTCTCCTTTGCCAACTCCTGGTGATCTGGCCTGCGTTGGTCAACGCATCCGCCCGCGGACGCTTCAAGGAGTCGTATCCATGTTCAGACCCACCCGCCGTCGCCTCGCGGTCGCCACCGCCCTGGTCGCCGCCACCACGGCCGCCGTGGCCGTCACGACCGTCGCCGGTGCCTTCGACAACGCGCAGCAGGCGAAGGAAGCGATCAAGGGCGGGAAGGCCAAGAACGTCATCCTGCTCATCGGTGACGGCATGGGCGACTCGGAGATCACCCTCGCCCGCGACTACACGGTCGGCGCCAACGGCCGCCTGAACATGGACAAGTTCCCGCTGACCGGCGCCTACACCACCTACGCGGTCCACGCCGACGGCACCCCGGACTACGTCACCGACTCCGCCGCCAGCGGCACCGGCTGGGCCACCGGCATGAAGACGGTCAACGGCCGCATCTCCAAGACTCCCGGCACCGACAAGGCGGTCCGGACGGTCCTGGAGCTGGCCCAGAAGAACGGCTACGCCACCGGCAGCGTCACCACCGCCGAACTCACCGACGCCACCCCGGCCGTGCTCGCCTCGCACGTCACCGACCGGTCCTGCCAGGGCCCGGCCGACATGGCCAAGTGCCCGACCGACACGATCGCGGCCGGCGGCCCCGGCTCGATCGCCGAGCAGTCCGTCAACCACAAGGTCGACGTCCTCATCGGCGGCGGCAAGCAGCGCTTCGACCAGAAGGTCACCGACGGCAAGTACAAGGGCCTCACCGTCACCGAGCAGGCGCAGAAGCTCGGCTACCAGGTCGTCACCGACAGCTCGGGCCTGAAGAGCGTGAAGGCCGGCAAGCCGGTGCTGGGCCTGTTCGCCACCGGCAACGTGCCGGTCGAGTGGACCGGCAAGGCGGCGGCCGTCGGCGGCACGGACCCGCAGCGGTGCGTGACCTCCAACCCGAACCGCCCGTCCACGACCCCGAGCCTCGCGGACTCCGCCACCAAGGCGATCCAGCTGCTGGAGGCCAAGCAGAAGCAGAAGCACTCCGACAAGGGCTTCTTCCTGCAGATCGAGGGTGCCTCGATCGACAAGCAGGACCACGCCGCCGACCCCTGCGGCCAGATCGGCGAGACGGCCGCCTTCGACCGTGCGGTGAAGGTCGCCCGCGCCTACGCGGCCAAGCACCCCGACACCCTCGTGGTCACCACCGCCGACCACGGCCACACCAGCCAGATCGTGCCGCTGGAGGCCACTCCGCCCGGCCTGTCCTCCACCCTCGTCACCGACGAGGGCCAGCAGCTGAAGGTCAACTACTCGACCAACACCCCGGGCCAGTCCCAGGAGCACACCGGCACCGAGGTCCGCATCGCCGCCCAGGGCCCGCAGGCCTTCCGCGTCCTCGGCGTCACCAACCAGACCGACCTGTTCACCACGATCCGCGAGGCGCTGCGTCTGCGCTGAACCCGCGGGTGAGGGAGGGGAGGGGAACGGCCGCCACCGTTCCCCTTCGTCGTCTTCGTCTTCGTCTTCGTCTTCGCGGGTCGCGACTCGCGGGTGTTGCCGAATGTGCGAGATCATGGCGATATCCGCGGGCCGGAAGGAGCGGTATGCGACAGAGCGTTTCGGTCATCTTGGGCGTGGCGCTCTGCACGGCCGCGGCACTCGGCCCGGCGGTGCCACAGGTCGCCGTAGCCGCCCCGAATCAGTGTTCCTACGCGCCATCGACGCTTCGGCCCACGATTACGTACGGTGACACCGGCGTGGCCGTCAAACAGGCCCAGTGCCTGAGCAACGTATGGGGCGGCCAGCCGCCCAAGCTGGCCGTCAACGGGGTCTTCGACTCCGTGATGGTGAAGAAGATCGAGTGGATCCAGGGCTGCCACGGCCTGCCGCCGAGCGGTGTCATCGAGGGCCGCACCTGGCAGGTGCTCTACCGTCCTGCCCTGGACTGTTACGACCCGTATCCAGCCTGAGCGACCCATCACCGGCCGGGCGGCCGGGGCCCGTGGGCCGACTCGCCCGGCTCCGGGGCGCGTCATAGCCTGGGAGGACAAGTCCAGATCCTGGCCGTGGCAGCAGGACGCCTCCCGACAGGCGGCCGCCCGTCCCGGATCGGCCTCGCCGCCGCCCGCCCAGAGGGTCTCCCTCGATCTCCCTCGATCTTCCTGGGGCTCCTTGCCTCTGCTTCGGCCGGCCCCTTCGACGCCCTCGTGCGACCGCCGCCGTTCAGGGACCACGGCCGGGATCCGCACGTCCTCGCTGGAGGGACCTGCCATGCTCTCAGACACCTCTCGGCCTGTCGTCACGGCAACGCTGCCGGTCGTCGCCGAGCACATCGGAGAAATCGCCCAGCGCTTCTACAAGCACATGTTCGCCGAGCATCCGGAACTCCTGAACGGCGTCTTCAACCGCGGCAACCAGGCCCACGGAGATCAGCAGAAGGCGCTGGCCGGATCGGTGGCGGCGTTCGCGAGCGGACTGGTGGAATCACCGGAGCACATCCCCGAGCACCTGCTCCAGCGGATCGCGCACAAGCACGCGTCCCTCGGCATCCGCCCGGATCAGTACCGGATCGTCCACGACAACCTGATGTGGGCGATCGGCGACGTCCTGGGCGACGCGGTCACCCCGGAGGTCGCCGCCGCGTGGGACGAGGTCTACTGGCTGATGGCCAACGCCCTGATCAACCAGGAACGCGGCCTCTACAGCGCGCGTGGGGTCAGGCCGGAGACGGTGTGGCGGCAGTGGAAGGTCGAGAAGAAGATCCAGGAGACCCCCGACGTGGTGACCCTCGTGGTCAAGCGGATCGACGACCGTCTGGTGAAGACCTCGCTGCCCGGCCAGTACGTGACGGTACGGATGACCATGCCGGACGGAGTGGTCCAGCCGCGCCAGTACAGCCTGACCCGGGCCGACGACGGGGAACACCGCCAGTTCTCGGTCAAGCGGGTCCATGGCGTCGGTGACGAGCCCGACGGGGAGATGTCGACGTTCCTGCACGACACGGTGGACGTGGGCGACATCCTGACGCTGTCGGTGCCGTACGGCGACGTCGTGCTCGACGACTCGGGACGGCCGGTGGTGTTCGCCACCGCGGGCATCGGGATCGCCCCGGTGGCCGGGATGCTCTCGCACCTCACCAAGGCCGGGTCCGGGCTGAACATCACGGTCCTCCACGCCGATCTCGACGAGCCCTCGTTCCCCCTGCGCCGCCAGGTCGTGAGCGACGTCCTGGAGTTGCGGAAGGCGGCGCTGTACGCCTGGTACGAGAAGGGCGTGGAGAGCATGGAGCCGCTGAACGGCGTCTTCCAGGGACTGATGGACCCCGCGGCAGTCGATCTGCCCGATCACGCCCTGTACTACCTGTGCGGCCCGTTGCCGTTCATGCAGGGTCTGCGCAGCAAGTTGCTCGAGCGGGGCGTCGCGCCCCAGGACATCCAGTACGAGGTGTTCGGCCCCGACCTCTGGCAGGCGGACCTGGACTAGCGGGCCCGGACCAGTGGACCTGGACCAGTGGACCCGGACCAGTGGACCCGGACCAGCGTGGCAATCCAAAAGGGCGCCGTCAGCGTACTTATTAGAGAGCCACCAATCCGGGGGGTAGGGAAAGGGGCATCCATCATGCGAGCACAACGCGTGACGCGTCTCGCCGCGGTGTCCGCGACCGCCATTCTGATGGCCGGCGGCGCTGCGATCGGTGCGGCAGGCACGGCCGCGGCATCCCCTGCCGTGCACACTCGGGTGACCACCGACTGGTCGTGCGGCAACCGCGATGACTGGAACGGACGCTGCTTCGACAACAACGGGTTCCGCTTCGGTAACCGCTTCGACAACGGGTTCGGCTTCGGCAACCGATTCGACAATGGGTTCCGCTTCGACAACCGCTTCGACAACGGCTTCCGCTTCGGCAACCGTTTCGACAACCACGGGTTCCGCTTCGACAACCGCTTCGACCACCACGGCTTCTTCACTCACCGCGGAGGCGTCCTGATCTTCGTGTTCTCGTAGTCCCTCGGACATAGCGTCGCGTCAGCGCAGTACCAGGTCAGGGGCCTGATCCGCATGTGGATCGGGCCCCTGCACGGTTTCCGGTCAGTCAGTCAGCCAGGTGCAGGGCTGTTCGCGTGTCCCGGCCGTCCCACCCGCCAGCGGTCCGCCATACGACGTTCACTCCGAAGACTTCCCGTACCGCGTCGGGTGCCCAGTCCTCCGTCGGCGGCTCGGACAGGACCAGGTACCGGCGGTCCGCGATGCTGGGTTCGATGTGGTCGAGCTCCATGAGGCGGATCGCTCCCGCGCGCAGGTCCGCGTGGCCGGCACGGCCGACGCCGAGCACTTCGTAGCGGAAGAGACCGTTCTCGCCGTCCAGGATCACATCGGCCACGGGGGAATCCGAGGGGCGCAGTCCCGCTCGCAGAAGCGCGGCCTTCAACTCGAAGCGCACGGCCTCGTGAGTGTTGCAGTCCCTGTCGGTCTGGGCCGCGACGGCCAGTTCCCGCGCCAGTGCCTCGCTCCACGCCGGCCGTCCGCCGGAAGGGGCGGTGCTGGTGTCCAGGGCAGCGGATGTGTCCATGGGATCGGTGTCCTTCTGTTCGTGTGTCTTCCGAGGCTCCGCCGACTGTGGAGCCGTGATCGCTTCGGGCGCGCTGCCGGTCTCGGACTCCGGCTCGGCGTAGGACTCCGGCTCGGCGTCGGATGCCGTGTCGGCGTCGGATGCCGTGTCGGCGTCGGATGCCGTTTCCGCCTCGGACTCCGGCTCGGTGTCGAGTCGACGGCGCAGTTCGTCCCGGGCCCGGGCAAGCGCGCCGGCCCAGTGACGGAACGCCGGGTCGTCCGTCAGGGCGGCTCGCAGGCCCAGGGCGTCCGACGCCACCGCCTGACGTGTGCGCTGGGCGAGATCCGCCAGATCGCCCAGGCGGTCCCGGTCGGCGGAGCCCAGCAGGCGCCAGACGCTCAGCCAGTCGACCCGGTCGCGGCGCAGGCAACGGTTCGCCATGCCTTTCAGTTCGGAGAGGCGGACCGCTGCTTCGGGCGGAGCCGTGCCGTCTCCGTGGGCGATGTCGTGCAGGACGCCGAGTGCGTCCTCGTAGCGGGGCGCCATCCGGGCGGAAATGGGTCTGCGGCCGAAGTCGCCGGTCGAAACCAGGCTCACCTGCCCTTCGTTCCGGGTCACCCAGCCGTCCAGCCGGGCGCCCGCGGTCGGAGCGGGTTCGCCGTGGCGGGAAACGAGGAGGAGGGTTCGCTCCGTCGCCGGGGCGATGGCGTTGACCTTCCAATGAGGTCCGGGGCCGGGGCCGAGCACCCGCACCTCGACGGAGGTGCCGACCGGCAGCTCATCGGCGGCGGAAGCATCGGAGACTTCGGGGTCCGCGCCGTCGTCGGCCACGTCGAGTTCCTTCGGCAGTGGTGTCGTGTGCAGGACGGTCAGTGTCTGGGTGCTCCGGGTCAGGGCGACGTACAGCTGGCGCAGTCCCGCGGGACCACGGTCGGCGATGGTCGTCGGCTCCAGGACCATCACGTGGTCGAACTCCATGCCCTTGGCCTGGGCCGCGGGGAGTACGGACACGGTCCGTGCCGTCTCCTCGCTCATGCCGTCCGCGTGGTCGACGCGTCGGCGGACCTCGTCGATCCAGTCCGAGTCGTCGGGCACGATGACGGCGATCGACCTCGGGGACTGCCCGTCATGGGTACCGACGAGTCGTGCCGTACGGGTCGCTGCCTCGTCCAGCAGCTCCCAGGGAGTCGTCGGGACGAGCCGTACCGCTTCGCCGCCGGCCCGCCGCACAGCCGTCGGGTAGGGCAGGGAGGGCGCGACGGCTCGGGCCAGGGGCGCCACGAAGTCCATGATCTCCGCCGGCACCCGGTAGCTGGTGTTCAGCTCCGTCACCCGCCAGTGCCCTTGATCGGACAGGAGGCCGCCCAGCCGGTCCCAGGCGGTGTAGGAGTGCGGTCCGGTGGCCTGCGCCAGGTCGCCGAGTACGGTCATCGAGCCGGTCGGGCAGCGTCTGCGCAGGGACCTCGCCTGCATCGGGGTGAGGTCCTGGGCCTCGTCGACCACGATGTGCCGGTACCTCTGCGGGGTCTCGCCCGCGATGAGGAAGCGCAGCTCTTCGATGCACACCAGGTCGTCGACGGTCCAGGGCTCTTCGGCGGCGCTCTCGGCCTTCGGCCGCTGAAGGGCCGCCTGTTCGCCGTCGTCGAGGATCCGCGAGGCGCACTCGCTCAGTCTGGTGGGCGAGTTGAGCAGACCGCGCAGTGCTTCCTCAGGGCTCAGCGCGGGCCAGATCCGGTCGACGAGGGCCGTGACCTGCCGGTTGCGCTCCAGGTCGCGGCGCACGGTCGCGTCCCTGCTGCGCCGCGGAGCGATCCGGACGAGTTCACCCAGCAGCCGGTCCACCACCACGGTACGGAACCGGTCCCGGCGCGCCCGGTAGGCTCCGGAGCCCTCCCGGGCGTCGCGGAGGAGACCGAGCACCTCCGAGCGCGGCAGACGCAAGGACGTGCTGCCCACGGCGACGACGAAGGCCGGCTCGTCCTGGTCGTGCGAGGGGGAGGTGACGAGGGAATCGAGGGCTTCGGGCCGGCACTCGCTCTCCACTCGCCTGCGGAGCACGGCCGCCATCCGCTCGCCGGACTTCACCAGCCGCGCGGCGGCGGAGTCCGTGCCCCGGACGTCCCCTTCCCAGAGGCGGGCCAGCTGCACCGCGGTGACGTTGCGGGTGCCGAGGGTGGGCAGTACGCGCCCGACGTATTCCAGGAAGTGCTGGTGCGGTCCCACGACCAGGATGTCCTGTGCGCGGAAGTGGTCGTTGTTGACGAGCCAGGTCACGCGGTGCAGACCGACCGCGGACTTCCCGGTGCCGGGCCCGCCCTGGATGACGAGGATGTCCGCGGGTGAGCCGGTGACCAGAGCCATCTGGTCACGTCTGATCGTCTCGACGATGTCCCGCATCCGGCCGCTGCGGGAGCGGCGCAGTTCCCGAAGGAGGAACTCGTCGACCGGTTGCGGCTTCCTCCGCTGTCTGCGGCGGACGTCCCGCGGCAACGGGGACGGGGGCGGCGAAGGGGACAGTGATGGTGACGGGACGGGAAGCAGCCGTCCGGCGTCGCCTCCCGCGGACCGGCCGGAGGTCTCGTCCGGTGCCTCCGGGGCTTCGACCTCCTCAGGGGCGTCGAACGGGGCGGATTCCTCCTCGAAGGCCGGCGGTACGGTGGCCTCTCGCCCGGGTGCCCACGAGCCGGTGTGCGGTTCCGCGGCCGGGGCTATCTCGTCCAGGAAGTCCTCGACCGTACGCTCGCTGCAGCGTAACCGGCGCCGCAGGAGCACCTCGCCGGGCGTCTCCGGCCGGGCGTTGTGCCAGCGCACCGCTATCGGGTTCGTCCAGGAGACCACCACCTGATCGCGGGTCTCGGTGTCGAAGACATGACGCCGCCCGACATAGAACGTCTCCGGCTCGGAGTCACCCGGTTCCAGGACGTCGACCCGGCTGATGACCAGAGCCTCTCCCCCAAGACCGCCGTACTCCTCCGCCGTGGTCTCCGCTCCCTGGCGGGCCGCGATGCTGTCCTTTCCGCTCGCGGACGCCGTCGCCGCGGACTGCGAGGTCATCTCCGCGAGCCGTGCCTCGTAGCAGTCGTATGCGCGGTCGACGGCCTTCTGCTCGGTGGCGATGACCTCGGTGGCGATGACCAAGTCCCGTGGTGTCGTGCTCACGTGTGTCCCCTCCTGGGCAACGCCCCTCGCGCTGCCGCGGGCCAGTGCCCGCCTCCCCTGTCACAGGACTAGCAGAAATGGCCGGTCGAACCGCGCTCAATCGGACAACTGGCCCACACTCGCGGGGACTTTGGTACGCCACGCGCGCACAGCCGGCGCAGGTCCGGGACAGCCACGAGTGACCGACATGCGGGGGACTTGCCGGGCTCCTACGGTTGAAGGGCAAGTCGCCGACACACGAGGGCTCCGGCGTTCCGCGGGTGCTCCGGTCGGTCCGCTCGGTACCGGAAGGTGGTCCGCACATGGCCGCAACATCTGAGACACCGGTTCTCGACACGCTCGCCGCCATGACGGTCGACTCGATCGAGCGCTGCGGCATGGACGAGGGCACGCTGATCCTCACTCGTGTCGCCGCGCTCGTGGCCATGGACGCGCCGGCGATCAGCTACCTGGCTCACGCCGGTGCCGCAGCGCAGGCCAATCTGACGTCCGAGCAGGTGCAGGACGTTCTCGTGGCGATCGCGCCCGTCGTGGGCACGGCACGTGTCATGTCGGCCGCGGGGCACATCGCCGAGGCGTTCGGCTTCGCCATCGCCATGGCGGAGGCCGATGCCGAGGTGATCGCCGAGGCATCGAGTCAGGGGCGCGGTACCTCCTGAGCGAACGGCGGGCCCGCGGTCCAAGCCAGTGGCCAGGTCCTCAGCGCGGACCTGGCCACAAGGGTGACCTCGGCCTGCTCCCCCCTCAGCTGTTCTCCCCCTCAGTTGTTCCAGGTCTCGTCGTAGGGATCGTGCGGTGTCGGCACCGGCCTGGACCCGGTGACCCGGAGGAAGGGGATCGGGCCGTTGTTGACGGGGTCCCGGGTCTGCTTCGTGGTGTACGTGCCCGTCACCTCCAGCCACGCGTCCGGCTGCAGGACCGGGGGGATCTTCCCGGTGAGGCCGATCTTCACCGGCTGGGCGTCCGCGGCACAGCAGTTGAGGGCCATGCGGACGAGATACGGGGTCCCGGCGCGGTCCACGGCGACGAAGCCGGTGATCCGCACGCTGCGGCCGCCCAGGGAACGGCCGTGGTCGTAGACCGCGCGGCCCGCGTAGTCGACCAGGTTGACCGGCACGGGGTCACCCGACGGCAACTTCATGTAGCCGTACGGCTTCTGCAGGGCCGTACCGGCGCGCATCGCGCTGTACGACCCCAGGGCCGGCGGGGCCACCAGGATGAGGGCGAAGAGGGGGAGGACGAGGAGCCAGGAGATGCGGGGCTCGCGGTGACCATGGTCGTGGCCGTGGTCACCGGTGCCGTGGCCGTCGTCACCGTCACCGGCACCGGCACCGGCACCGGTGCCGGTGCCGGTGCCGGTGCCGGTGCCGGCCTCCTGCTTCTTCCGGCGCGCGTTCTTCCACTCGTACCAGGCCGTCGCCAGCGCCGCCACGATCAGCACCACGCCCGCCGCCAGCAGCAGCGGGCGCAGGCCCGCCTTGACGTAGCGCAGGTAGAGGTCGGTGAAGCCCGCGTGCAGCAGGGCCGCACCGATCAGGAACAGGACCGCCGCCTGTGCCTGCCGGTTCACACCAGCACCGCCCCGGTCAGGACCGCGCCCGCGATGGCGAGGACGAAGGTGGCGGGGGCGAAGCGCAGGGCGAACCCGCGGCCGAAGGTGCCGGCCTGCATCGCGAACAGCTTCAGGTCGATCATCGGGCCGACCACCAGGAACGCCAGCTTGGCCGTCAGCGAGAACTGGGTCAGCGACGCCGCCACGAACGCGTCCGCCTCCGAGCAGATCGACAGCACCACGGCCAGGACGGCCAGGGCGAGGACGGAGAACACCGGGTTGTCGGCGGCCGTGCGCAGCCAGCTCGCCGGGGCCACCGCCTTCAGCGTCGCCGCGGCCATCGCGCCGAGGACCAGGAAGCCACCGGCATGCACCATGTCGTGCCGGACCGACCCCCAGAACGCCTCCCCCTTGCTCTGCCCCTCGTGCGAGGCGTGCGACGGCAGGCGCAGCCAGTCCGTGCGGCCGAGGCGCTGCCACAGCCAGCCCATCACGCACGCCACCAGCAAGCTGGCGGCGAATCGGCCCAGGACCATCTCGGGGTTCCGGGGGAAGGCGACGGCCGTCGCCGTCAGCACGATCGGGTTGATCGCGGGGGCGGAGAGCAGGAACGCGATCGCGGCGGCGGGGGTCACGCCTCGGCGGACCAGCGCCCCGGCCACGGGGACCGACGCGCACTCGCAGCCCGGCAGCACCGCTCCCGCCATCCCGGCGACCGGCACGGCCAGGGCGGGCCGGCTGGGCAGGGCGCGGGCGAAGAACGACGGCGGCACGAAGACGGCGATCGCCGCGGACAGCAGCACGCCCAGGGCCAGGAACGGCAGGGCCTGGACCACGACCGCGACGAACACCGTCATCCAGCTCTGCATCACCGGCGTGGACAGGGCACCGCGGACCGGGCCCTGGAACACCACCACCAGGAGCATCAGCATCGTCAGGGCGAGCGGCGAGTTGAGGTGCCAGCCCTCCTTGTCGGGCCGCTCGCCGGACCGCCCGTCGGGGCTCTTGCCGGGTCGCTCGCCGGCCGTCCCGTCGGGCCGCTCGCCGGTGCCGGGCGCCGCGTCGCGGGGGGCGGCCCCGGGCGGGGCTTCTTCGGTGATGGCCACGGGTCGGGTCCCTCCGGCGTACGGGCGCTGCTTCGCTGTTCTCCCTCCCCCTCGGTACGACGGTCCGGGCACGGGCGTTCAGCCCGTTGCTGGAACCATCCGTCCCGTTGGGGCACTCTTTGCCCTTGTGGGGAGCGTTCCGTATCAGGGTGGCCACGGTAATGCGCCGGCGCACATGGTGGTGTGCGGCGACGACGGGCTCGCGCACCGGCTGGCCACCGAACTGCGCGGAGTCTACGGCGAGCAGGTGACGCTCGTCGTGCCGCCGAGCGAGCGCACGGCACGGCCGCCGGTCATCGGGCGGGCGCGGGCGGCCTCGGCGACACTGCTGGACCGGGTGGTGAGCGCGGCCGTGGGACGGACCGCGACCAACGGCAACGGCGGCAACGGCGCCCCCGGCAGCGGTGAACCCGCCCGTGGCGAGCGGCTGTTGGCGGCCGCCGAGCCGACCGAGGCGATACTCGCCGAGGCCGGTGTGGAGCGGGCCGCCGCGCTGGCGCTCGTGTACGACGACGACGAGACCAACATCCGCGCCGCGCTGACCGCCCGCCGACTCAACCCAAGGCTGCGGCTCGTCCTCAGGCTCTACAACCGGAGGTTGGGCCAGCACATCGAAGAACTCCTCGACCAGGCCTCGGCGTTGGCGGCCGGAGACGGCACGGACCAGGGAGCCGGGGGCGACGCGTCGACGACCGTGCTGTCCGACGCCGACACCGCCGCACCCGCGCTGGCCGCGACGGCGGTCGCCGGCACCAGCAAGGTCGTCCAGACGGACGGCCTGCTGCTGCGTGCGGTGGAACGGCCGCCGGCCCGTCAGGGGCAGGTCGTGGACCCCGGGCTGTGCACCCTGGCGCTGTTGTCGGCGACGAGCAGCGATCCGGCCGGCGCGGACGGCGCCGAGGGCAGCGGGACGCGGGGACCGCGGCTGCTGCCCGACGAGGCGGAGGTACGGGAGGCCGACGGACGGGGAACCGTCGTACTGGAGCAGGTGTCGTACGCCGCCGGGGCACCGCTGCCCGCCGGCCGTGCCGGGGTCGTACCGCCGTTCGCCTCGCTGTTCTCCCGGCGGCTGCGGTGGTCGCTGGCCGGGCTGGTGGGGTGTGTGGTCGCGCTGGCCGTCGCCCTGTCGCTGGTGACGGAGATCCATCCGCTGCGGGCCTTCTATCTGACGCTGCTGGACCTGTTCGCCATCGACGACCCGGCCCTCAAAGCGCCCCTCGGGCGGCAGATCCTGCAACTCCTCTCCGGTCTCGTCGGGTTGCTGCTGCTGCCGGTGCTGCTGGCCGCGGTGCTGGAGGCGCTCGGCACCTTCCGGACCGCGTCCGCGCTGCGCAAGCCGCCGCGCGGGCTGGGCGGGCACGTGGTGCTGCTGGGGCTGGGCAAGATCGGCACGCGGGTGCTCACGCGGCTGCGGGAGCTGCACATCCCCGTGGTGTGCGTGGAGGCCGACCCCGAGGCCCGGGGACTCGCCACGGCGCGGCGGCTGCGGGTGCCGGTGGTGCTCGGCGACGTGACCCAGGAGGGGGTCCTGGAGGCCGCCAAGATCCATCGGGCGCACGCGCTGCTCGCGGTGACCAGTGCGGACACCACGAACCTGGAGGCCGTGCTGTACGCGCGGTCCGTGCGGCCGGACCTGCGGGTGGTCCTGCGCCTGTACGACGACGACTTCGCGACCGCCGTGTACCGCACCCTCCGGGCCGCGCATCCACGTGCGCTGACCCGGAGCCGCAGCGTGACGCACCTGGCCGCACCCGCCTTCGCCGGGGCGATGCTCGGCCGGCAGATCCTGGGCGCGATTCCCGTCGAGCGGCGGGTGCTGCTCTTCGCGGTCCTCGATGTGGGCGGGCACCCGCAGCTGGAGGGGCGGACGGTGGACGGGGCGTTCCGGGCCGGGGCCTGGCGGGTGCTGGCGCTGGAGGGGCGGCAGTCGCCGTCGGCCGACCATGTGCTGCGTGCCGGGGAGCGGGTGGTGCTGGCCGCCACCCGCAGGGGGCTGGCGGAACTGCTCGGCCGCCCTGGGGCTCCGCCCCAGCCCCCGCCAGGGGCTCCGCCCCTGGACCCCGTCCTCCCACCAGCCCACCCGCCCCGGTAGGCCGAAAGGTCACCGGAGCCCGGCTCGGTCGGCCGAAAGCCGCACCGGCATCCGACCCGCCAGGACGAACGACCCGCCAGGACGAGCGGCACTCCGGCCCCCTGTCCCGCAAGACGCCGACCGCCCCGAGCGCCGGCAGTCCCGCCTAGTTCGCCAAGTGCCGCTCCGCGAAGTCGATCTCCAGCCCCACCTGCTTGATCCTCTCTTCCACGACCAGGGACCCGTGCCCCGCGTCATAGCGGTACACCTCGTGGACCGCGCCCCGCGCCGCGAGCCGGTCGACGTAGTTCTCGACCTGCCGGATGGGGCAGCGTGGGTCGTTGACACCGGCGGAGATGTAGACGGGGACCTTGACCTCGTCGACGTAGGTGAGGGGGGAGGACGCCCGGTAGCGGTCCGGGACCTCCTCGGGGGTGCCGCCGAGGAGGGTGCGGTCCATCGCCTTCAGGGTTTCCATCTCGTCGTGGTAGGCCGTGACGTAGTCCCCCACCGGAACGACCGCGATGCCCAGGGCCCAGGCGTCCGGCTGGGTACCGAGGCCGAGGAGCGTGAGGTAGCCGCCCCAGGAGCCGCCCGTGAGGATCAGCCGGTCGGGGTCGGCCAGACCCGACGACACCGCCCAGTCGCGGACCGCCGCCACGTCCTCCAGCTCGATCAGACCGACCCGGTGCTTCAGCGCGTCCGTCCAGGCTCTGCCGTAGCCCGTCGAGCCCCGGTAGTTGACGCGCACCACCGCGTACCCGTGATCCACCCAGGCCGCCGGGCCCGCGGCGAAGGAGTCGCTGTCGTGCCAGGTCGGGCCGCCGTGGAGGTCGAAGACCGTCGGCAGGGGACCCGTCGCCCCGGCCGGCTTCTGGATCAGGGCGTGGATGCGGCCGCCGGGGCCCTCCACCCACACGTCCTCCACCGGCACCGAACCCGGGCACCTCATGCCGGGCGGATCCAGGACCACCTTGCCCGTCGTCGAGCGGACCGCGGGCGGCTCGGCGGCCGAGGACCACAGGAACTCCACGCTGCCGTCGGGGCGGGCCGTCGCACCGGAGACCGAGCCGGTCGGGGTCGGGATGCTCGCCAGCTCGCCCGTCCCCAGGTCGTAGCGGAACAGTTCGCTGCGGGCCTCGAAGCCGTGGGCGATCAGCAGGGCGGAGCCGTCCGGATACCACTCCGCGCTCACGTCACCCGGCAGGTCCAGCGCCAGGTCGGTCTCCCCGCCCGTCGCCACGTCCCACACCAGCGGCTCCCAGCGGCCGCGTCTCTGGTGGCCGATGAGCAGCCGGGTGTCGCCGTCGACCGGGGCGAAGCCCAGCACCTCCAGGCCCAGCTCCTCGGCTCCTCCCTTGGTGTCGTCGAGCTCGGCGACCTGCGTGCCGTCCTGGCGCAGGACGCGCAGCGCGGAGTGCATCGCGTCGCCGTGCTCCGTGTGCTCTATCGCGATCAGCGTGCCGTCGTGGGAGAGGTCTCCGATGTAGGCCGACTCGCGGTGGCGGTAGAACTCGACGGGCTCCTCGCCGTCGCGCGAGATGTGGAACGTCGTCCCGTCCTCGTCCGTCGAGCGGCCGACGACCGCCGTGCGGCCGTCCCGGGCGAGCGCGAGCCCCGCCGGGTAGGAGGGCTCCAGGCCCGGCGCGGCGGGTTCGTCCTCGCCGCCCGCGAACGGCTGGCGGCGCCACACCCCGAACTCGTCGCCGTCCTTGTCGTCGAACCACCAGATCCACGCGCCGTCAGGAGAGAGCAGACCGTCCGTCGTGCCGTTCGGCCGGTCCGTCGCCTGCCGCTGCTCCCCCGTCGCGCGGTCCCAGGCATACAGCTCATACGTCCCCGTCGCGTTCGACACGAACAGGGAGCGGTCCGGCGCGTCCTGCGCCCAGTCGGGCAGCGACACCCTCGGCGCCCGGAACCGCTTCTCCCAGTCCTGCATGCTGCTCTCACTCATCGCCCCAGTCATGGCCCCATAGTGCCTGGCCGCGCCCACAATGCGCTGGCGGGTGTCCTCAGCCTGTGGATAACTTCCGGCGGCAACCGGACACGTCAGCGGCAGCCCGACCCGACAACGCCAACCGGACCCGACAAAGGATCCGGTTCCGGGCACCCGTACCGTTGGGGGCGTGTACCGGTTTCTGCTGACACCCCGCTGGTGGGGCATCAACGTCTTCGTACTGCTCGCCATCCCCTTCTGCGTCTTCATGGGGTCCTGGCAGCTGAGCCGGTTCGAGGCGCGGGTGCAGGACCACCGGAGCGCGACCGAGCAGGCCTCGTCGGGCGCGTCGGAGCCGGCCCGGCCGCTGGCCGAACTGCTGCCCGTCGACAAGAGCACGTCGGGCAGACGGGCCACCGCGACCGGCCGGTACGGCGAGCAGTTCCTCGTGCCCGACCGCGAACTGGGCGACAAGCACGGCTTCTACGTGCTGACGCTGCTGCGCACCGACTCCGGCAAGGCGCTGCCGGTGGTGCGGGGCTGGCTGCCGGGCCAGGCGGACCCGGCGAAGGCGCCTGCCGCGCCCTCCGGCGAGGTCACCGTCACCGGTGCGCTGCAGGCGTCCGAGACGCCGGGGGACAACGGCGTCACCGCTCAGGGCGGGCTGCCGTCCGGGCAGACGGCGGCGATCAGCGCGGCCTCACTGGTGAACCTCGTGCCGTACCGGGTGTACGACGCGTGGGTCACGCTGGACAAGGGCGACTCGGGGATGAAGGCCGTGCCCGCGACCGCGCCGGACGACACCGGGCTGGACCTGAAGGCGTTCCAGAACCTCGGCTACACCGGTGAGTGGTTCGTCTTCGCGGGCTTCGTGGTCTTCATGTGGTTCCGGCTGCTGCGCCGCGAGGTGGAGTTCCTCCGGGACGCGGCGCTGGGCCTGGTGCCGGACGAGGAGAGCGTCTCCAGCCCGTCGGGCGTCTGAGCCGTACGACGCCGTCGGGCGTCTGAGCCGTACGACGCCCCCCGGGCGTCCGGGACGTACGGCTGCGGTTCACGACGGACCACAACGGGCTACGACGCCGACAGCACCCCGGTCCAGTAGACCGTGCCCGCGCACGCGTTGGACACCGTAACCGAGCCTGCGGGCGATCCCGCCTCCGGCGTGTAGGTCACCACGATGCTGCCGTCGGCCGTGCCGTCCTCGGTGAGCAGCTGGGTGGTGACGCCCGAGGACGTGCCGCCGCCGGCGTCCGTGCCCCCGGCCGCGCTGGCGTCCTGCGTGGGCGACGGCGAGGGAGAGGGACTGCTGGGGTCCGTGCCGCCGTTGTTGCCGCTGCCGGTGGTGGGGCAGGTCTCCGAGGGCACGAAGGCGAACTTCTCCTCGTAGGCCGCGCCGGGCTGCAGGACCAGGCCGGCGACCTCCAGGGAGGGGTCGGGCAGCCCGGCCGCCGCGTCCCCGGACGCGTGCCGTGCCGCACCGACCTTGGCGGGATCCGCGGCGCCCTGCGCGAGGGCGCTCACACTGCCCGCTCCGCCGACGGTGCAGCTGGTGGTGGAGACGTTCGTGACGCGGAAGGTCCCGTAGACGGCGCCCGCGGAGTCGGGGGCGTTGACGGTCCCGGAGGCCGAGCCCAGCTGGGCCGCCGTACACACCGGAGTGCCCGCGCCGACGGACGCCGAGGGGCCGACCCCGTTGGTCGAGCCGGTGTCGCCGCCACCGGTCTTGCCCTTGTCCCCGCCCTTCGTGCCGTTCTGCCCGTTGTCCGAGGGCTTGCCGCTGGAGCCACCCGCGGTGCTGGCCCCGCCGTCCGGGTTCTTGCCCTGGTTCGTGCCGCCCTGGGCCTGTGAGGCCTGGGCGGCGTTGGAGGTGTTGGGGTCGGAACCGCCGGAGTTGGAGACGTGCACGAGGGCGGGGATGGCGGTGCCGATGAACAGGGCGGCGGCGGCCATGCCGACGACGGCCTGCCGCTTGCGCGCCCGTCGGGCGGGCACCGCGCGCCGCAGGTGGTCCAGCGTGCCGTCGCTCGGTTCGACGTCCTCGACGGCCGCGTGCAGCATCCGGCGCAGCGCCAGCTCGTCCGAGCCGAGCCCCTCGGGGCCCATTTCTTCGGGGCCGTGGTTCACAGTTCCGTTCCCAGCGTGCGATTGCGTGTGCTCTTGCTCGTGCTGTTCCGTGGGCTCGTGCCAGGCGTAGGGCTCGTGCCGTTCATGGGAGTCCCGCCCTTCGGCTTCTTCTCTCATGCCGACGCCTCCATGGCCACCCGCAGTGCCGCGATGCCACGCGAGCCGTACGCCTTCACCGAGCCCAGGGATATCCCGAGCGTCTCGGCGACCTGCGCCTCGGTCATGTCCGCAAAGTAGCGCAGGACCAGGACCTCCCGCTGGCGGCGCTGCAGGCCCTTCATCGCCTTGATGAGGTCCCGGCGCTCCAGCTGGTCGTACGCGCCCTCCTCGGCGCTCGCCATGTCCGGCATCGGCTTGGAGAGGAGCTTCAGGCCGAGAATGCGGCGGCGCAGGGCCGAGCGGGAGAGGTTGACGACCGTCTGCCGCAGGTAGGCGAGGGTCTTCTCCGGGTCCCGGACGCGCTTGCGGGCCGAGTGGACGCGGATGAAGGCCTCCTGGACGACGTCCTCGCAGGAGGCGGTGTCGTCGAGGAGGAGTGCGGCGAGGCCGAGCAGCGAGCGGTAGTGCGCCCGGTAGGTCTCGGTGAGGTGGTCGACGGTCGTGCCGGCCGCCACGGACTCCTCGCCGCCGTCACGCTGATTCGGTATGCGGGCCGGCCGCGCTGTGGGCATGGGCGCGATCACCGGCATGCCGCCGGGCGTACCGGGCATGCGGGGTCGGAGCGCCGCGCGGGGCGGCCGAAGGGCCGTGCCGCGGGGAACCGCCGTGAATTCGAGTACCTCTGCCACGTCAGTTGGACACGCTTCACCCCGCTGGGGTTGTACGTGCCGAGCATCACTTTTGCGCCGGACGCGCCAGGTGACGCCGCCGACAACGTTTCCGTGGCCGGCAGTACACCCGACGGAGCCTCAAGTGCCGTCATGCGACCCGCTCTTCCCCTATGTCCCATATGAACGGGCGTCCCCACGCCCGGATCACGGCGTCCCCACGCCCGGTTCATCGCGTCCCACGCCCCTGAAGGGCGTCCGCAAAGACGCTCCCCGCCCTCCGCGTGGTTGCGGAGGGCGGGGAGGAAAATCTTCGAACACCGAGGGGGCCCGGTTCAAGTGGTCCGGACCATGGCCCGGACCACATGCACCTTACACAGATCCTGCAAAGGGATCTGCTCCTACCCGGGACTTTTCCTGTGCGGCTCAGGCATCACGACAACTCCGCCGCCACCAGCTCGGCGATCTGCGCCGTGTTGAGGGCCGCTCCCTTGCGCAGGTTGTCCCCGCAGACGAAGAGTTCGAGCGCGGTGGGATCGTCGAGTGCCCGCCGCACCCGCCCGACCCAGGTCGGGTCGGTACCCACCACGTCCGCCGGGGTGGGGAACTCACCGGCGGCCGGATTGTCGAAGAGCACGACACCGGGCGCCGTGGCGAGGATCTCGCGGGCGCCGTCGACGGTGACCTCGCCCTGGAAGCGGGCGTGGACGGTGAGGGAGTGCGTGGTGACCACCGGCACGCGCACACAGGTCACGGCGACGGGCAGCTTCGGCAGCCCGAGGATCTTGCGGGACTCGTCCCGCACCTTCATCTCCTCCGACGACCAGCCGTCCTCCCGCAGCGACCCGGCCCACGGCACGACGTTCAGCGCGACCGGCTCCGGGAACGGCCCGGTGTTGTCCCCCACGGCCCGGCGTACGTCACCGGGGCAGGTCCCCAGCTCCGTACCGGCGACCAGGGACAGCTGGGCCCGCAGCGTCTCGACGCCGGCCCGCCCGGCCCCGCTCACCGCCTGGTACGACGACACCACCAGCTCGCGCAGCCCGAACTCGGCGTGCAGCGCGCCCAGGGCGACGATCATCGAAAGGGTCGTGCAGTTGGGGTTGGAGATGATCCCCCGCGGCCGTATGCGCGCCGTGTGCGGATTGACCTCGGGCACCACCAGGGGCACGTCCGGGTCCATCCGGAAGGCGCCGGAGTTGTCGACCACCACCACGCCCCGGGCGGCGGCGACAGGCGCCCACTGCGCGGCGATCTCGTCCGGTACGTCGAACATGGCGACGTCGACCCCGTCGAAGGCCTCCTCCGACAGGGCCACCACCTCGACGTCCTCGCCGCGCACGACCAGCTTGCGGCCGGCCGAGCGCGGGGAGGCGATCAGGCGGATCTCGCCCCAGACGTCCTTGCGCTGCGAAAGGATCTGGAGCATGACCGTGCCGACGGCCCCGGTCGCTCCCACGACCGCGAGCGTCGGACGTACGGTCGGTCCGGTCGCAGCCATCAGCGGCCGGTGCCTCCGTAGACGACGGCCTCGTCGGTGTCGGAGTCGAGCCCGAAGGCGGTGTGCACGGCGCGGACGGCCTCCGGCACGTCGTCGGCGCGCGTGACGACCGAGATGCGGATCTCGGAGGTGGAGATCAGCTCGATGTTCACGCCCGCGTCGGAGAGCGCCTCGAAGAAGGAGGCGGTGACGCCCGGGTTGGTCTTCATGCCCGCGCCGACCAGGGAGATCTTGCCGATCTGGTCGTCGTAGCGCAGCGAGTCGAAGCCGATGCCGCCCTTGTTCTTCTCCAGGGCGTCGATGGCCTTGCGGCCCTCGGTCTTCGGCAGGGTGAAGGAGATGTCCGTCAGACCCGTGGCGGCGGCGGACACGTTCTGCACGACCATGTCGATGTTGATCGCGGCGTCGGCGATCGCACGGAAGATGGCGGCGGCCTCACCGGGCTTGTCGGGCACGCCGACGACCGTGATCTTGGCCTCGGAGGTGTCGTGCGCGACACCGGAGATGATGGCCTGCTCCACCTTCTTGTCCCCTTGCTCGATCGGCTCGCTGCTGACCCACGTGCCCTGCAGCCCGCTGAAGCTGGACCGGACGTGGATCGGGATGTTGTACCGGCGCGCGTACTCCACACAGCGGTGGAGCAGCACCTTGGAGCCGGAGGCGGCGAGCTCCAGCATGTCCTCGAAGGAGATCCAGTCGATCTTCTTCGCCTTCTTCACCACCCGCGGGTCGGCGGTGAACACGCCGTCGACGTCGGTGTAGATCTCGCAGACCTCGGCGTCCAAGGCGGCCGCGAGGGCCACCGCCGTGGTGTCGGACCCGCCGCGCCCGAGCGTGGTGATGTCCTTCTTGTCGGCGCTGACGCCCTGGAAACCGGCGACGATGGCGATGTTGCCCTCGTCCAGCGCGGTCCGGATACGGCCCGGTGTGACGTCGATGATCCGGGCTTTGTTGTGGACCGAGTCGGTGATGACGCCTGCCTGGCTGCCGGTGAAGGACTGGGCCTCGTGGCCCAGGTTTTTGATCGCCATGGCCAGCAGGGCCATGGAGATCCTCTCTCCGGCGGTCAGCAGCATGTCGAACTCACGCCCCGCAGGCATCGGCGATACCTGCTCGGCGAGATCGATCAGCTCGTCCGTCGTGTCGCCCATCGCGGAAACCACGACAACCACCTGGTTGCCGTTCTTCTTCGCTTCCACGATCCGCTTGGCGACGCGCTTGATGCCCTCGGCATCGGCTACGGAGGAGCCTCCGTACTTCTGCACGACAAGGCCCACGTGCGCTCCTCGCTCAGTCCGTCGATTGCCCGCTCAGTCTAACGAGCGTCCGAAATTTACCTCCGGGGAACCGCATCGTGAGATGTCCGGCCACCCGCTCCGTGACTTCCCTGCCCAATGTCACGCAAGTGATGACTGTGACTTACGTTTCACGCAGGACTTCAGGGACCGGGCCGCATGTGCAGCGGGGCCGCGATCTCCTGCTCCATCACCCGGCCCGCCTCGAACTCCAGGGTCTCGTCGCCGATGCCCTGGTCGGTGTCCAGCCCGTCCAGCTCCTCCAGGGGCTGGTTGAGGCGGACGTGGGCCAGGACGGAGTGCAGGGCCCTCAGGGTCGCCGAGGCCGTCGAGCCCCAGTTGGAGAAGTAGGAGAACTGCCACCACCACAGGGCCTCGGTGGTGCGGCCCGCGCGGTAGTGGGCCATGCCGTGACGCAGGTCGGCGATGACGTCCGCGAGGTCGTCGGAGATGCGGGCCGGGACGGGGGCCGTGCGCGGCTCGTAGGGGTCGAAGACCTCCGAGTAGATGTCCACCGGGTCCAGCAGGCGGGCCAGGTTCTCGCGGAGCTCGTCGACGTCCGGCTCGAATCCGGGATCGGGCTCGTAGCGCTCCTCGGGGACGATGTCCTCGTGCGCGCCGAGCCGGCCGCCGGCCAGGAGCAGCTGGGAGACCTCCAGGAGGAGGAAGGGGACCGCCGAGTCCGGCTCGTCACCCTTCGCGACCTCCGTGACGGCCACCAGGAAGCTCTCGACCTGGTCCGCGATCTGGACCACGAAGTCGTCCGGGTTCTGGTCGGTCGCGTGCAGCGTGGCGTCAGACATCTAGGAGTCGTCTCCCCTCGAAGGCGCGGCCGAGCGTGACCTCGTCCGCGTATTCCAGGTCGCCACCCACCGGGAGGCCGCTGGCCAGGCGGGTGACCTTGAGGCCCATGGGTTTGATCATGCGGGCGAGGTACGTGGCCGTCGCCTCGCCTTCGAGATTGGGGTCCGTGGCCAGGATCAGCTCGGTGACCGTGCCGTCCGCCAGGCGGGCCAGGAGCTCTCGTATGCGGAGATCGTCCGGGCCCACGCCCTCGATCGGGCTGATCGCGCCGCCGAGCACGTGGTAGCGGCCGCGGAACTCACGCGTGCGCTCGATCGCGACCACGTCCTTGGGTTCCTCGACCACGCAGATGACCGACAGGTCGCGGCGGGGGTCCCGGCAGACCCCGCACAGCTCTTCCTGGGCAACGTTGCCGCAGGTCGCGCAGAAGCGGACCTTCGCCTTCACCTCCAGGAGGGCCTGGGCCAGGCGCCGTACGTCCGTCGGTTCGGCCTGCAGGATGTGGAAGGCGATCCGCTGCGCGCTCTTGGGACCGACGCCGGGCAGCCGCCCCAACTCGTCGATCAGGTCCTGGACCACGCCTTCGTACAACGGACTGCCCTTCCTGGAGTCTTCCAGTACGTACCGTAGTTGGCCGCCGCCCGTCTTAGAAAGGCAGGCCGGGGATACCGCTGCCGCCGCCGAGACCCTGGGCCAGCGGGCCCAGCTTCTGCTGCTGGAGGGTCTGGGCGTTCTCGTTGGCCGCGTGGACGGCCGCGACGATCAGATCCGCGAGGGTCTCGGTGTCGTCCGGGTCCACGGCCTTGGGGTCGATGACGAGGGCGCGCAGTTCGCCGGCGCCGGTGACCGTGGCCTTCACCAGGCCGCCGCCCGACTGGCCGTCGACCTCGGTGTTCGCCAGTTCCTCCTGGGCCTTCGCCAGGTCCTGTTGCATCTTCTGGGCCTGCTGGAGCAGCTGCTGCATGTTGGGCTGGCCACCACCGGGGATCACGATCAGCTCCTGATTCGGTTCTTCGTTGTTCTCCGTTGTGCACGAGCCTACGTGGTCCACGCAGCCATCGCCCCGCCACTCTTTCGAGTGGAATTGCGGTGGGGCCTATACCTGATCAAGGCCCCCTTCCAGGCGGAAAAGAGGCGAAAGCTACGCCTTCGCCACCCATTGGGCGGTAGGAAAGGTCACGCGCGTCAGCATCCAATGTCACGCAAAGTGACCGGTCGTGATCAGTAGGGAGTGCCGGGTGGGTCAGCCGGAGATGCAGCCCGAGGGTCCGCCTCAGGACGGGCGGGGCGAGGGTGCGGCCGGGCTGCGGCCGGGCGATCTGACCGGGCGGACGTTTCCGCTCGGGAACTGGGGGGAGCCGGCCGAGCGGCTGGACGAGCTGTACCGCTGGGTGGAGCGCAGGGCGCTGGAGACGGCGGCCTGGTATCTCGCGGACCGGGTGTGGAAGCGGCAGGGGGCGCGGGCGCTGCGCGTGGGGGCGGCGTCGGGGGCGGTGTCGGGGGCCATGCTGCCCCTGCTGGACCTGACCGGGGCGGTCGACGGGGCGGCGGCCTGGGGCTATCTGGCGCTGATGCTCGCGGTGGCGTGCGCGGGCGTGGACCGGTACTTCGGGCTGACGTCCGGATGGATAAGGGACGTGGCGACGGCGCAGGCCGTGCAGCGCCGGCTTCAGGTGCTCCAGTTCGACTGGGCGTCGGAGTGCGTACGGGAGGTGCTGGGGCCGGCCGAGGGGACGGCGAGCGAGGCCGCCGAGCGGTGCCTGGGGGTGCTGCGGCGGTTCTCGGAGGATGTGACGGAGCTGGTGCGCACGGAGACCGCGGACTGGATGGTGGAGTTCCGCACGGGGGCCGCGCCGCTGGGTATCCAGTCGGCGGTGGCGGCCGTTCCCCGCCCGGACACGGGTTCTCTCCAGGGGCGGTTCCCGATGCCGCCGGGGGCCGGTGCCCGGCCGAACATGCCGAGGCAGCGGCCGCCCGAGCCGAGGTGACCCGGGCCGCGGCCGGCGCCCGCGGCCTCAGGTCTCCGCGCCCTCCCGCGACTCCACGGATCGAACCGTTCTCAAGGTCCCGCGCACAGCTTCATGCCCTCCGGAGTCCAGCACGGCACATGACCGTGCGTCCGGATCACGTCCTGGCCGTTGCCCCGGGAGAGATACGTCAGGAAGCTCGACACCAGGGAGTCCGCCGGAGGCTGGCCGTACGTGTACGCGTACTCGATCTCCCGGTAGGGGTAGGCGCTCCTGTGATGTTCGATGGCGTCCACCGACGGGGCGTTGCCGTCGAGGTCGAGGATGTGCAGGCCCTTCGCGCGGGTGGCCAGATTCAGTTCGCTGTATCCGACGGCGCCCTTGAGCTCGGCCACCTCCGACAGGACCTGGTCGGTGGAGTCCAGTTCGCAGCGCGTCACCGGGGCCGTCGCGTCGTCCTTGTGGACGCAGTCGACGGAGGAGTTGGCGATCTCGCCCCGGCCCAGCACCCGGCGCTGGAAGACCTGCCGCGTACCGGAGTTGGCGTCTCTGCTGACCAGACGGACCGGGAGGTCCGGGCCGCCGAGCCGGCGCCAGTCGGTGATCTCGCCGCCGTACAGGCGTCGTACGTCCGCCGTCGACAGGTTCCTCAGGCCCACGTCGTCGTTCACCACCAGCGCGAAGACCGACACCGCGACCCGGCTCTCGCGCAGCTCCGGCATGTCGCCGGGCTTGGGGCCGTCCGAGAAGGCGATGAGGGGCGGTGAGCCCTTCTTCTTCCCCTGGGCGCCGGTGGCGTCCAGTTCCCGTACGCCCGCCGTCGAGCCGTGCGGGTCGACCGTGACCGTCGAACCCCGGCAGTCCCGTTCGTACTTCTGCGCCACCTCCCGCAGCACGGGCGCGAAGGCCGTCGAGCCGGTGACCCTCAGCGAGCCCTTCTCGCAGCCGATCGGCGGCGGGGTGTCGTCCCGGAGCACGACGATGGCGGCGAGTGTGACGACGCAGACCGTGAGCATGATGGTGATCATCCGGGAGGCCCGGCTGAACAGGGGCGGCTTGTCGTCGGGCGTGGCGCTGCGGTTGGGATGGACCTCGCCCTCCCGGATCCCCCCGACGATCCGGATCTCGCGGCCCACGTCCCCGCCGGACAGCAGGACGAGCAGCTTGAAGTGGTCGCCCTTGTTGAGCGGGACGCGCGGAATGCGCAGGGTGTTGCCCTCGTACCCGAACCCCCGGTCGGGGGTGAAGTGGTCCATCAGGTGGTCGGTGTCGGTCGGCTGCGTGACCGACACGCCCCGCACGGTGCGGTCGGTGAACACCGCCGTCAGACCGTGCCGTTCGGGACTGGTGTAGTCGTCGCGGTCGATGCCCTGCGAGCCGTCGTTCTCGACCCGGAGCAGGACGAGCGTCGCGTCCGCCATGACCGGCGCCTCGTCGAAGAGGCCCAGCCGGCGGTTGGCGCGCCCCGAACGGATGTCGTCGCCTATCGGGTTGTCCATCTGTACGCGGTAGCCGACTCTCTTGCGGCGGGGCACCCGGCGCTCGTACCAGACCATGCCGGCCGACGCGACGATACCCAGCACCGCCGTACCGACGGCTACGACGTTCTCCGCACTCAGCCACTCCATGTGGGTGCCCCCGCCACTCCCCGGAGTCGAATGGTGGGGTCACAGTACGCGCGCCGGAGGACACATTCCGGTCGCGTCGGCTGAAGTTCGCTGGACGTTCAACGGCCCCGGAGGGAAGGTGAGTTCGCGGACGCCCCAGGGACTCCCGCCCCTCACCGCTTGGTGTAGGTCAGGCTCTCCGCGCTGCCGTTCTTCGCCCTCCGCAGCCTGCCGTCCGACAGCAGCGTGACCTCGGTGGCCTCGCCGGGCGTGCAGGACGAGCGCGGTTCGCCGGAGGTGACGGTGGACGGGCCCATCTCCAACGGGCCGTTGCCGCTGGGCTTTTCGGCGAGCCTCGCCGCGAAGACGCAGTGGTAGGTACCGCCCGCGTCGGTGGGCCCGTCGGCGACGAGCGTGAGGACGTTGTCCCCCACGTCGCCCTGCTGGATGGTCAGTTCGCGGGTGCTGTGCCCGTTGGTGTTGTCGATCGACGACTCCCAGGTCCCCAGGTACCCCGCCGGGATCGCGCCGTCCGAGGGGGCCGAGGAGGTGGGCCGCGAGGTGGTCGGGGCGGGCCCGGAGCTGGTCGGGCCGGTGGTCCTGGGCGCGCCGGTGGCCGGGGAGGAGGCGGCGGTGCCGCCGCCCTTGTCGTCGCTGCCGCCGCCCTTCATCAGCCCGTACACCGAGCCGCCGGCGGCGAGCGCGACGACCAGCGCGACCACGACGAGCAGCGCCGTGGACCGGCCGTTGCGGCCCGGCTCCCGCGGCGGGACGCCGCCGGGTCCGTACGACGGTGTGGAGCCGGCCGGCGGCGGGCCGTACGGCGGGGTCGAGCCGACGCCGCCCGCGTACGGGTCGCCCGCGTACGGGTTGTACGACTGCCCGGAACCGGGCCAGGCCCCGGCGCCGGGCTGCTGCGGGTGGCCGTAGGCGGAGGGCTGCGGGTGCTGCTGCGGATAGCCGTAGGCCGGGTGGGCCGGCGGCGTCCCCGGCGGGGGCGTGTGCCCCGCGACCATCGTGGGGAGGTGGTTCACCCCCGGACGGCCCGCCGACCGCGGGTCCCCCGGCGGGGGCGGCACGGAGGCGTCGTCGGACGCGGGGGCGTGCTCGGGGGAGGCCGCGGGCGCACGGTCCGGCACCCGGTCCTGGCCCTGCCCCGGGCCTTGACCCGGGCCGTGGCCCTGGCCCTGCCCCGGGCCGTGGCCCTGGCCGGGCGCGGGGTCCTGCTGGTGGATCCAGGCGGGGGTGGGGTCGGGCATCCGGTCCCCGCCCGGGCCGGGCACACGGTCCCCGCCGGGGCCTGGCTCGGCGGCCCGCTCCGGGGTACGGTCGGGCGTCCGGTCCCCGCCGGGCGCGTACGGCGGCGGGGCAGGCCGGGAGTCCGGCCCCTGCGGCCCCTCCGCCTCGCCTTCCGGATCCTCTGCCTCCAGCAACCGCACCGCGTGCCGCCCCAGCTGGGCCACCAGCGCCCCGGGCAGCCACGGATCCCGCGAGCGCCCCCCGGACACCGTGTCCTCCGCGCCGGTGCGCTCCAGGATCCGGTCCAGTGTCGGCCGGGCGGCCGGGTCCTTCCTCAGGCAGTCGCGGACGAGGTCGGCGATGCCCTCGGGCACGCCCTCCAGGTCCGGATCCTCCTGGGCGATACGGAACATCAGGGCGTGCACACCACTGTGCGCGGCCCCGAAGGGGAGCTTGCCGGTCGCCGCGTAGGCGAGCACGGAGCCGAGGCAGAAGACGTCACAGGCGGGCGTGATCCGGTCGCCGCGCACCTGCTCGGGCGCCATGAAGCCGGGCGAGCCGACCAGGGAGCCGGTGCGGGTGAGCCCGTCCCCGGCCAGGGTCTCCAGCGCCCGCGCGATGCCGAAGTCGATGACGCGCGGCCCGTCGATGGTCACCAGCACGTTGGACGGCTTGAGGTCGCGGTGGACGATCCCGGCGGCGTGGATGTCCTTGAGCGCGTGCGCGAGCCCGGCCGCCAGGATCCGTACCGAACGCTCGGGCAGGGCACCGTGGTCGCGCCCCACGACCTGCTGGAGGCTGGGTCCGGCGACATACCCGGTGGCCACCCACGGCACGACGGCCTCGGTGTCCGCGTCCAGCACGGGAGCCGTCCAGTGACCGCCGACCCGGCGCGCGGCCTGCACCTCCTGCCGGAACCGCGCCCGGAACTCCTCCTGCGTGGCGAGTTCCTCGCGCACCAGCTTCACGGCGACGGTACGGCCCCGGTCCGACCGGGCCAGGTACACGTGCCCCATGCCGCCCGCGCCGAGCCGCGCCAGCAGCCGGTACGCCCCGATCCTCTGCGGATCCCCGGGTGCCAGCTTCTCCATGGGCTGCGCCGCCTTCCCCCCGTAGGTGTGCAACGGACCGAGAATAGTGCGGTCGTGTGGGGAGTCGCATGGAGCGGTGTCCACGGTTCCGTAACAGACAATCTGTCGCGGAAACCCTCCGACCAGGGAACAGGACGCCGATACCGCGTTCGCATCGCGGACATTTACGCTCGCCCGCATGACCCCTCAGCCGAATCCCGAAGCCGGCGCCGCCGTGAAGGCCGCGGACCGCGCACACGTCTTCCACTCCTGGTCCGCCCAGGAGCTCATAGACCCGCTCGCCGTCGCCGGCGCCGAGGGGTCGTACTTCTGGGACTACGACGGCAAGCGCTACCTCGACTTCACGAGCGGGCTCGTCTACACGAACATCGGCTACCAGCACCCGAAGGTCGTCGCCGCGATCCAGGAGCAGGCCGCACGCCTGACCACCTTCGCGCCCGCCTTCGCCATCGAGGCGCGGTCCGAGGCGGCCCGGCTGATCGCCGAGCGGACCCCCGGCGACCTGGACAAGATCTTCTTCACCAACGGCGGCGCGGACGCCATCGAGCACGCGGTGCGCATGGCCCGGCTGCACACGGGCCGCGCGAAGGTGCTGTCGGCGTACCGCTCCTACCACGGCGGCACGCAGCAGGCGGTGAACATCACCGGCGACCCGCGCCGCTGGGCCTCCGACAGCGCCACCGCCGGTGTCGTCCACTTCTGGGCGCCCTACCTCTACCGCTCCCGCTTCTACGCGGAGACCGAGGAGCAGGAGTGCGCGCGGGCCCTGGAGCACCTGGAGACGACGATCGCCTTCGAGGGGCCGGGCACCATCGCCGCGATCGTCCTGGAGACGATCCCGGGCACGGCGGGGATCATGGTTCCGCCGCCCGGCTATCTCGCCGGCGTGCGGGAGCTGTGCGACAAGTACGGGATCGTGTTCGTCCTGGACGAGGTCATGGCCGGGTTCGGGCGCACCGGTGAGTGGTTCGCGGCCGATCTGTTCGACGTCGTGCCCGACCTGATGACCTTCGCCAAGGGCGTGAACTCGGGATACGTGCCGCTCGGCGGGGTCGCCATCTCCGGGAAGATCGCGGAGACCTTCGGCAAACGGGCCTACCCGGGCGGGCTGACGTACTCCGGCCATCCGCTGGCCTGCGCGGCCGCCGTCGCCACCATCAACGTGATGGCGGAGGAGGGTGTCGTCACCAACGCGAAGAACCTGGGCGCCACCGTCGTCGAGCCGGGGCTGCGCGCGCTGGCCGAGCGGCACCCGAGCGTCGGCGAGGTGCGCGGTGTGGGCATGTTCTGGGCCCTCGACCTGGTGAAGAACCGGGAGACCCGGGAGCCGCTGGTGCCGTACAACGCGGCGGGCGAGGCGAACGCGCCGATGGCCGCCTTCGGTGCAGCCGCGAAGAAGAACGGCCTGTGGCCCTTCGTCAACATGAACCGCACCCACGTCGTCCCACCCTGCAACGCGACCGAGGCCGAACTGAAGGAGGGGCTCGCGGCACTGGACACCGCCCTGAGCGTGGCCGACGAGTACACGGCCTGAGCCACAGGGCCTGAGCCACAGGGCCTGAGTGAGGACCGCAACACCGAAGCTCATCGGGCGCAACCCGAACGCGTAAGGTGGCGTGCTCGTAGATACAGACGAGTACGTCACCCGCACGTGTGAGGAGAGGCCACCGACCATGCCCGGCAACGGCGCCGTGACGCGCAGCACCCTGCGCCAGCAGATCGCTGACGCGCTTCGTGACGAGGTGCTGGCCGGCCGGCTCCAGCCAGGTCGGGAGTTCACGGTCAAGGAGATCGCCGAGCAGTACGGGGTCTCGGCGACACCGGTCCGCGAGGCGCTGGTCGACCTGTCCGCGCAGGGCATCCTGGAGGCCGACCAGCACCGCGGCTTCAGCGTCCCCGAGTGCTCGCTCGACGACTACCGCGGCATGATCCAGGCCCGCAGCCTGGTCATCGACGGCATGTTCCAGTCCCTCGTCGGCGGCCACCCGGCCTTCCGGGACCCGGAGGACCCCCGTACGGCGGCGGCGCTCGCCACGGTCCGCCGGCGCGGCGAGGAGGCGCAGCGCGCTGCCGCCGCCGGTGACCTGACCGTGCTGATCGGCTACGACCTGCGCTTCTGGCGCGAGCTGAGCGCCCTGTTCGGCAACCCCTACCTCGCCGACTTCCTGCACCGGCTGCGCGTCCAGTCCTGGGTGTGCGCGGTGCAGTACCTGCGCCGCCTGACCGACCTGCGCGGCCGGCTCTGGTCCGGCCACACCGAACTGGTCGACGCCCTGGCACGCCAGGACTTCACGACGGCCCGAGCCGTCGTCGCCGCGTACAACGCGCACTCCCTCGCCCTCATCGAGAAGCTGGCCGCCGGATGAGCGGCCGCCGTACCGAGGTGATCGACCTCTCCGTCGTCGTCCCCGCCTACAACGAGGAACAGCGTCTCGGCCCCACCCTCGACGCCGTCACCGCCTATCTGAGCGAGACCGAGGGCCGCTGGGGCGAGTGGGAGGTGATCGTCGCCGACGACGGGTCGACCGACGGCACCCGCGAGGTCCCGCAGTTACAGCACCCGCGGGTCCAGCTCGTCACCAGTCCCCGCAACCGCGGCAAGGGCAACGCCCTGCGCCTCGGTGTCGCGGCCTCGCGCGGCCGCCGGGTGCTGGTCACCGACGCCGACCTGGCGGCCCCGATAGAGGAGCTGGAGCGGCTCGACAAGGCGCTCAGCGAGGGGCACACGGCGGCGATCGGCTCACGTTCGGTGCCGGGCGCGGCGATCGACAACCACCAGCACCGGGTGCGCGAGCTGCTCGGCCGCGCCGGAAACCTCCTGATACGCACCACGGCGGTGCCGGGCATACGGGACACCCAGTGCGGCTTCAAGCTCTTCGAGGGCGACCGGGCCCGCGAGGCCTTCGCCGCTTCCCGGCTCGACGGCTGGGGGATAGACGTGGAGGTGCTCCAGCACTTCCGCCGCTCCGACTGGCCGGTCGCCGAGGTTCCGGTCCGCTGGAGCCACCAGCCCGGCTCCAAGGTCGGTCCCTTCGACTACGCCCGCGTCCTCGCCGACCTGGCCCGCCTCAGAGCGCGTGCGCTGCGCCCCGCCGACCTCCTGGTCACCACCCTCTTCCTGCTGATGGCGGTGGCCCTGTACTCGGGCCGCTTCTTCGACCCGGACCACCGCTACCTCCCCGACTCCCTGCAGGACCAGAACCAGTGGGAGTGGTTCTTCTCGGTGACGGCCGACAACGTGGCCCACCTGCGCAACCCCCTCTTCACCGACCTCCAGGGCTTCCCCGACGGCGTGAACCTGATGGCCAACACGGTCATGCTGGGCCTGTCCGTCCCGTTCGCGCCGGTCACGCTCCTCGCGGGCCCGGCGGTCGCGCTGAGCCTCTGCATGACGCTGGGCCTTGCCGCCACCGCGGTCGCCTGGTACTGGCTGATCGTGAAACGGGTCGTACGGCAGCGGGCGGCCGCCTTCCTCGGCGCGTCCCTGGCGGCCTTCGCGCCCCCGATGGTCAGCCACGCCAACGCGCACCCCAACTTCGTGATCCTCTTCATGATCCCGCTGATCATCGACCGCGCCCTGCGTCTGTGCGCGGGCACGCGGGTGGTGCGGGACGGGATCGTCCTCGGCCTGATGGCCGCCTACCAGGTCTTTCTGGGCGAGGAACCCTTCCTGCTCGCCGCGATCGGCCTGACCCTGTTCGCGGCCGCCTACGCGGTGGTCCGCCGGGACCTGGCGAAGGAGGCCTGGCGCCCGCTGCTCAAGGGCCTGCTGATCGGCGGCGCGGTCTGCCTGCCCCTCGTCGCCTATCCCCTGTACTGGCAGTTCGCCGGCCCGCAGAGCTACCAGAGCGTCCTGCACGGCGACAACGCGGGCAACAGCCCCCTCTCCCTGCTCGCCTTCGCCGAGCGCTCCCTGGTCGCGGGCGACGCGGAGACGGCGAACGCGCTGTCCCTCAACCCCACCGAGCAGAACGCGTTCTACGGCTGGCCGCTGATCGCCCTCGCCTTCGCGATC
Source organism: Streptomyces sp. NPDC086549 (assembly GCF_044746205.1). Lineage (NCBI taxonomy): Bacteria > Bacillati > Actinomycetota > Actinomycetes > Kitasatosporales > Streptomycetaceae > Streptomyces > Streptomyces sp. NPDC086549. The sequence goes on along the minus strand of NZ_JBIVBS010000015.1, from coordinate 54,109 downwards.
GTCGTACGGCTTTGGGAGCGGGCACTTGTCAGGGCGCTGGCGTTCACCGCGGTGGCCGCCGCGGTGCTCTCCCTCGGCCCGAAGATCCGCCTCCCGCTCACCGACACCGTCTACCCGGGCCCGTGGGCACTGCTCGCCCACAAGCCGCTCTTCGAGTCGGTCATCGAGGGCCGGCTGGCGATGATCTGCGCCCCGGCGCTGGGCATGCTGCTGGCGATCGCGGTGGACAGGCTGGCGGCGACGCGCGCCGTGGGCACGATGTACCTCGGGTTCCTCGGCGTCCTCCTCGCCCTGCTGCCGCTGGTCCCGGCGCCGCTGAAATCCGCGGAGCGGGTGGAGGTGCCGGCGTTCATCGCGGACGGGATGTGGAAGTCGTACGTCCACGAGGGCGAGTCGCTCGTCCCCCTGCCGCTGCCCGATCCCGGCGCCGCGGAGGCCCTGCACTGGCAGACGGCGGCCGGCCTCGGCTTCAAGCTGCCCGGCGGCTACTTCAACGGGCCCTACGGCAAGGACCGTATCGGCATCTACGGCGCCTCCCCGCGCTACACCTCCAACATGCTGCGGGACGTGGCCTACACGGGCGTGGTCCCGACCATCGGCAAGAACTGGCAGGCGCAGGCCAGGAAGGACTTCGCCTACTGGAAGGCAGGTGTCCTGGTGGTCGCGCCGCAGGACCACGACGACGCCCTGCGCAAGGCCCTGGAGAAGCTCACCGGCCGTCCGGGGAGGTGGACCGGCGGTGTGTGGGTATGGGACCTGCACGAGGGGGGCTGACTCTGCGCCGCACCGACTACCCTTCCCTGACCACCTGCAATGCGTGTACGCGTGCCGATGCGAGGAGCTCTCTTTGGCCTGTGATCTGTGGCTGGTGCCGCTCGTGGACGTGTTGTGCCACACCCCCGACAACCCGTTCGCCGAGGAACTCGCGCAATACAACAAGGTGCTCACCGAGGCCGGGCTCCCGCCGGTGCCGGTGTACCAGTACATGCCGGGCCTGTCCGGGGACGTCGCCCCGGTGGCCGGGTTCGACTACGACGCGCTGCACTTCCTGCGCCGGGTCTATCTCCTCCAGATGTGCGGACTGCCGGTGACCCCGGTGGACGACCTCGGCGGCGACTACGAGCAGCTCCTGGAGATGTTCGAGTCGACGGCCCAGCAGTCGCACCTGGTCTGGCACTACGACCACGCGGGCGCGTACGTCCCCGTCGACTTCCCGAACCCCCTGTCGAACGACGACCTGCTGGCGGGCGGCGGCCCCCTGGGCTCCTCCCAGACGCTGCTGCGCGAGCTGGAGTTCGTGGCCCCGTCGATCGGCATCGACCCGGCCAACCCGCCGGCGGCCCCGGAGCCACCGCGGGCCCCCACGGAGCTGGAGGAACCGGCGGTCCCGGCGCCGTACGACCCCAGCCCGTTCGCCCGCGAACGGCACGTCTGGCTGGGCCTGCACGCGGCGGCGACCCGGAGCCTGGCACAGGGATCGATGATCGTCTTCAGCTGATCCCTGCCGGAATCATGGCTTCCGGCAGGGTGCTCCGCTTCTTCACGAGGTGGTCCCGGCGGCGCGGGCCGCCGGGACCGGCCGGGCTCAGAACACCGGCGTGCCGTCCTGCGTCAGCTTCCAGTTGGCGACCGCGAAGTCGGCCGGGTTCAGGGCGCCCTTGGCCACCACGTAGTCGATCATCAGCTGGCGGATCTCGTTGGTGGAGCTGTAGGCGATGTCGGCGGACGCCATGTGCGGGTAGCCCGAACCGCCGTTGGCGCGGTAGTTGTTGACGGCCACGACGAACACCTGGTCGTCGGCGACGGCCGCGCCGTTGTACGTGAGGTTCTTGATCCGCGACCCCTCCGCCTGCGCGATGTCGATCTCGTAGGAGACACCCGCCGCGGTGTCGTACATGTAGTCCCAGAAGTTGTTGGCGTTGGTGAGGGTCGCGGTGTCGACCTTCGTGCCGGCCGGGACCTGGTGGTAGTACTTCGCCGCGTACTCCAGGTAGTCCTTGAGCTGGGCACCCGTGAGCTTCTTGCCGTACAGGGTGTTGTCGTAGATGTAGAGCCCCGCGATGTCCTTGATGGTGACGCTGCCCTGGGGGATGTCCGCGGTGCGGCTGAAGGGGGCCGCCACCGAGATCAGCGGGAGTGCCGCGTCCGCCGTCGACAGGCCCGACTTCACCGTGTCCATCTGCACCTTGTGGATGAAGTCCATGACCGGCACGTCCTTCCAGCAGGACTCCGCCGCCGAGAGGTCCTCGGTACAGGTGCCGACCGCCGTGTTGACGTACTTCACGACCAGCTCGTGGTCGGCCTGGAGGAGCTTCTTGATCTCCGGGTCCTCGTCCACCGAGTTGGGGTTGAGGGTCTGCGCCGTCTTGCTCGTGACCTTCCACTGGCCGTGGTGCAGTTCGAGCTCGAAGTCGAAGACGCTCAGCCTGAAGCCCCAGCAGTACGGCTCGGAGAGCAGCACCTCCTCACCGGTCTCCGCGTTCTTGACGGTGTACGACGGCACCTCGACGTGGGTGTGGCCGACGAGGATGGCGTCGATGCCGGGGACCTGCTCGGCGACGAGGTTGGAGGCGTTCTCCACGTACGGGAGCGCGTCACCGTAGGAGGAGGAGCCGTCCAGGCCGGAGTGGTCGGTGAGGAAGACGACGTCACAGCCGAGGGCGCGCAGCCGCGGCACGTACTTCTTCGCCTGCTCGACCAGCCCGGGGAAGACCATCTTCCCGCTGACGTTGTCCTTGTCCCACAGCGCGATGCCCGGGTTGGTGAGGCCGAGGATGCCGACCTTGATGTCGGGGGCGCCCGGCACACAGATCCGCTTCACGGTGTACGGCCGGAAGGCGGGCCGCAGCGTCTTCGCGTCCAGCGCGTTGGCGCCGAGCAGCGGGAAGCGGCACTGGCTCTCGAACTTGCGCAGGGTGTCGATGCCGTAGTTGAACTCGTGGTTGCCGAGGGCCGCGGCGTCGTAGCGCATGGCGTTCATGGCGACGGCCATCGGGTGCTTGGGACCGCGCTTGCCGTCGGTGCCGGTGATCGGGTCGACGCGCGCGAAGTAATAGGCCAGGGAGGTGCCCTGGATGATGTCGCCGGCGTCGACGAGCAGGACGCGCCCCTCGCCCTTCGCCTCGCGCTGCTGCTTGACGAGGGTGGCCACGCGGGCCACGCCGGCCGAGTTGCCCGCCTTGTCGCTGTAGGGGGCGTCCTTGTAGTAGTCCCAGTCGAAGACGTGACTGTGCAGGTCGGTGGTACCCAGGATGGAGAACGACCAGGTGCGGGGCGCCTTTTCGGGTCTGTGGTCGGCGGCCTCGGCGGTACCGGTGCCGGCCGCACCGGCGGCGGCGACGGCGGCACCGGTGACGGCCGACTTCTGCATGAACTGCCTGCGGTTCATGGGATTGACGGGCATACGGGGCTCCTGGAACTGGGAGAACACTGGGAGAGGGGAAAGACGGCAACTACCCGCGTAGATGCTTGCCTTCCGCCGGATCCGGGGGGAACCAGGAGCAGCCCATGGGCCGGTCAAGGATGTCCATGACCGGCCCAAGGCGCCGCGTTTCCAAGCGACTTACAGGAACGAGTTGATCTCGATCGTCTCGTCCCGGCCCGGACCCACGCCGATCGCGGAGATCGGGGCGCCGGACATGTCCTCCAGCGCCTTGACGTAGTTCTGGGCGTTCTTCGGGAGGTCGGAGAAGGACTTCGCCTTGGTGATGTCCTCGGACCAGCCCGGCAGGTTCTCGTAGACCGGCTTCGCGTGGTGGAAGTCGGACTGCGAGTGGGGGAGCTCCTCGACGCGCTTGCCGTCGATCTCGTACGCGACACAGACCGGGATCTGCTCCCAGCCGGTCAGCACGTCCAGCTTGGTGAGGAAGAAGTCGGTCAGGCCGTTGACGCGGGTGGCGTAACGGGCGATGACGGCGTCGAACCAGCCGCAGCGGCGATCCCGGCCCGTCGTCACACCCCGCTCGCCGCCGATGCGGCGCAGCGCCTCGCCGTCCGCGTCGAAGAGCTCGGTCGGGAAGGGACCGGCGCCTACGCGGGTCGTGTACGCCTTGAGGATGCCGATGACCCGGCTGATCTTCGTCGGGCCGACGCCGGCACCGGTGCAGGCACCGCCCGCGGTGGGGTTGCTGGAGGTGACGAAGGGATAGGTCCCGTGGTCGATGTCCAGGAGCGTGCCCTGGCCGCCCTCGAACAGGACGACCTTGTTGTCCTCCAGGGCCTGGTTGAGGACCAGGACCGTGTCGGCGACATAGGGCTTCAGCTTGTCGGCGTAGCCCAGCAGCTCCTCGACCACCTGGCCGACCGCGATGGCGCGCCGGTTGTACAGCTTGGTGAGCAGCTGGTTCTTGACGTCGAGCGCCGCCTCGACCTTCTGCTCCAGGATCGACTCGTCGTACAGGTCCTGGACCCGGATCCCGACGCGGTTGATCTTGTCCGAGTAGGTCGGACCGATACCGCGCCCCGTCGTCCCGATCTTCCGCTTGCCCAGGAAGCGCTCCGTCACCTTGTCGACAGTGACGTTGTACGGGGTGATGATGTGCGCGTTACCGCTGATCAGGAGCTTCGACGTGTCGACGCCGCGCTCGTTCAGACCGCTCAGCTCGGAGAGCAGGACCGACGGGTCGACGACGACGCCGTTTCCGATGACCGGCGTACAGCCGGGAGAGAGGATTCCGGAAGGGAGGAGGTGGAGTGCATACTTCTGGTCGCCGACGACCACCGTGTGGCCGGCGTTGTTGCCGCCCTGGTAGCGCACTACATAGTCCACCGAGCCACCGAGCAGGTCGGTGGCCTTCCCCTTGCCTTCGTCACCCCACTGAGCACCGAGCAGCACAAGTGCGGGCACGCGCGTACACCCCTTCCGGGCGGGGCATGTCCAAGGTCAGGGGCGTGGGCGTAAGGTTCACCGCCGCGTACCACCGCGACCGCCTTTGGTCGCACAACCGTCGGACCGGATGCCCCGGAATAGACGAAGCCCCTGGCGCAATAGCGCAAGGGGCTCTTGCACAAAGATGCTACCCGAGGAAGCGAGGCAGGACCGAGGTGGCGACCTTCGCGATGTCCGAACAGCTGCTGGTGATCATCGATCCGGCGGCGCGGCAGGCGGACGGGGAGTCCGTACGGATCGCGAAAGACGTGCTCAGCGCGGGTGCGGCGACGAAGGTGTGCCTGCCGGACGGGCCCGAGGAATTCGCCCGCGCGCTGGCCCGGCGCGGGTCCCGGCGGCCGGTGGTGGTCGGCGACGACCGCGCCCTGATCCGTGCGGTGTCCCTGTTGCACCGGCAGCGGGAGCTGGCGGGATGCGCGCTGTCGGTGGTGCCGGTCGGGGACGCGGCCCTGGCGGAGTCCCTCGGCGTACCGGCCGGTGCGGTGGCGGCGGCGCGGGCCGTGCTGGACGGGGCAGAGCGGCGCCTGGACCTGCTGGTCGACGACAGCGACGGGGTGGTGCTGGGGGCGCTGGGCATTCCGCCGGCGCCGGTCCGGGCGGCTGCCGGCGAGCCCGTGAGTGTCGCTCCGGGACGGCCCTGGCTGCGCACGAGGTACCGCTCCCTGGTCCGCACCCTGGCCCCCCGCCCGGCCCGCCTGGCCACCGTTCCGGCCCCCGGCCCTTCCCGGCTCCGGGTCGAGGTCGACGGTGAGACGGTCGTGGACCTGGACCAGCCGGTGGAGGCGGTGTCGGTGGCCCCCGGTACGGGTGGCATGGCCTCGGTGGAGGTGCGGCCGCTGTCGGTGGGGGCCGAGGCGAACCCGCTGCTGGTCTCGGGGCAGACGGTGACCGTCGCCGGGGCGGACTTCCGGTACCGGGCGGACGCGGTGGTGTCGGGTCCGGTGCGCAGGCGGACCTGGCGGGTGGCGGAGGGGGCCTGGGGGCTGGTTCTGCCGTCCTCTGCCTAGTCGGTCCGCTGGTCGGCCCAGTCGGTCCTCCGGTCGGCCCTCACCGGGCGCCCGGAGCCCGGTGGTGTCCGGTTCCCCGCCTCACCGGCCGAAGGTCTTCTCGCGGTGCACACGCCACCGCTCCATCATCGCCTCGACCTCGCCCTCGACGAACTCGAAGAAGGCGAGGGTCTCGGCGAGCCGGCTCCCCGCGGGGGTGCCGGCTCCCAGGCTCGCCACCCCCTCGCGCAGGGCTTCCTCCCAGCGCTTGATGAGCGCCTCGCGGTTGGTGAGCGCCTCGTACCACTGGTCGCTGTGCACCCGGTACCGCTCCCGCCGCGAGCCGGGCTCCCGCTCCCGCGAGACCAGGTGGACCTGGGCCAGGTAGCGCACCGCCCCGGACACGCCCGCGGGGCTGATCTGCAGCTGTTCTCCCAGCTCCGCCGAGGTGAGGACACCGGTGTCGGAGGCGAGCAGGGCGGCGAAGACACGGGCCGGCATGCGGGGCACACCCGCCTCGACGAGCTGTGCCGCGAAGTGCTCCACGAACCGTGAGACCGCCTCGGGGTCCCGTTCCACCGCCTTGGACTCCGTTGACTCCGCCATGCCACCAGCCTATCGGAGTTCACTCAGTTCCTTAACTTCACAACTTTCTGAAGTACGCGTACGTTCGGGTCCATGACGAAGGCAATCACGGTCTCCGGGCTCCACAAGTCCTTCGGCCGCACGCACGCCCTGGACGGCCTCGACCTGGACGTCGAGACCGGCGAGGTGCACGGCTTCCTCGGCCCCAACGGCGCCGGCAAGTCCACCGCCATCCGGGTGCTGCTCGGCCTGCTGCGCGCCGACTCGGGCGCCGCGCAGGTCCTCGGCCGCGACCCGTGGAGGGACGCGGTGGAGGTGCACCGCCGGATCGCCTACGTCCCCGGCGACGTCACCCTCTGGCGCAACCTCTCCGGCGGCGAGGTCATCGACCTGTACGGCCGTCTGCGCGGAGGGCTCGACAAGCAGCGCCGGGCGGAGCTGGTCGAGCGCTTCGAACTGGACCCCACCAAGAAGGGGCGCACGTACTCGAAGGGCAACCGGCAGAAGGTCGCCCTGGTCGCCGCCTTCGCCTCCGACGTCGACCTGCTGATCCTGGACGAGCCCACCTCGGGCCTCGACCCGCTGATGGAGGAGGTCTTCCAGCGCTGCGTGGAGCAGGAGCGCGACCGCGGCCGCACGGTCCTCCTCTCCTCCCACATCCTGAGCGAGGTCGAGGAGCTCTGCGACCGCGTGAGCATCATCCGCAGCGGCCGGACCGTGGAGAGCGGCTCGCTCGCCGACCTGCGCCACCTCACGCGCACCAGCGTGACGGCCGAACTCGCGGGCCCGCCCAATGGGTTGGCGCAGCTTCCGGGCGTCCATGATCTCGACGTACAGGGAAAGCGGGTGCGGTTGCAGGTCGACACCGACAAACTCGACGCCGTACTCCGGCAGTTGAGCGAGTCCGGCGTACGGTCCCTGACCTCGACGCCGCCCACGCTGGAGGAGCTGTTCCTGCGGCACTACCAGGACGAGGCGGCGGCCCGATGACCACGCTCGCGGTACCGAGGTCGAGCCGCCACCTGGCGGGCACCGGCGCCCTGTTGCGCCTCGCGCTGCGCCGCGACCGGGTGATGATCCCGGTCTTCGTCGCCGTGAACGCGCTCATGGTCCTCTCCATGCCGGGCACCCTGAAAACCCTGTACGGCACCACGGCCGAACGCGCCGACCTGGTCCAGCAGATGGAGACGAACGCCTCCTTCCGCGCCCTGCTCGGACCGGTCTTCGACACCTCGATCGGCGCGCTGACGGCCTGGCGCGTGGGCCTGACCGCCGCCGAGCTCGTGGCCGTGATGAGCCTGCTGGTCGTCGTACGGCACACCCGGGACGAGGAGGAGAGCGGCCGCCAGGAGCTGGTGGCCTCCGGAATGGTGGGCCGCCGGGCCTCCCTCACGGCGGCGCTGCTGGCGGCGGCCGTCGCGAACGCCCTGCTGGCGCTGCTGGTCACGGCCGGCCTGGCCGGGCGGGGAGCTTCGGGCGCCCTGTCCTTCGGCCTCGGCCTCGCGGGCGTCGGCATGGTCTTCGCCACGATGGCGGCGATCGTCGCCCAGCTGACGGAGAGCGCTCGGCTGGCCCGGGGCCTGACGGCGGGGGTCCTCGGGGCCGCCTTCGTGCTGCGCGCGGCGGGCGACTCCGCCACGGACGACGGCTCGTCCGTCCTGACCTGGTTCTCCCCGCTGGGCTGGCTGGAGAACCAGCGGTCCTTCGCCGGCGAACGCTGGTGGGTGCTGCTGCTGTTCGCGGCGGCGGTGGCCGTACAGGCCGTGGTCGCCTACGAGCTGGCGGGCCGCCGGGACATCGGCATGAGCTTCCTGCCCACCCGGCCGGGACCGCCCACCGGCCGCCTCGGCACGGCGGGCGCGCTGGCCTGGCGGCTCCAGCGGGGCAGCGTGCTCGGCTGGTCGGTCGGCTTCTTCCTCGCCGGAGTGGTGTACGGCGGGCTCACCGACGGTGCGGCCGACCTGGTCGGTGACAACGCCAAGGCGCGGGAGATCTTCGAGCGGATGGGCGGCCAGAGCGGCCTCACGGACGCGTTCCTGGCGTCGATGGTCGGCATGCTCGGCCTGATCGCGTCGCTGTACGTCGTCGGGTCCGTCCTGCGCCTGCACGGCGAGGAGACGTCGGGCCGCACGGAACCGGTGCTGGCATGCGCGGTGGGACGCCTCCGCTGGGCCGCCGGCCATCTGGTGATCACCTTCGGCGGCTCCGCCCTGATCATGCTCCTGGCCGGACTCGGCTTCGCCGTCGGCTACGGCAAGGAGATCGGGCCGATTCTGGGCGCATGCCTGGTGCAGCTCCCGGCGGTGTGGGTGATCGGCGGGGTGGCGGTCCTGCTGTACGGACTGACACCCCGGCTGGCGACGGCGGCCTGGGGAGTCGCCGTGGCCGTCCTGCTGATCGGCTGGATCGGCCCGGCCCTGGACGCACCCCGGATCGTGCTGGACCTCTCCCCGTTCGGACATCTGCCGAAGCTGCCGGGCGGAGGAATGGAGTGGGGGCCGGTGCTCGTCCTCTCGGGGGCGGCCGTGGCGCTGGTGGGCGCGGGGCTGGCGGGGTTGCGCAGGCGGGACCTGACCACCTGACGGTGCGGACTCAACCCACCTCCACGCTCAGCCCCTCCAGCCCCCGGATCACGAAGTTCGGCTTCCGCCGCGGCTCCGCCGCCAGGCTCAGCATGGGGGCCTTCTCCAGCAGGGCCGTCATCGAGGCCGCCAGTTCGATGCGGGCCAGCGGGGCACCGATGCAGTAGTGGATGCCCGCGCTGAAGGAGATGTGGGGGTTGTCCTCGCGAGTGAGGTCGAGGCTCTCGGGGGCGGTGAACACCGCCGGATCGTGATTGGCGGAGCCGAAGAGCATGGCGATCTCCGCGCCCCTCGGGATCACCGTGCCGTCGATCTCGATCTCGTCCAGGACCCAGCGCTCGAAGAGCTGGAGCGGGGTGTCGTAGCGCATCAGCTCCTCGACGGCGGACGGGACGAGGGAGTGGTCCGCGCGGAGGGCGGCCAGCTGGGCCGGGTTGCGGAACAGGGCCCACCAGCCGTTGACCGTGGCGTTCACCGTGGCCTCATGACCCGCGTTCAGCAGCAGGACACAGGTCGAGATCATCTCCTGCTCGGTCAGGCGGTCACCCTCGTCGTGCGCCGCGATCAGGCCCGAGATCAGATCGTCGCCGGGTTCCTTACGACGCTCGGCGATCAGCTCCCGCAGGTACTCCGAGAACTCGACCGACGCCCGCACCGCCCTGCTCGCCACGTCCTCGGACGGGTTCAGTTCGTACATCCCGCAGATGTCCGCCGACCAGGGTCGCAGCGGGGCCCGGTCCGCCTCCGGGATCCCGAGCATCTCCGCGATGACGGCCACGGGGAGCGGCTCGGCGACATCCGCGAGCAGATCCCCGCCGCCCGCCTCGACGAGCCGGTCCACCAGTTTCCCGGCGAGATCGGCCACGTACGGCTTGAGCCGCTCGACCGTGCGCGGGGTGAACGCCTTCGACACCAGGCGCCGGATCCGGGTGTGGTCCGGCGGCTCCAGGTCGAGCATCCCGTGGTCGTTCAGGACGTGGAACGGCTCGTGCTCCGGCGGTGGCGCGGTGCGGCCGAAGTCCTCGTGCGTGAAGCGGTGCTGGTAGGTGCGGCCCAGGCGGCGGTCGCGCAGCAGCGCCGAGACGTCCGCGTGGTGCGGGACCAGCCACTGGTTCGTGGGCTCGAAGTAGTGCACGCGGCCCCGGGCACGCAGCTCGTCATAGGCGGGGTACGGGTCGGCGAGGAACGCCGGGTCCCACGGATCAAAGGCTGCCATGAACGGACGCTAGCCCGGCCGCCACCCTCCTGACCAGGGGTGGCTCAACCCGGCGTGACCAGCCTCGCCTCATAGGCGAACACCGCCGCCTGTGTCCGGTCGCGCAGACCCAGCTTCACCAGGATGCGGCTGACGTGGGTCTTGATCGTCGACTCGGCCACCACCAGGCACTCGGCGATCTCCGCGTTCGACAGGCCCTGGGCGATCAGGACCAGGACCTCCGTCTCCCGCTCGGTCAGGACGCCGTAGGTCGTGTGGGCGGGCTGCAGGGGGCGCGGCGCCTGGGAGAGTTTCGAGAACTCCGTGATCAGGCGCTTCGTCACCGAGGGGGCGAGCAGCGCCTCACCGGAGGCCACCACCCGTACCCCGTCGGCGAGCTGGCGGGCCGAGGCGTCCTTCAGGAGGAAGCCGGAGGCTCCCGCGCGCAGCGCCTGGTACACGTACTCGTCGAGGTCGAACGTGGTCAGCACCAGCACCTTCGCCGTGCTGTCCGCGGCGACGATCTCCCTCGTCGCCTCCATGCCGTTCAGCTCGGGCATCCGGATGTCCATCAGCACGACGTCCGGGGCGAGTTCCCGCACCCGCTCGACCGCCTCGCGGCCGTTGACGGCCTCGCCGACGACCTCGATGTCCGGCATCGCGTTCAGCAGGACCGAGAAGCCCTCGCGCACCATCATCTGGTCGTCCGCGATCAGTACACGGATCGTCATGCCTCACCGTCGCTCACTGCGGCGACCGGCAGGAACACCGTCACCTCATAGCCCCCGTCGTCCGTCGCGCCCACGGTCATCCCGCCGTTCAGCATGGAGACCCGCTCCCGCATCCCGGTGATGCCGTGCCCGGCACCAGGCGAGGGCTTCAGGAGGGCCGCCGCGGGCGGCGGGCCGTTGACTATACGCAGGCCGAGCCCGCCGAGGACGTACCCGATCTCGACGCGTGCGCTCGCCCCCGGCGCGTGCCGCAGTGTGTTGCTCAGCGCCTCCTGCACGATCCGGTACGCCGACAGCTCGACCCCCTGCGGGAGTTCGCACACCGCGCCGGTCACCGTCTTCTCCACGGCGAGCCCCGTCTCCCGCACGTTGGCGAGCAGGGAGTCCAGGTCGGCGAGGGTGGGCTGTGGGGCGTCCGGGGCCTCGTAGTCCTCCGCGCGGACCACGCCGAGGACGCGGCGAAGCTCGGTCAGCGCCGCCACCGCGTTCTCCCGGATCGTGGCGAAGGCCTTCTCCAGCTCCGGCGGCGGGTTCTCCACCCGGTACGGCGCGGCCTCCGCCTGGATGGCGACCACGGACATGTGGTGGGCGACCACGTCGTGCAACTCACGGGCGATGGTCGTGCGCTCCTCGAGGAGCGTGCGGCGAGAACGTTCATGGGCCGTCACCGTCTGCTGGGCGGTCACCTCCTGCGCGGCGTCCCGGCGTATGTGCCAGACCGTGACGGCCAGCAGGACCATCGCCGAAAGCACCAGCATCGGGCCGACGTTGGTGTTGTAGTGGCTCGATCCCCACGTGTTCTCGGCCGTGAAGCCGTAGCCCGCGGTCAGCACCCACATCCAGGCCGCCGTGCGCGGGCGGGTCCGTACCGCCACCACCGTGAGCACCACCAGGTGGGCGATGAAGCTGCCCGGCAGCCACGGCCAGTTGTCCCAGGACGAGCCCAGGATCGCGACAGCCGGCGTCGCAGCGAGGGACAGCCAGAAGGCCCCCACCGGACGGACCAGGGTCAGCAGGACCGGGATCAGGGCGAGGAGCCCGCACAGCAGGGACGTGGCGCCGCTGGTGCCACTGCTCCAGAACCCGTTGAGCATCGCCACCGCGCCCGCGGCCACCACCAGCGCGTGCGTCCTCCAGGCCGCGTACTCCCGCATACGGCCGGAGAGACGGCGGGTCAGCCGGCCGTCGACATCCCTCCGGGGCAGCGGGGCATAGGCGAAGGCGTCGTGGAACAGGTCCTGTCGCAGCCCGCGCAGGGCCTCCACGGCCGCCCGGTACTCGGGGCTGCGCGGTACGTACGGCTGGAACTCGTCGTCCGGCGTCGTGTGCGTCTGGGGCGTCTCGGTCACGATGAAAACGGTAGGCGGGCGCCGGGGCCGCGGTCGTCACCTCTGAGAGGGTCCTTCAGGATCCGTCTCAAGTACTACGAGGGGCAGGCCAGGGGTGCTTTCAGTGGGCTCCGGGGCGGACCAGACCCGACTCGTAGGCGAACACCGCCGCCTGGGTGCGGTCACGCAGGCCCAGTTTCACCAGGATGCGGCCGACGTGGGTCTTCACGGTCTGCTCGGCCACCACCAGCCGTTCGGCGATCTCCGCGTTCGACAGGCCCTGGGCGATCAGGGCCAGCACCTCCGTCTCGCGTTCCGTCAGGTCGCCGACGCGTTGCTTCAGCGGGGCGCGACGGGAGCCGTCCAGGCGGGAGAACTCCGCGATCAGGCGGCGGGTGATGCCGGGGGCGAGCAGGGCGTCTCCGGCGGCCACCACTCTGACCGCCTCGGCGAGTTTGTCCGCGGAGGCGTCCTTGAGGAGGAAGCCGGAGGCGCCGGCGCGGAGCGCCTCGTAGACGTACTCGTCCAGGTCGAAGGTGGTGAGGACCAGGACCTTGACGGTGGGGTCGTCGACGGTGATGCGGCGGGTGGCCTCGATGCCGCCCAGTTCGGGCATGCGGATGTCCATCAGGACCACGTCCGGGGTCAGTTCGAAGACCTTGGCGATGGCATCCCTGCCGTCCACCGCCTGGCCGATCACGTCGATGTCGGGCTGGGTGTTGAGCAGGACGGTGAAGCCCTGGCGGACCATTTGCTGGTCGTCGGCGATCAGTACGCGGATGGTTTCTCCGCCGGGTGTCATGGGGTTCTGTCTCCTTCGTCGGGAGATGCGGTCGGCGATGCGACTGGCCTCTGCGGGGGCTTCGCGCCGTCGGTGAGTGCGGGCGTGGGGGATTCCTGGGGCAGGAAGGCCGTCACCATGAAGCCGCCGTGCAGCGTGGAGGTGGCCGTGACGTGGCCGCCGAGCATTGTCGCGCGTTCGCGCATGCCCAGGAGACCGTGGCCCGTGCCCGGGGAAGGGGGAACCGGGTACTGGGGACGGGAGTTGATGACTCCCAGGTGGACGCCCTCGGAGAAGTGGCTGACCTCCACCCTGACCTTGGAGCCCGGTGCGTGGCGCAGGGCGTTGCTGAGTGCCTCCTGGACGATCCGGTACGCGGACAGTTCCACGCCGGGTGGGTAGGGGCGGGGTTCGCCCCGGATGTCGGTGACCACGTCCAGGCCGGCGGCCCGGGTGTTCTCGATGAGCGCGTCGAGCCGGTCGAGGGTGGGCTGTGGAGCGTCCGGGGCCGGGTTGTCCGGGTCGTCCGGGTTCTCCGAGCGCAGGACGCCCAGTACCCGGCGCAGTTCGGTGAGTGCCTCCAGGGCGTTCTGGCGGATGCCGGCCAGGTTCTCCTTCAGCTCCTCGGAGGGGTTCTCCACCAGGTGCGGGGCCACCTGGGCCTGGATCGAGATCACCGACATGTGGTGCGCGACCACGTCGTGCAGCTCGCGCGCGATACGGCTGCGCTCCTCCAGCAGGGTGCGGCGGGCCCGTTCCTCCGCGGTGATCGTCTCCTGCTCGACCAACTGGGTGCGGGCCTCGCTGCGGCCGCGCAGGGCGGTGCCCACGAGTACGGCCACGGCGAAGACGGCGACCGCGCCCATGCCGGTCGCGCTGTATCCCGCCCCGCCACCGACGCCTTCGACGAGGTAGGTCGCCAGGCCCGTCACGGCCAGTGCGGCGAGCGCTCGTCTGGTCGGGAGCCGCAGCGCGAGGAGGAGGAACACGAAGGCGTGGGCCGTGACTTGGGGGGTTGTCCACGGCCAGTCGGGGCTGGGGTGCCCGCCTTCCGCGAGGTTGGGACGGACCGCGGTGGCCGTGACGACCGTCGCGGCGAGGGAGAGGGCCCAGGCAGGGACGGGACGCGACAGGGCCAGCACGACGGCCAGACCCTGGGCGAAGCCGGCCAGCAGGCCGTCCTCCGTGGTGAGACCGTAGGACGTGGAGATGTTGTCGCTGCCGGCCAGGCTGATGCCCAGGGCGATCCACGCCGTGACCAGGTATTTCAGGACTCGGAGCCAGCGGTGTCCAGTGGTGCGCAGGCGGTGGAGCAGGGGTTTCGCGGTTCCGGGTGCGGGTGCGGGTGGCCCTTGCGGGGGGTTCTCGCCGTCGGCGGCCGCCGGGTCCGTGGGGGTCATCTAGTCAACCCTAGGCATGGCGGGACTTCTTCGGTTGTGGTCGGCGTGGGTGGGGGTGGCGGCGGATCACCCGGGAAGGGCGGTCCTTGGGCCGGCGGGGGCCCTGTTCACAGGAGCGGAAGGCCGTCCAGCACAGGGTCAGGGTCAGGGCGAACAGGGGGAGGCAGGCCAGTCGGACCGCCACCCAGGTCAGGTCGTCGGGGACGGTGTGCAGGCCGGGCAGGGGGCCGGCCGGTAAGGCCGTGGCCGTCGTGGCCATCAGAGCCGTCTGGTGCCAGAGGAAGATCGTCATCGCGGAGAGGTTGACCAGCGCCACCGCGGCCCAGGCCACCGGGCGGGTCATCGCGCGGCGCAGCCGGTCACGGAGCAGCAGGGCCAGCCCGCACTGGGCCAGTCCGAAGGTCACGGCCGCCAGGGTCGGGGGGTTGAGGTTCGAGATCGCGGAACCGGGGACACCGACCATCGACGCCGGATACCCCGCCCACACGACCAGCCCCGCGGTGGCCGCCGCGCCGCCGGTGAACAGGACCCAGCCCGCCCGTCGGCCCTCCAGTTCGCCCCGGGTCCAGGCCGCGCCCAGGCTGTAGGGCACCAGCCAGCCCGCCGCCAGGTTCACCCAGCCGAGCCAGGAGGGTGCTCCGCCCAGCCCGAATCGGAGGAGGTCCACGTGGATGACGACGGCCAGGGGCCACAGCGGGTTGAGCCGGGTCACCAGCGGGGTCGCCGCCGTCAGGGCCGCGAAGACCAGCAGGAACCACAGTGGGGACAGGGCCAGTTTGACGAGGGTGTGGATGGTCTCGTACGGGGCGCCCGAGACGAGCAGGCCCGCCGTCGCCACCGTCCACAGGGTCAGCAACGCGGCCACCGGCCTGAACAGCCGGGACAGGCGGCCGCGCAGCCACTCGCCGTAGGTCGTTCCGCGTGCCCGGGCGGAGGCGTAGCCGCGGGTCGCCACATGGCCGCCCACCAGGAAGAAGACGGCGAGGGTCTGGACGGCCCAGGAGACGGGCGCCAGCCAGGGCATGTGCTGCAACGGACTTGCCGTGTGCAGCGAGCCGTCGTCCGCGACCAGGGCCGTGACCAGCCAGTGGCCGAGGACGACACCGAGGATCGCCAAGGCGCGCAGGGCGTCGACGGCACGGTCCCGGGAGGCGGGCGTGGCGGTGTCCACGCGGCGGGCGCCCTGCCGTATCCCGTTCAGCGCGCGGCGCGGGGCCGACTCACGCACGGGTCACCTCCGAGGTCTCGCCGAGGGTGATCCGGGCCAGGTTGGCGAGGACGGTCGAGCCCGGTGTGAAGTAGCCGCTGTGGCCGGCGTCGGCGGCGTCGAAGACACGGGCGCCGAAGGCCCGGGAGACCGGGTCGGTGCCGAAGCCGATGGTGGTGTCGAACAGGTCGGCGCTGACATGCGGTACGTCCGCCACCCAGTCGCCGGAACCGCGGGCCGCCCACACGCGGGCCCGGGTGCGCAGCGCGGCCGCGGAGTCGGCGCCCGTGCCGGGGCTGCCGATGAGGACGAGGTCGTCGACGTCCAGGCCGGCGGCGGCGCGGCCGCAGACGACCGAGCCGTAGGAGTGGCACACGGCGGAGACGTGCGTGCCGTCTCCCACGACACCGCGCAGCTCCCGTACGAACGCGCGCAGACGGGGTGCGGCCTGTTCGGCGCGGCCCGTGGTGGTGACCGTGGTGCTGACCGTGCCCGGGGTGTCGTAGCCGAGCCAGGCGACGACGGCCACGCGGTCGTGGGCGGGCGCACGGCGGGTGAGTTCGGCGTACAGAGCGGCCGCCGCCTTGTGGAAGCGGCCGTAGGTGTCGATGGAGGTGTCGGAGCCGGGGACCAGGACCGCGACGTGGCCGGCGCGGGCCAGGTCGCCGATGACCTCCGTCGCGCGGCCGGAGCCTCGGCCGTCGAAGGCGAGGAAGCGGCGGGACGGGGAGGCCAGCGAGCGGTCGGCGGCGGCGCGGTGGCGGTCGCCGTGGGCGGCGGCCATACGGGAGGCCTCGGCGGCGTCGGCGCGGTTCGCGGTGTACGCCTCTTCCAGCGTGGCCGCCGTCGGCGGGGCGAGGGCGGCGGGGGCCGGGGCGGGTATCTCCGGTCGGGCGGCAGCGGAGAGGGGGACCACCACGGCGGCGGTGATGAGCGTGGAGACGAGGACGCGACGCCACCTGCGCGTGCGGTGCCGCTCGGGAACGGGTGATCCGTCGTCGCCGGACCGCGCGGCGACGGATGATTCGGCGTCGTTGGCCCCTGTGGTCCCGGACCGCTCAAGCCCCATGGTCGACTCCCCTCCAGTCCGCCCGGCCACCGGGCTTGTCTGAAGGCGAAGTTAGAAATCGGGACCCGTCGTCCGCGTCCCGCCAGGGAGCTGTTCTCTGCCGTAGCTCTCAGGTACTACGGGTATGACCGGGGTTCCCCTCACAGGGCGCCCGCGTCACCAGGCCAGCTGCGCGATCTCCTCCGCCACCACCGCGCACGCGTCCGCCGCGGGGTCGATCAGCGGGAAGTGACCGACGTCCTCCAGGAGCGTCAGCCCCACGACCTCCCCGGCCTTGGCCGCCGCGTCCGCGTACGACTCGGCCACCGCCTGCGGCACGACCACATCCGTGCGGCCCTGGACGAGCGTGGTCGCGATGCCGGTGGGAAGCAGCAGGGCCGGGTCCGCGTACGGCTGACGTTCCGCGAACTTCTCTTCGCCGCCCAGGAGTTGGAGGGCGGCGTTGCCGCAGACGTCGAGCTTCCCCGCGATCGCGAAGTCCGCGATGGGGGCCAGGGCGACCACGCCGCGCAGCGGGGCGGGCCGGCCCGTGCGCCACGGGGCGTCGGCGGGCAGGACGTGACGGGCCGCGGCCCACAGGGCCAGGTGGCCGCCCGCCGAATGGCCGGTGATCACCGTGCGGCGCGGGTCGGCCTGCGGGAGCGCCTCGCGGACGAGCGCGGGAAGGGCGTCCAGCGCGGCGGCGACGTCGTCGAAGGTGTCCGGCCAGCGGCCCGCGACCGGGCCCTCCCCGCCCTGGGCGGGGATCATGCTGCCGCGACGGTACTCGACATTGGCCACGGCGAAGCCGCGCCGGGCCAGGTAGTCGGCGAAGGGGGTGATGTGGCGGCGGTCGTACGGCGCGCGCCACGCTCCGCCGTGCAGGACCACGACCAAGGGGGCGAGCGAGTCCGGTGCCGAGTCCGGTGCCGAGTCCGATGCCGACGACTCGGTGCCGCGCGGGGTGTAGAAGTCGATCACCTGGTCGGGGTGGTCTCCGTACGCCGCCGTGGCGTCGGGGTCGACCGGCGGGTGCGAGAAGGCCGACTCCTCCTCGGCGGCGGCGCGGGCTGCGGCGGCGTCGTCCGGCATGCTCCAACCTCTCAGCGACGATGGGGTACCGCCCAGGCCTTCGGCACTGGGGGAGGGTTTGGCGGACCAGGTGATAAAACGGCCGTTGGCGGGGACGGTATCAGGCCAGTGACGTGCGGGGACACGGGGATGTGACGCTGGGTGAGGTTAAACGGTTCTCCTCCCCTGGCGCACCACTGCCCGGCCCGCGTGTCCACGGGCCGGGCAGTGAATTCCGGCGGCTACCGGGGCAGTTGCCCGAGCACCTCCCCCAGCACCCGGGCCGCCCGCTCCACGTCCGCGAACCCGACATACAGCGGCGTGAACCCGAAGCGCAGGACGTCGGGGTTCCGGAAGTCCCCGACCACCCCCCGCTCGATCAGCCGCTTCATCACGTCACCGGCGTCCGCACAGCGCAGCGCGACCTGGCTGCCGCGCTCCTCGTGGGCCGCCGGAGTCAGCGACGCGACGGCGCCCTCCGGGACGTACGCCGTCACGCACTCCAGGAAGAAGTCCGTCAGGGCGAGGGACTTGGCGCGCACCGCGTGCACGGAGGCGTCGTCCCAGACCTCCAGCGCGGCCTCCAGGGCGAGCATGGAGAGGATGTCCGGCGTGCCGACACGGCCGCGCAGGGCACCCGGCGCCGGCGCGTAGTCCGTGCGCATGCCGAAGGGGTCGGCGTGGGAGTTCCAGCCGGGCAGGGGCGAGTCGAAGCGGTCCTGCAGTTCGCTGCGCACATACAGGTACGCCGGTGAACCCGGGCCGCCGTTCAGGTACTTGTAGGTGCAGCCGACCGCCAGGTCCACACCGTGCTCGTCCAGGCCCACCGGCAGCGCGCCCGCGCTGTGGCACAGGTCCCAGACCGCGATCGCGCCCACCGCGTGCACCGCCGACGTGAGCGAGGGCAGGTCGTGCAGGCGGCCGGTGCGGTAGTCGACGTGGTTGAGCAGGACCGCGGCCGTACGCCCGGACAGCGCGCCCGGCACCTCCGCCGGCGTCACCGGCCGCAGCGTACGGCCGGTCAGCCGGGCGGCCGACTCGGCTATGTACCCGTCGGTGGGGAAGGTCGTGGCGTCGACCAGGATCTCGTCCCGGCCCTCCCCCGCCATCCGTACGGCGGCCACAAGTGCCTTGAAGACGTTGACGCTTGTGGAGTCGCCGACGACGATCTGCCCCGGTGCCGCCCCGACCAGCGGAGCGATGCGGTCGCCGATCCGCTCGGGCGCGGTCCACCAGCCGCTCTCTTCCCAGGAGCGGATGCGCAGCTCGCCCCACTGACGGCGGACGACGTCCTCGACCCGCCCGGGGACGTTCGCGGGCAGCGCGCCGAGTGAGTTGCCGTCCAGGTAGACCCCCGCGGCGTCAGCCGCATGATCGGACACAGAGTCGAGGACGAACCGGCCCCGCAGGTGCGCGAGTTCGTCCTCGGAGTCCAGCTTCTCCGCGCGCATGCTCAGGTCAGACATGGGACCTCGCCGTCCACAGCTCGGGGAACACGTTCTTCTGCGCGCGCTTCTCCAGCCAGGCCACCCCGGCCGAGCCGCCCGTGCCGGGCTTCGCGCCCATCGCGCGGCGGGTGGCGACCAGATGGTCGTTGCGCCAGCGCCACACGAGCTCGCCGACGTCGGTCAACGCCTCGCCCAGCAGGGCGAGTTCGGCGTCCTGGTCGCCGGAGTAGACGGCGGTCCAGGCGGCCTCTACGGCTTCCGAGGGCTCGTGGCGCAGCGACGCGTCACGGCGCAGGACGGACGTGGGGATCGGGTGGCCGCGGCGCGCGAGGAGCCGTACCACCTCGTCGTACAGACTCGGCTCGTGCAGCGCCTTCTCCAGCTCCGCGTGGACGCGCGGCGCGCCCCGGTGCGGGACGAGCATCGACGCGGACTTCTCGCCGAGCAGGAACTCCATGCGGCGGTACATCGCCGACTGGAAACCGGAGCCTTCGCCCAGGGCGGAGCGGTACGCGTTGAACTGGGCGGGGGTGAGCCGGCCGAGCGGCTTCCAGGAGGCGTTCAGCGCCTCCAGCTCGTGCGCGGAGCGCTTCAGCGCGTCGATCGCGACGGGGATCCGGTCCTCACGGAGTGCCCTGGCCGCGGTCTCCCACTCGTGGACGATGACGGTGAACCACAGCTCCATAACCTGGGTCGTGACCAGGAAGACCATCTCTCCGGGATCGTCGGAGAGGGTGTGCTGGAGGTGGGTGAGCACGTCCGCCTTGACGTAGTCCTCGTACGGCGTCGTGCCCGCGAAGTCGAGATGCGGAGTCTCGGGCTCCTGAGCCTCGGGGGACCGGTGAGCCTGTTGGGACATCGCTGTCTCCTGTTGTTGCTACGGGTAGCGGTCCGCCCCTGCCGATTCCGGCACGGGGGCCCCGGTCCCCAAGGGCATCCTCCGTAATCCCCCCCGGTCACGGCAAGGCCCGTCCAGTGCCGGACGGGCCACACCGCGAGCGCCGGTCAGCCCAGCGTCTGGGCCGCCGTCGGCGAGGAGTCCTTCAGGAACTGCGTGCAGCGCTCGTACTCCTCCTGCTCGCCGATCGCCTGCGCGGCGCGGGCGAGGGCGTGCAGGGCGCGCAGGAAGCCGCGGTTCGGCTCGTGCTCCCAGGGGACGGGGCCGTGGCCCTTCCAGCCGCTGCGGCGCAGCGCGTCCAGACCGCGGTGGTAACCCGTACGGGCGTAGGCGTACGACTCCACGACCGAGCCCCGCTCGAACGCGTCGTCGGCCAGCTGGGCCCAGGCGAGCGAGGAGGTCGGGTACTTGGCCGCGACGTCCGCCGGCGCCGTGCCCTGGGCGAGCAGCTCACGGGGCTCCGGGTCGTCGGGGAGGTGGGTCGGGGGCGGGCCCCCGAGGAGGTTCTCGTGAATCGTCATGTGTTCAGTTTCCCGCACCGGGGCGCACCGGGCGTCGCGGGCTGCGGGGCTACGGAACTGCGGGACTGCGGGACTGCGGGACTGCGGGACTGCGCCCCCTGGGCCACTCCCCACGGACCCGCGGCCAAGTGCGGTGGGCCGGAGTCACGTACGGCGCCCCGGCTCCAGCGGCGGCGATGTCACACAGCCGTGCCTGAGGCATTCCGGGTGGCGGCAGTCCGGTGCCGGACGCCGTACGAAGGCGAACGCCAGCACCGCCCCGACGACGAGCACCCCCGCGCAGATCGGCATCGCCCTGCGGAACGCGGCGTCGAAGGCGTCCGCCGAGCGGTACGCCTCCGGGCCCATCCCGGTCAGCAGCGGCAGCGAGGCCACCGCGATCAGGCCGGCCGCGCGGGCCGCCGCGTTGTTGATGCCGCTGGCCAGGCCCGCCCGCGCGGTGTCCACGGAGGCGAGGACGGTGGCGGTCAGCGGGGCGACCAGGACGACCATGCCGGTGCCCATGACCAGCAGGGCCGGGAGGACGTCCCGCACGTAGACCGCGTGCGGGCCCACCCGCAGCATCAGCAGCAGCCCGACGGCGCAGAGGAGCGGGCCGACGGTGAGGGGGATTCGGGGGCCGATGCGGTCGGCGAGGGCACCCGAGCGGGCCGAGAACAGCAGCATCAGGACGGTGGTCGGCAGCAGTGCCGTGCCTGCCTGAAGGGCCGAGTATCCGGAGACGACCTGGAGCTGGAGCGCGGTGAGGAAGAAGAATCCGCCGAAGGCCGCGTACACGCACAGGGTGACCAGGTTGACGGCCGTGAACTGGCGCGACGCGAAGATGTCGAGAGGCAGCATCGGGTCGGGCCGGTGCTTCTCGACGTACACGAAGGCGACGCCGGCCGCCAGCCCCGCCACCGCGGTGAGGGCGACGGCGAACGACCCGCTGGGGGCCTCGATCAGCGCGTACGTCACCAGAGCCAGCCCCAGGGCGCCCAGGGCCGCGCCGAGGACGTCGAAGCGGCCCTGGCCGCCGGCGGAGGACTCGGGCACGTGCCGTACGGCGATGGGGGCGCACAGGAGGGCCAGCGGGACGTTCAGCAGGAACACCCAGCGCCAGCCGGGGCCGTCCACCAGCCAGCCGCCCAGGAACGGGCCCACGGCCGCCCCGACACCCCCGAACCCCGACCACAGGCCGACGGCCCTGGCCCGGTCGTCCGGATGGAAGGAGGCCTGGATCAGGGCGAGGGAGCCCGGTGTGAGGAGGGCGCCGCCGATGCCCTGGAGGGCGCGGGAGGCGACGAGGGCGGTGGCGTTCGGGGCGAGCCCGCACAGCAGGGACGCCGTGGCGAACCAGACCACGCCCAGCACGAAGATCTTGCGGCGGCCGTAGCGGTCGCCCAGGGAGCCGCCCAGCAGGATCAGCCCGGCCAGGGTGAGCATGTACGCGTTGACCGTCCACTGCAGCTGGGCCAGGCTCGCGTTCAGGTCGTCGCCGATGCGTGGGAGGGCGACATTGACGACGGTCGAGTCCAGCAGGGCCATGCTGGAGCCGAGGATCGTGGTGAGCAGGATCCACCTGCCCTGGGATGAGGCCAGCCGGACGTCGGACATGCCTCCAGATATACAGCGGACCCGGTGCCGTGGCACCGGGTCCGCTGTATACGTCGTCGGACGTGCTTACTTGATCTTGTTGCCGGCCGACCGCAGGTTCTGCGTCGCCTCGACGACACGGGCGGCCATCGACGCCTCGGCCAGCTTGCCCCAGGTACGCGGGTCGTAGGCCTTCTTGTCGCCGACCTCGCCGTCGACCTTCAGGACGCCGTCGTAGTTCTGGAACATGTGGGCGGCGACCGGACGGGTGAAGGCGTACTGGGTGTCCGTGTCCAGGTTCATCTTCACGACGCCGTTCTCCAGCGCGGTCTGGATCTCCTGCTCGGTGGAGCCGGAGCCGCCGTGGAAGACGAAGTCGAACGGAGACGTCTTGCCGAACTTGGCGGCGACGCCCTCGCTCAGCTCCTTCAGCAGCTCGGGACGCAGGACCACGTTGCCCGGCTTGTACACGCCGTGCACGTTGCCGAAGGAGGCGGCCAGCAGGTAGCGGCCCTTCTCGCCCAGGCCGAGCGCCTCGGCGGTGCGGATCGCGTCCTCGACCGTGGTGTACAGGGAGTCGTTGATCTCGTGGGAGACGCCGTCCTCCTCGCCACCGGTCGGGGTGATCTCCACCTCGAGGATGATGTTGGCGCGACGGGCCTGCTCGAGCAACTCCTGCGCGATGGCCAGGTTGTCGGCCAGGGTCTCGGCGGAGCCGTCCCACATGTGGGACTGGAACAGCGGGTTGCGGCCGGCCTTGACGCGCTCCTCGGAGAGCGCGAGCAGCGGACGTACGTACCCGTCGAGCTTGTCCTTCGGGCAGTGGTCCGTGTGCAGGGCGATGTTGACCGGGTACTTCTCCGCGACGATGTGCGCGAACTCGGCGAGCGCGACCGCGCCGCTCACCATGTCCTTGCTGTACTGACCGCCGAGGAACTCCGCACCGCCGGTCGAGATCTGGACGATGCCGTCGCTCTCCGCCTCCGCGAAACCGCGCAGCGCAGCGTGCAGGGTCTGGGTCGAGGTGACGTTGATGGCCGGGTAGGCGAACTTGCCTGCCTTCGCCCGGTCGAGCATCTCGTTGTAGACCTCGGGGGTTGCGATGGGCATCTGTCCGCTCCTTGAGTGTGCGGGTTGAAGATCTGCGTACTACGGCCCTGACCTAGACCTTGGGTTTGACGTCATCGTCAGCCCCATCTTTCCAGACACGAGCCGATGCTCAATGCCCCTGGTCAAGTAGTGGTCACGCCCTGGTCAAGGCCGTGCGTCAACCCCGTGCGTCAATGCCGATGCCGTACGTCAATGCCGTACGTCAGTCGAGACCCAGGTCGTCCTTCGAAAAGGCGAACAGGTACGGCACCCCGGCCTGTTCGGCGATCGCCTCGGCCGCACCGGTCGCCCGGTCCACGATCGTGGCGACGGCGACGACCTCCGCACCGGCCTCGCGCAGCGCCTCGACGGCGGTCAGCACCGAGCCGCCGGTGGTGGAGGTGTCCTCGACGGCGAGGACACGGCGGCCCTTCACCTCCGCCCCCTCGATCCGGCGCTGCAGGCCGTGCGCCTTGCCCGCCTTGCGTACGACGAAGGCGTCGAGCACCTTCCCGCGCGCGGCGGAGGCGTGCAGCATCGCGGTCGCGACGGGGTCGGCGCCCAGCGTCAGCCCGCCGACCGCCTCGAAGTCCAGCTCGCCGGTCAGGTCGAGCATGACCTGACCGACCAGCGGCGCGGCCTCGCCGTCCAGCGTGATCCGACGGAGGTCGATGTAGTAGTCGGCTTCCTTGCCCGACGACAGGGTCACCTTGCCGTGCACCACGGCCTTGTCCTTGATCTGCTGCAGCAGCGCGCCGCGTACGTCCGTCATGCCGACCAGCTTAGAGGCGGCGCCAGCTCCAGGTGGTCGTGGCCTCCAGCGGTTCGAGGGGAGTGACCAGGCGCGGGAGGGTGTTCAGGCCGTTCGGCGGTCCCGTCTGGGGCTCGACGCACACGGCCGCCTCCTGCTCGTCGTAGACGACGACCCACTCCTCCCGGCTGGCCACCTTCAGCTCCAGTTGGCCCGGCCAGGTGAGCGTGACGTCGACGCCTCCGGGCATGCCGAAGCAGTCGTCCCAGGGGCCGGGCTTCGGGTCGATGCGGTTGCCGGTGGGCAGGTGGTCGTCGCCGCGCTCCTCCTGCCAGGCGGGGCTGAAGGCGAGCTGTGCGTCCTCTCCCCCCAGGTTCCGGTTGAACCACGGGTGCCAGCCGATCTGTGCCGGGAAGGACGAGTCGTACGTCTCCACGGACATGGTGAGCGTCAGGGAGTCCTCGGCCAGGGCGACGACCTGGGTGACTCGGCCGGAGTAGGGCCAGGGGTCGGCCAGGTCGTACGTGACGACCGCCTCCTCGGCACTGACGCGGGCGATGCGCCAGGCGCCGTCGCGGGCGGTGCCGTGGATGGCGTGCGGAGGGGAGTTGAGCGGCATCTGGTGGGCGGTGGCGCCGTTCAGGAAGCGGCCGTCCCTGATGCGGCCGCACCAGGGGACCATCGGGAAGCAGCCGAAGCGGTCGCCCTGCCGGAGCAGTTCGACGCCACCGACCCGGAGCCCTCCGATACGGCCGCCGTTGCCGGGCTGCACCGTCGCTTCCGCGTCGCCCGCGGTCAGCGTGATGTCTTTGTTACTCACGGGACGACCCTACTGGGGGGATCAAGAGGACGCCGACGAGTCGTCAGAGGCCGGTCAGCGGCGTCTGCGCAGCGCCCGGCCCACCACGATCGCCGACGCGAGGACCAGGGCCGCGGCCGGTGCCGCCCAGCGGAGCGTCGTGTGCGCGGCGACGGTCTGCGGGGCCGGTACGGGGGCGTAGCGGCCGCGCGGCGGAGCGTGGTCCACCTCCTCCGCGCTGCGGCCGATCATCGTGCGCCGCGCGTGCGCCGCCTCGGCGGGCGGTTCGGCCGACTCGGTGAAATCACCGGAAGGGACGTCCTGGATGTCCTCATGGATGTCCTGGACGTCCTCATGGACGTCCTCGTGGACGTCGTCCGGAATGGCCTCGTGGATGTCGTCGTCCGTGGAGGGGGCCAGGGAGGGCGGCGGGATCTCGGTGTCGAAGACCGAGGTGTGTGCCTCGGGCTCGGCCTCGGGCTCCTCCGTCTCCGCGCCCAGCCTCTCCACGAAGCGGTTCAGCAGGCGTGTCGCCGCCGAAGTCACCGCCTCCGCCGGCAGTTCCGCGACGCGCCCGTCCGCGGAAGCCGTGCCGTCGACGGTGACGGTGGTGCCGCCGTCCGTGTCCCGCAGGCGGAGGGTGAGGGCGAGTTTGACGGAGCCGGTGCCGCGGGCTTCGGTGGCGTCCCCCTCGACGGCGTACGAGCCGTCCTCCTTGGGGGTGACGCGGACCGACCCGCGGTAGGTGACGGAGTGACTGCCGACGCGCACCTTCAGCCGGCCCGCGACCGGCTCGGCGCCGGCGTCCTGCTGGAGCCCGGGAACCGCCCGGGCGACCCGCGCGGGGTCGGCGAGCGCCTCTCTCAGCCGCTCGGCCGCAACCGGAACGAAGACGTCGTGCTCCATGTCCGCGAAGCCTACCCAGGTGGGGGCGGTGTGTACCCTCCCCTGCGCTGGTAAGTCACTCGGTGCTGGTGTCGTCCACCGGGGGCAGCCGCCCCCAGACCCCCGCTTCGGCCTGGACGGCCTCGTCCTCAATCGCCGGACGGGCTGATAATCCCGGCCGGAGCCGAAAAGTCGCCGCTCGACGCAAAGTGAATTCGCCGCTCGCTCAGTACCGCGGGTGCACCAGCGTCGAGGCCGGCAACCCCCCGATCCGCGTACGGGCCGCCGCTCGGGCGTCCGCCGCCAGGGCCGTCCGGGTGAGCGTTCGCGGTCGTGGCCCCCGGGGATCCAGGTTCAGCTCAGGCGTGGACGCTCCCGGGGCGGCCAGGATGAAACCCCAGTCGTGCGGGGCGCGGGACGCGCCGACGGAGCGGTCCGGGCCCGCGGCGAAGCCGGAGTCGTGGCCGGGGACCCGGTAGGGGGCGGTGGCGAAACCGGCCGCCCGGAGGGTGGCGTCCACCGTCCAGAAGACGCGGAGGCGGGCCGAGACGGGCCCCGCGTGCACCACCAGACGTCCGCCGGGGGCCAGGACCCGCCGGGCCAGACCGTAGAACTCCTGCGAGTACAGCTTGGTGCTGGCGGTGATGCCGGGATCGGGCAGGTCGGCGATCACGACGTCGTACGCCGCCGCGGGCGCCCCGCGCAGCCAGCAGAACGCGTCCGCGGTGGTGACGTGCACACGGTCGTCGTCGTACGCGTGGCCGTTGAGGCGTGACAGCGCCGGGTCGTGGCGGGCCAGCCGGACGAGACCGGCGTCGAGTTCGACCACGTCGACCCGCCGTACGTCCGCATGGCGCAGCACCTCCCGCGCCGCCAGCCCGTCCCCGCCGCCGAGGATCAGCACGCGCGCGTGGGGGCCGTGTACCGCGGGCTGGACCAGCGCCTCGTGGTAGCGGCGCTCGTCACGGCCGCCGACCCGCAGCCGGCCGTCCAGGAAGAGGTCGAGCGGGCGGCCGTGCGTGCCACCGGTGAGGACCACTTCCTGGACGCCGGTCTGGAGGGCGACGCGTACGTCCTTGCCGTACACCGCGTGCCGGGCGGCCCGTTCGAAGTCGTCGACGAGTACGGCGGCGGAGGCGAGGACGCCGAGCACGGTGAGGTTGGCGATCAGCAGCACCCAGCGTGCGCGCCGGGTGAGGTCGCGATGGAACAGGCCGAGGACCAGGGCTCCGCCGGCGACGACGTTGACCGTGCCCGTGAGCAGGGCGCCGGTCAACTGGCCCAGGAAGGGCAGCAGCAGGAAGGGGAAGGCCAGGCCGCCGACCAGCGCGCCCACGTAGTCCGCCGCGAACAGGTCGGCCACCGCGCCGCCCGCGTCCTGGCGCCGGATGCGCTGGATCAGCTCCATCAGCAGCGGGACCTCGGCTCCGATGAGGAGGCCGATGGCGAGGGAGAAGGCGACCAGGAGGCAGCGGGGGCCGTTGGCCCACAGGCCGCCCCAGCCGCCGGTCCAGGCGAAGACCGCGTACAGCGCCATCGCGCTGCATCCGCCGGTGAGCGCGAGCGTCGCCTCCACCGCGCCGAAAGCGGCGGCCGCGTGCCAGCGCAGCCGTTTCGCGACGAGGGAACCGATGCCCATCGCGAAGACCATGACGGACAGCACGACGGATGCCTGGGTGACCGAGTCACCGATCAAGTACGAGGCGAGGGCGACGAGTTCGAGTTCGTACACGAGTCCGCAGGCCGCGCAGACGAAGACGCACGCGAGGACCAGGAACCGCCCGGTCCCGGGCCGTACGGGCAGCCGCGCGGGGGCGCCCCAGGGCGGCGGTGTGCCGGGTCGGACGGGCGCGTGCGGTTCGATCACTCTGCGACGTTACGTCACACGCTCGGTACGCTTCGTCACCCACACGTGTGGATCTGAAGGGCAGTTGACACGCCACGCGTTTGTGTCGTCCCGCTGATTGCCCTAGGGGCCTTCCGGCTGGTCGAGTTGAGCCGCCGGCACCCGTGCGCCCACCCGCGTCCGGGTCGCCACCAGTTGTCCGTCCTGCGGATACGCGTGCCAGGTGCGCCAGTGCACCTGGCCCTCGTGCCGCTGGGCGAGCAGCGCCGTGAAGGCGTGGGGGCTGCCTGGGAAGACGCCGGCGAGGCCCTGCGGGTGGTCGGAGACGAGGGCCAGCAACTCCTGTGCCCGGCCCGCGAAGGAGCCGGGCGAGAGGACCTCCACGCGGGCCGCGAACTCGTACTCCCAGTCGCCGACCCGCTTGGCGACGCCCAGCGGCAGGGGCGTGCTGGACCCCGGGATGCACGCCACCGTCTCCGAACAGCCTCCCTGCTCCTCTTCCAGGAGTACCTGGTGGGACGCGCCAAGGAGTCTCAACTGGAGCTTTGCCCCAGCCAGTTCGAGGTCGAGCGTGGCGAGGGCGGGGAGCGGCTCGCGTCCCAGGGCCCAGGCTAGGTCGGCCGCGCGCGTATCGGTGTAGGAGGTGTTCAGGGTCGTGAGCATGGGTCGGCTCCGCTAGCACGCAAAGAGAGAAGAAGAGGGAGTGTGGCCCTAAGCACCTCGGTCGGTACCGGAAGATCGGCCACGTCCGCCCGGTGGGCCCCGCCGGCCCAGCCGGGGAAAGGTGTCTGCAGGACGTCCGAGGGGCTGCGTTGGTGTTTTAGAGGGAATCATGAACTGTGGCGCCGCCACAGCGTTTTTACCCAAGTTCGTGGGGTTTCCATCCCTCAGGGGGCTCAACAGCTCAACTGTTCAACCACAGAGCGCGCCTGGCGCCCCGCGCATACGCCGGAGCGCCCGCCGGATGTCTTCTCCCGACGGGCGCCCGATGTGCGGCCCGGATACGGTTCCCCCTGTTCTTCCGGAGCTCAGCTGCCCCGTGTCAGCCGCCTCCCCCGCATCCGCCTCCGCCGCCGCACGACGATCCCCCTCCGCACGACGACCCTCCTCCGCACGACGACCCGCCACCGCAGGAGGAGTGTCCGCCGCCGCACGAGTGACCCCCGTGGTGCCCGTGGTGGCCTCCGTTCCCGTGGTTCCCCCCGGACGAGCCGGCGCCCGCGCCGCCCGCCACCCACCAGCTGCCGCCGCCGTCGTCGTACGACGACGAGGACGATGAAGACGACGACCGGGCCCCGCTCCGGTACCTCTTGCCGTACCGGTTCTTGCGCGCCCCCCTCACCACGGCCCCGACGAACAGGACCGCGATCACCGCCAGGATGATGCCGACGACCATGGCGTCACCCTCCTTCCGTTCCCCCGAAGCGGCCCCCCGTGGGCGCCTCGCCACTCGTGCGGCCGCCGTGTGACCGCCGCGTGACACGGGGATGCCCGGCCGCCTCTTCCGCCAAAGCAGAGTTGAGGAACTCCAGAGCTTCGGCGCAGGATGACCGGCATGACCTCCAGCGCACGCCCTCTGCTCAACCGTCGGCTCGCCGAGTTCGGGACGACGATCTTCGCCGAGATGTCCGCCCTGGCCTTGCGGACCGGGTCGATCAACCTGGGCCAGGGCTTCCCCGACACGGACGGCCCCGAGGAGATCCGCGAAGCGGCCGTGCGCGCGTTGCGCGAGGGCCACGGCAACCAGTACCCGCCGGGCCCCGGCATCCCCGAGCTGCGCACCGCGATCGCCGCGCACCAGCAGCGCCGCTACGGCCTGTCCCACGACCCCGACACCGAGGTCCTGGTCACGGCGGGCGCCACCGAGGCCATCGCCGCCTCCCTGCTCGCGCTGCTCGAACCGGGTGACGAGGTCATCGCGTTCGAGCCGTACTACGACTCCTACGCAGCGAGCATCGCGATGGCGGGCGGCATCCGCGTCCCGGTCACCCTGCGCCCGCACATCGACGGGGCCGGCGCGAGCTTCCGCCTGGACCTCGACGAGCTGCGCGCGGCGGTGACGGACCGCACCCGCCTGCTGCTGATCAACACCCCGCACAACCCGACCGGCACGGTCCTCACCCGCGCGGAGCTGACCGCGATCGCGGAGCTGGCGGTGGAGCGGGACCTGCTGGTGGTCACGGACGAGGTCTACGAACACCTGGTCTTCGACGACGCCGAGCACCTGCCCCTCGCCTCCTTCCCCGGGATGCGGGAGCGGACGGTCACGATCGGCTCCGCGGGGAAGACGTTCTCCTTCACCGGTTGGAAGGTCGGCTGGGTGACGGCCACGCCGGAGCTGGTGGCGGCGGTGCGCTCGGTGAAGCAGTTCCTGACGTACGTGGCGTCGGGGCCGTTCCAGTACGCGGTGACCGAGGCCCTCTCGCTGCCGGACTCGTACTTCACCGGTCTCCGCGACTCGATGCTGGCCAGGCGGGACGTGCTGGCGACGGGTCTGGCGGAGGCGGGCTTCGAGGTCTTCAAGCCCGCCGGCACCTACTTCGTCACCACCGACATCCGCCCGCTCGGCGAGAAGGACGGCTTCGCCTTCTGCCGTGCCCTGCCCGAACGCGCGGGCGTGGTCGCCATCCCCAACGCCGTCTTCTACGACGACCGCGACGCGGGCGCCCCCTTCGTCCGCTTCGCCTTCTGCAAACGAGAGGAAGTCCTGCGGGAGGCCGTGGAGCGCCTGCGCAGCCTCTGACGCGGCCAGGCCGGGCCGACAGGGCCAGGCCGGGCCGACAGGGCCAGGCCGGGCCGACAGGGCCAGGCCGGGCTAGGCGGGGCCGGGCCGGGCCAGGCAGGGTCGGCTAGGCGGCCGCCGCCTGGCACTGGCGGACCAGGTCCACGGCCGCGACGAGACTCAGCCCGGGCAGGGCCTCGCGCAGGGCCTTGACCGCGTGGACCTCCCGGGCCCGCGGGTCGATGCCCTGCCCGGCGAGCACCTCCCGGGCCCAGCGCACCCGCGGGTCCCCGCCCGCGCCGATCCCGTCGACTATCTCCAGCGCCCGCCGAAGCCCCGGCGCCTCGTCACGCTCGGCCTTTCCCAGCGCCTCCTGAAGCGCGGCGCGTGCCTTGTCGAGGTCGTTCAGGACGACGAAGTGCGTTTCCTTCTTGGTGAACACGTTTGCCCCCGGTTCGGTCGGCTGAGTCGGTCGTGACCGAGCTCCTGAATGGTCGTGACCGATCTTCGCCCATCCCGAGCGCGGGTCGGGCAAGGCAGACGAAGGACGGCGTGTCACGCCGCCACGCCGGTTCGCGGGGAAGCACACCCGCTCGGATGTCTTCTGCTCGCGCCCCGGCCCGCCCCCCTGCAAGGTGCGGAGATGTGAGCCACGCCAGCACCACCCTCGCCTCTCCCGCCGTCACACAGCAGCCCGGCCCCCGGGAACGCGTCGGCCCCCGGCTGTCGCTCGCCGCGGCGAGCGGGGTCGCCGTCGGGCTGTTCGCCGTCGCCCGGATCTCCGGGGCGGCCGTGCTCGCCGTGGCCGCCTGGGCCACCGGCAGACAGCCGCTCGCCCTGCTCGGCCGGTCCTGGGACTCGGTCTGGTACCTGGGCATCGCCGCGCACGGCTACGGCCGCACCCTGTACTTCCACCCCACCGTCATCCACAGCGACCTGGCCTTCTTCCCGCTCTACCCGGCGCTGGTGCGGATCGTGACCGCCCTGACCCCGCTGGGCGGGGGCGCCGCCGGGCTGATCGTCTCGTGGACCGCGGCCGGGGTCGCCGCCTGCGGGATCTACGCGATCGGGGCGCGGCTGCACGGCAGGGCCGTGGGCACGGCGCTGGTGCTGCTCTGGGGGCTGCTCCCGCACTCCGTCGTGCTGTCGATGGCGTACACGGAGCCGGTGCTCACCGCCTTCGCCGCCTGGTCGCTGTACGCGGTGCTGAGCGGGAACTGGCTGCGGGCCGGGAGCCTGGCGGCGCTGGCCGGGCTGTCCCGGCCCAACGGTTTCGCGGTCGCCGCCGCCGTCATCGCGGCGGCGGCCTGCGAGGCGTACCGGGTGCGCCGCCGCGGCGGCCGCGTTTCCCACAGGCTGTGGACGGGCGCGGCGCTCGCCCCGCTGGGGTGGACGGCGTACGTGCTCTGGGTCGGCCGGCGCAAGGGGAACCTGCTGGGCGGGTACTTCGAGGTGCAGCGGCTGTGGGGGTCGCGGTTCGACTTCGGGCGCGGGTCGTTGCACTTCGTCCGTCAGCTCCTGCTGCACGGCAACCGGTTCGTCTTCCCCATGACGATGGTGATCGTGGCGGCGGGCGTGCTGATGTACGTGCTGCTGGTCGTCGACCGCGCCCCGCTCCCCCTCCTCGTCCACAGCGGCGTCCTGCTCCTCATCGCGCTGGGCGGCTCCGGCTTCTTCGAGTCCAAGCCGCGCTTCCTGCTGCCCGCGTTCCCGCTGCTGCTGCCGCTGGCACGGGCGCTGGTGCGGACGGCGAGAGCCCGGCCGTGGCACGCGACCGTGGTGGTCTGCGCCCTGGCCGGGCTCTCCTTCGTGTATGGCGCGTATCTGGTGGTGTTCGCCCACACGCCGCTGTAACCGAGCGGGTGCCGAGGTCCTACTCCTCGTCGTCGTCCTCGGGCTTCTCCGCCTCGTCGATCTCCTGCTCGAGGCCGAGCTGCTCGACGAGCCACTTGTCGAACTCGATCGCGGCCCGCACCCAGCTGACGGTGGAGGAGACGAAGTGATTGAGGTCGACGCCGGTACCGATCAGCATCTGCGCCTCGCCGATGAGGCGGACGGTGCCGTCGTCGTGGGTGTGGCTGTACACCTTGGGCCACAGGGTCCGCCGGTTCCAGTCGTCGATGGACTCCAGCAGCTGCGGCTTCTCGTCGATCTTGTGGGGGCGGTCGTAGAACGTGCGCACCGAGAAGACCGCCTGTTCGGCCTCCCCGCGGAACATGAAGTACGTACGGAACTGCTCCCACGGCGCCGCGAGGTCACCCTCGTCGTCGACGACGTACTTGAGCTCCATCTGGTCGAGGAGCTGCTTCACGAGGTCCTGATCCGGGACGACGGGGCCCGCCGGTCCTTGGGGCTGCGGCTCGGGCTGGCCCCCGAAGTTCGGAATCGAGGACGGGTCGATGGTCACCGTGAATTTCCCTTCGTACGGATCCTGTCATCCTCCCCCATGCGGGGAGGGGGGTGGCAAGCCCCGCCCCCGCCTGTCAGCCGTCGGCTGACATGATCCGTCCGGTCGGGCGGAGAACCCGTGAACGAAGGGGGTCGTCGTGGGGGCGCAAGGGCGAAGAAGGCGGTGGCTGATCGCGGCGATCGCGGTGCTTCCCGCGCTGGGCATGCTCTGGCTGGTCGTGACCGTGTGGAGGCTCATGACCTGGGACCCGGACCAGGGCGAGAAGGTGCCGTGCGCCGAGGCACTCGCCTTCGGCGGGGCGGAACTGCCGGACGGGGCGTACGACACCGACTGCTCGGTGCGGGCGTGGATGGACACCGACTACTGGGCCCGGTTCCGGATGCCGAGGGACGGCGTGCACGACTGGCTGAAGAAGACATATCCCGACGCTGCCGACGATCCGGACCGGCTGGGCGAGTCCTGCGACGACACGGCCGACCTCTGTCTGGAGCTGGGTCTCACGCCGGGCGACGACGACTACGGCGGTCATGTACCGGGCAGCACCGCCACCGGTTTCGGCGCGGACGGGGTGTCCGTCAGCGTCACGTACGAGGGCCCGGACCGGGCCCTCGTACGGTTCTCCGCGTTCACCGAGTGAGCGTCACAGCGTCTTCCCGGTCGCCGGGCCCACGATCAGCCCGTCGCCGAAGGCGTCCACGCGGACCGTGTCGCCGTCCTTGACCTCGCCGGCCAGGATCTCCTTGGCCAGGCGGTCACCGATGGCCGTCTGGACGAGACGGCGCAGCGGCCGGGCGCCGTACGCCGGGTCGTTGCCCTCGTCGGCGAGCCAGGCCAGGGCCTCGGGCGTGACCTCCAGGGCGAGGCGGCGCTCGGCGAGGCGCTTGGCCAGGCGGTCGATCTGGAGCCGCGCGATCCGGCCCAGCTCCTCCTTGTTCAGCGCGGAGAAGACCACCAGGTCGTCGAGCCGGTTGAGGAACTCCGGCTTGAAGGAGGCCCGGACCGTCTCCAGCACCTGCCCCTTCTTCTCCTCCTCGCCGAGGACCGGGTCGACCAGGTACTGGCTGCCCAGGTTGGAGGTGAGGACGAGGATGGTGTTGCGGAAGTCGACCGTGCGGCCCTGACCGTCCGTCAGCCGCCCGTCGTCCAGCACCTGGAGGAGGATGTCGAAGACCTCGGGGTGCGCCTTCTCCACCTCGTCGAGCAGCACCACGCTGTACGGGCGTCGGCGCACGGCCTCGGTGAGCTGGCCGCCCTCCTCGTAGCCGACGTAGCCGGGGGGCGCGCCGACCAGACGGGCCACGCTGTGCTTCTCGCTGTACTCCGACATGTCGATGCGGATCATGGCCCGCTCGTCGTCGAAGAGGAAGTCGGCGAGCGCCTTGGCGAGTTCGGTCTTGCCGACGCCGGTCGGGCCGAGGAAGAGGAAGGAACCGGTGGGGCGGTCCGGGTCGGCGATGCCGGCGCGGCTGCGGCGCACGGCGTCCGACACGGCCCGTACGGCCTCGGCCTGGCCGATGAGCCGCTTGCCCAGCTCGTCCTCCATGCGCAGCAGCTTCTGCGTCTCGCCTTCCAGGAGGCGGCCGGCGGGGATGCCGGTCCAGGACGCGACGACGTCGGCGATGTCGTCGGAGCCGACCTCGTCCTTCACCATCGTGTCCCGGGCGGCCTCCTCCTCGGCCTCGGAGGCGGCCTCCAGCTCCTTCTCCAGGGCGGGGATCTCGCCGTACAGCAGCTTGGAGGCGGAGTCGAAGTCGCCGTCGCGCTGGGCGCGTTCGGCCTGCCCGCGCAGGTCGTCGAGGCGTTCCTTCAGCTCGCCGACCCGGTTGAGGGACTGCTTCTCCTTCTCCCAGCGGGCGTTGAGGCCCCGCAGCTCCTCCTCCTTGTCGGCTAGGTCGCGGCGCAGCTTCTCCAGGCGTTCGCGGGAGGCCGGGTCGGTCTCCTTGTCGAGGGCCAGTTCCTCCATCTTCAACCGGTCGACGGCGCGCTGGAGTTCGTCGATCTCGACCGGGGACGAGTCGATCTCCATGCGGAGGCGGGAGGCGGACTCGTCGACCAGGTCGATGGCCTTGTCGGGGAGGAAGCGGGAGGTGATGTACCGGTCGGAGAGGGTGGCCGCGGCCACCAGCGCGCTGTCCGCGATCTGCACCTTGTGGTGGGCCTCGTAGCGGCCCTTGAGCCCGCGCAGGATGGCGATGGTGTCCTCGACGGTGGGCTCGGCGACCAGCACCTGCTGGAAGCGCCTCTCCAGCGCCGGGTCCTTCTCGATCCGCTCGCGGTACTCGTCGAGGGTGGTGGCGCCGACCATGCGCAGCTCACCGCGGGCGAGCATGGGCTTGAGCATGTTGCCGGCGTCCATGGCGGAGTCGCCGCCCGCGCCCGCGCCCACCACGGTGTGGAGCTCGTCGATGAAGGTGATGATCTGCCCGTCGGAGCCCTTGATCTCGGCGAGGACGGTCTTCAGGCGCTCCTCGAACTCACCGCGGTACTTGGCCCCGGCGACCATGGCGCCGAGGTCGAGCGCGACGAGCCGCTTGTCCTTCAGGGACTCGGGGACGTCACCCTTCACGATCCGCTGGGCGAGCCCCTCGACGACGGCGGTCTTGCCGACGCCGGGCTCGCCGATGAGCACGGGGTTGTTCTTGGTGCGGCGGGAGAGCACCTGCACGACGCGGCGGATCTCCTGGTCCCGGCCGATGACGGGGTCGAGCTTGCCGTCGCGCGCGGCGGCGGTGAAGTCGGTGCCGAACTTCTCCAGGGCCTTGTACTGCCCCTCCGGGTCGGTGGTGGTCACCCGGCGTCCTCCCCGCGCCTTCTGGAAGGCGTCCAGCAGCTTCTTCGCGGTGGCCCCCTGCCGGGAGAGCACGTCGCCGGCGGCGCCGCCCTTCGCGGCGATGCCGATGAGCAGATGTTCGGTGGAGAGGTACTCGTCGCCGAGTTCCTTCGCGCGCTCGGCCGCGTCCGCGATGACGGCGAGCAGCTCGCGGTTGGGTTGCGGGGGCGCGACGGTGGATCCGGTCACGCTGGGCAGCGCGGCGAGGGCCTTCTCCGCTCCGGACCGTACGGCGGCCTGGTCGGCGTCGACCGCGGCCAGCAGGTCGACGATGTTCTCGTTGTCCTGCCCCTGGAGCAGAGCCAGAAGCAGATGGGCGGGCGTGAGGTCCGGGTGCCCCTCGGTCACGGCCCGGTTGGTGGCCGCGTTGATCGCGTCCCGGCTCCTGTTGGTCAGCTCGGCGTCCACGTTCGCGTTCTCCTCCTCGGCTTCGGCTGTCTGCCGCATCTCCCACTGCTGACTTAACCAGCGTACACAAAGTTGAGTCTATTCCACTCAAGGTAGGTGCGGGGAGCCTTGAGGAGCTAGCTTCCGGACCCATGAGTACATACTCCGTAGACCCGGGCGCCCCGGACGCGTCGTACCTCGCCTTCTGGCGGGAGCGCCACCTGTGCACGCTGACGACGCTCCGCCCGGACGGCAGCCCGCACGTCGTACCTGTCGGCGTGACATACGACCCCGGGGCGCGGCTTGCTCGGGTGCTGACGAACAAGTCGAGCGCGAAGGCGGCGCACGTCCTCGCGGCCGCTCCGTTCGGCGCCCGGGTCGCCGTCTGCCAGGTCGACGGCCGGCGCTGGGCGACGCTGGAGGGGCGGGCCTTCCTGCACGCCGACCCGGACCGGGTCGCGGAGGCGGAGCGGCGCTATGCCGAGCGTTACGAAAGGACGCCCTCACCGAACCCGAACCGGGTGCTGATCGAGATCGAGGTGGAGCGGGCACTGGGGCGCGGGTGACCTCGGACGACCTCGGACGACCGCGCACGACCGCAGACGACCGCAGACGACCGCGAATGACCGCCCAGGGCGGCGGAAACACGCCCCGTCGGAATCCGGCCACCGTCGACGAGACCGAAAACCGCCCGTACACCGAAATGTCCCCCGCAAAACTGCAGCGGCGTCACCGTGTTCAGGTCACGGTGACGCCGCTGCGGGGGGAAGTACCTGAGCGATCTTTTACGACGGGGGAATCGCGTCAGGCACTGCGGGGGGTGGCCGAGATGGTCCTCACATCCGAAACCTCCGGCTCCGCCAGCCGATGGTCTCGTTGGTCCAGGTTCACAAAGATCATTCCGTACCGGACGGCACATCGCACGGGCTGCGGCGCACCACGGGGCTTGCGCAGGCACCGGTACGCCCGTACGTCCTCGTCCTCGTCCCGCGTGACGACGACCGGCTCACCGAAGACGGTCACCATCAGCGAGTCACCGCCGTGGGGGATGGCGGTGACCAGGTCGATGAAGTGCCAGCCGGACCGGTAGGCAGTGGCCATTTCACGGCGGAAGGATCGGTCGTCGGGTGGGGTGGTCACGTCAGCTCCCAGCTCCTGCTGCCGTCGCGTCGGTGTGCGCGGCCACCGAAGGCCATTCGGTGATCGCCTTGAGGTCACTCTTCGCGCCGGAGATGCCACTGAGCACCCCGACGGCTATCAGGGCGGAAAAGGCGGCGCCTAGCACCGAGCGAAGCAGCCTGTTACGCATTGTCGGCTTCGTCCTCACTTGAAGGTCCCCTTTTCCCCCGCCAGGTACGACGATGGCTCATTCGGGCACGTGGTGGCCACACAATCGGTGCATCATGTTCCTGCATGTTCAGGACCCTGGGGGGTGGAGATTTGGCAACGCATCAGGCGAAAGCGACACATCCTCACGCGATAACCGAGCTGTGTGACGAAGGCAGCAGCCTTTACGCCACCGCTCTGCGTGCGGGACGCGTGGCCCGCACGGACGCGGAGTCCGCTCCCTGCCTGATGGAACTCGCCCTCCTCCACCCCGATCCCGACGATCCCAGCTGGCTCCGCCCGGTCCCGCCGGCCATCGCACTGGCCCGGCGACTCAACCCGATCGAGCGCGAGATCACCGAACGCAGGAACCTGTCGGTCGAACTGTCCCAGATATTCGAGCCGTTCATGTCGATCGGCGCCGAAGTGAGCATGCCCAGCGACTCCATCACTGTCCTCGAAGGCGGTGAACGGATCAACGCGGCGCTCGACCTTGCCACTTCACAGGTGCGGACCGAACTCGTCACGGTACAGCCGTCCGACCGCATATCGGAGACCAGCCTGCTGCAGGGCCTGGAACGCGACCGGGCCCTGCTCGAACGCGGTGTGAAGATCCGGAGCCTGTACCAGCACACGGCCCGCTACAACCCGGAGAAGCTGGCGTACTCGGCCCAGCTCTCCGACGGCCAGGTCGAGTACCGCACCATCGACGAACTGGTCGAGCGTCTGATCATCGTCGACCGGGCGATCGCCTTCATCCCGGCCCGCGACGACCAGAAGGTCGCCCTGGAGCTGCGCCACCCCGGCCTGGTCCGCTATCTCATGAAGGTCTTCGAGTACCTGTGGGACCGGGCCGTTCCGATGAGCGCCGGGGGCCCGTACGCGGCCGACTCCGGCGGCATCACCGAGATCCAGCACTCCATCGCCAAGCTCCTGGTGGAGGGCCATGTCGACGAGGCCATAGCCCGTCGGCTGGGCATGAACGTACGCACCTGCCGCGCCCACATCGCCAAGCTGGCCCAGGTCCTGGGCAGCGGCAGCCGCGCCCAGCTCGGCTACCGCATCGCCCAGTCGGGGATCCTCGACCAGGACACCTCACCGCCCCCGGGACGGGCACAGGGATGAGCCGGGCCCGGCTCGGCTGCCTCATCGGACGGTCCGGGATTCCTGATCCGCGATCCTGACCGTGACCGGCTCGCCGCCGCGCGGCGCCCCGTCCAGCCCCACCTGTGCTATCCGCACGCCCAGCTGGGTCCGGCTCACCGCACCCAGCGTCTCCGACAGCCGGGCGATATGGGCCCGGCAGGTACGGACGCTGATGCCCAGCCGCTCGGCGATCACCGCGTCCTGGTGGCCCTCCGCAAGGAGCGCGGCGATGGACTGCTCGCGGTGGGAGATGCCCTCGATGCCGGTGTCCGGCAGCGGAGCCGTCAGCGGGACCGCGAGACGCCACAGCCGCTCGAAGACCGTCACCAGGTATTCGACCAGGGCCGGGTGGCGCAGCTCCAGGGCCATCGTGCGGTCGGCGTTGGCGGGGATGAAGGCCACCGTACGGTCGAAGAGGATCAGCCGGTCGATGACCTCGTCGAGGGTCCGGGCCTCCACCGCGTCACCCATCAGCTCCAGGTAGTTGAGCAGGCCCTGGCCGTGCCGGGCCACGTGCGTGTACAGGTCGCGCATGCGCACGCCCCGGCCGCGCAGCGTCAGCGCCCGGTGCAGGCCCTCGGTGAGCTCGGCCTCCCGCCGGATGCCGCCGGGCTGCACCGTCAGCACCTCGGTCGTGCAG
The DNA here is from genome assembly GCF_044746205.1 of Streptomyces sp. NPDC086549. Lineage (NCBI taxonomy): Bacteria > Bacillati > Actinomycetota > Actinomycetes > Kitasatosporales > Streptomycetaceae > Streptomyces > Streptomyces sp. NPDC086549. The sequence goes on along the minus strand of NZ_JBIVBS010000015.1, from coordinate 15,034 downwards.
GCCTCGGTCGCCTCGTCCATCGCGGCCTGGATCCGGGACAGCCCGTCCAGCACCCGGATCGCCGTGCCCTCCGGCGAAGCCGACGCCGACGCCTGGAGCTGGCGGCCGAGCCCGGAGTACCGCTCGAAGGCCGCCACGGCCGTACCGACCCGCCGTTGGCTCTCCCTGACCTCGTCGTACACCCCGCGCAGCAGCCGGGTCATGACCTCCTGCGGGGAGGTCGGCACCAGCCAGTCCATGTCGTCGGGGTCCGGGTGCAGCAGGGCGAGCTCAAGCAGGCAGGGCACCGGCGCGGCGTCCGAGCGCGGCACGCGGCCCCGCCGTACGGCCCGGGAATACACGCGGTCCCCGGCCCCGCACAGTCGGTCGGCACCGTGTGGATGCTCCTCCGTTCCGTGCCCGGCCATCGCCCATTCCACCCCCGGTTTGCTGCCACTTCCGTGGCGCAACTATGCGCGGACGGATCCGGCTCCGCAACACGGCTCCCCGCGCCACTCTCGCCGCAAACCACCGGTATCACCCGGTTCCTCCCGGCCTCATCCCCTCCCATTGCAACAAGCTGATGGTGGTGAACCTCTGGCCAGAGGTACATCGTTGTACCGCTTGCCCCGGATGTCCGGACACCCGGCGCTGCCCCGGCCCGGCACCTCCGTCAGGCCGGGGCAGCCGCCTGGGCCGGACCTGGTGAACTGGGCTTCCGGCCCGATCGGACGGCCCGCGCCGGCACCGACCGGGGCATGACCCACCCGCCGCCCAGGCGGCCGAGCCGCCAGGCGAGGTGCGCGTCCATGTGGCCGGAATCGGCCTGATCCGGGACGCGGCCGGGGACTTCCGCGTCCTGGCGGACAACCTGCGGGCGCCGACGGCGTGTCGTACGCGTGGACGGCCACGCAGCCGTCGTCCCGCACCCTCGCGGGTGAACACTCACGCCCCCGCCGCATTGACCTGCGTGAAGGGCCCTCGGAGGAGGGCCCGACCGGCTACTTGAGGTGGATCGCCGCGCACGCCGCCTTGTACGTGGCGTCGCAGATGTCGGAGAGCTTGTAGATGCCGTCCGCGATGACCGTGCTCTTGATGTTCTTCCGCGTCAGGGCGGTCACGGTGACCAGCTGGGACGGGATGTTCTTGTTGGTCGGGCTGTCGACGTGGTCCTGGGTGAGGGCGTCGAACTGGATGTCCTTGCCCTGGACCTTGGCGACGGCCATCTCCGCCGCGGCCTCGGCCTCGGCCGGGTAGGACTTGTAGATGGTCATGTACTGCTCGCCGGTGACGATCCGCTGCACCCCGTCCAGCTCGGCGTCCTGGCCGGTGATCGGCGGCATGGCCGTGACGCCGGCGGCCTTGAGGGCCTTGATGACACCGGCCGCCATGCCGTCGTTGGCGGAGTAGACAGCGGCGATGTTGCCCTTGCCGATCAGGTTGATCGCCTCGGTCATCTCGGCCTGGGCGTTCTCCGGCTTCCAGTCCTTGGTGTCGTAGTGCGCCGCGATCGTCACCTTGCCGTTCAGCTCGGACAGCGCGCCCGACTTGAACTGCTTGGCGTTCGGGTCGGTCGGCGAGCCGTTCACCATGACGACCTTGTCGGAGGTGTCGGCGTTCGAGCCGAGGGCCTCCAGCAGGGTGCGGGCCTGCACCTCGCCGACGAGCTCGTTGTCGAAGGAGATGTACGCGTCGATCGGGCCCTCGGCGAGACGGTCGTACGCGATGACCGGAATGCCCGCTTCCTTGGCCTTCTTCACCTCGCCCGCGATGGCGTGCGAGTCGACCGCGTCGAGCAGGATGACGTCGACCTTGTCGGCGACCATCTGCTGCATCTGCCGGGCCTGCTTGTCGGCGTCCGCCGCCGCGTTGGCGTACTCGACCTTGCCCTGCTTCTTGGTGAGCTCGGCGACCTTGTTCTTGATGATGGGGTAGTCGAACTTCGCGTACCGCGTGTTCGCCGTCTCCGGCAGCAGCAGCCCCACCGTGAGGTCGTTGCCCTTGGTCGGGCTGGCGTCGGCCGAACTCCCCGAAGCGTTCAGCACGCCGCAGCCGGCGAGCGAGAGGGTCATCGTGGAGGCTGCCACGGATATGGCGATACGACGCATTCGGGGGCTCACTTCAGGTGCGTTCCGGACGTGGGGCTGTTTGCGACCCAGATGTCTGAAAAGACAACGCGTCCGCCGCACCTGGCGTCAAGCGGAATCACTTAACGAGTGCGCAACAGCACGCTCCGCTGCTCTTGTGAAGAGGGAACGGAATCACCTCCAAACACTCTTTACGGACCCTCCATCGAACGGAAGTTCATGGGAGGGCAAAGATCCGTACAACCAACTCCATTCCTCGCGAGTCGTGATCACCGACGGCCGGAAGCCGTTGTTCCGACTCGACCAGAGGATCGAATGAACCCAGCCAGACGCATGACCGCCGCGGCCGCCACCGCCCTCGTGCTCGCCACGACTGGCGGCCTGCTCGGCGCCCTTGCGACACCCGCCTCCGCGGCCACCGGTTGCGCCTCGCCGGTCTATACCCGGAAGTTCTTCGCGAACACCAATTTCTCGGGCACTCCGAAGAAGACCGACTGCGACAGCGCGATCGACCAGGACTGGGGCACCGGCGCACCGTTCTCCGGCCTGCCCAAGGACGGTTTCGGCGTCCGATGGACCGTCACCCGTGACTTCGGATCCGGCGGTCCTTTCGCCGTCACCGCCTCCGGGACCGACGGAATCCGCGTCTACCTGGACGGCGGCCGCCAGATCGACCTCTGGTCGAACACGGCGGGTTCACGGTCGAAGAGCCGGAACCTCACGATCCCCCGGGGCAAGCACACCCTGCGGATCGACTACGTCAACTGGACCGGGGCCGCCAAGGTCAAGTTCACGTACGCGCCGCGGACTTCGGCCACCTACGACAAGACCGCCCCGCTCGCCCCGGCAGGCCTCAACGCCACGTATGCGGCCGACACCCAGCAGACGAAGCTGACCTGGCCGAAGAACGCCGAGATGGACCTGGCCGGGTACCGGGTCTACCGGCAGGTGGCGGGCAGTGGCGCCTGGCGGCAGCTGTCCTCGGGGACCACGGCCACCTCGTACACCGACGTCCCGCCCGCCACCGGGGACATGTACGAGTACATCGTCACGGCGTACGACAAGGCCGGGAACGACTCGGCCCAGACCGCGCGCGCCACCGTGACCAGCTTCGCCGTCACCGTCCCGACCGGCTTCACCGCCACCGGCACCGACTCCGGGATCGCCCTGGCCTGGGACCAGGTGCCCGGCGCGGTCCACTACCGCGTGGTCCGCAAGGCCGACGGCGAGCCCTCGATCTACTGGGTGCCCACCGGCACCTCGCTGACCGACACCGGCGTGGCCCGCTCCGCCGAGTACAAGTACCAGGTCGCGGCGGTCGACGTCAGCGGCCGGATCACCGCCTACACCCCGCTCAAGGCGGCACGGCGCCTGGTGGCCGCCCCGGCGAGCGTCCAGGCGTTTCCAAGGCGCAGCGCGGTCACCCTGACCTGGCGGATGGACGACAAGACCGCCGGGGACTACGTGGACTTCCGGGTCTACCGGACCGGCGGCGCGAGCACCGGACGGGTCGAGGTGACCGACCGCTGCGACACCTGGCGGCGCACCCTCGCCGACGGCACCGTCCAGCACCTGTGCACGGACTACTCGGCGGGCGAGAACACCGCCTACCGCTACGTGGTCAAGGCCTACGACAAGGCTGGTACGGAGTCGATCGCGGGCGCCGAGGTGGCCGCCACCACCGGCACCGACGCACAGGCTCCCGCGGCGCCGGCCTCCGCGACGGCGGCCGCCGAGGACTGGGGAACGGTCGTGACCTGGGCCCCCGTGACCGACGCCGACCTCTACCAGTACTCCGTGCTGCGCGGCACGACCGTCGTCGACGGAGACTCGGTCAGCTGCTCCGACGCCGTGCACATCGGCTATGCCGACGCGGGCGCCACCTCGTACCAGGACGTCGGCCCCGCGGACGGCGAGAAACTCTGCTACGTCGTCAAGGCCGTCGACTTCGCCGGCAACGTCGGCGGCGGCGCCACGGCCCACACCGTGGAGCACGATCTGACGCCCACGGTGGAGACGCCCGCCGGGGCCACCCACATGGCCTCCGCGTCGGTCTGGAGCACCGGCACCGTACACGTGGACATGTGGTCGCCCGCGGGCACCGAGACCTACGGCAGCGCCCGTTTCTCCCGCTGGAATCCGCAGACCGGAACCTTCGACGCACTGCCCGAGTCGGAATACACCTCGGTCTACGACCACGACGTCCCCACGGGGACGACTCTGTGGTACCAGGTCTCCGGCGTGCGTGCCGACGGCACCACCTCGCTCCCGGTCCTCGTGAGCGTGGCCGTACCGCCGGTCTCCTGAACAACGCGAAGGGGCCCGGAGACTGCCGTCTCCGGGCCCCTCGTCACAGGCGTCAGTCCGAGGACTGCTGCCGCTTCGGCCGCCACACGACCAGCGCGCTGGTCTGCTGGACCTCCTGGTACGGGACCAGGTCCCGCCGGTAGGAGGCGTGGACGGCGGCCTCGCGCTGCTGCATCGCGGCCGCCGCGCCGTCCAGGGCCGCTTGCATTTCCGCGACGCGGGACTGCAGCGCGGCGACCTGGTTCTCCAGTTCGATGATGCGCTTGATGCCGGCCAGGTTGATGCCCTCGTCCTGCGACAACTGCTGGACGGTGCGCAGCAGTTCAATGTCGCGGGCCGAGTAGCGGCGGCCCCGGCCCGCGGTGCGGTCGGGGGAGACCAGGCCCAGACGGTCGTACTGGCGCAGCGTCTGCGGGTGCAGGCCGGAGAGCTGGGCCGCCACCGAGATGACGTAGACCGGGGTCTCCTCGGTCAGTTCATACGGGTTACGTCGACGGCCTTCCATCACTCTCAAGCTCCCTTCGCGGCCTCGAACAGCTCCGCCCGCGGGTCCTCGTCCGCGGTCGCCTCGCGATACGCCTCAAGCGCGTCACGAGCCTTCCCCGTCAGGTCCTGGGGGACACTCACCTCGACGGTGACCAGGAGGTCGCCGCGGGTGCCGTCCTTGCGGACCGCGCCCTTGCCCCGCGCCCGCATGGTGCGGCCGTTGGGCGTGCCCGGAGGCAGCTTCAGGGTGACGGCGGGGCCGCCGAGGGTCGGGACCCGGACCTCGCCGCCGAGAGCAGCCTCGGCGAACGTCACCGGGACGGTCACCGTGAGGTTGTCGTCCTTGCGGCCGAACACCGGGTGCGTGCCGACGTGCACGACGACGTACAGGTCGCCCGCCGGGCCGCCCCGCTCGCCGGGCGCGCCCTTGCCGCGCAGCCGGATGCGCTGACCGTCCGTCACCCCCGCGGGGATGCGGACCTGCATGGTCCGGGACGACTTGGCGCGGCCGCTGCCCTTGCACTCCAGGCAGGGGTGCTCGGCGATCAGACCGCGGCCCTTGCAGTCGGGGCAGGGGTCGGTGAGCGAGAAGCCGCCGCCCGAACCCCGCGCCACCTGGCCCGTGCCGACGCAGGTCGGGCACACACGCGGTGTGCCGTTCTTGTCGCCGGTGCCGGAGCAGGCCTTGCACGGTGCCTGCGAGGACATCCGCAGCGGGACCGTGGCGCCCTCGATCGCCTCGGTGAAGCTGAGGGTGACCTCGGTGTCGATGTCCTGGCCGCGGCGCGGCTGGGTACGGGGCGTCCCCGTACCGCCTCGGTTGAACAGGCCCCCCAGGACGTCCCCGAACCCGCCGCCGAAGCCTCCTCCGCCCTGGGCGCTGCCGCCTCCGGCTCCGCCGAAGAGGTCACCCAGGTCGAAGTTGAAGGAGCCGCCGCCCGCGCCCGGCCCCGGACGGAAACCGCCGTTGCCGAAGAGGGCGCGTGCCTCGTCGTACTCCTTGCGCTTCTTGGTGTCGCCGAGGACGTCGTTCGCCTCGGAGATCTCCTTGAAGCGCTCTTCCGCCTTGGCGTTGCCCTTGTTGGCGTCCGGGTGGAACTCGCGGGCGAGCTTCCGGTACGCCTTCTTGATCTCGGCCTCGGTGGCGTCCTTGGGGACGCCGAGGACCTTGTAGTAGTCCTTCTCGATGAAGTCCTTGGTGCTCATCCTCGACGTCCCTCCTTCCGCTCAGTGTTTACGTCAGCCCTCCTCCGGGCCACCGCTCTCCTTGTCGTCGGCCGCGGCGCCCTCGTCGGCGCCCTCGGCCTTGACCGTCTGCGCGCCGGGCTGCGGCTCGGCGACGGCCACCCGCGCGGGGCGGATGGTGCGCTCGCCGATGCGATACCCGGGCTGCAGAATCGCCACGCACGTCGTCTCGGTGACGTCCGGCGCGTACGAGTGCATCAGGGCCTCGTGGATCGTCGGGTCGAAGGGCTCGCCCTCCTTGCCGAACTGCTGCAGCCCCATCTTCGCCGCGACGGTCTCCGTCGACTCGGCGACGGACTTGAAGCCGCCGACGAGTTCGCCGTGCTCCCGCGCGCGGCCGATGTCGTCGAGCACGGGCAGGAGCTCGGTCAGGAGGTTCGCGATGGCGACCTCCCGGACCGCTACCCGGTCGCGCTCGACGCGGCGGCGGTAGTTCTGGTACTCCGCCTGAAGGCGCTGGAGGTCCACCGTGCGCTCACCGAGCGCCGTGCGCACCTGGTCCAGCTGGGCGACCAGACCGGCGTTCTGTGCAGTTGCGTCCCCGGCCGGGGCCGCCCCCTCCGCCGAAGCGGAGGAAGCGGCCTTCGACTCGGCGTCTTCGGGGGTGGCGCCGGAGGGGACGTCGGGCTTCTCCTCGAAGCCCGGGGTCTCCTCCGTCACGCGGCACCGTCCTTGCGCTCGTCGTCCACGATCTCGGCGTCCACGACGTCGTCGTCGACCCGGGCACCACCGGCGGTGGCACCCTCGGGGCCGCCGGCGGCCTGCGCGGCCTGGGCGTCGGCGTACATGGCCTGGCCCAGCTTCTGGGAGACGGCCGCGACCTTCTCCGTGGCGGTGCGGATCTCGGCGGTGTCCTCGCCCTTGAGCTTCTCCTTCAGCTCGGCGATCGCGGCCTCGACCTCGGTCTTGATCTCGCCCGGAACCTTGTCCTCGTTGTCCTTGAGGAACTTCTCGGTCTGGTAGACGAGCTGCTCGCCCTGGTTGCGGGTCTCGGCGGCCTCGCGGCGGGCGTGGTCCTCCTCCGCGTACTTCTCGGCCTCCTGGCGCATGCGGTCGACCTCGTCCTTCGGCAGCGAGGAGCCGCCGGTGACGGTCATCTTCTGCTCCTTGCCCGTGCCCAGGTCCTTGGCGGTCACGTGCATGATGCCGTTGGCGTCGATGTCGAAGGCGACCTCGATCTGCGGGACGCCACGCGGCGCCGGCGGCAGACCGGTCAGCTCGAACATGCCGAGCTTCTTGTTGTACGCCGCGATCTCGCGCTCGCCCTGGTAGACCTGGATCTGCACGGACGGCTGGTTGTCCTCGGCCGTCGTGAAGATCTCGGAGCGCTTGGTCGGGATCGTGGTGTTGCGCTCGATGAGCTTCGTCATGATGCCGCCCTTGGTCTCGATACCGAGGGACAGCGGGGTCACGTCGAGGAGCAGGACGTCCTTGACCTCACCCTTGAGCACACCGGCCTGGAGGGCGGCGCCGATGGCGACGACCTCGTCCGGGTTGACACCCTTGTTGGCCTCGTTGCCGCCGGTCAGCTCCTTGACGAGCTCGGCGACGGCGGGCATACGGGTGGATCCACCGACGAGAACGACGTGGTCGATCTCGGAGAGGTTGATGCCGGCGTCCTTGATGACGTTGTGGAACGGCGTCTTGCAGCGCTCCAGAAGGTCGGCCGTCAACTGCTGGAACTGGGCCCGGGTGAGCTTCTCGTCCAGGTGCAGCGGGCCTTCGGCGGAGGCCGTGATGTAGGGCAGGTTGATCGAGGTCTCGGTGGAAGAGGACAGCTCGATCTTCGCCTTCTCGGCAGCCTCACGCAGACGCTGCAGAGCCATCTTGTCCTTGCCGAGGTCCACGCCGTGGCCGGCCGCGAACTGCTTGACCAGGAAGTCGACGATGCGCTGGTCCCAGTCGTCGCCACCGAGGTGGTTGTCGCCGTTGGTGGCCTTCACCTCGACGACACCGTCGCCGATCTCCAGGAGCGAGACGTCGAACGTGCCGCCACCGAGGTCGAAGACCAGGATGATCTGCTCGTCCTTGTCGAGGCCGTACGCGAGCGCGGCCGCGGTGGGCTCGTTGACGATACGCAGGACGTTCAGACCGGCGATCTCGCCGGCCTCCTTCGTCGCCTGGCGCTCGGAGTCGTTGAAGTAGGCCGGGACGGTGATGACCGCGTCGGTCACCTTCTCGCCCAGGTAGGCCTCGGCGTCGCGCTTCAGCTTCTGCAGGATGAAGGCGGAGATCTGCTGGGGGTTGAAGTCCTTCCCGTCCAGCTGGATCTTCCAGTCGGTGCCCATGTGACGCTTCACGGACCGGATGGTCCGGTCCACGTTGGTGACCGCCTGGCGCTTGGCGACCTCGCCGACCAGCACCTCGCCGTTCTTGGCGAAGGCGACGACGGACGGCGTGGTCCGGGCACCCTCGGCGTTGGTGATGACGGTGGGCTCGCCGCCTTCAAGAACGCTGACGACGGAGTTAGTCGTGCCCAGGTCGATGCCGACCGCACGTGCCATGGTGATTTCCTCCAGCTGACTTGAGTGGAACGGACTCAAGTGTGCATGAGGCTCGCCGCTGGGTCAACAGACCTGAGTCGCACAGACTCAACTCTTATCCGCTCCTTACACGCAACTGACCTGTGACCTGCGAGGACACCATACGACGGGGGCTGTAGACAGGAATTCGAAGGAGTAGGAGTACGGCCACAAGCGCCCCGCCCGCCACCCACAGCACGGCCCCGTCCCCCGCCCGGCCGGTGTGGGCAAGCACTCCGACGAGCACCCCGACGGAGGCACCGACGCCGAGCAGGACCACGGTCCCCCGCGGGGTGAGCCCGAGCCGCCGCAGCCGGTGGCCGAGATGGTCGGGCCCGCTCCTGAGGAGCGACCGCCGGGCCGTGCGCCGCGAGAGGACCACGAGGGCGAGGTCGGCGGTGCCGAGGACGGTGAGCGAGAACAGCACGCCCACGCCCTCCCCGAGGCCGCGCCCCGCCTGGGTGAACACGGCGGCGGAGGCGAGCAGGAACCCGGTGAACAGCGATCCGCAGGACCCCAGCCCGATCCGCGCGGGATGCCAGTTGTGCATGAGGAATCCGGCGAGGGCGGCGGCGAGCACACTGAGCAGCACGGCCAGCCCGTCCATCACCTCGGCCGCGGCGCAGGCCCCGACCCCGAAGGCGGTGATCACCCCGACCGTGCCGACGAGCCCGTCGGCGTGGTCGAGCGCCCGGAAGGCGAGGGCGACGAAGACGATCCAGCCCACGGCCAGGATCCCCGCGGGGACGCCCGTCCCGCCGTACGGCACGACACACGCGGCGGCGACCGCCGTACCGGCGGTGAGCACCCGCGCCCGCAGCCGCCACACGTCGGCGACCAGCCCGAGCACGGCGACACCGGCGCCCGCGATCAGCAGCTCGTCGACCCCGCCCCCCAGCGGCGCGGCCCGCGTCCACTCCCCCACCCCGGCGACGAGACAGGTGGCGGCCAGCACGGCCACGCCCCCGAGCAGCGGCACCGGCCGCCGCCGCGCCGCGCCCGCCTGCCTCCGCTCGACGAGCCCGGCGCGCAGGCCGGGCACCCGGAGCAGCGCCGCGAGCAGGGCGGACAGCAGGAGGGCGGTGGAGGCGGCGAGGGTCCCGTAGAGCACGGATCCAAAGTAGGGGCAAATGCAGCAATTCGGTATGAATAACACGATCGGATCGCTCGTCGGGCTCAGGCCCCCCAGTCAGCTCACCTCAGTCACCTCAGTCACCTCAGGCTCCCCTCAGCGATCCAGATCACCTTGCCCCTGGCTACAGTGCGAGGAGAGATACGGGTAGTCTCAGACGGACTGCATAAGTTACCGCTTAGTAATTTCGAGGAACCCGCTCGGGAACCCGAAAAGACCCTCGCAGGCCCGAGGAGCCCCCATGCAACTCGCCGCGATCATCGTGTCGCTGGTCCTGACCGTGGTCGGCGTCGCCCTGCTCGCACGCGCCATCGGTCAGTTCGTCCGGTATTTCAAGCTCGGCCAGCCCGTGCCCGCCGGCAGCCGGACAGACAATCCCTATCAGCGCAGTGTGACGCTGGTGAAGGAGTTCCTCGGCCATACCCGGATGAACCGGTGGGGCATCGTCGGCTTCGCCCACTGGTTCGTGGCCGTCGGCTTCCTCACCCTCCCGCCGACCCTGGCACAGGCGTTCGGCCAGCTCTTCAAGGCCGACTGGGCGCTGCCGGTCATCGGCGACTTCCTGCCGTTCGAGATGTACACCGAGTTCATCGGCGTGATGACCGTCCTGGGCATCGCCGTGCTCATCACGATCCGCCTGCTGAGCCTTCCCTCCCGCCCCGGCCGCAAGTCGCGCTTCGCGGGCTCCAAGGCCGGACAGGCGTACTTCGTCGAGTACGTCATCCTCACCATCGGCCTGGCCATCTACGTGCTGCGCGGCCTGGAGGGCGCGCTGCACCACGTCGAGGGCTACGAGGCCGGTTACTTCGCCTCGTACCCGCTGGTCGTGGCCTTCAAGAGCCTGAGCGCCGCCACGCTGCAGAACCTGGTCTACTTCACCGCGATGGTGAAGATCAGCACCTCGTTCATCTGGATGATCGTGGTCTCGCTGAACACCAACATGGGTGTCGCCTGGCACCGCTTCCTCGCCTTCCCGAACATCTGGTTCAAGCGGAACGCGAACGGTGAGACCGCCCTCGGCGGCCTCCAGCCGATGACCTCGGGCGGCAAGCCGATCAACTTCGAGGACCCGGGCGAGGACGACGTCTTCGGCGTCTCCCAGGTCGAGCAGTTCTCCTGGAAGGGGCTCCTCGACTTCTCCACCTGCACCGAGTGCGGCCGCTGCCAGTCGCAGTGCCCCGCCTGGAACACCGGCAAGCCGCTCTCCCCCAAGCTGCTGATCATGTCGCTGCGGGACCACGCGCACGCCAAGGCGCCGTACCTGCTGGCCGGCGGCGGCAAGACGATGGAGGGCGAGGAGAAGGCGTCCGAGGAGCAGCTGGCCGGTGTGCCCGCCGCTGCCCTGGCCGAAGCCGAGCGCCCGCTGATCGGCACCGCCGAGGAGAACGGCGTCATCGACCCGGACGTCCTGTGGTCCTGCACCACCTGCGGCGCCTGCGTCGAGCAGTGCCCCGTCGACATCGAGCACGTCGACCACATCGTCGACATGCGCCGCTACCAGGTGATGATCGAGAGCGCCTTCCCCTCCGAGGCGGGCACGATGCTCAAGAACCTGGAGAAGAAGGGCAACCCCTGGGGCCTGGCCAAGAAGCAGCGCCTGGAGTGGACCAAGGAGGTCGACTTCGAGGTCCCGGTCGTCGGCAAGGACATCGAGGACCTCTCCGAGGTCGACTACCTCTACTGGGTCGGCTGCGCCGGCGCCCTGGAGGACCGCGCCAAGAAGACGACGAAGGCCTTCGCCGAGCTGCTCCACATCGCGGGCGTGAAGTTCGCGATCATGGGCGGCGACGAGAAGTGCACCGGTGACTCCGCCCGCCGCCTCGGCAACGAGCCCCTGTTCCAGGAGCTCGGCATGGAGAACGTGGCCGCGCTCAACATGGCCTTCGGCGAGGACGACGAGGACGAGTCGACCAAGAAGCCGAAGTCCGCGAAGAAGATCGTCGCGACCTGCCCCCACTGCCTCAACACCCTGGGCAACGAGTACCCGCAGCTCGGCGGCGACTACGAGGTCATCCACCACACCCAGCTGCTCCAGCACCTCGTCGACGAGGGCAAGCTGATCCCGGTGACCCCGGTCGAGGGCATCATCACCTACCACGACCCGTGCTACCTGGGCCGCCACAACAAGATCTACACGCCCCCGCGCGAGATCATCGCCAGCGTCCCGGGCCTGCGCAACGAGGAGATGCACCGCCACAAGGAGCGCGGCTTCTGCTGTGGCGCCGGTGGTGCCCGCATGTGGATGGAGGAGCGGATCGGCAAGCGCATCAACAACGAGCGCGTCGACGAGGCCCTCTCCCTCAACCCGGACATCGTCTCGACGGCCTGCCCCTTCTGCCTCGTGATGCTCACGGACTCCGTGAACGGCAAGAAGAACGACGGCAAGGCCAAGGAGTCCATCCAGGTCGTGGACGTCGCCCAGCTCCTCCTCGACTCCGTCAGGACGCCGGTCGACCCGGCGGGCGCGGCGGAAACGGAGAACGAGCCGGAGCCCGAGCCGGTTAAGTAGCCGGCGACGTAGCCGGTGATGTAGCCGGCTGCTGAGAGCCCCGATACGACGCCCCCTGCCACGCACAGGCAGGGGGCGTCGTCGTGTGGGTGGGCAGGGGGCGCTGTTATGTGGATGGGCCGAGGGCGTTGATGGAGGGCGTTGACGTGCACGTGGGTCGGGGGCCCTGCGGGCCGACTGTCGGTCCGCTCGCTTCCCCTCAGTGTCGTGCTTCCACGGTCCGCATCAAGGGCGCTCCCGTTCCGCTGCGCTCCACTCCCGCGTCGCCTTCGGCGATGGCCCTCCGGGCCACCCTTGACCCGGCCCGCTCCAGCACGGGTCAGAAGCGAGCGAGCGGCCCGGAAGAGCAGTGGCCCAACCCGGTGTCGACCCTCCGGTGGGCTGACCAGCCCCCGTCGACGGAGGGACGCGCCAGCACCTCGCATGCACGCCGGGACGGCTCGGCGGCCACAGGCCAGGCCGGCGGGGAGGCGCGCTCGTCACGCGGCCGGCCGATCGGTCGCGCACGCCAACTACGCTCGGCAGCTCCCCGCTCATCACAGGCCACAGAGGCCTCACCACCCCCATCCCGGCAACAATTGGCAGCTTTGGGCAAGCCCCGAAGACCCCCCCTCCGCAAAGTACGAGGTCAGTCGGCCCGACCGCCCCCACACGTGACCCAAACCGGCCAATCCCCCCTGCACCCACCCGCACTCACCCGCACCCCCCACCCCCATCCGCACCCATCGGGCCCCGTTCCACCCACCCCATCCGCACCCCCACCCCACGCCCACCCAACCCCCAACCCCCACCCACCGGCCGCTCGCCGCCAAGCCCACCCGGCGTGCAGGCGAGGCGCTGCCGCGCCCACAGCAAAGGTCACGAACGCAGCGCGCCCAAGGGACTGGCACCGGCAAGGCGCCCACTTTCCCGGGCTGCCCGCTCGCTTCTCCGCCGTGCTGGAGCGAGGCGTGTCAAGGGTGGCCCGGAGGGCCATCGGCGTCAGCCGACGCGGGAGTGGAGCGCAGCGGAACGGACGCGCCCTTGACTCGCCTCGCGGAGGCACGACACTGGCCGAGAAGCGGGCGGCCCCACGGCCACTGACCAGCTCGGCTCCGCTCCGCTCCGCTGGGCGCGGCTCGGCTCGGCTCAGTTCAGCTGGCCCAGCCTCCGCCCCGGCTCTCCGCGACCCGGGTGCGGGAACTGCGGCCGGTGTATCTGCCGGCGGACCCGGTCTCGCGGACGGCGTATCAGCCCGGCGAGCTGGCCCAGTGCGATCTGTGGTTCCCGCCTGCGGACATCCCGCTGGGCTTCGGGCAGACGGGCCGCCCGCCGGTGCTGGTGATCGTGGCCGGCTATTCCCGGATGATCACCGCGCGGATGCTGCCGTCGAGGCAGGCCGCCGATCTGGTGAGCGGGCACTGGGACCTGCTGTCCGGCTGGAATGCGGTGCCTCGGGTGCTGGTCTGGGACAACGAGGCGGCCATCGGACGACGCCGGGAGGGGCGGGCCGTGCTCAGTCATGAGTTCGCGGCGCTGGCCGGGCTTCTGGCCTGCAAGATGGTCCTTTGTCGGCCTCGCGACCCGGAGGCGAAGGGGCTGGTCGAGCGGGCCAACGGCTACCTGGAGACGTCGTTCCTGCCCGGCAGGGTGTTCACGTCCCCGGCTGACTTCAACACGCAGCTGGCCGCGTGGCTTGAGGTCGCCAACCGGCGGGTGCACCGCACCCTTGAGGCCCGTCCGGCCGAGAGGTGGGAGGCCGACCGGGCCGCGATGCTGCCGCTGCCCCCGACCGCGCCGCCGCGCTGGTGGCAGACCTCGGTGCGGATCGGCCGGGACCACTACATCCGCCTGGACACCTGCGACTACTCCGTCCACCCGGCCGCGATCGGGCGGATCGTGCGGATCGAGGCGGACACCGAAACGGTGCGGGCCCATCTGGACGGCCGCGTGGTTGCCGAGCATGCGCGCTGCTGGGCCCGCCACCAGACGCTGACCGACCCGGACCACGCCGATGCCGCCACGGCGATGCGGCACCAGTACCGCTCCGGCGGAGCCGTCGCCGCGGCGGTTGAGGTGGCACAGCCGGATCTGCCGGCCTATGACCGCGTCTTCCATCTGATCGAGGGCGGCGGAGGAGAGGAGTAAATGCCATGGCCACCCGAACCCGCGCCAGCACGTCCCGGGACATCGGCGCCGAACTGGCTTTCCTCAGCCGTGCGTTGAAGGCGCCGGCCCTGCTCGATGCTGCCGACCGGCTCGCCGAACGCGCCAGGGCCGAGTCCTGGACGCATCAGGAGTATCTGGCCGCCTGCCTGCAGCGCGAGGTCGCCGCCCGCGAGTCCCATGGCGGCGAGGGCCGCATCCGCGCGGCCCGTTTTCCCGCCCGCAAGACCCTGGAGGAGTTCGACTTCACCCACCTGCGAGGGCTGAAACGGGAGGCGGTGGCCCATCTGGGCACCCTGGACTTCATCACCGGCAAGGAGAACGTGGTCTTCCTCGGCCCGCCGGGCACCGGCAAGACGCACCTGGCGATCGCCCTGGGGATCCGCGCCTGCCAGGCCGGACACCGCGTCGCGTTCGCCACCGCATCCCAGTGGGTCGACCGCCTGGCCGCCGCCCACACCACCGGAAAGCTCCAGGACGAGCTCCTGCGCCTCGCGCGCGTCCCCGTTCTGGTGATCGATGAGGTCGGCTGTGCGCCACGAAGCGCTGATGGATCTCGCGGGATGAAAAGCCCGCCGCCGGTCCTCGCAGGGACCGGTTGAAGCTGGAGGCAGGCTGATCC